>CAZOFG010000013.1:0-48261 GCA_964579125.1 uncultured Halobacteriales archaeon | reverse complement strand
GTGGACCACCCATGAGCACGACCGCCGAACGAATCGTCTCGCTCCTCGAGGCGAATGGTGTCGAACGCGTCTTCGGTTATCCAGGCGGTCGCGTCATCGAGGTATTCGAAGCCCTGGCCGAGAGCGATATCGACGTGGTTCGTCCGCGTGATGAGCGCCAAGCCGCCGTCATGGCGGAGGCGGCTGGTCGGGTTGGATCGGGTCCAGGTGTCGTCATGGGGCAAGGACCGTGGATCGCCAGCCTCGGCGCGATGGGTCTGATGGAGGCTCGACTGGGTTCCTCTCCGCTGGTGGCGATCACCGAAGGCAGCGAACGCGGCGAATTCGCTCCCCTCGCCCCGTATCAGCAGGCCATGGGGACCTATGGCGGCGTGGACGCCCCCGCCATGCTTGAGGCCGTCACGAAAGAGGTCTGGACGCCCCGCCGCCCCGGTGAGACGATTACCGCCGTGCAACTGGCATTCAAACAGGCCAAAGCTGGCCGTCCCGGCCCGACCGCCGTCGTCCTCGACGGCGTCGCCGTCTCCGAAGCGGTTCCCGAGGATCCACATCCGCCGACGTGGGAAGATTCTGAGCGGCCGGAGATCGGAACTTCCCGGCCGATCGACGAGGCGGTCCGGGCCACAACATCTGCGCTCTCTGAGGCGGACCGACCCGTCATCATCGCCGGCAACGGCGTCCATCAATCCGAGGCGTATGCGGAACTCCAGACGGTCGCGACCACTCTCGATGCGGCGGTCGTCACGACGTATCTCGGGAAATCGACGATCCCGGAAACCCACCCCAATGCGGCGGGTGTCATCGGCTCGTACGGGCATGAGGCGGCGAATCAGGTCGTGAGCGAGGCTGACGCGTTGTTGGTCGTCGGGGCCAGGTTGAACCCGATGGATGCGAATTGGCTGGCGCCATCGTTCATTCGCCCCGATGAACAAACGATTTGTCAGATCGATATCGACCCGCGTAACGCTGGGTGGGTGTACCCCACCGACGTCTCGTTGATCGGGGACGCAGCCCCGGCCTTGAGTGCCCTTGCCGAGGAAATTCCTGCGGATGCTGGAACGGGCTGGGCTCGAGATCGGGCCGGGGAAGCTCGACAGGCCGCGTTCGATCGCCCCGGACGAACGGCCGAGGGGACGCCGATTCAACCCCAACGGGCCATCGCCGAGCTCCAGTCCGCCCTCGATTCGGACACCGTCGTGCTCGCCGATTCGGGGAACAATCGATTCTGGCTCATGCACCATCTCCAGACCGACGCGGTCGGCACGTACTTCGGCAGCGGTGGCGTCGCCGGGATGGGATGGGCACCACCCGCGGCAGTCTCGCTCGCGCTCCACGGTCGCTCCGCGGTCGCCGTCGCCGGCGATGGCGGCTTCACGATGACGATGACGGCCGTGGAAACCGCTCGCGAATACGGCGTCGCGCCAACTTTCGTGGTTCTCGATGATCGCTCCCTCGGAATGGTTCGAGAAATCGATCCGGAGATCCCCGGCGTAGACTTCCATGGAACGGACCTCGCGGCGGTTTCGAGTGCCCTCGGGGCTGATGCTACCCGGGTAACCGACCCAAAGGACCTCAACGACGCCTATTCGAATGCGCTCAGTACTGATCGCCCAAGCGTCGTGGTTGTCGAGATTGATCCCGACACCGAGGCAAGTGCGCATTTACAATCGTCGTTTTACCGCTCGGTTGGCGGCCTCCACGAGTGAGGCGTCAAGCGAATCGGCGCGCTTAATGGGCCGATGGCCGGTAGGATAGCTATGGGCAACGATACCGTTCTCGTCACCGGTGGGACCGGCTTCATCGGGTCGTATACGGTCGCCGAGTTGATCGATGCTGGCTATGACGTCGTCGCGTACGACTATTCGACTGACACCGGAATTCTCGAAAAGCTCGGTGTGGCCGATACAACCGAGGTCATTCAGGGTGATGTCACGGATGCGAGCGCCCTCATTCGAGCCGTAAAGCACACTGACGCGAGCTATATCGTGCACCTTGCGGCTCTCTTGACCACGACTGCCAGGGAAAACCCCCGCGCTGCAGTCGAGGTCAATATCGAAGGGACGACCAACGCGTTTGAAGCCGCTCGTGCGCTCGATGATCAGGTTGAACGCGTCGCGTGGGCCTCGAGCGCGGCCGTCTACGCCCCACCACACAACTATGACGGAGACTGGGTCACCGAGGACGACCTCGTCTATCCAGAAACCCTATATGGCGCAACGAAGGTCTATAATGAAATCCAAGCCTCCGTTTACGAGGAGGATTACGAGCTTGATCTCGTCGGCCTTCGGCCGACAGTCGCATACGGTCCGTATCGCGAAACAGGTGGATCAGCCTTCCTCGCGAACATTATCGAGAAACCAGCTCTTGGGGAGGCATTCAGCGTTCAATACGGTGATCAGACCATCGATTGGCAATATGTCAAAGATATCGCCCTCGCGTTTCGCCTCGCCATGGAAACACCCGCCAGCGAACGCACACAATCGGTTTACAACGTCAGGGGCGAATTGGCGACGATTCGTGAAGCGGCTAACACGGTGCGATCGATCCTCCCCGAAGCCGACCTCGAGGTGAGCGATGAGGGCGAATTGCCCTGGACGCAGGCGTTGGAGATGAGCGCTGCGACTCGCGAACTCGGGTATGAACCGGCCTACGACCTCGAGGCCGGGATCAAGGAATACGTGTCAATTTTGCGGGACGAGGCTGGATTGGATCCCCTCGAATTCTAACGGACCCTTACTCGACGACGTGGACGGCGCCTTTCATTCCCTGTCCTTCATGGGGCACACACTTGTACGTCGTCGTCCCGGCATCTTCGCTCGTGAACTCGTAGTCGTAGGTATATCCGCTTTCGGAAACGATGTCTTGGTGCTCGAAGCCTGCCGGTCCCTCTTCGGGAACGACGTTGTGACCACCACCACTACCGGTCCACTCCCATGTGACGGTCGTCCCGGTCGAGATGGCAATCGCGGCGGGCTCGAATTGATACCCCTGGGAGCCGGTCCCGACTTCGACGGTTACGGAATCCTGATCGGTATAGTCGTAGGTTCCCTCGTAGTTCCCCGTGTTCGAGAACCAATCGCCATAATCTGGCTCGTCGTCGATGAAGTCGCCATTGTCGCCGTTGCCATTATCTCCGCTATCGCCGTCACCGCCGCCCCCGAGACAGCCGGCCAACCCGACTGACGCGAGAGTCGCTCCAATCACAAACGACCGACGATCCAGCTGTGCGATATCTCGTTTCATCGTATGTACAACATTCACCTAGAAATTCACGGTTTAACGGTTTGTCGTTTCGAGGCTGTCCTGTTGTTCCCCGCGTTGTCGTTCACTTCGCCGTTGAGTACTCATCGATCCATTCTGAGAGCGTGATCCCCATCGTGGCCTCGGTGATTGCGTTCGACGATGCGGCGTTCGCCTCTATGACGATTTCGGCCTCGAGGCTTCGGTCGGGTATCTCCCCAATGACATGAGGAATCGCCCGTTTGACCGCAATAGGACACCCAACCTCATGCGCCAACGCGTAACTCGACAACGAGTGGGGAATCGTGTCACCCGCATAGGTCGGATCAGGATCGACTAACTCGTCGGCAACGTAGGCGACGTACTCGTAGCATTTTCCGACATCGTGAAGCAAGCACGCCGTCACGACGACATCTTGGTCCGGTTTTGCGTCGTGTATCGTCCGTTGGCGATCGACGATGTCGAGGGCGATTTCGGTGACACCACGGATATGCTCGGCCGTCGAGACTTCCTCGATATTCCACGCGTAGGGTATGTCCGCAATGTCCTGCCAGCCTCCACGTTCGAGGCCGAGCGTCCAGGCCGTGACGACCTGTTCCCGGAGGGTCGCGTCAGTGATATCGTCGATCTCAGGAAACGCTTCGCGAACCTGGGTCTCGTAGTCACTCATTTGTAGTGAGGATCGTCCTCGATGGAATTCTTTTGGACGACTTCTTCCCCGATGAATCGCGGCCGCTTTTCGACGGCGAGGAAGTTATCGACGTCCGTTCGGGCTTTCGCGGCGACCTCCTTGTCCGGATCGTAATCCCGCGAGCCGGGGCTGCCGAGTGCGTCATGGAGTTCATCGAGGGTCTCAAAATACAGTTCAGCGACCCCGTCGAACTCAGCGTGTTCCGGCTCGGCCGGATACACCGTGTGATAGCGGACCACGCCTTCGATCTCGGCTGCGAGGGGTGAGTGCTGTGCTTCCCAGTACTCACGAAACGCCTCGTGGCTCATTCCGTCCTTTCGCACGAGAAAGGCCGAGTGCTTGTAAAGGCCGTCCGTCGTTGACACCTCGTTTTTCCAGATGCGTTCTTCCCCGATGAATCGCGGCCGCTTTTCGACGGCGAGGAAGTTATCGACGTCCGTTCGGGCTTTCGCGGCGACCTCCTTGTCCGGATCGTAATCCCGCGAGCCGGGGCTGCCAAGGGCGGCATGCAGCTCCTCCAACGTCTCGAAATACAGTTCCGCTATCCCGTCGAATTCGGCGCTTCCCGGATCCACCGGGTACACCGTGTGATAGCGGACGACACCCTCGATATCCCGGGCGAGTGGGGTATGCTGGGTTTCCCAGTACGTCCTGAACTCGTCGTGGCTCAGGCCGTCCTTGCGGACCAGCAAGGCGACGTGTTTGTACATGTGCTCGATCTTCCGATACCCCTGGCCAAAAAGGACCCGCCCTTTGGATTTGATATCGCGAGGTTACAAGGCCGCCCTCGGCAAAGCCGACAATATGCACGACCGGGATTTCATGGAGGGCACCCGCGGGACGATGGCTGTTGACTGGGAGGAACGCATCGATGTCCGCCGCCTCCGCGAACAGCGCAAAGATCGAGCGCTCGAACAGATGCGCGATACCGGGCTCGAGGCCATGTTGCTACTCAACGATCCGAATGTGCGCTATGTCACCGGCCTGGCCATGACGGGCGGAAGCGGAGCGGATCACTACTCGTTGGTGCTTGACGATGGGCGGGTCGTGCACTGGGATACGGCCGATCACGCCAGCAATCAGCGGTTTAACTGTCCCTGGCTGGAGGACATTCGCTACGCCTGCCCGGGCCTTGGAAACGTCCCGCGTGCGAGTGGGCACGATGGGGCCCGTCGCTTTCTCATCGATACGATGGCCGGGACCGTCGCAGAGGCCCTCGAGGATTATGGCTACGAGGACGCAACCCTCGGGGTGGACATCGGGGACGATCGCCTCCGGCAGGCGCTCGAACGACGAGATCTCGAGGTGCGCGCCGGCGATGCCCAGGCGGCTATGGCCGCAGCTCGACGGGTCAAAACTGAGGATGAGATCGCCTGTCTCCGGCAAGTCGCGGCGATTTGCGAGGCCGGCTTCCAGCGCATTCGGGAGGCCACAGAACCTGGCGCCACCGAAGCCGAAATATGGGGCGACGCGGTCAGCGAACTGTGGCGCCACGGCGCGATGGTCCAAGGTGGCTATCTCACGAGTGGCCCGAACACCTGGCCGAAACATCAAGCAAACACGACCGATCGGATCGTCCGTCCCGGTGATCTCGTCTATGCGGACTTCTACAATATCGGATACCTCGGCTATCGGTCCTGTTATTACCGGACCTTCTCCGTGGGCGAACCGACCGAGGCCCAACGCGAGGCGCATCAAATGGCCGTCGACGATCTGTACGACGTCCTCGAGCGCATCGAACCGGGCGTGACGACCGACGAGGTCGTGGAGGGGTTCCCGGATGCCGACGGGGAACACATGGACTGGTATGGTGCCGACGACTATTGGCAGATGACAACCAATCACTGGGCCCATGGGCTCGGGTTGCAACTCTACGAGGAGCCCCTCATCTGGCGGGGGCTCTCCCCGGAGTATCCGATCGAGATCGAGGAAGGCATGACGATGGCCGTCGAAACACAGCGGCCGGCCGAGCGGCAAGGCGTCCGGGTCGAGGAAATGGTCGTCGTGCGTGACGATGGGGTTGAAATCCTCAGCGAGTGGCCGATCGACCACATCACCCGCGTCGACGGCTAACCCCGATCAGGGTCGCTCAGGGAGGTAGTGGACGACCGTCGTCACGCCGGCCTCTCGTAAGCTGGCCACCCGCGCTTCAACCGTGGATCGATCGCCAACGATGGCAAAGTCATCGATGGCTCGGAGGAGCACCTCCCGTGCTCGACCTTGCGCCCGGCGATCGGTCCGGGCCCCCTCTGGAAGCGCGGCAGCGACCGGCCGGCGCCGCGCCACGTACTCGCCAAACGCGTCAAGCGCAGCCCCGTCGGTATCGGTGACGAGTGTCGGTGCATAGACGGCGATCGGCGTATCGAACCCGACCGTCCGCAATGATCGCACCGTCTCGGCCGTATGTTTCGCGAGCAATTCGTACTGGATCGCATCGATAGCGAGTGCGAGGCGTTCGATCCCTTCGGTTCCTACCCACGCATCCGGTTCGCCCTCAAGTGCGGCGTGAAGTCGTGGGGCGATATCGCGATCGCATTCGCGTGACGATAAGTATCCGGGATGTCCGGCCACGAACGCCGGTCGAATCGAATCGGGAAGCGCTTCATACCGATGATTGTCTCCGAGTGGATCGAACCCATCGGCCCGGATCGGGATGGTAAGGACGACCTCACACGCCTCGGTAAGTGATCGAAGGGTCTCTCGGGACGGGACGTGCTCAACCCCTTCGAAATCGATCACCAGCCGATCGATCGCGTTGATCGGCGCGGACGCAAGAGAGGTCTCGGCTGGTTTAACGGCAACCGTATCAATTGCTGACAAACGTGCTGCTGCGAGTTCGGCTACCATCGCATCACCTCGTCACACAATATCTGCCAGTTCTTAGCGACGCGGAACGCACTCAACGGTCTCTACAACCATATCAAGGCGGATGCTGCTCGCCGGTAAAAGGCTGTTGGCCCTTAGCCGGTGATCAGGAGTCCGACGATGAGGAGGGTAATGAGGCCCCCGAGCGTACCGACGCTCGTCGCAACGGAGCCAGCGGTGGAGAAGCCTCGGTTCCGACCGATCCAGTACACGCCGATGGCGACGAACCCGCCGGCAACGGCTACGGCAAGGCCGACCGTCGCCGTCGCTGCCCAAGCCGGAGCTCCTTCACCCAAAGAGAGGACGATGATACCACCCGTCGCAAGTGCGAGGGCGATGAAACTGATCGCCCACGCCAAGGGGTTTGACATGAGTCCGACGAGGCGATCATACGTCGAAGTGTCTGTCGCAGCCTCTCGCAACAACCAGCTGCGCAAATCGCGGGAATCCCGCCGTCGAAACCGGCGCAACCACAGCCCCAACGAGAGCAACACGAGCACCATCACCCCGGATCCGGCGAGATAGGCGAAACTCATACGTGCGAACTTCCCCCGGCCCGACCCTAAAATCAATCGGCTTAGCCTCCTATGGGGTGATGGGGTATCCCTTCAGCCGAGGAGGTATTTCAGCCACGGGTTGCGCTCGACGATCTCCCAGGATTCGATACGTCGATCGAGTCCGAGGATACGCCCCGCGCCGACCGCGCCGAGTCCGAACAGTAAGAAGGCGTAGACGAGCGTGTAATCGACCACGTAGCCGTGCTCGACCGGGAGCCCTGCCATGAGGCCACCTTGGAGTGCAGCGAGCCAAAATAGCAACATCATTACCGCACCCCAGAAGGCGCTCCAGCGGACGAGAATACCGAGGATCAACGCGACACCGATCAGAATCTCCCCCCAGACGACGAGAGGCTCGATCCATGCCTGGCCGGCCATCCAGTCGAACATCCAGTGAAACGGGCTGTTGGCCGTCCCGCCGACGAGAAAGCCCGTGGCGTCCCACCCACCCGTCAACGGATCGTCGATGGCGCCACCGATGCCGCTATCGAGGAGTTTTTCGAGGCCGGCCTGGAGGAAGACCCAGCCCATGATGATCCGGAGGCTGAAGACGGCCCAGGCGACCCACGTTTCCGAATAGTCGAAGGTGACCGATCGCCCGAAGAGGCGAGCGTCCAAGGTTCGTTCCGCTGGTTGTTGGCTCATGGCTGGTTACAAATGAAACTTGATAGGTGAGGTTAATATATTAATCTCATATTCTCAATATTAGGGACTGAGAATTCATTATCTAGAAAACTGAGATAAAAAAGAGAGGATTGACGCTAATAATAAAAACTGGTTAGTTACGAGGTTTCTAAGGAGTATGCCACGATCCGATCGTTCGATGCAATTGCTACATATTGTGTGCTTTCGACTGGATCGTCCCAGACGACTGGAGAAGCAGTAAGACCGCCTCCAGTATCATCGCTCCACAGTACATCTCCATCTTCGTCATCGAACGCGATTAACATCCCGTCTTTCGCGGGACCAAATACGATTCCCCCACCTGTCGCAGTTGGGCCACCTGGCCAAGTTGGTCCTTCATCAGGATATTCGAATTCCCAGGCCTTCTCGCCAGTATCTACGTCAATAGCAACACACGCCGTTCTTGGTCCATAGTCTGCAAATCCTGCGGAACCTCCTGCTCGATTGGCGGGTGTCGTGTCAGTATATTCGACTCCTTCTAACCAGTTTTCTTCGTCTGCATAGAGTGCTTGGCCCCATTCTTGGACTCCAATATACCTCATATTCGTTCTGGGACTATAGGCATCAGTAGGCCATTGCGCCAGCCCGGTTGCATGAGGCAAGCTAACACCGGCATTTTCTTCCCCAATTTCAACATAATTCAGATACTCGGAATCAGGCCATGAACCGTGTCTATGCTCCTGAATTCCAAGTGGTTCGCTTCGTTGGATCAATCGACCCGTCTCGATGTCAATAACGTCGCTCCAACCGGACTTTTCATCCGAAATAACGACCCTTCGTTCTTCTCCATCGACTACTGCATCAACAACCGATACGGTAGAACAGCAGTCATAGTCCCACATCTCGTGGGCAAGATGTTGATGGTTCCATTTGTTTTCTCCATCAAAGGAGAAGGCCCTGATTGATACTGAATGTTTATTTGGACCGGGACGGTGGGTAGTTTTCCAGAACGAGGATGGGTCACCCACTGTAAATAGAAGGGTTTTCGACTGGGGATCAATGGTCGGGGGCATCCATGAATTGCTACTTCCATAAGCCCAAACGTCACCGATCCATCCGTCAGGGTTCACATTTGGAGTACGCCATTGAATTTCACCTGATTCTGCATCCATCGCCGTCACCGCAGACCATTGGACGCCGCCGGAAACCATCCCGGTGAATAGCATGCCATCATATACGATCGGCCCCGCAGAGGTTCCGGAGTGAACTTGGGGATACTCTCCCATTCCCTCCGGCAAGTCTTCATCCCATAGGTAATTCGTTTCCCAGACTTTCTCACCGGTGTATCGATTGTAGGCCAGCATGACGCTCTCGTTCGTCGCTGCGTAAACTTTGTTTCCAGATACGGCTACAGTTCTTCTACTGGCTGAGTAATCGTATTGATGTTCCCAGAAGAGGTCACCAGTCCGGGCGTTAACGGCCTTAACTTTGCTGGTAGTCGTGTTGAAGTACATCACCGGGGGATCCCCCGGAACGATCAGAGGATTCGTTTGCATTCCTCCGCCATCTGTTGGAATGACGTATGCTCTGCTCAGACCCTCCACATTATCCTTATTAATCCGATCAGCCGGGGAATACCCCGTTTGCTCAAGTCCTTTGTTGTATTGTAGCCACGAATCTTTACTTATTGAGTCAGTTTGTAACATCCAGTCAGTGACATCTTCCCCAGGTGCTTCTTCTTCAAGTACATGTTCTGATTGCTGGACAGAGGGGCCAGTGTCAACGAACTTCATCCGATTCTCTGCTTCAACAGGAGAGTCAGGATCAGCTAGTAATCTGAGCGATTCTTCGTGAGACAGGGAATTAAATTCTGGTTCCCGTGTGTTATCCATTTGGTCGAATTCTGGTTGTTTTTTGTCCGTCATTAGTTGGTCACCTTATTGGCTCGCATTTCTTCTGTAATCCAATACACATCTTCCGGGAGAATTCCTTGAGAAATCGCTTGAACAGCGAAACTTGTAGTTAACAAAGCACCGAGTTCATTTTCTGTCAACTCACCTGTAGCTTCACCGATCTGTTTTGCGGCCTCACTCATCAAGAAAAATCCGGTGGCCATTGATTCGCTATGCCAAACTGCATCCGCATGTATCTCTTCAGTGATCAAGACCGCTTTTTGATATAAGTGCAAGTCTATGTCATCCAACCAAAGTAGTACCCCTCCAGCGGCGGCTTGCGGCGCACTCGGAAATGCTTCTTCAAGAGCTCCATCAGGTCCTTTGAAGTCTTCGTTTGCCACCCAGTGATATTTTTGCAAATCCTCTGCATTCCCGATAACTGTAGCCAATAAATCCACCCCGCGGGCCTGACCGAATTCAAATGAGTTCATCAGATCTACAAGTTGATCGGATGAAACAAATATTTCCAATCCGTTCCCAAGCGTTTCTAAATTAAAGTCCGGCAGATTTTGCGATGCACTACCAAAAAATCCGATCTCATTGAGGTGATCATATACAGGCCACCCCGCTTGAGAAATCCGTTCAAATTCAGTTCTAGGACCTTCATTGGCCGACGGTAGCCCTCGTTCTAGGGACAGTGGTAATTCGTTAACAGCATCCACCATTATTTGCTGCTGTCTGGTGATTAGTTCGGCATTTATGGATCCAGAGACATCTGATTTAATCGCTTGACCCACCGGGGCCAGTTCCTCCGACGAACTCGTCAATTGCCGATTAATTTCATCTAGCGTCACTCCCCCTGCAGCGACGGCCCCGGTCGCACCGATCGCCTTAAGAAAGTCCCTACGTTCTTCATTTGTTACGTGTTTACTATTAGCATGGCGTGGAGCCATAATCAGGTGAACTCTCAGTTAGGACACTTCAAGGTTAGGAAAAATTCCGGCACCTGAACCATAAAACGACCAAATTCATTATTTCTAATTTTCACTACCGTCCATATTTGCCGGATATGAGGCGATCCTTAGCGATACCTAACGAGTGATTGTCGACCTCGGTACGGGGGCACTGGAATCAACCGATCGCGGACCGCAATCGAAGTGCTGCTCGCCCCTTAGAAAAAGAGCCCGTCCATTGTGTCCGAAAAGATGACTAGGAGGATTGCAATCACTGTGAACAGTGACAACCAGGCGGCCGAGATCCCAGCGTATCGCCACATGAAATCCCTGTCGACATCGACGATCCGTTGCTGCGCACTCATACCTTACCCTAAGGTGACCCGGCTGCGCTATTAAACGTTCCCGATCACGAAAGTCAGGGAGACAGCAGGAACACCAGATACAGCAAGACCCCGACTGCGAGCACCATCGATACCTCGACCCAGGTGTTGTACTCCGGATCGGCGAACAGGCGCAACCAGTCGTCGGCCACATCCCACAATAATGTCAATGTAAACAGCACGTACGCCGCGACGGCGATCCCGAGCGCGAGCGCGACCGAACTGTCGGTCCCTGATTCGGCGAGGATCGTCAACAACAGTGTCCAGAGGATGATATAACTGATTCCCAACGTTGTCAGAGCGAGGAACTTCCGATAGCTGCGTTCCATGCGATCCACGCGGGGCATTTGACTCGCCATGAAATACGCGAGCGCGGCGACCGTTATCAACGAGAGAACGAGCCCGGAATCCACCTCGATCATACCTCCTCTGCACCCGACGCGCACAATATGCTTTCGCCAGAGTGAGGACTGGAACCGGGCTCCAAAGCTCTGGGTTTAAACCCATCGTGTGGTAAGGAACGGACGTACCAATGACACAGGTTCTCATCGTCGGGGGCGGTCCCGCCGGGCTGAGTACGGCGCTATTCGCCGCGAAAAACGGCCTTGAGGCGACCGTCTTCGATACCGACAAAACGTGGATGCACAAGGCTCATCTGTTCAATTACCTCGGCATCGAGTCGATAGATGGCAGCGAATTCATGTCGGTGGCTCGCGAACAGGTCAGGTCGTTCGGTGCTACGTTACATGAGGACACCGAAGTCACCGGTGTCGAATCGACCGACGAGGGGTTCGTCGTTGAGACTGCGGAGGAGACGCACGAGGGATCGTACCTCGTGTTAGCGACGGGGGCAAATCGAGATCTCGCCCAGGCGCTCGACTGTGCATTCACCGACGACGATGTGGTCGATGTGGACGTCACCATGGAAACGAACGTCGAGGATGCCTACGCCACCGGGGCGATGGTCCGCCCCGAGGAGTGGCAGGCCATCATTTCTGCCGGCGACGGTGCAGCGGCCGCATTGAACATTCTCACGAAGGAAAAAGGGGAACACTTCCACGACTTCGACACGCCGGCCGACGCGGAATAATCGCCTCAGTCCATACCCAGAATTTCACGAGACCGACCCGATCGACGGGATGCGGTATCACCCTACACTCACTTTATACGGGGTTTGGCGAGTTTCAAAGAAACCTGACTTTTCCAAACTGGCCACCTGTTTGTAGGGGTGTCCTCATTGCCGTCGGACGAAATCGCTTTTGTCTTTCTTTTACCTAGGACGGACCATGCCCGAGTTTTGGTCCCGTCGGACGTTCCTCAGGTGTGGGGCGATCACGGCCACAGTCGGCGTGAGTGGTTGTCTTGATGTGTTCGATGAGGACTCTGCTCCGGCACTCTTGACAGAGGGGCCCGTTGTCGATGTGGACCCCATTGCAAGCGGCTTGACCTATCCGACCGATCTGGCTGAACCCGATGACGGTACCGGGAGATTATTTGTGACCGATCAGCCCGGCGTCGTCCGGGTCATTGATGACGGCGAACTCCTCGACGATCCGGCCATCGACCTCACTGAACAGATGGTCACCGTCGGCCCGGAGTCACTCGGCGGGTTCGACGAGCGAGGGTTACTCGGTATCGCGTTTCATCCGGAGGTCTCTTCAAACGACCGGCTCTTTCTCCGATATAGCGCCCCCGCGGAATCCGGCGTGGATCACCCGGCCGCCGGTCACGCGGAAGTGCTCTCGGAGTTTTTGCTCGATGGCGATACGATCGCTACCGAGAGTGAACGGGAACTTTTGCGCATTTCCCAGCCAAGCCATGTCCACAATTCGGGCGATGTGTTGTTCGGGCCGGACGGATATCTCTATATGACGACCGGCGACGGTGGCGGAACATTTGACAATCAACCTGACGCATGGTTCGACACCGCCGGTGGCGGGACCGGGCAGAACACCCGGGCGAACCGACTCGGCGGCGTGCTTCGCATCGATGTCGATGTGGGTACCCGAGGGGAATACGGCATTCCAGCGGACAACCCGCTCGTCGATGTCTCCGGTCACTATGACGAATATTTCGCGTGGGGGGTGCGAAATCCGTGGGGGACGAGTTTCGACGGGGAGGATTTGTACCTCGCAGACGTTGGAGAGGCATTGTATGAATCCGTGAACCTCATCGAGCGTGGCGGAAATTACGGCTGGAACGTCAGGGAGGGGACACATTGCCACGATCCGCAAGACGTCGGCAATCCGCCGGAATCCTGTCCCGAGGAAACGCCTTCGGACGTTCGTGGCGGCGAACCACTGCTCGATCCTATCATCGAGTATCCACAGGAATACGATGGGTCTCAAATCGGAAGTGCAATCGTCGGCGGTCACGTCCTCCGAAGTGGAGAGCCGGAGGTATTACAGGGCACGTATGTCTTCGGTGACTGGAGCGCCGACGCACATGTCGAACCGCGAGGACAATTGTTTGTCGCCCAGCCACAGGATGAGGCAGAGACCGTTTCGGCGTATGCGAGTGACCGAAACGTGTGGCCGATGCAGCGACTGCAGATCGGTGAGGAAGGCGGAGAACTCGAGCGGTTTATCGCTGGGATGGGACAGGATTTAGCTGGGAATATCTATGTCTTGACCTCCCACCGAGCGGCGATAAGGGGAGATACAGGTGAAGTACTGCGGTTACGAGCGTGAGCTCGGTGGGGGAGTGTTGATGGGAGTAATTATTGTTAATTTGATTTGTTGACTATTTGTACTCAGACTCGTGATCGGGTAAGTGAAACTGACTTTACCGTGCCTCCTTAATCGCTAGCCATGGGTGACGAGGACGATGATTCACGATTGTCGTCGCTCCGGAACGGGATCATTGGTGTCATCGGGGGGTTAGCCGGTTGCCTCGAGGGCGGAGATGGAGGCAACAATGGAACACCTACGGAAACGGTCCCCTTCGAAGGGAGTGACACCCCGACAGCAACGCCCACCGAAACGCCGACGGAAACGCCGACGGAAACACCCACTGAAACGCCAACGGAGACCCCGCCGGAGGAGCAGCCACCTGCAACCGGCGACGATCGGTGGCCGATGTATCAATATGACCGATTGAATTCGGGGGCGAACCCGGACCTGACCGCTCCTGCATCGTCGGTCTCACTGCAGTGGTCCGTCGAGTTGGATAGCCCCGTTACCACGCAACCCGTCCTCGGGGAGGACGCCCTTTTCGTCGGGACGGAGGGCGGTACAGTCGTCTCGGTTCCACCTTCTGGTGGAGAGCCAAACTGGGAGCGTTCGTTTTCGGAAGCCGTCCGGTCGACGCCAGTGCTCGCAGACGGTACGATCTTTGTCGGCTGCGATGACTGGTATTTTTACGCGCTTGATGCGGCGTCCGGGGAGACGCTGTGGGAATACGAAACTGCGGGTGTCATCCAGTCCTCGCCGGTTGTGACCGAGGAGTTGGTCATCTTTGCGAGTTACGATGGGCAGGTCTATGGGATTGACAGAGCCAGTGGCGAGCGGCAATGGTTCTACGAAACGACCACCGGCTTTGCCTCCTCGCCAGCCCTGGCTAACGGGACGGTCTATATCGGTGACTTTCACGGAATCGTGTCGGCGATCGATACGAGTGACGGATCGCTTTTGTGGGAGTACGAAACAGGGAGTGGCATTCCGGCTTCACCGAGTGTTGGTGCAGGTCGCGTATTCGTGGGGAGTCTTGATACCATCGTGTATGCACTCGGGATCGATGGCAGCCGCAACTGGGAGTACGAAACTGGCGAATCGATTCGAGTGGCGGCCCCGGTCGTTGGAACTCGGGTCATCGCAACCAATGACTCCGCAGGGCTTCTCTATGGACTTGGCACGGACACCGGTGAGGTGATGTGGGAAGCGTCAGTGGATGGTGCTCTCGCCGGACCAGTGACGGCCGGTGTGGAGACCGGCTATGTGGCTGACAGCACTGGCGCGATCACCGCAATCGATATTGAATCCGGAGAAACGACCACGCTGATCTCTGGGGTTGGCGAGCTCTCGACATCTGCCACGGTTGCGAATGGACACCTCTACGTTGGCACTACATCAGGTTCAGTGCTCTCGTTCGCGTAATGTCGAGGTGAACTGCCAATGAGTGGGCTCTGTAGATGCGTAGATGGCGAACCCGTAGCTATCGTTAATGTAGGGGATAAATGCTGAAATCCGTCGATGTATGGTGCTCGATGCACCTCATTTTGAGGTTCAGACATAGTTCACTGACGAATAAGCAAGTACTACATGGACGGTGTATTCCATAAACCGGGCATTGATGGGGGGATCGTAGTTTTTATCGGTACATCTCCATTAAACAGGGGTATGCAGTCCCTGAAGACGAGTCTGTCACGGAGACGGTTCTCGCAATTATTCGGCGCCGCCCTCGGAGGAAGTTTCCTTCTCAATCCTGTCAGTGCACAGATCGAATCGGATACCACGATCGAGCTAACCGGACAGCGAAGTGGTTGGGAAGGTGTCGCCCCCAGCAACATCGAGGGGGACCTCAATCCAACTCTCGAGTTGATTGAGGGCGAAACCTACACGCTCATCTGGGAAAACGGCGATGGTGTCGGGCACAATTTCATCATCGAAGATGAGGAGGGCAACAATTTCGTCGAGACGGAACTCATGTCGTCCCTAGGCGAAACGCAGGAAGTCGAATTCACGGTTAACGCGGACATGTACGAATACTACTGTCAGCCTCACCCCGCAGCCATGCGAGGCTCGATCGAGGTCGTCCCCGCCGGGGGCGACACCGTGCTCGTCGGTCAAACCGACCAGCCGACGAATGTGACCGAAACATCGGCGACGCTTGTCGGATCACTGACGGACATGCAGGGCTACGACAGCGCTACGGGGTATTTCGAGTGGGGCGAAGCCGGCGCAGATCTCCCCAACACGACCGATAGCACGACGTTCCAGGAGACTGGGTCGTACGAAGTCGAACTTACCGATCTCCAGTCGGGGACAGAATATGAATATCGCTTCGTCGTCGAAGCCGGTGAGGAGACGGCAACTGGGAACGTGGTGTCCTTCCAGACGGAAGCTGAAGGCGCTCCAACTCGCGAAGAGTTGATCCAGCAACTCACCGAGGAGTCGGACTTTGTCTTCGATGGTCTCACGGGTGGCTGGGAGGGTCTGTATCCATCATCGATCGAAGGCGAGACGAACCCGACGATTGAGTTCGAAGTGGGACAGTCGTACACGCTCGGATGGATTAATGCAGATGGGGCCCCCCATAATATCGCGATCTGGGATGAAGATGATACCTCCCTTGAAGCGACCGAGACGGTTGGCGAGGAGAACGCCACCCAGACGCTGACGGTCGAAGCGACGGAGGAAATGGCGACCTATATCTGTGAGGTCCATCCCACTACGATGCTTGGCGATATCGAACTCAGTGGTGTTTCCGAGCCGACGCCAACACCCACACCGAGCGAGCCTACCCCAACCCCAACGTCGGATGCCGGAGGGGGCGGCGACGGCATTCCTGGATTCGGTGTCCTTGGCGGCCTTGCCGGTCTCGCCGGGGGTGCAGCCCTTGCTGGGAAACGATTCTTCACGGATCGTAACGAGGAGGAAGACGCTTAATTCTCCACCTGTCGGAGAACATCCTGAAATTTTCCAGATTAATATATCAAAATCAATCTGTCAAGTAGCAACGCACCAGCCGCGACACATGACGAATCCCTGTTATAATTTTGCTGGCCACTGAACACCTGGATCCTTTGCAGCACACACTCGAAATCTACCCCGGTCTGGTATCAGACGGTGGTTGGCCTCGGAATAAGGACCGAGGGTTTCACGCCTTCCGTCTGTTTTCGAGACCCTCTTCGAGGATTTTCACAATATCACCTAGATCTATACCGGCTCCTGGCACGGCTTCAGCGATACCCTACACGTCTTTGCGGCCGACGGGAGAGATCCGGTCGGCTCGGCGTATCAACCGGTCTGCATTGGCCCTATGCATATCGATTGAGCTTGGTTCGTTCAGGTCTCTTCGTTGAGTAGTTACCGTATAGCACCCGACACTCACTTCGAAATATGTTGATCGGGTCGCCCGCCGGTCGGTAACGAGCCGTGGCGGAACAGTGCGATAAGTCCGATCAGGATCCCTCCGACGATGAGCGAGACGCCACGAAATGCGTCGGTGTAGGAGATGCCGGTCGTGACGAGGCTACCGATCGTCCCCGAACCGAGGGCGATCATCACCATCATCGCGGCTGAGTATAACGCATATGCGCTTCCGCGATGCCGATCCGGAAGTGACCCGAGCAGGTACGTGTCGGTCGCCGGAATGAGGCCATGAAAGGCATACCCCACGATAATGCTCAAAAGTGCGATCGGGATCACACCGTCTACGAGCGTCAACGCGAACACACTCGCCGTGAAGGCGCCGATAATCGAAAGCAACAACGGCACGAGCGCGACGCGGTCGGCCAACCGACCGGTAATGAAAAACGCCGGCAGGCCCGCGGCGAACATCACGGATAACAGCAACCGACCCGTTGAGGGGTCGATCCCTTTGGCGACTTCGAGGTAGTCACCATATAGGTTGAACAGTCCGTTCCAGAGGAACCCGGCTGCGCCCATCGTGATGATGCCGGTGAGGATAATCGGCCACTGCGCCCGACCGGCCGCGAGCAGGCTTCGATCCTGTTCACCGGCTCGCGGGAGCGCGGTCCGCCTGGCGAAAACGAAAAAGAGCACTGTGGCGATGGCAGCGACGGCCGCGATCAGCAAAAAGGTCTGGCGCCACTCACCGACGAGCAACACCGCACTGAGTACGAGGGGGGCGGTCACGGCGGCGAGCTGACTCGACATGCCGTGGACGCCGAGGATGCGCCCGAGGCGTTCGGGAAAGAGTTCGCTGAGCAGCGGGTTGGCCGCGATGAAGTACATGCCACTGGACAGGCCCATGAGAAATGCGCCGGCGGTTAGTTGGGCGATCGATCCGGCGAAGGCGGTCAGCCCCGCTGTCACGACGAGCGACGATCCGGTGGCGAGGACGACGTAGTGACGGGGAACGCGCGTGAGGAGATAGCCAGTTGGCAATCGAGGGGCGGCACTTCCGAGCCAGGCCGCACTCGTCACGACGCCCAGTGAGGCGGCACTGACGCCGAAGTCGCCAGCAGCCGGCTGCAACAGCGGTGCGAACACCATCCTGGAGAAGTTCACCAGGAAGACGATCGAGCACATCGACGCGAACAGTGAACGGCGCGACACACCGCAGCGGTCGCTGCGAAGCTATTTCAAGGTCAGGGCCGGGGCTCGACGTCATCCGAGAAACTGCCGAGTCGAACGCTTCGGGAGAGCAAGTGAGCCTATCCGAACGCGCGCCTGATCGCCTCGCGCTTGATCAAGACGAAGCCGAGGAGGATCAATGCGAAGCCGCCGATGGTGTATTCCGTGGGGACTTCCCCGAGGAACGCGAGGCCCGTCGCCGCCGCGGCAGCCGGGACGGCATAGGACACGAGGTTGATTTGAATCGGGCCGAGACGATCGAGCAAGGCGAAATAGATGAGAAAGCCGAGCGCGCTCGCACCGACGACGAGAAAGCCCAGTGCGAGGATCGCCTCAGTCGTCCAGGCGATGTCGGCCGGCGATTCGCCGATTCCGACGCTCGCGACGTGCATGACCCCCGCCCCGAGCAACATGGCCCACGCTTCCATCGTTTCGATGGGCAATGACGCGTCGATCGTCCGCGTAAGCACGCTCCCGAGCGCGAAGGCGACCGTTGCCGCGACGATCAGTCCGATCGACAACGTTCGGGAATCGAGCAATCGGCTCGGATCCGGTTCGCTCATGACGACGACGCCGAGAAAGCCGATCGCCAATCCGAGGAGGCCAAGCGGGGTCAATCGCTCGTCGGGTAGGAGGAGGAAGGCAAAGCCGGTTGTGAGGATGGGTGAGAGGCTCACGACGATCGACGCAGCGGCACTGGTCGTGCCCTGTTGACCGACGAAGAGGAAGGCATGGTAGCCGGCAATGAGAAAGACGCCACCGATCCCGACCAGCAGCCACTCATCCCTACGTCTGGGGCGCCAGCGATCGGCTGCATAGGCGGCGTACCCGAGCATCAATAATCCGGCCAGATCGTACCTGAACGCCGCGAACAACACCGGCGGGAAATACTCAAGTCCGGCCTTGATCGCGGTGAACGCGGAGCCCCAGAGGAGCGCGAGCAACACGAACAGGACGAAATTTCGGTGACGCATGATATCTCGACACGAATCCGACTAACGGTCGTATCGGGAACTTTCGGCGGTGTGGCTTAGAATCCATTGATATACCACGTTATTCGCCTGTATTCGGTAGACCGACCGATGTCGCGATGTGTGACCGGTGTCACTACGCTCGCGATCTCGGATCGACCCATCCAAATGGCTAGCGCCCCTCGGGTTTCCATGAACGACGCCGAACCCCATATGGTTGGGCACGTACATCTCAAAGTTCGCGAACTCGAGCCGGCAATTTCGTTTTACACGGACGTGTTGGGCCTCACGATCGCGGAACGACACGGCCGATACGCGTTTCTTTCCTGGGGCGAGCGCCATCACGATGTGGCCTTGCAGGAAATCGGTGCCGATGCCCCGGGACCCAGCCGCGGCGTCGGCCTGTACCATGCTGCGTTCGAAGTCGAGACGAAGCCGGCCTTGACGGCGATTTACGATCGCCTTCGAGCACGCGATCAGTCAGTGAGCCCGGTCGATCATGGGATTAGCCTCGCGTTGTACTTCTCTGATCCGAGCGGGAACGGTCTCGAGGTTTACTTTGATACCCGGGATTCGTTCGATCGGGAGGCGTGGAACGGTCGCAACGCCCCCTTCGATCCACACGAGATTACGGACGAGACGACTGATTCAGCGAAATAATTTCGTGTTGTAGCGGCGCCGGATAGGTATCTGCGGGACAGAAGGTCTTGCCCTCAGTAGAGTGTTAGTTCCAGTCCGTAGGACCACTCCGTTCCGCCGAGGGCCAACGCCAAGAAGACGATCGCAGCGGCGAGGATGAGGAGATTTTTCAGGAAATGAAAGATCTCGTTTTCTTGCTCGGCCTCGTCCTCCATCCCCAGGAAGTTGTGGACCGTGACGGTGGTGATGATCATGAAGACGACGAGGTAGGCAGCCCCAAGGGTCGGATACACCCCGAGGCCAATCGAGAGGGCAGAAAACATCAATGGCAAACTACCGAGGATCGTTGCCAGGCGGGGAAACGGGACGCCCGCGTCGGCGATTTGCTCCGCGATGTTTGAAAGATCAGCAACGTTGTTGAAGGCCATGAAGAAAAGCACTAACCCGAACAGCGTCCGACCGAGAAGGAAGGCCCCATCATTGATTGCGATATCGGTCTGGGTACTCAACGCTGCGGCGGGAAAGGCTATTCCGACCGCGAGCAGGAAGTTCGTCGCAAGCACCCAGATGACGTTATCCCGCAAAGCTGCAACCGGAATGTCCGGCGGCTGATCGGTGAGGTACCAATGCATCTGGCGGGCCAGAAACACGGACGGCAGGATCCCCACGAGTGCCAACGCAGGAAGCCAACCGATCAGGACGGCCCCGAGGATGGACACCGGAACCGCGAGTCCCGCGAGGAGATAGATCAACGCGCCGCGATTCACGCCGACCATGTGGATAATATTGAGGCGGCCGCCCCGCCGATCGGGCTCGATATCGGGAAATTCGTTCAATAACAGGAGGTTGAAGGTCAGGAAAAAGGCCGGCACGGCGGCGACGAACGCCGGTGTCCCGACGGTGCCATTTTGCACCAACGCGACGCCGATGACCGGTAACGCGCCTAGCCCGAGACCGGCTGCCACTTCGCCGAGGCCGATCCGGGCGAAGACATCGGTATAGAGCAAGACGAACACTGCGCCGAGGACGATCAACGGAATCATCGTGGGGCCGACGACCAACAGGAAATAGACGCCCGTGAGGGCACCGATGATGGAGGTGAGGATACCGAGTCGGAGGGCGGCTTGCGGCTCGAGCCGGCCGGTCGGGAGTGTTCCCGAACCACCGCTGAAGGGGGTCTTGTCGGTCTCTTCATCTATTCCACGCCGATAATCGCTGTACTCGTTGATCGCATTCACCGCGGTATGCAGACTGACGAGTCCAACCAACGCCACGGCGCTGCGGATGGGATCGACCGGACCGGAGACGCTGGCGGCTGCAACACCGAGGAGGACCAGCACGACGGACAACAGTAAAAAGTTGGCCCGTCCCACGTCGAGATACGCGTCGAGTCGACGAGTCGAGAAGCCGATCGTTGCCATGGGTGGCTCTGAGGCGGATGGCCTCCTAAAAGGCTCGCCCCGGTGAGTTGTCCCGCCACCGATGCTACCTCAGGTAGGTGTGGATGATTAACACTGATAATAATTATAGTCCAAATCGACAGGACCTAAGTGTAAGATTGAGCTATATATCAGTTTTGTGTGTCGAAACGATACACTTATAATGATTTTTCGTAATGTGAAACCTGTCGTCATGGCAAATGACACTGAACCTTCCGAGCTGACGACTGCACCCGAATCTTCGAATCAGGTTGGGTCTATGCTCCGCTCGGATGATACACGACGGCGGTTTCTCCAGGCGCTCGGCGCGACGGGCGCTGCCGGGTTTGCCGGTTGTCTCGGCGGGGGCGACGATGGCGGCGACTCGGGCTCGAACGGGGATGGGACCCCGTCGAACGGTGACGAAGGGCAGACGATGGTTATCAACGCGACGCAGCGTTATGGGACGATCGATCCGGCCAAAGGGACGGACTACACCCAGGTGATGGCGCTGGTCAATTATTACGATCCGCTCGTCTTTCCGGACGAGGGTGGCGCCATGCAACCCCACGTGGCCGACGACTGGACCGTCTCCGAAGACGGTCTCACCTACACGTTTGAGTTGCGTGATGACATCACCTTCCACAGCGGGAACGATCTCACCGCTGACGATGTCCAGTATTCAGTCGAACGGTTCCTCGGCATCGGTGAGGGATACTCCTCATTGGTAGGGACGGCACTGAGTGCGGAGAACGTGACTGTTGACGGCGATTATTCGATTACGATGGAGTTGAGTCAACCGTACTCGCCGTTCCTTGACGTCCTCTGTCTGTTGTTCATCGTCGATCAGCAGTACATTGAGGACAATGCGGAAGACGAATGGGGCGAGGAGTTACTCAACAACAACGACGCGGGCAGTGGCCCTTACACATTGGGCGACTTCCAGCGTGGCTCGCACATCTCCTTCGAACGATTCGACGACTACTGGCTTGAGTTCCCGGATGGCTCGCTTCCGGAAGTCCGGGCCGAGATCTTCGACGAGGACTCGACGGTGCAGTCCTCAATGCGGACTGGCGAACTCCACATGTCGAGTCAGTACCAGAGTTACGCCACCTACCAGAGCCTCTCGGAGGAGGACGACATCGAGGTCCGGGAGATTCCGACGGCGACATTGTTGTACTTCAAGATGAACACGCAACGGCCGCCGACGGACGATGTCGCGGTCCGCGAGGCAATCGCGACCGGTTTCGATTACGAGACGGCCCGGACCGAAATTACGCCTGGCGCAAGTCAAGCGGTCGGTCCGGTCGCACCGGTCTTCGAAGCGCACAACGACGAAATACCCCAACCGGAGTATGATCCTGAGGCGGCTCGACAGATCCTCCAGGACGCTGGGTATGAGGAAGGCGAATTATCGATCGTCTTCACCCACGTCCAGGACGTTGATCGTCAGGAGCAAAACGCGCTCCTTTTCCAAGACAACATGGAGGAGATCGGCATCGACGTTGAGATCAACCCCCAGACGTGGGGTCGCATGACTGAATTGGCGACCGATCCCGAGCAAACGGGTCACGTCAACCACGTCTTTTACGGCCCGGTCTATCCGGCCGTCGACGCCTACCTGTACAACATGTACCACTCTGAGGCGGCTGAGACGTGGATGAGTATGGAACACCTCGAGGACGATGAGGTGGACAATCTCATCGACCAGGCACGAGAAGCCACCGATCCTGAGCAAATGCGGGAGTACCAGCGCCAGGCGCAGGCCCGCATTGCCGAGTTGTATCCGGATGTCTTCGTCTTCGTGCAAACGAAACGGCACGCGTTCCAAGAAGACTTAGAGGGCTATACGTACCGCCCGGCGATGAGCTTTGATTACTGGTGGCGGGATTACTACTGGGAGTAATACACGCCATCGATGCAATACTGGCAGTACATTGCCCGCCGTGTCGTCGGCGTCTTGGTCAGCCTGTTCGGCCTGTCAGTCATTATCTTCGTCGTGTCGCGGATGCTGCCGGGCAATCCGGCACGGATGGCCCTCGGTCCGTTGGCCACGGAAGAACAGGTTCAGGCGTTTGCGCGGGAGATGGGCCTTCACGAGCCGATCCCGGTCCAATACGTCGATTACCTGCAGGGGTTGCTGACAGGCGATCTCGGGATGAGTCTTCAAACCCGCCAGCCCGTACTCGATGATATCATCAGACAGCTTCCGGCGACGCTGGAGTTGATCACGGTGTCGATCATGTTCACGATCGTCTTCGGAATCCTGCTGGGCATCCTCGCGGCGCGCAATAAGGACCGCTTCGTCGATAATGGGTCCCGGTTGCTCGCGTTCGCGACGGTCAGCATCCCCGGGTTTTTCATCGGGATCCTCTTCCAGCTCATCTTCGGGTACTACCTTGAGTGGATGCCGATTACGGGTCGCATTTCCCAAGAATTCCGAGATGACATCACTGCCGACACCGGCTTCATGCTGCTCGATACGTTGCTTTCCGGGAGTTTCGCGGCACACATCGATGCGTGGATGCACATCCTGTTACCGGCATTGGCGCTCTCAGCGGCGGGTATCGGCCAGATCATGCGAATCACTCGTTCGACCATGATCGACGTCCAACGCGAGGACTACATCGAGGCAGAACGTGGGTTCGGCCTGCCGGATTGGCTGGTGGTCTATAAATACACCCTCAAAAACGCCTTTGTGCCAGTGCTAACGATTCTCGGGCTCTTGTACGCCTCGCTGCTTGGGAATGCGTTTCTCATTGAGCTCGTGTTCAACTGGCCCGGTATCGCCTCCTATGGCGTCAGTGCCGTCCTCGCGAATGACTTCAACGCGGTCGTCGGGGTGACGATGACGATCGGCATCGCGTTCGTGACGATCAACTTCATCGTTGATCTGATCCTCGGGCGGATTGACCCACGCATCAGCCTCGAACGGGGTGGGATGACGTGAACGTCGACGTGAGGGCCATCCCGAATCAGGTCGCCACTCGGACGCGAAGCTGGTTCAATCGACGCTTCCCTCCCGCACGACGCGAGAGCTGGCGCCGGGGATGGCGCCGTTTCCGGAGCGATCGTATCGGGTTCGTCGGGCTCTTGATGGTCGCACTCGTTGTCGTCCTTGCGCTGACGGCTCCGTACATTGCGCCATATCCCGAACACGCCGGAACGTTCACCGACTTCGCGAACCAGCTGCAATCTCCCGGCCTCGATCACCTTTTCGGCACTGATCAAAACGGTCGAGATGTCTTCACCCGCACGCTGTTTGGGTTCCGGCTTTCGTTGTTGCTGGTCGTGGTTGTGCTCGGCTTCGGTGTTCCGGTCGGCGTGACTCTCGGCCTCGTCGCGGGCTACTACGGTGGCTGGGTCGAGAGCGTCATCATGCGGCTGACGGACACGTTCCTCGCGTTGCCGCCGCTGGTGATGGCGCTAGCGATCACCTCGGCGTTGGAGCCGAATCTGCGGAATGCGATGATCGCCATCGCAGCGTTGTGGTGGACCTGGCACGCCCGACTCACACAGAGCCTCGTCGCCAGCGAACGCAACGAGGAGTACGTGGAGGCGGCGAAAATCGCCGGTGCGAGCGATATCCACATCATGTTCAGAGAAATCCTTCCGAACTGTCTGTCGCCCATCCTCGTGAAGATCACCCTCGATGCCGGGTTCGTCATCCTCATCGGAGCCGGGCTGTCATTCATCGGCGTCGGTGCACAACCGCCGGACCCCGGACTCGGTACGATGGTCAGCAAGGGGACGACGTACCTGCCACAGTCGTGGTGGGTGAGTCTCTTCCCCGGCTTCGCGATCATGTTCGTTGTCATGGGATTCAACATGATCGGCGATGGCCTTCGTGACCTCTTCGACGTGGAGGTGAACCGATGACGTTCACCGAACCCATCTCCGACAATCCCCTCTTGCACGTCGACGACCTCCACGTCGATTTCGAGGGGTTCGATGGCACACATGAGGTGATCGATGGCGTCAATCTCTCGCTCGATCGCGGTGAGGTCGTCGCTGTCGCTGGCGAGACGGGGTGTGGCAAGTCGGTGACGATGCGGGCGATTTTGCGGCTGCTCAATGAGCCGCCTGCTCATGTCACTGGTGACGTCTATTACGACGGTCAAGAGTTGCTGTCGCTGTCGGAATCGGAGTTCGCCGAGGTGAAAGGCCAACATATGAGCATGGTCTTTCAGGACGCGATGTCCAGTCTCAATCCAGTCTTCACCGTCGGCGAACAGCTGACCGATACCGCGCAATTCGGCGGCGAGGAATCGACCGGCGTTTTGGAGTATTATCGCCGCAAGCACCTCGGATCGGCCCGGGAAGAGGCTCGCCAGCGGGCTCTCGAGATGCTTCGGGAAGTGCAGATGCCAGACCCGGAAGAGGTGATGGACAGCTATCCGACGCAGTTGTCCGGTGGCATGTCCCAACGCGTCATCATTGCGCAGGCGTTACTCAACGAGCCGTCGTTGCTGATTGCCGATGAACCGGGAACGGCACTGGACGTGACGATCCACGATCAGATCCTGGCCCTGCTCCGACGCCTCATTGACGAGCACGATCTGAGCTTGTTGATGATTACGCACAATCTCGGCGTTGCCCGGAACATCGCGGATCGCGTGTATATCATGTACGGGGGGCGCATCGTCGAAACCGCTCCGACGGAGGAGATCTACGACGACCCGAAGCATCCCTATACCCAGGGATTGATCGCCTCGATTCCTCGACTCACTGGCGACGAAATGGCCGAGGGCATCGATGGGAGCGTGCCCGAGTATTTGGATCCGCCACAGGGGTGTCGGTACCATCCGCGGTGTCAGTACGCGCACGAGCGGTGTAGGACAAGCCGGCCGGAGATGATCGAACAGGGGCCTGCCTCTGGCGTTGAATGCGTGTTGTACGACGATACTGAGACGTCGCCGTACGATCGCCCGACGCTGGAACGAACGCGTGAGGCAATGAACAAGGGGACGGACATCATCGAGGTGTCAGACGATGTCTGAGGTTTTGTTGTCGGTCGAGAATCTCAAAAAGCACTACCCGATTCGCGGGGGCATCTTGAACCGGACGGTCGGCCACGTCAAGGCCGTAGACGGTGTGTCCTTTGATATCGACCGCGGCGAGACGTTGGCCCTCATCGGCGAATCCGGCAGCGGCAAGAGCACAATCGCGCGGACGATCATTGGGCTCACCGACGTCACCGATGGGACGATCGAGGTGGACGGCGAGGACCTCACGGAGCCGACCAAGGCTCAGCGCCGGTGGATGCGCGAGAACATTCAGATGGTCTTCCAGGACCCGACCTCGAGTTTGAACCCCCGGCGGACCATCGGCAACTCCCTCGAGGTGCCTCTGAAGCAGATGGACGTGCCGAAAGACGAGCGACGGGACCGCATCATCGAGTTGCTCGAACGGGTCGAACTCAACGAGGAATACCTCCACAAGTACCCGCACGAACTCTCCGGCGGACAAAAACAGCGTGTCAATATCGCTCGAGCGGTCACCGTCGAACCCCAGCTGTTGTTGCTCGATGAACCGACGAGTGCGCTGGATGTCAGCGTCCAGGCCCAAATCATTAGTCTCCTCGATGAACTGCAGGACGAATTCGACCTCACGTATCTCTTTATCACGCACGATCTCTCGTTAGTGCGCAACATCGCCGACCAAACGGCCGTCTTGTATCTCGGCGAATTACAGGAGCACGGGTCCACTGAGGAGATTTTCACTTCACCGCGGCATCCATATACGCGGGCGCTTCTCTCGGCCATTCCGGTTACCACGGACGAAGAAGAGGCCTACAAGCCCCGTCGCGAACCGCTCAAGGGTGAAATCCCGAGCCCCCGAGACATCCCCTCCGGCTGTCGCTTCCATACGCGCTGTCCGTATGCACAGGATGTCTGTGAGGAGGTCGAACCGCCCTTCGAGTCCGTTGACGGTGGCCCGAAGACGCGCTGTCTGATCTATGACAACGCGCATGCGGACGCCTTCGACGAAACGCCTGACCTCGAACTCACTGCACAGGCAGCCGCGGACGGAACGACTGACTAACCTACCTATGCCAGCGAAGATCACCCTCGACAACCTGGATCACTTCGCCACCGGTGCCACCGTACTCGGTACCGGTGGCGGGGGCGATCCCTATATTGGAACGCTCATGGCCCGACAGGCCATCGAAGAACACGGCCCGGTCGAGTTACTCGATCCGGAGGCGTTAGCCGCCGACGATCTGGTGGTACCGAGTGCGATGCTCGGTGCCCCGACGGTGATGGTCGAAAAAATCCCCCGCGGCACCGAGACGGTCTCCGCGTTCAAGGCGCTCCAACGGTATCTCGGTCGGGAAGCCACGGCGACCATGAGTATCGAAGCGGGCGGACTCAACTCGACGGTCCCCATCGCCGTTGCAGCCGAACTCGGGCTGCCATTGGTTGACGCCGATGGCATGGGCCGGGCGTTTCCCGAGGTCCAGATGGTCACCCTCACACTCGCCGACATCGATGCGACCCCGATGGCCATTGCTGACGAAAAGCACAATACGGTCTTCATGCGGACCCAAACGAACGAGTGGGCCGAACAGTTCGCTCGTTCGACAAGCATCGAAATGGGTGGCTCGTGCATGATCGCGTGTTACCCTCATTCCGGGGA
This sequence comes from uncultured Halobacteriales archaeon, assembly GCA_964579125.1. Taxonomy (GTDB): domain Archaea; phylum Halobacteriota; class Halobacteria; order Halobacteriales; family SKSH01; genus CAZOFG01. Next base: position 20,127 of record CAZOFG010000013.1, on the reverse strand, counting down.
GAAGCTCCGGGAGGGGGCGATCTTGTATTCGATGTCCCTAGCCCACGACATCGGGGAGACGCTGCATCAGGCCCAAACAAGCGATGCCGACCCAGTGGCCGCGTTGCTCGAGCTGACGGACGGCTTCGCGCTCTTCGAGGGGAAAATCACTGACGTCCAGCGCCGAACCGAGGGCGGGTTCGCCGTCGGGTCGGCCACGATCGACGGCCTTGAGGAGTATGAGGGGCGCCAGCTGGAACTCGAGTTCCAGAACGAACATCTTGTCGCGAAAGACGGTGCCGGCGAGGTGTTGGCGAGCGTCCCCGATCTCATCACCGTGTTGGACGCCGAGACGGGCGATCCGATCACGACGGAAGGGCTCCGGTACGGCTATCGTGTCCAGGTGATCGGCATCCCCTGCGCACCCGAATGGCGCACCGAGGCTGGCCTCGAGATCGTGGGGCCATCGTATTTCGGCTACGATATCGAGTATCGACCGATCGAATCCATCCAGGAGGACTGACTACATGCAAGACTATCGACTCGGAATCGACGTCGGCGGAACGAACACCGACGCCGTCATTCTCGACACGGACGACGAACCGATCGTACAGACGAAAACACCAACGACCGAAGACATCACGACCGGCATTGTCAACGCACTAGACGACGTGATCGAGAACAGCGCGGTCAGCGTTGACGATCTCGGCTACGTGATGCTCGGGACGACCCACGCGACGAACGCGATCACCGAGCGACGCGGTCTGAACGAGGTCGGCGTGCTGCGATTCGGGGCGCCTGCCACCCAAAGTATCAATCCGTTGCTTGAGTGGCCTGACGACCTTGCCGACGCCATTGGGAACAACTATCGCATCCTCGATGGCGGCCATGAGTTCGACGGTCGCGAATTGAACGATCTCGACGAGGATCAAATCCGGGAGGCGGCGCACGATTTCGCTGACGTCGACGCCTTCGCCATCTCGAGCGTGTTCTCGCCCGTTCGAAGCGATCACGAGGAACGCGCCGCCGAGATCGTCCGCGAGGTCGTTGGCGATGAGATCCCGATCTCCGTGTCCAACGAAATCGGCAGCGTCGGCTTGTTAGAGCGCGAGAATGCGACGGTGATGAATGCCGCGTTGACGAACGTTGCGGCCGATGCAGCGAACGCGTTCATCGACGCGATGGCCGAACGATCGATCGATGCCGATCTGTACTTCGGGCAGAACGACGGCACCCTCATGAGCGTCGAGTACGCGTTGGAGTACCCGATCTTCACCGTTGCCAGTGGCCCCTCAAACTCGGTGCGCGGTGCGGCGTACCTCTCCGGTATTCAGAACGGCATTATCGTCGATGTCGGCGGGACGACGACCGACGTCGGCGCTATCACCGACGGGTTCCCCAGGGAATCTAGCGTCGCCGTCGAAATCGGCGAGGTAAAAACGAACTTTCGTATGCCCGATCTGTTGAGTATCGGCCTCGGTGGGGGCTCGAAGGTCACCGTCGACGGCGAGGAGGTCTCGGTCGGTCCGGAGAGCGTTGGCTATCGATTGCCGGAAGAAGGTCTCGTCTTCGGTGGGGAGACGCTCACGACGACTGATCTCGCCGTCGCAGCGGGCAACGCCGACATCGGCGACGTCACTCCTGATGTCGATCCAGGGACGGTCGAAGCCGGGCAAGCCGCCATCCAATCCCGGGTTGAACGCGCCGTCGATCGGATGAAAACGAGCGCCGAGCCCGTGCCCGTCGTCATCGTGGGGGGCGGCAGTATTCTCATTGCGGATGGCATCGACGGAGCGAGCGACGTGTATCGCCCAGACCATTACGAGGTGGCGAACGCGGTTGGCGTAGCGATCGCCCAGGTGTCCGGCGAGGTGGATCGGATCTACAGCCTCGATGATATCCAACGCGACGAGGCCATGGCCGATGCGAAACAGCAAGCCACCGAGGACGCGATCGAAGCCGGTGCAGATGGCGAGACGGTCGATATCGTCGACGTCGAAGAAATCCCGCTGTCGTATCTGCCGGGCAATGCGACACGGATCAAGGTCAAAGCTGCCGGGGAGTTGGCGTACTGATGGAGACGCTCACCGCGGAGGACGTGGAAGATATCGCCGTCGGCGCGGCCGTCATGGGGACTGGTGGCGGCGGTGATCCCCACGTCGGCAAGCTGATCGCCAAACAGGCGATCGAAGAGCACGGCCCCGTGTCGCTCCTCCATCCGGACGAGTTGTCGGATGACGATCTCGTTATCCCGACAGCACAGATGGGCGCGCCGACCGTCTCACTGGAAAAACCGCCTGGCGGTGGCGAGTTAGAACGCTCGTTCAAGCGCGTTGCGGAGGAGTTCGAGAATGAGGCGTCCGCGACGATGCCAATGGAGTGTGGCGGCATCAATTCCACGTTCCCGATCGGTGTCGCCGCCCGGCTGGGACTCCCCCTCGTCGATGCTGATGGGATGGGCCGGGCCTTCCCCGAACTCCAACACGAGACGTTCAACATCTATGGCGTCTCGGGGACGCCTGCGGCCGTCAGTGACTCCCACGGGAACACCTGCATCTTCGAAACGGTCGACAACGAGAGCCTCGAGTGGTACGCTCGTGGCGTGACCGTTCGGATGGGCGGGGCCGCCTATCTGGCAGACTATCCAATGTCAGGCACACAGGTCCAAGAAACGGCCATTCCGGAGACGATGTCATTGGTCCAGGATATCGGGGCCGTTGTCCGGGCCGGCGACGATGTATTCGAAGCGATCCAGGCGGTCACAGCGGACTCGATCTACGGTGAGGCTCAGTCGTTGTTCACGGGCAAGATCGTCGACGTCAAGCGCCGCACCGAACGGGGCTTCGTCGTCGGGCACGTCGAGATGGAGGGATTGGATACGCACGATGGCGAGCACCTCACGATCGAGTTCCAAAACGAGAACCTTTCGGCCTCGATAGATGGCGAGTTCGTCGCCACGGTCCCGGATTTGATCACTGTCCTCGATCGAGATACCGGCGAACCCATACCGACTGAGCGGCTTCGATACGGTGCCCGGGTTCACGTCATTGGCATTCCGACGCCGGAGATGATGCGCACCGAAGCGGCACTCGATGTTTGGGGGCCGCAAACGTTCGGGATCGAGACCACCTACGAGCCACTTCACGCATGAGCAACCAAGCCCTTCCAGCCGAGCAACACCCCGATATCGCCGGTCGCCAACAGACGATGGTCGCGGATGTACCGACCCTTTCTGAGATCACGGTCGAGGACCTCCCAGCTCTCCATACCGGTGCTGGTATCCTCGGGACCGGTGGTGGCGGGGATCCCCGCTTGGGTCATCTTCGACTTCGCCAGCTCTTCGAAAGTGAAAACCACCCGGATCGAGTCGAGATCATGTCTCCCGATGACCTGCCCGAAGACGCGTTGGTGACGAACGTGGGTGGCATCGGGGCGCCGACGATTAGCCAGGAGAAATTCCCCAAAGGAGACGAAGACGTGAACGCCCTTCGGGCGATCGAGCGCTATGCCGACATCGAGTTCGATGCCGTGATCCCCGGTGAGATCGGTGGGGCTAATTCGATGGCACCACTGTGTGTCGCCGCCCTCGCCGACGTTCCGGTCGTCGATGGTGACGGGATGGGTCGGGCGTTCCCCGAGCTACAGATGGATACGTTCTTCATCTACGGGCATCCCGTCAACTACGGCGCCATCGCCGACGAGCGAGGCAACGAGCTAGTATACGAGGATATCGATAAGCCGAAACGCCTCGAGGATCTCGCCCGCTCGATTACCGTCGATATGGGTGGACGGGCCGGCTTCGCCTTCCCCGTAATGCGTGGCGATTTCGTTGCCGAGCATTGTATCGCCGAAACCGTCTCGCTTGCGACGGAACTCGGTCGACAGGTCCACGAGGCACAGCGCAGCCATGCCGATCCCGTCGCGACGATTACCGACTTGCTCGATGCAGAGCGACTCTTCACCGGCAAGGTGACGGATGTCTATCGTCGCAATCGCGAAGGGTTTGCCATCGGCGAGGTCGAGTTGGCCAAACTCGATGGCGACGGCCATCTGACCATCGAATTTCAAAACGAATTCCTCATCGCGCGGACGCCGGAGGGAGTCCGCCTTGCGAGCGTCCCCGATCTGATCTGTCTCGTGGATAAAGACACGGGTGACCCGGTGACGACTGGGGCATTGCGGTACGGACAGCGGGTCTGCGTGCTCGGCGTCCCGGCGCCGGAGTTGTTGACGACGGAGCGGGCGCTCGAGGTGATCGGCCCCGGGGCGTTCGGGTATGACTTCACTTATAAACCACTCGCGGAGCGCCCGACGGCGGGCGCGGAACCGAAACGTTAGCCAATGGGGGGTGAGAAGGACGACGTTATGACTCAACAACCGGATCGGACTCACGCCGACCGGGATGGCGAGGAACAATCCCTGGCCGAGCAAGCCCTTCGGAGTCACCTCGACGAGGAAGATTATGAGATCTTCCGCGCACTCAACGAGGATGGCCGAATGTCCGATACCGAACTCGCCGAACGGGTCGGACTCTCACGGACTGCTGTTCGACGCCGGCGCGAGAAGTTACTCAACGAGGGGCTATTGGAGATTTTGGGGGTAATCGTCCTCCAAGAGGGTGATTTCCAGTACGGCCTCGTCCTCGTTGGTCTCGATCCCCAGGTCACCGATACGGAGTGGAAGACAATGATCGATCGGTTCGTTGATGAAGATCTCATCTATTCCGTCGACGCGGCCATGGGCGAGTATGACCTTGTGCTCCACGTCTGGCACGAGTCCTTCAACGAGCTCAAATCGTATATTCTGGGCTTGTTTGACGACCTCGATCGTATCGAAGAGTACACCTTCGTACCGGTGGCGAAAACGTGGAAGGCCTGGGATAAAGTCCTCGATCGTCCCGAGCTGTGACATCGCTCGAGAAAACGGGCCGGTGAGTCCTCAAGGATCATGACCGAGGAGTCCACCGATACCGTGCAACTTTGGCTTGTTGAGCGGACCTATTCGGACGACGAGCAGAATCTGATTATTCTCATTTACGCGACGCTCGACGGTGAGCGCTATGTCCGTAAAGAGCGGGCCGTCACGTCGTATACGAACGTCCCCGAGACCACCGCCGGGATTACTATGCCTCTCACGGAGACGGCACCGGTCCAGGACGATACGACGAAACGGCAATACGCCGACCAGGCCAGACAAATGCGGGATCGACACGAGCCGGACGACCGCATCTAACTCCGAGTTAGTCAGGTGGTAGTGTAATAGCGACGACCGTCCCACCCGAATCCGGGTCATAAATTCTGAAGCGACCGCCGTGTTCGTCCACGACCGTCTTGGCGATCCACAGGCCTACACCTTGCGAGTGGAACATGGGGGTCTCCACGCCTCGTTCGAGCACGTCGCGTTCGATTGCGGGCATGCCGGGGCCGTTGTCCGCGATCGTAATTTCGCACGCTTGGGTGGGATGGGGTCTGAGTCCGATCCGAACCGTCGCTTTCGCGTGATCGACGTGTTCAATTGCGTTTTCGACGAGTTCGGCGATTCCCCGATTGAACTGACGGCTCACTTCTGCCGTGACGGCGGTTGAGAGGTCAGTATCGATGGTTGATTCGGGATACCGTGACCGCATTTCCTCAGCAACATCGAGGAGCACCTCTCGAACGGGCTCTTCGGTTGGGGGCGTTTCCGTAAGCACGAGGTCGCGGAGGTAGTGGGATTTCTCACTGAGATCGGCCAATTGATCCGTTTGGTCCATTATCGCCTCGAGAGCTTCCGAGTCTTCGTCCAAGGCGTCGTCGAGGAGTTCCGCGTTTCCGCGAATCACGTTGCAATTGTTCCGAAGGTTGTGCCGCAACAACCGGTGGAGAACGCTCAACTGTTGGAGTGCTTGATCGAGGTGATGATTGGTCTGGCGCAATTGGGACGAGTTGGCATTAACGAGACCGAAGACGACGACTGAGGAAAGACCAACGAATACCCAGCCCTTAGCGGTTTGGAGTAATGCGACCGAGTCCGGATTGTCGATGAGAGAGATCGTTAAAAGGTCGGTCACAACGATCCAGGAAATACCGAACATAAAGTAAATGAGGGCGACAACGGTCGGCCGTTTGAGATACTCGTCGAACGATTGCATAGTCCCGATCATTTACCGCGTGTTTTGTTAACTGTTTACACTTCGCAATCGATCGATGCCTACGTTCGATGCTTGCTCGGAACGGTCGTTTTCGGGAGCACCAACATACTTGACGCCCGCCGGCGAGCAAACGAATAGTGGCTGATTCCGCACAAACGTCTTCAGTTGAACCTGACGACGAGGCCGAAAGCGTCGCTCCAGGTTCAGGAGCTGTCGTCCCGGATCGCTTCTCCTCGGACGAAGTTTTTCAACGCATCGTGGCCGACGCGGATCACGAATTGACCGCTGGACGGCGTGAGTTGTTCTTCAGCGCACTGGCTGCTGGTTTTGCGATCACGATCACCTTTCTCGTCTACGCGTCGATGTCGGCCGCGTCAGCGACGATCCTCGCCGCATCGCTACTGTATCCCCTCGGATTTATCTATATCATCATCGGCGACTATCAGCTCTACACGGAGAATACCCTGCCGCCGGTGTTGCTCACGCTTGAGCGCCTCGCCTCGATTCCATCGCTCCTCCGCCATTGGCTGATCGTCCTGTTGGGGAACTTCATCGGTGCCGCCCTCGGTGCGATCGCGCTGTCGTATGGCGACGTTTTCGATCCAGCGACAACGGCGACGGCAGTTGACCTAGCCGAAAAGGGCATGGCGACGGATCCGTGGGCGCTGTTTTTCAAGGGGCTGTTCGCCGGTCTCATTGTTGCGGGGGTGGTATGGATCGATTTCGCCGCGCGTGATACCATCTCCCGGGTCATTGTCGTCTACTTGGCATTTCTCGCGATTCCCCTCGGGGGCCTGTTCCACGTGGTTGTATCGTTCACGGAAGCGGTCTTTCTCATCCTCGAATCCGGGGCCGCCCTCTGGCCGACCTTTGGGGAGTTCGTGTTTCCGGTACTACTCGGCAATACGATCGGCGGCGTCGTTCTCGTAAGCGTGATCAATTATTACCAGACGAGCGAACGTCGTCTCGAAGTCGAGCGTTTCGAGAACGTTCGCCGGCTCACGCTCCGTGAATGGCTCGTCGGGTCGTTAGCTGGGCGCTCCTACGTGCCGATGATCGATACGATCGAGGAAATCGTTCGAGACGAGGACTGTTATCGGATTTTGGTGCCGGTAACGAACCCCCGGATGGAATTGGAGATGGTCAGGTTCGGGTGTCGGATCGCCGACGCAAAGGAAGCCGGCCGGGTGCATGCAGTCCACGTGGTTGAATCGCCGAAGCATTTCGGCGAGGGCGATCGAGAGGCGCACGATCGGATCACGGAGGAATCGGAACGCCTCATGGCCGACATTCGCGATCTCGAGGAGGGGTACGATGTCACCGTCGAAACCTCGACACTGGTGACCCCCCGTTCGTTCGAGGCCATTTTCGATCGCGCGAGACGGATGCGTCCGGACCTCGTGTTGCTCGGGTGGGGGGATGAACAGGTGTGGACCTCCGCTCGGGCGGAGCGGCCACTCAGAGAACTCACGAACCGGCTCCCCTCGGACTTTCTGATCGTGCAAGACCGCGGGCTCGACCCCTCGAACATCCTGCTGCCGACAGCTGGCGGGCCGGATTCAGACCTCAGTGCCGAAGTCGCAGCTGCGCTGGCCAGCGGCGGTGAGGCGTCCGTGACGCTCTTGCACGTCGTCACGTCAGCCAAGCAACGTGCGGCGGGTCAGGCCTTCCTCACCGAGTGGGCCGAAGATCACGATCTCGAGGATGCGACGCTCGTCGTCGATGACAGCGGCGATATCGAGGGGGCGATCGAACGGGAGGCCACTGATGCGACGATGATCATGATGGGTGCAACCGAGCGCGGGCTACTCAGGCGATTGATTCGGGGATCACTCCATTTCAAGATCGTCACTGACGTCGATTGCACTGTCGTGTTGGCTGAACGCCCCCGACCCCGATCGCTTTGGCAACGGTTGTTCGGACGCGGGAAACGACGCAAAAACACCGTCTCGCAGTACGCACACGAGTCAGCGGATCCGGATCGATCGGACTCCGAAGCCTGAGTCGACAGCCGTCTTGCTGGTCGTCAATCCCCATGGCACAGTTCCATGCCAGGTTCAAGGAATTAAGCCGACTGACCTCGAAGCCGATCGCACGTGGCCGAACACGACGAACAGGATGCCGGGACAGGACCGACTCCACCTGAGGAGCGCATCGAGAGTATCGATGTCCTCCGCGGCGTCGCTATCCTCGGGATTTTATTGGTCAACATCTTCGCCTTCGGACTACCAGAAGTCGCCCGGTTCAATCCGACGGTCTACGGTGACTTCTCCGGACTGGATGCGCTGGCATGGGGGGCCGTCCATCTCTTCGCGGAAGGGACCTTCCTGACGCTGTTCAGCGGCCTGTTCGGCGTCGGGATCGTCATGTTCATGGCGAATCGGCGGCGGGAGGGAGTCTCCGGCAGCCGATTTCATGGACGTCGGATGTTCTGGCTGCTGGTGATCGGCCTCATCCACGCGTACGTCTTTTGGACGGGTGATATCCTCGTGCCGTATGCACTCTGTGGCCTCCTCGTTGTCTGGGCGTGGGATTGGCGACCAATGACGCAAGCGCTCTTGGGTGTCGCAATGCTCTCGGTGCCGGTTCTCAATGAACTCTCGGTCGCCCTCGTCGAATCGGCCGATGTGATCGCTGACACGTGGGAGCCGACGGTAGCCTCGATCGAGGCCGAGTTGGAGACGCTTCGGGGGCCCTTGGGTGAGCAACTCGAGATGCGCATTTCGGATAGTTTCGCCGAACAGACGACCGGGTTCATCGTCTACTCGCTGTGGCGCCTTGGTGGCGTCATGTTACTCGGCATGGCGGCGTATCAAACTGGATTCGCTCGAAATCAGTGGTCGCGGCGGCAATACCTTCGCACGGCAGCGATCGCTGGATCGGTTGGATATGCCGTGATCCTCGCCGGTGTCTCGTATATGGAACTGGTCGATTGGGGCGTCGCGCACGCGTTACCGTTCCGCCAGTTCAATTACGTCGGCAGTATTCTCGTCGGACTCGCATATGCTGCAGCGGTTATGGCCCTCGCAAAGACGGCGGTCCTCACCCGGGTCCGCTCAATTCTCGCCCGAGTGGGACGGACGGCGTTTTCGAATTACCTCTTTCAGACACTGGTTGCGACCACGATCTTTTACGGACATGGGCTGGGATTAATTGGCGAGTTCCACTACGCGGGGTTGCTCCTGTTCGTCGTCGCCATTTGGGCCATCGAGATCGTATTGACGCTATTGTGGTTACGACGATACCGATACGGACCAGTCGAATACTTGTGGCGGGTGCTCACTTATGGAACTCGTCCACCGCTTCGAAAGGACTCAAGCGACTAGTTCTAGCCAGGTCATGCCTACATACTGACTATTTTTGAACTGGATTGCTGGCGATCGTTCAAGAGGGCTACACACATCCTTCTCAATGAGCCATGGCATGGACCGTATGGAGATCCCTGACAGCGGCGGTCATATTGACCGATCTTCCAACCCTGGCCGGGATGGTAAAGCGAATCACAAAGCGGGCGCGACGGGATTTGAACCCGCGGCCTCTTGGTCCGGAACCAAGTGCTCTATCCACTGAGCTACGCGCCCTCGCGGTATGTGGGTCTAACACTGATCGCCCTATAACGGTTCTGCGTTCCACTTGCAGCGTAACTAAAACCGGTGAAAGGGAATCTTAATCGTCCTCGTAACCCTCTGCCGGTTCGGTCACGTCGGTACTGGGTTGACCCTGCTCATCGGCTGAGTCCGGATCGATCGCCTCGCGATCGATATAAGCCTCCTTCCACGTGCCCCGGGTGAACCAAATGGCGCCGACCGTCCCGCCCACGATGCTGCCGGCGGTCATACCGATCCAAATCCCGGTCGCACCCATATCCAATGGATACGACAGGAGATACACCAAGGGTACCCGCGCGACCCAGAGTGCTATCACCGAAATCACCATCGCCGTCTTGGTGTTCCCCGCACCGCGGAATGCCCCCAGGACGACCTGAAAGACGCCGATGAAGGCGAATTCAAGCGCGCGAATCTGGACGTATTCTGATCCGAAATCGATGGTCGCCTGCGCATCTTCGACGTCGCCCATAAACACCGAGACGATCGGATCCGGGACGAGGAAGGCGACGACTGCGATGACGAGCAGGATAGCTGCGGCTACCGACGCAGCCAAATATGTGGCTCGTTGCGCACGATCGACACGGCCCGCCCCGAGGTTTTGCCCGACCATCGCATCCGTCGCGCGGCCGAGGCCCATGGCCGGGAGGAATACCAACGAGAATATCCGGTTGCCAAGCCCGTACGCCGCGACGACCGGTGGCGCGAACGTCACGACGATCGCTACCAACGTGATCATCGCAAAGGCCGACATCGACTGCTCCACCGAGGAGGGCACACCCAATCGGACGATGTCCTCGATGATATCGAGATCCGGCACCAGGTCTTGCAAAGCGGCCGTGGGGCCGATGCCAGTCCCGAAGATCAGGTAAAGGCCGATCGCAGTCCCGATTCCCCGGGCGAAAATGGTCGCGATGGCAGCCCCCTCGATCCCGAGGTGGGGAAACGGCCCCCAGCCGAAGATGAGAAACGGATCCAGTGCGATATTGACGGCGACCGAGACGAACATGACGTACATCGGCGTCTTCGTATCGCCATACCCCCGCATCAACGCCGAGAAGACGAAAAAGCCGAACATCAACGGTAGCCCGAGGAAGAAAATCTCTACGTAATCGATGGCGAGGGGAATGACGCGCTCGGCCGTTTCCTGTTGGCTCGGAAGGAATTGGAGAACTTCTTCAGTGATGAAGAAGCCGACGACGCCGATAATGACGGACAACACGCCGATAAAGAAGAACGTCTGCCCGGCGACTTTCCCGGCATTTGATTCGCCTTCGGCACCGGTATACTGAGCGACAAGGATCGCCCCCGCCGTAGTGAAGCCACCGGCGAACGCGATCAATAGGAAGATCATCGGGAAGGCGAGGCTAATCGCCCCCACCGCGTCCGCCGAGAGGCGGCCCAGCCAAAGGGTGTCGATGATGTTGTACGTCACCTGGAGGAGTTGGATGACGATGATCGGCCAGGCAAGCCGAAACAGCGGGCGGACGAGGCTACCTTCCGTCAGACTGGCGTCTTCGGTCGGCGCACTCACGTCTCTGAGGAAATACGAGGGCCAATAAGAACCTGTTCACTTCGGCGATGCAGGCCGGTTCTCGATGATCGTGTTCGTGTCCGAGGCGGCGTATCAGGGCGTTTCGCCTGTTTCGAGGGACAGATCGGCGGTCGGATACGCACAGCACGTGAGGACGTATCCGTCTTCCAGTTCCGGGCTTTCCAACATCTGCTGGTTGTCATGCACGACGAAATCCTCGGCAGCTCCATCCTGAACATGGCCGCCACAGGAGAGACACTGTCCTTCCCGACACGCGTAGGGCAGATCCCAGCCTTGGTCCTCGCCCGCTTCCAAGAGCGTCTGATTTTCGGGCACTTCGACGACTTCACCTTCCTTTATGTATTCGACCTCGAAGCGCTCGGCCTCCTCATCAGGGATGTCCCCTGGGGAGGGGGTTTCATCCGCGGCCTCTTGGTCCGGAGCCGCGCTGTCGGCATCACCGCCCTCAATCGTGACGGCACCCCCACCCGCCCCAACGGCCCGACTCATCGGCTCGGGATAGTCCGGTTCGGCGAGCGTTTCCCGCCTGTGGGCCATGATCGCGTCAGTGAGATCGTCGCGTGGTTTCCATTGGATCCCTGGCAAAAAATGAAACACGACGATGACGGCGGTCAATCCGAGGGCGGCGGCGACGGCCGTCGCGGTAGCCACCATGGCTTCAGCTAGATAAGCGCCTCCTATAGAGATTGCGTTTACTCCCCGCGTCGGGCGACTTCGTGGCCGCCGAACCCGTGTCGCAGGCGATTGGCGAGTCTCCGCGAAAACCGCTCGCCTCGGCTGGCGAATCGTTCGTTGAGTGCCGTGTAAATGAGCGGGAGGGGGACTTCCTGACTCAGGGCCTCTTCGACAGTCCAGCGGCCCGTCGAGCCCCCGGCGACGTAATCGTCGACCGTCCCGAGATCGGAACCTTCCGTTGCGAACGCCTCCCGACAGAGTTCGACGAGCCAGGATCGGATGACCGCGTTTTCCGACCAGACGGCGGCGACGTCCTCTAACTCGAGGTCGTATCGCCCGTGATGCAACAACTCGAAGCCCTCGCCGTAAGCCTGCATCAGGGCGTACTCGATGCCATTGTGGACCATCTTTACGTAATGGCCAGCGCCGCTCGGACCGAGGTGCGCCCAACCGGATTGACTCCCGGCGATCGCAGTCAAGGCCGGTTCCAACGCCTCGATCGCCCAGTCGGGCCCGCCGAGCATGAGGGACAGCCCGATCTCGCGCCCGCCGACGCCACCGCTCGTGCCACAATCGACATACCCACACTCCAGGGCCCGCGCCCGCCCCACGCTCATTGCGTATTGCGAGTTCCCGCCATCGACGACGATCGCCTCCTCGCTGAGGTGGGGCTCGATTCCCGCGAGGGCTTCGTCCACTGGATTGCCCGCCGGAACCATCATCCAGATGCGCCGGGGCGGTTCAAGCGCATTGCATAGCGCATCGAGGCTGTCGACGACCTCCACCTCGGTTTCACTCGAGACGGTATTCCTGGTGTGGTGATCGACATCGAACCCGACGACATGGTGACCTGCTTCTCCCAATCGCTCGGCGACGATACGCCCCATCCGCCCGAGTCCGATCAACCCGACGTGCATACTGGTGCTGGGAGGGGTTGACTCCTGTAGGTTTCGACCGCATCGTGGTCCCTGTGGCCGTCAGCACTTACAGGGCGCCAGTGGTAATCGCAGCGCCGTCGAGAAAGAGCAACACGCCGACCGCAGTCGCGACGAGAAACCAGGTCCGCCCGTCTCGGGCCGGTTCGCGCAACAAGTTCGCGTCCAGTCCGGATCGGATCCGTCGACTAGCCACCTCAACGATGCCGATAAGCGCCAGCCATAGTACGATCATCGCGAGGACCGCCTGGCCATATCGATTTTCGAGCAACACTTCGGTGTCGACGTAATCCATCGTCGCCATCATGTGGGTCCCAGTCAGGAACATCGCTGCGGCCCCCAGGCGTGATATCCACACCGTCCGTCCCACCAGTGTCGACAACGCCCCTCGTTCCAACTCGCCCGCCGCGGCGAGGGGCAACACCGCGAGCGCCATGAACGCCACCGTCCCGACCCATGTCGCGCCGAAGACGAGGTGCAGTCCCACGACCGCTGCGTCCGTCACTGACATACGCGATTCTGCACGAGGAAGCGGCTTGAAGCTATCGTCACTGACCCTTCAGTCGTTCAGCCGCCTCTGTGAGCAGTCCGTCGAGAATTTCAGGGGTCGTTGGATGGTAAGCGCGATTCGGAATCTCGAAGACGGTATGCTCGGTCTCGAGGATCACTTGTATCGTCTTGGCGAGGACGTCGGCGTTGTGATGGAGGCCGTAGTAGCCAAGCACCCGAGCGGTGTCGGCATCGACGACCAGGGTCGCTTGCCCCACGGGGACGTCCTTGACGACAAAGACGCCGTCATCGCTCGCCGCCCGCGAAACCGAAATCGGCTCGAATCCAGCTGTATCGGCCGTCTCTTCCGTGTGCCCGACTCGCGCATACGGATACACGCCTAACCCGGAAAACGCGATTTCGTGCGTGACGGGTTCATACCGTTCGAGTGTATCGCCAGTCGCGTGATTCACGATGTTCTTCGCCGCGGTGATGCCTTCCTCTTTCGCGACGTGCAACAGTTGTGTTTCGCCGGTTGCATCTCCAGCGACGAAGATTCGGTCGTTGGCCTGGGCCTGCTGAGTGGGTCCGACCCAGTCGCCGTCTGGTACGATATTTCGATGGTCGAGACCGAGGTTGTCGGTGTTCGGATCGCGGCCGGCAAAGACGAACAGATCATCGCCGGCTGTCGTTCGCGTACGCCCGTCGGCATCCTCGAACGTGATGAAGAGATCCCCGTCACGTCGGTTGATCTCCGTCGCTGTCGCGTTGAGTTCGAACGTGACGTCGAAATCGCGACGATAGGTATCGATGATCGTTTCTCCAATGGCTGCGTCGACCTCTGTAAGGGGCCGTGGATTCCGATCGATGACCGTCAGATCCACACCGCCGACTTCGGCGAGGTAGGGCACCAGTTCCATGCCGATGAAGCCAAAGCCGAGGACGACCGCCTCCTCTGGAAAGCTCGTCATCGAAAGGGTGTCGGCACTGGTTTTCGGTTCGATGTCGTCGATTCCTTCGATCGGGGGGATCGTGGGGCTGGAGCCCGTCGCGACGATGACGTACTCGGGGGAGAGCGTCGAATCGCCAACGAGCATGGTATCCCCGTCAGTCCACCGGGCCCGTTGTCTGTATAGATCAACCCAGTCACGCTCGGCTAACGCTTCTACACCCTCCCGACGGTGGCTAGCGAATCGGTCGATCTGCTCGTCCTTTTGGGCGACTACTTGCGTGGGATCGACACGCGGTGGGTCGTCAAGTCGATCGTCCACCCGTGCTTGGTAGCGATGAGCGCCCGCTGATAGCACCGCTTTCGACGGCATGCAGCCCCGCAGAATGCAGAGGCCACCGGCCGGATCTCCATCATCGATCAGTGAAAGGTGTAGTGACGGTAGTTGGCCAGTCTCTCGGGCTTCGACGAGCCGCTTAGCCGCAGCAACGCCGGCACTCCCGTACGCACCGATGACAGCCACGTGGACCATACGGTTGATCGATACCCGAGGTGTATCGGTCTTCGGACTCCGGGGACACTCTCAAGTATTAGACCTCGTCCCACTGTCGACAGGGTCTCGCTCCCGGATAATCCCGTTCGAAGCGCTCGGCGAGTTCGTCACCATCGAGTTCGATCATCGTCGGTCGGCCGTGGGGGCACGTCCATGGCTCGTCGCAGTCATCCAGTGCCGCAAGAAGTGATTCCATGGTACCGGCGTGGAGTGCTTCGTTGGCGGTGATCGCGGGATGACACGCCAGATCGGCGAGCATCGGATCCGCAAGCTCGAGAACGGTTTCGACCGGCCCCTCGCCAGCCCCAGCGATGAGCCGATGGAGGGCGGTTTCGATCGTATCAGGGTCCAACGCACGCCCGAGGACCGTCGGTACGCCAGTGATCCGCACCTGCTCCGGCGATTCGACGCTGAGACGAAAGCCCATGTCGCTGATCGTCTCGCGATGGTTTTCGAGTGCAGCTGTCTCTTCAGGGGTGAGTGAGAGGTCGATCGGTTCGGCGAGGCGTTGGTGTTGGGGATTGGCTGTGACTCGTTCGCGAAGGTATTCGTAATTGACCCGTTCGTCGGCCGCGTGTTGATCGATGATAACGAGGCTTTCCTCGCTCTCTGCAATGATATACGCGTCGTGGACCTGGCCGACTACCGTTAGCGTCGGAAGGCGCTCGTACTCGGCATCACTCGATGTGCCTGTCGTCCCCGGGAGTGTGGCCTGGACCCCACCGCTTGAGACGGCACCGAGGTCGATTGCCGGCCGTGGTCCCCCGCTATGGCCAGCTGGGGCGTCGGCCCTGGGAGGTCCAGTTGGCACGTGGTTGTCGGCGCCGATCACCCCTGCAACGGCCGTGGTGAGCGCATCGACGACGGCTTTCGTCGCGTGGAATTGGACCTCGTGTTTTCGTGGATGGACGTTCACGTCCACTTCGTCTGGGGGAACCCTCACGTCGATGATCGAAAACGGGTATCGATCGGGCGCCAGCCGATCGTCATAGGCTTCGAGGATCGCGCGTCTGAGTTCGGTTGCATCGACTGGACGGCCATTAACTAGTGTCGTCATGTACTCCGGCGTCGCTCGCGTCGTTTGGGGCTCGGAGATGAACCCCTCGATACGTGAAACGGCCTCGGATTCGGGGTTCTCAACCGACACGGAAAGCATCGATTCGGCGACGGAACGGCCGTAGACGGCGCCGATGGTCGCTTTGGGGTCTCCGTTTCCTGGCGTGGAAAACGCACGTCGATCACCGGCTTCGAAGGACATCGCGACCGCTGGGTTCGCGAGGGCAAGTTCGGCAACGGTCCGCCGACAGTGACGGCGTTCGGTTTCTGCACTATCGAGAAACTTCCGTCGAGCCGGGACCGCTCCGAAGAGGTCGGTCACCGTCACCCGGGTACCATCAGGAACACCCGCCGCCCGTGTCTCGATGATTTCACCGCCCTCAACGACGATTGCACGCCCCTCATCTCGGCCCGTGGCGCGGGATTCGATGGTGATGCGACTCACCTGTGCGATCGCATGCAACGCTTCCCCTCGAAACCCAAAGGTGTCGGGCCCGGATGCCAAATCCGCATGCGAAGTGATTTTGCTCGTGGTGTGTGGGCGGATAACCATCTCAAGGGCCTCGGGTTCGATCCCGTGTCCATCGTCAGTGACCTCGATGCGGTCGGTCCCGTCCTCACCATCGATCACCACGTCGATGCGATCAGCGCTTGCGTCCAAACTGTTCTCGACGAGCTCTTTAATCACCGAGCTTGGTCGTTCGACGACTTCGCCGGCGGCGATGCGTTGCACCGTCGTCTCATCCAGCGTGGTGAGTGCCCGCTCGTTGACAGCGGTTCCGGAGCCCTCTCCCATGGTCAATGGAGATGACAGTACCGACGGTAGCCAGTCAATTGTTTCGGTCGGCGATGATGTCTTGCCACGCTTCGATTTGGGCCAGTGCCTCTAGCGGTGTCATCTCGGCGATGTCTATCGTTTCGAGTTCGTCGAGGACGTCCTCCCAGGGGTCGTTTTCCGGGGCGTTCGTGGACCGACTCGCGTCGAGGGATCCGGAGTCCAGATCGAAGACGACCTGCGTCCCGGATCGATCCCGATCGCGTGCCTCGATGGCTTTGTCCTCCCGAAGCCGATCGAGAACCTCTGTGGCCCGTCCGACCACCGGATCAGGCACGCCAGCCAGTTCGGCGACGTGCACCCCGTAGCTCCGATCGCTCGGCCCCGGCTCGATCGTTCGCAGGAACACCACTTCTTCACCGCTATCGTCGACGGCGACGTGGCGGTTGGCAACTCCGGGGAGCTGCTCGGCGAGCTCGGTCAATTCGTGATAATGCGTCGCAAAGAGCGTGCGGGCCCCAACGTCGTTGTGGAGATACTCAACGGTCGCCCACGCGATCGACATGCCGTCGTACGTGGCGGTCCCGCGGCCGACTTCATCGAGAATCACCAGTGAATCCTCGTTTGCTTGATGGAGAATGCGGGCGAGCTCTTGCATTTCGACCATGAATGTGGATCGCCCCTGGGCCAGTTCGTCGAGCGCCCCGACCCGCGTGTAAATGCCGTCGACCGGGGTGATGGCGGCGTGGTCGGCGGGGACGAACGAACCGATTTGAGCAAGCAGCGTGAGTAATGCCACCTGTCTAATGTACGTGGATTTTCCGCTCATGTTCGGTCCGGTGACGAGCACTTGTTCGTGCTCAGCGTCGAAGCGACAGTCGTTCGGGACGAAGCGTGTCGTCTGTTCGACGACGGGGTGGCGACCCTGGTCGATTTCGAGAACGCCGTCGTCGCGAAAGTGCGGGCGAACCCAATCGTGCCGGCGGGCATGCCTGGCGAGGGCCAGCCTGACGTCCAATCCAGACAGGGCCCGAGCTGTCGCATGCAACGTTTCGACGTGGTCACCGACCCGGTCGCGTAATGCCTCGAAACGCTCGCGTTCCATCGCCACCCGTCGTTCCTGGAGGCGGTAGAATTCGCGCTCGCGTTCTTCGATCTCGTCAGTGCGATATCGGGTCCCCGCGGCGACGGTTTTGACCGGTTCGTACTGGTCTGGAACGCGGTGGTGTTCATCCTCCGGAACTTGGATGTAGTATCCATCTGCCCTCGTTTCGCCGACAGACACGCGCTCGAATCCATACTGACTTGCCTCACGCTCGGCGAGTTCGTCGAACCACGTTCGGAGGCGATCATGGGCAGCGATGACCTCATCGAGTTCCTCGTCCCACCCAGTTCGGAATATCCCTCCATCCCCGGCTCCGTCCGGCGGATCGGCGACCAAGGCTGCCTGGATCTCGTCCGCGATCGTCGCGACGATCTCGTCCTCGGTCGGTTCAAGGAGATCAGAAAGGGCGGACTCCGTCAACGAGTCCGTCGCGGCAATCGTCTCCCGTAATGCCGGTACCTGTGCGAGCGTGTCGCGAATCCGGCCGAGATCATGAGGCGTTGCACTCCCGTGCGCACAGCGGGTTGTCAACGAATCGAGGTCGTAACAGGCCTCGAGATCGTCCCGGAGCGTCTCGCTCGCGAGGGGGGCATCTAGGAGCGCCTCGATGCCATTGAGGCGGGCTTCGAGCTCAGTGTGATCCTGTGTGGGACGGTGCAGCCATTCGCGGAGCAGGCGACCGCCGCCTGCGGTGACAGTGTGATCGATCGTCTCGAGCAACGATCCCTCCCGCTCGCCACGAAACGTCTCGGTCAATTCGAGGTTGCGCTTTGTCGTCGCGTCAAGCGCTACAGCATTGCCCGATCGGTACCGCTCGAGTCGGGCAAGGGAGGCCAGCAAGGCTTGGTCGGTCACCTCGAGATACGCCAAGATCCCCTCGAGGGCCTTGACCGTCGCTTCGGTGAGTTCGAGGCTGTCGATGATACCGGAACCGAATTGCTCAGTGACGTGCTCTCCGGTCGCATCGAACCCCTCGTGTTCCGGACAGGTCACGACCGCGTCGAGGGATGTTCGAAGCGAATCAACCGCGGGAACCGACGGTCCGACGATCACCTCTGTCACGTCGAGGCCCGCGAGGTATTCTCGGAGGTCCTCCAGTTCCTGGACCGACCGCGGCCGGTCAACATAACACCGACCGGTGACGACATCGACAAGGGCCATCCCGATCGTGTCATCGGTGACAGCGAGGCCGATCAGGTATCCGCTTGCTTCTCCCCGTCGATGCAAGGTGGTTCCGGGCGTGACGATTCGATCGATTCGGCGGGCGTGGCCGTTGTTCGTCTCGTACTGATCGGCGATCGCGACCCGGTAGCCACGGTCGACCAACGCATGGACATACCCCTCGATTTCGTTGACGGGGACCCCCGCCATCGCGTGCTCGCTTCCGCCCGATGATTTACTCGACAATTTGAGATCGAGTTCCTCATGCACGAGCTCGGCATTCTCGCCGAAAAATTCGTAGAAATCCCCGACTTGCATGGCGAGGAGGTCGGCGTCTGCCTCGTTCCGGAGCCGATGATATTCGCCGACGATGCCACTGCCCGCGCCCATGACAGTATCGGTAGCCGGGGGCCTGTAAAACGATACGGAAAGCGCGGCGAACCTGATCCGGTTTAGCTATCGAGGACGTTCTGAATTCGCAAGAGCCGCTCACACAACGCGGGACCGGTGTCGCCAAAGACTCGAGTCATCGGTTCCTTCCCGTGGGCCCCACGGTCGAACACGGCCACTGGGGCGGTTCCATCGTCGGATATCGCTTCTTGCGCAACCCACTGCATGGTTTGGCCCTCCTCTGCCGTCGGTTCTTCCCGGCGATCGAGTTCGACGGTTCGTCCATCGAGTTCTTCGAGGGCGACCTCGACAGCGTCGTCGAAGCGACAATTCGCAGCGAAATGCACGGCTGGATCCCGTTCTCTGACGGCCATCAACAGCCGAGCTACATGCCCAGATGCACCGGGGCGAACGGGACCGGTCGGGGCCAGCCCGTCAATCGTTGCGTGAAGGCGGCCATCGATCGCGAGCGTCTCCGACGGTTCGGCTGCATACTCGGGGGCACCGACGATGTTCATCCCGACCTCCGGTAGGAGGTCGTCAGCGTCCGCGGCGACGAGTGCGTCGACAACGTTTCGGACGGCATCCTGCGTGGCGCGATAGGCGGCCTCGTGGCGAAGCTCACTGAGGTGGTGGACGGCGCCAGGCCCCGCGCCGATATCGTGATAGAACCGGATGGCTCGTTCGATAAGTGCGACGCTCCGATCGACTGCTCGTTCAAGGTCAGCCCCTTGCGCCAACTGACTCGCGATGGAACTCGCGAGCGTGCA
>CAZOFG010000012.1:0-49030 GCA_964579125.1 uncultured Halobacteriales archaeon | reverse complement strand
CTGAAAATCGACGACATCATCTCCGCCGGTGACCTTTCCACCGAGGGCGACGAGGAGCCGGAAGGTGGCGCCCCCGGCGGCATGGGCGGCATGGGCGGCATGATGTAAGGCCGCCACCCGCCGATTCTCGTTCGCGATCCGTCTGTTTTCCGCGCTGTTTTGCTCCCCGCGTTTGCTATTCGTCCTTCTCAGTCGGCACGTCGAGATGGTCCTGTTCAGCGATGATGTTCAGGACGATACTCGTGTTCGTCTCGAGGATGTCTGGGTGGACGAGGAGTTCTTTGATTTGATCGTTCATGTCGTCGGTGTCGACGTACTTGCCGATCGCAATGATGTCGTAATCACCGGTCACTTCGTACACCGTCAGCATCCGGTTTTCCTGCTCGAGCCGCTCCGAAATGGTCGGAAGCGCATCGCCTTCGACCTTGAGTTGCATGACGGCCGTGACGTCGAACCCGAGGGCGTCGTAATCGAGTTCGGGGGTGTACCCGGTGATCACGTCATCCTCGAGGTCGTCGAGGTGGTTTGACACGGTCGTGACCGAGACATCGAGTTCGTCGGCGAGGCTTCGCAAACTGGCCCGTCCGTTCTTGGTGAGGGCGTTGACGAGTTCGATATCGACATCGTTGTAGCTCATACTGGTGGGTACGTGCATCGAGGTAAAGATTTAACGAATGTCCAATTAAATCTCAAATAGTTACAATATCTTTAGCGATAAGGTTTTAATACTGGCTGTATTCGACTCCATTAACCTCATTCATGGCACAAACGACAACTAAACCAACCGGCTCATCGTACGACGAGGCGGTTGAGGAGGTCTTTGCGACAATCGAGGAGGAAAACGTCGAATTCGTCCGCTTGCAATTCACCGACATCACGGGGACGGTCAAGAACGTCTCCATCCCCGCGAGTCAGGTCGAAAAGGCCTTTGACGAAGGCATCTGGTTCGACGGCTCGAGCATCGAGGGCTTCGTGCGGATTCAGGAATCCGATATGCGTCTCGAACCGGATCCGTCCACGTTCGCCGTGCTACCCTGGCGGACGGATCAGGAAACGGCAAGCGCGCGCATGATCTGCGATGTCGTCAACACCGATGGGACTCCGTTCGAAGGGGGGCCCCGACAAGTCCTCAAACGGGTGCTCCGGGAGGCCGACGAATTGGGCTATCAGGTATCGATCGGCCCGGAGCCGGAGTTCTTCCTGTTTGAGACGGACGACCGCGGCAAGCCGACGACGACGCCACACGATACTGGTGGGTACTTCGATCTGGCACCGAAAGATCTCGCGACGGACGTCAGACGGGAGATCATCTTCGCGCTTGAGGAGATGGGCTTCGAGGTGGAGGCGAGCCATCACGAGGTCGCCAACGGCCAACACGAGATCAATTTCAAATACGCCGATGCGCTTCAGACGGCCGACAATATCGCCACGTTCCGAGCGGTCGTTCGGGCTGTGGCCGAACAACACGGGTTGCACGCGACGTTCATGCCGAAACCGATCGCCGAGATCAACGGCTCGGGGATGCACTCCCACATTAGCCTCTTTGCCGACGGCGAAAATGCCTTCGCGGACGATGACGACGAGTTCAACCTCTCCACCGAGGCGTATCAGTTCATGGGCGGGGTGCTCGATCACGCCCCGGCGATCACCGCAGTGGCGAATCCGACGATCAACTCCTACAAACGCCTCGTCCCCGGGTATGAGGCGCCCGTGTATGTCGCCTGGTCGGACGTGAATCGCTCGGCACTCATTCGCGTCCCGGACGCGGCTGGCACGAGTGCGCGTTTCGAAGTTCGCAGTCCCGATCCTTCGTGCAACCCCTATTTGGCCTACGCCGCCATCATCGAGGCCGGCCTCGATGGCCTCGAGCGGGGGGCCGACCCCGGCGAGCCGGTGCGGGAGGACATCTACGAGTTCGACGATGAGACACGCCGCGAGTACGGTATCGAGACGTTGCCGGCGTCGCTGAGTGGGGCCGTCGATGCCCTCGCTGCGGACGATGTGGTCACGGCCGCACTCGGCGATCACGTGACCGAGAAGTTCATCGAAGCCAAACGGCAGGACACCCACGAGTACCGCGCGTACGTGACCGACTGGGAGGTCGATCAGTACCTCGACGCGTACTGAGGAGCGAGCGCTTTTTTGGTCCGTCCGCGGACTCCGAGTATGACGATTCGGGCGTACGATCCCGAGCGAGATGCCGACGCGTTGTGGGCCCTCAAGCGAGCGTTCGAGATAGAACTCGGGGACGACACCGGCGATCGGGAGAAAGAACGGACGTATCGCGACAAGCTCACCGACCGCTACCGATCTCGGTATCTCGCATGGGTCGATCGGTGTGTGGCCGACGAGCCTCGGTGTGTCCAACTCGCCGCGGTCGACGACGGCCGCGTCGGCTACGCGTTCGTTCTGCCTGAGCGCCTCGCGATGATTTGGGATGGAGCGGTCCTCAATGAACTCTACGTTGACCCCGGATACCGTGGAACGGGTCTCGCTGATGAGTTACTGACGAGCTGTTTCGATGTCGTCGATGATCAATCGTTGCCCCTCGATCGCCTGCTCCTCGATGTGGATCAGGGGAATGAGCGAGCGAAGGCCTTCTATCGACGTCACGGCTTCGAACACTGGGGTGAGATGCTGGCACTCGAACGTTCCGAGCACTGAGGGCGACGTGCGTTATCGTGAGAAAAGACGCTCTCGCAGTCGACCCGGGAACCCGAGCACCTTGAAGACGTAGCCGGTCAGCACCATGAAGACGTACAAGCCGAGCGTCGAGAAGGCGATGACGAGCATTGCGAGAATCGCCCAGCCTCCGGAGAGGAAATACAGGGCCGCGATCGTGAGAACGGTCCCGTACAGTAACACCAGGTACGGCCCCCACCCCCGGGCGTGTCCGCGGCGCTGGCGTCGCCGGACGTAGCGCTCGAGGTGGGATTCCAGGCGCTCGGGTTCGACGGACCGTTCCTCAACACGCTCTTCCAGTTCGGCGACACGGGCTCGCAGCGCTTCCACCTCCTCGTCTTCGGCGGATTCGTCCCGGCCCTGGTCCATCGGTCGTACGGTCACTGGTGAACGGGCCCGTCGTCATGTAGTTGCCGGTCGGTGGTAGTTCGGGGCCAGCTGGATTCACTCCGATGTCGCACGGCGATCGATTTCCCCCTCGATAACCCGCACTGGTGCCGTTGTCTTGAATGTCGTACCGCCGAAATGCGTTCGACTGGCAGCGAAACCCCGTTCGCGCAATCCCACAAGGAGCTCCTCGATCGGGGTCGCGGGCACCTCGAGTCGATCACAGAGGTCGTGGTGGTCGAAGTGGCCAACCGTCTCAAGTTCCTCACCGAGGCGCGTTAGGAGGCGTTTGACCGCGGTGGCCTCGCCAAGGTCGTCCGAAATACGGGACGCGACCTCTTCGCGAAACGTCTCCTCGACATACGAATCGAGCCAGATCGGACCGATGCGGCGAACTGACCCGTCGCACACCGGACAACGATCGGGCAATGACGGCGCCAGCCCGGTTCGTGGCCACCGGGTGAGACACTCGGGGCAGTGAAGCAGAAATCCGAGGCCGTCGAGCGTTTCGTTCGCCGGTGTGGCACCCTGGTCGATGGCGAGGTATACACGAACATAGTGCCTCGTCGCGTGGGCGAGGATCGGTTGGGCGGCGACATCGACGCTCGCGGCGCGGCGAGTGAGGGCTCCGATGAGGACGCGAAGGCCAACCTCGGCGTGATAGCTCGTGTTGGCAGGCACGGCTCCATAGCGCCGTTTCCCGGCCGCAAGGTGGGCACCACACAGCGGTGCGGTATCCGTGGCGGTCACGCACAACAGGTCGTTTGTCGAGTTCACCACGGCGTCGACGAACGGAATCGGTGAGCCGAATGGATCGAGGTCGATCACGTCGTAGCGGTGTTCGTACAGGTGGCGTCGAACGTCACCGGCGATGACCGTCGCTTCAGTCTCGGTTCGATCGAGATTGCGCTCGATGGCCTCGATAGCTCGTGGATTCACGTCACTGAGGGTGACATTGTATCCGGCGCGATCGGCCCTGATACCCCGAATACCGATCCCCGCCGTCGCATCGAGATATGTCGGTTCGGTGGATCCGACAAACTCCTGTTGAGCCGCTCGGAGCACGGCGACGGTGAGATCCCGATTGAGTTCCATCTCGGGATTATAGAATACGGACTCGTCGTCGGGGACGACGAACGCACGACCACCCTCGTGGACCTCCATGCGTGAGCGCACTGGCGGGCGAGGAAAGTCATATCGATCTCGGGACCGAACCGTTTTGGTCGTTCCGGCAAGACAATTGAGGCGTCGACGTAGCCATGACGGACGCCGTGGGGTGGATTGAGGACCTCGAAGAAGCCGGCGAGCTGACGCCGGCTCTCGTCGAGCGAATCGTCGCCGTCCACGGCGACCGCGGCTCGCGGGCCATCGATGCCGTCGGTGAGGAACGCGTCAAGCAGTACCGTGATTTCACCGTCGTTGTCGGCCATTCTGAGGAGTACATCGTCGAGGACGAACGCTGCTCGTGCAAGGATGCCCAGTACAATCTCGATCGGGAGGATCCCACAGACCGCTGCTGGCACGAACTCGCCACGATAATCGCCATCAGGACCGATGCAGTGGATCACCACGACCTCTGGTACACCGATGTCCGCGAGTTCCTCGAGTAACTCACGCCAACCCGGCCCGCTTGAGTGCTCGCGCGAGGCTCGTCTCGAATGGGGTTCGCTTTGATCGATCGTACAGGATGGCTGCGGGGTGCAAGCCGATGACGACGGTTCTTCGCTTGCCACCCAGATCCCGTTGCTGGATTTCGCCGGCTTCGTTCGTCACCTGGACGTCGCGATCCAACAGCTCCTGGGCCGGGACCCGGCCGAGTGACAGCACGACTGTCGGATCGACCGCGGCCAATTCGGCTTCGAGATATGATCGGCAGTTCGTTCGTTCACCGACGTGGGGATCGCGATTGTCCGGGGGCCGACAGCGAACGCAATTCGTAATCCGGACATCGCCCCGATCGAGACCATGGTTAGCGAGGGCCTCGTCAAGTAAGGTCCCGCTGCGACCAACGAAGGGGATACCGGCTTCATCCTCGCGCTGGCCGGGGGCTTCGCCAACGAGCATGAGGTCAGCATCGGCCGGACCGTCTCCGTTGACGATCTGGGTTCGACTCTCGACCAAGGCCTGACACCGGGTGCACTCGTCGACACACGGCGGTTTCTTCATGGCGTACTCCAGGCGGGTGTGTGACCTAATCCCTCCGGCTTCGATATCCATCGACACCACGAGCGACGACCTTGGCTAGCCGAAGTGGTTCGGGTCTGGGTTGCCCCTCAGGTGTGACAGTTGCTAGGATGTCTTCGGCCGTCTCACGGTCACACCCACTCGCGTGAAAATAGATCGGCGGATCGGCGGAAAACCGTCGGCGGCTCGGTAACGCGTCGTATCGCTTCATGCGATCTTGCGCGACAATCGGCTCGAACTCCCGTTTGATGGCCGCCTTGAGCCCATTACTTTCTTCGAAGGAGACGGCGATGATCGGCCGATCAATTCGTCTCGCAAGCCCCTCGAGGTTGATGATGTTGAACCAAGCTGGTGCGACGCCGGCGATGAGAACCGCCCCCACATCGGGTCGATCCACGCGCTCGATTACTGTTGCGATTGTGTCGGTCGCATCCACACCACCGACCGTGCACTGGCCAATCGATATCTCCTCGAGACGACCGGCGGCCGTGGTCACGACGCCGGCCAGCGTACTCGTCTCGCTCGTATATGACTCAGCTATACCAAAAATCCGCGTTCCTTGTTTCATTGCTCGCCCCGTCCTAGCGGGGGCGGGAGACGACGGCGATGACCGACTATTCCTCCTCGTCGTCGTCTTTGATATCCTGCAACCGATCGAGGAGCTGATCGCTGGAGGCGCCGATATCGAATTCCAGGTCCCCCTCGTGGTCAGAGTTGTCGGCCCGTTCGGAGACGTCCTCGGTCAGCTCATCGGCGTCGATCTCTTGCCGTTCTTGCTCGGATTCGTCGTAGCTACCGAACCCCATACGTGTACACGTACGCACTGCAGGGTAGTAATTCCTGCGGCTATTCGACCGGTGTGTCTTACCGCTCGGCGCATAATGCTCATCTATGGAAGCCATCAATGTCACACGCGATGCCGATCGCTTCACTGCCAACGCATACGTCGTCCCCGGTGAACGTCCGACTTTGGTGGACGCAGGGGCGATGCCCGGCGTCGTCGAGGCGATCGCCGAGCACGTGTCAACGATAGAAGCGGTTGTCATCACGCATCGTCACGCCGATCACGTCGGCAAGTTGGCTTCGGTTGTCGAGGCATTCGAGCCAGCGGTGTACATGTATGCCTCACATGAGTTGCGCACAAATCCGCTCGAAGATGGCGACCGAATCACGATCGGCGATGGGTCGTACGAGGTATTGCACACCCCAGGTCACGCGGACGATCACGTCGTCCTGATCGGCGAAACAGCGCTGTTTAGCGGCGATGTCGTGGTGTACAATGACGGCGCCTTCGACGATGGAAGCTTCGGCAAAACGGACGGACCGAACATGTCACGCGAGGTATTGATCGACTCACTCGAGCGGTTATTGGCTGCACTGCCGGCATCGGTCGAGGCCATGTATCCGGGACACGGCGATACCTATACCGGCGACATACATGCCGTGATCGAGCGGGCGCTCGAACGAGCCAAACGCCGTGAGCCGAAGTATCCGGAGTAAGCAGTATTATCAGGCGCTGCGGGACTCGGCCGCTTTCGGTCTGAGGTGGCCGTAGCCACACTTACGACAGCGTTGGGCGCGCCCGGGGTTGCGCGCGTTACAACGCATACAGATCTGCTTTTCCAGCAACCGTTCTTCGGCTTCCGGAAACCGGGCCATATCGGCGGTAACGGGAGCGACCGCTTAAGCGTGCTGATCCGGCCGATCCTCCTCGTCGGCCAAATACTCCGATTGGATGGCGACGACCTCACCGGAATCAGCACATTCGGCGTATCGAGACAGGGGCTCCTCGTTGAGTGTGAGGAACGTGTCGCCCCAGGTAATGGTGGAAGCCAGTTCGTCTGCCTGGTCGTCTTCACCAAGGATCACTAACGCGGCCATGATCGCCTCCGCCGTCGTCAGGCGAAACGGTCGGCCGTAATTGATCGGGTTCGCCGCCACGAGAAACGGCAACGCTCGGTGCACCCCAGGAAAATCGAACGACGCGGCGTCAGCGTGTGCCCACGAACAATCGATGGCGATCACGCGATTCCCCACCGACCGGTCCGCCGGTGACAGTGCCTGGTCGGCATATGGATCGAGGACGAGGCCATACGGGACCGCCTCGCGTCGGCGGTGTAACGTTGCCGCGTCCTGACTGTCGAGGCGTCGGGCGGTGCACTTCTCGGGATCATCATCCCCCTCGTCGTAAATGTGGACCTCCACACCACCCTGTCGGGGCGACGTGTCCGTGAACCTTCGGGCGTGTCACTCAAGGCCGCGTTCGTGGATGCGATCGCCCTGATGGAGCCGTTGAGCGATTTGGAACGTCTGCTCCCCGGATCTGCGCGTCGGGGTGTGGGCGGCGAGATACCGCGCAGTAGCGATCAAATGGACGTTGGCTCGATCGGGGTCATCCTGCGCGTCGTACTGCGTGAAGGCGGCTTCGAGGTTTTGCCGAGTATGAAAGCCGACATCTTCTCTGAGAAGCGCATGGCCGAACCGTCGTTTGAGCCGGGAAACGGATCCATCGGCGGTGAGATACTCCGCCGTAAGCCGGCCGGCCCGGTTGACTTCCTCGGCGGCCTCGGTCTCGAAGGTCATGAGCAGTTCCTCGAGGATTTCGTCCGGATCGCGATCCCCCGAGGGATCCGGAAGGCTGACGGGTGGGGTGTTGAGGAATCGGTCGAGGTAGACGTTCATTGCCCCATCGAACAGGGCCCGGTACGCGACCGGGCCGGAGACCCGTCTGCTCATGCCGTGGACGGCGTTGAGATACGTGTACGTATGGTGGACGGTGTCCCAGTCACCGAATTCGTTGGTCGTGCCGAACTGGGCGACGCGTCGCGCACCAGCATACGTCACCACTTTCGCGAGTTCTTCGGCTGTCGCACCGGACTCGATCGCATCAAGCAATGCCTGTTGGATGGCTTCCGGATTCTCGCCGAGCAACGTCTCGACGAAGTCGTCGGGTTCGCGCCAGCCACCTGCTTCGCGCGTATCGAGCAGTTCCGGTAGCTGTTCGGTGGCCTCGAAACAGAGTGCGGCCACGTCGATCGGTTGTCGCCATGAAGATTGCTCCTCGGCCCGGGTGGCTCTGGCGAGCCCCGGCACGAGGCTGGGCAACGCAGCGTCGGCGTACGCCCAGCCAACGTGATCGAGGATCTCGAAGGCTTTGTTGATAAAATCGAGACGGTGCCCCGTATCGAGATACAGATGATCCGTCGCCGCTGCCAAGAGCATTTCAGCCGGGACGGATCTGTCATACTCGCCTTGAATGGCTGCTCGGAGGACCCGCTCGGCACCGTCTTCGTCCCGCACCTCGATGTTTTCGCGGAACCACCCGATGAGGCGCTCGGGTGGTACATCCGTATTGGCCAGCGGCTCCTGTTCGAAAAACGGTGGTTGCCCGGCAGTATTGTCGGCTACCTCCGTGAGGCCGACATACAGTGCCCGGTGCGCGTCGGTCTCCTCGACGACCGGAGCGAGATTGGCCATGACACCCAACGTCGTGAGTCCGCGACCCCAGCCGGATTGTCGATACTGCGTGCCGAATTCAACCCCTGTCGCGATCGCCTCGGTGCGAGACACCCCGGCGGCATTGAGGCCGAGGACCGACTTGGCCACGATCAGATCGATGTTTTCCTGGAGGCCGTGATCCAACCGCTCGAGCCAGTGTTCGACCGGGTCGGTTCGTTGTTTCGGTCGCGGTTGAACATAGATCGTCCCGTCGCGCACCTCCGTCGGATAAGTGTCGACATCGTCGGCGAACGGATCGAGCGTGTCGCCACACGAGAGTTCGAATCGGGCGTGATGCCACGGGCAGGTAAGGATGCCGTCCTCGACCGTTCCGTCAGCGAGGGGAAAGCCCATGTGGGGACAGCGGAGATCGGTCGCGAAAACCTCGCCTTCGTGGCGAAAGACCGCGATCGGTTGGCCGTCGACGGTCGTTACGTGCGGTTCGCCTTCGGCAGTCTCCTCGAGTTCGCCGACGGGGACGAACTCTTGCGATGTGTCGGAACTCGCCATGGACGAGTGCTGGGGCCGTTCCGACTAAACCGTTCCCTGAAACCCGTTATGGTAAGCGAACCGAACAGGAACCGACGTCACTCTCGTCGACCGGCGCCAACGGCCTGTTCGCCGACCGGGTCGTGTCCGTCGATCGTTGTCTGCCCGTCCAGATACGGTCGCAATGCGTCCGGGACCGTCACCGTGCCGTCGGGATTTTGGTAATACTCGAGGATCGCCACCATCGTGCGCGGGAGTGCGACGCCCGATGCGTTGAGGGTGTGCAGATACTCGGCGCTTTCATGGCGTTCGGGGCGGTATCGAAGCCCCGCTCGCCGCGCCTGGAAGGCCCCGAAATTCGACACGCTGGAGACCTCGAGCCATCGCCCCCCGGCGTCGGGTCCATCCGGCATGTCGTCCGCTGGCGCCCAGACCTCGAGGTCGATCTGTTTGGCGGCTTTGAACCCGATGTCGCCACTGCAGATCTCTAAAACCCGGTATGGTAATCCGAGTCGGCGCAACACCTCCTCAGCCTCCGCGAGCAACCCGTCGAGGCGCTCATAACTCGTCTCGGGTTCGACGAAATTGACCAGTTCGACTTTGTTAAATTGATGAACCCGTACAATACCGCGGGTCTCGGTACCGTGTTCGCCCGCTTCTCGCCTGAAGTTCGGCGTGTAGGCTTGATGCTTGATCGGTAAATCGTCCGCAAGGAGAATGTCGTCGGCATACATATTCGTCACGGGCACCTCCGCGGTCGGACATAACCAGAGGTCGTCGTCGGTGTAGGGTTCGTCGTTCGCGCCACCGACGCGATACGCGTCCTCGGCGAATTTGGGTAACTGGCCGGTGCCGCGCATCGAGGCGCTGTTGACGGCGATCGGGGGGAAGATGTCAGTATAGCCCTGTTCGCGGTGGACATCGAGCATGAACTGCATGAGGGCGTGTTCGAGGCGGGCACCGTCTCCCTTCAGGAAATAAAAACCGCCGCCAGTCGTCTTGGCCCCGCGTGCCTCATCGATGATCTCGAGATCGGCGCCCAACTCGTAATGTGGCACGATCGACTCGGGCAATTCTCGCAGGTCTCCAAAGCCCCACCGGCGATGCTCGACGTTATCCGATTCGTCCACGCCGTGGGGCACCGATTCGTGTAACACCTGGGGCAACTCGAGTAAACGCTCGGTGAGTTTCGCCTCGAGCTGCTCCGTTTCGCTTTCGTGTTGCTCCAGCTCCTCTTTCAACTCCTGCGACCGGGCGATGGCCGCCTCCGCAGCTTCTTCCTCTCCGGCTGCTTTGAGTTCGCCGATTCGATCGCTGACCTCATTGCGTTCATGGCGGAGGTCGTCGCCGCGAGCTTTCGCGTCACGCCATCGACGATCGAGTTCGATGACTGCATCGAGATCGACATCATCGACCCCGCGAGCGGCGTAATCCTCGCGGACCCGATCCGGGTCCGACCGCAAGATGTCCCGATCAAGCATGCTGTATGACCGCTACCGGCGAGGGTGGTAAAAAACGCTCGTGGTCGGGGCGGTTATTCTGCGGGGGACACGATCGCTCGCTCGGTGGCTTGGTAATAGTTGTGCCCGAGCGCCGAGAACAGGACCATGAGGCCGTACGCGCCGGCGATCGCTGCGCCCGCGATCGGAAGAAGCAGAAGTCCGGCCCCGAGAATCGCCAATGCGCCGCCGCCGTCGCTGACGATGATCGGATCGAAGTTGGTGATGATGTATCCCGCGATTAACCACATAAACCCGATGAACGCGCCGAAGAAGATACCGAGCACGACCACTGCTGCAAGCGATTTGAGGTAAGAGAGGCTCGTCAGGAACCGGCCGAGTAACCGGGGATGGTACGTTTTGCGAAGGTCAAATGTCCCGATGTAGAGGTTAAGCGCCGCTGGCCAAAGGAGAATCCAGAGGAATCCAACGAGGAACATGGCGATGATCGTTACTGGATCCGTGGAGATTGGGATGTTTACACCGAAGAGACTCATAAATTCGTATTCGGCCACGTACTGATTGATCAAAAAGAGGTAGATCAGTAAGGGCGTCCAGAACGCGAGTCCGACGCTCAGGAACACCCGGAGGCCGTCACCCATGTAGGAGGTGATGTCGGTCATTTCCGGGATGTTGTCGCGGCCCTGGGCCGCATCTCGACCCATGTTCGCGACGTACCCGAGGAGGGCAAACAGCGGCAAGACGAGCCAAGACAGCGCCAGTAACACGGCCGAGACGATGACCGGACGCAAGCCACGTTTTACGGCGAATGAATAGCCGAATTCGACCATTTGCATCTCCGTTTGTAACCGGCCACGACTCACTTCCTCGGCCATCAACCCAGCACCCTCTTCCCCTTCGTGCGTGGCCATATCCATGTGGGACAGATCCGCCTCACACGCTAGGCAGGAGGGATCAGCGGGGTGGACCCATAGGCCACATTCGGGACAGTGCGGCATGATGAACAGTCCAAGAACCCGGAGCAAAATACTTTAACTTCTCGACTCGGCGCGAACGGGCCGGTTTTATTCGTTACCCTCACACGTGAAGCCATGGCCATCGGCGATGTCACCCCCGTCGCACCGAATCGACTCGATGGGTGGTACTACGTGGATGACGGGATGTACGACATTCCACACTACGGGAGCGTGTATCTCATCAATGACGACCATCCGACTCTCGTCGAGACCGGCATTGGCACCACTGTCGAGCGCGTGCTGTCGCTGCTCGACCACGTCGATGTCTCCCCTGAGGAGGTTGCGTACATCTGTCCGACACACGTTCACCTCGATCACGCCGGCGGCGCGGGCATTCTGACAGAGCGCTGTCCGAACGCGACGGTCGCAATCCATCCACGCGGCGAGCGACATCTCGTCGATCCCGATCGCCTCGTGGCCGGGACCAAACAGGCCGTCGGCGATCAGTGGGAGTACTATGTGGAGCCAACGCCGATTTCGGCGGATCGGATCCGTTCTCTTGCTGACGGTGACGAACTCGATCTCGGTCGCGTTACCCTCCGAGCGCATGAAGCTCCAGGCCATGCCCATCACCAACACGTCTTCCACGTTCCAGAGGCCGACGTCGTCTTCACCGCCGATGCGGCGGGTATCTATGATGACCGCCGTGACGAGCTCCATCCGACGACGCCTCCACCGGAGTTCGATCTCGAGCAGGCGCTGGCCGATATCGGAACGATCGAGGATCTCGATCCCTCGTTGCTGTTGTTCTCACACTTCGGTCCTGCCGAGCGATCCGATCTGCTTGCACGATATCGATCGGTGCTCTCCCAGTGGGTCGATACGGTGCGCACCGCGCGGTCACGTGCTGGATCCGACGAGGAGGCCATCGAACGACTCGTCGCCGAGCACGCGCCAGTCGCGTCCTACGGCCGCCGGAAGGCCGAGGCTGAGACGGCGATGAACGCGCGAGGCGTCCTTAGCTACCTCGAGGCGGAGGACGAGCGCTGACGGGCAACGATTTTCTCATCCAGGGGCAAACGTTGGGGATATGTCGACCAATCGCGCGGCGGAAGCCGAGTACGAGGACCCCGTTATCGGTGAAACGGCCATCCCGCGCACCTTCGAAGACGCAGCCGATCGGTTTCCTACCAAGCCGGCACAACTATACAAAGGAGGGATTTACGATCGCAGCCTTGTCGGGCCCGTCCTCACCACGGCCCCCGCCGGCGAGTTTCGCGCGTTGGCGTACGAGGACGTGCGGGAGATCGTGCGGAACCTGGCGACGGGCTTTCGCACACTTGGCCTCGAGGCCGGCGATCGGGTTGCACTCTATGCCCACACGCGCATGGAATGGGCGCAGTGTGACTACGCCTTGCTTGGGGCGGGTGGCGTCGTAACGACGGTCTATCCGACGGTCTCGACGGATCGTGCGCGCTATCTCCTCGATGACCCTGACGCCGCAGGGGTCGTTCTCGAAAACCGGGAGCTCCTCGATCGTGTCCTCGAGGTCGAGGCGGATCTGGACGGCCTCGAGTGGATCGCCGTCATCGACGACATTGAGTCACACCCGGCGGCTGACCGCTCGGACGTGTACTCGTTGGCGGAGATTCACGAGCGTGGCGCCCGTGAGTTCGATCCGACCGCGTACGAGGAGTGGCTTGGGGCTCGATCGCTAGATGATCTCGCCAGCATCATCTACACGAGCGGGACGACTGGGCGACCGAAGGGGGTGAAGCTCACTCACGGTAACTTCCGAGCCAACATCAACCAGGTTCGCCGGCGGTTCGGCCCAAGGGCGGACCGACCCGAGGTACCGGCGATCGACGAGACGACACGCGTTGTTTCCTATCTCCCCCTCGCTCACGTCTTCGAGCGCCTGGCCGGCCATTTCGTGATGTTCGCCTCCGGGGCGAGCGTGGCCTATGCCGAAACCCCCGATACGCTTCGGGAGGACTTCTCGGCCGTCGAACCGACCTCGGCGACTTCCGTCCCTCGCGTCTACGAGCAGATGTACAAGGCGATTCGATCGGAGGCGACGAGTTCCGACCTCCGCGCACGGATTTTCAACTGGGCTACCGAGGTCGGACGATCCTACCATCGGGCTGATGCGCCAGGTCCGTGGTTGCGATTCAAGCGGGGCCTGGCCGATCGACTCGTGTTTCGACAGATTCGGGAGGCTTTGGGTGGCAACCTCGAGTTCATGATCAGCGGTGGTGGGAGCCTTTCAGCTGATCTGTGTGCCTTGTATCACGGAATGGGACTGCCGATTCTCGAGGGGTATGGCCTCACCGAGACCGCCCCCGTTCTCACGGTAAACCCACCGGATGCGCCGATCGTCGGGACGATCGGCCCCCCGGTCGTCGATGTCGAGACTCGCCTCGACGCTGAGGTGCGGACACCTGAAGCCCCGGAACATGGCGGCGAAGTCGGTGAACTACTCGTGAAAGGCCCCAACGTTACCGACGGCTATCTGGATAATCCCGGCGCCAACGAGCGGGCATTCACCGCTGACGGTTGGTTCCGCACGGGCGATATCGTCGAGGAACGCCCGGACGGCTACTTCGTCTTCCGCGAGCGGTTGAAGGAGGTGATGGTCCTCTCGACGGGCAAGAACGTCGCGCCCGGGCCGATCGAGGATGCGTTCGCCCCGAGTGAACTCGTCGAGCAATGTCTCGTGCTCGGTGACGATCGCCCGTACGTTGCGGCGTTGATCGTTCCCGACCTGGCGGCCGTGAACCGCTGGGCCGAGCAGGAGGGGGTGTCCATCCCCGAGGAACCGAGCGCGGTGGTCGAAGATCCCGACGTGCGAAAGGCCATCGCCGAGGAGGTCGGCCGGATCAACGAGCGGTTCGAATCCTACGAGCAAATCGAGACTTTCCGGCTCGTGCCCGAACCGTTCAGCGAGGAAAACGAACTCCTCACGCCGACGATGAAAAAACGCCGGCACAACATCGTCGAGCGCTATGCCGACACTATTGAATCGATGTTCGATACCGCGTGAGGCCCTTCAGGCGCCGCGGACGTCGAACTCGATGGCGGCCCCCTGTCCGAAGCCAACACACAACGTGGCGAGGCCGGCGCCGCCACCCCGGCGGCGAAGTTCATGAATGAGTGTTACCGGCAGCCTCGCGCCACTGGCGCCAAGCGGGTGACCGATCGCGATCGCCCCACCATTCACGTTGAGTTGTTCGTCTGGAATGCCGAGTTCGCGCTTTGAGTACACGGTCTGACTGGCGAAGGCTTCATTGATCTCGACCAGATCGTAATCGTCGATTCCTTTGCCAGTGCGTTCGAGGAGGCCCCGCGTGGCCGGCACCGGACCGATACCCATGATCTGTGGATCCACGCCGGCGACGTTGTTATCGCCCACCCGGGCCAGGATCGGGAGATCGCGCTCGTTCGCAAAGCGCTCGCTCGTGACGAGCAACGCGGCCGCACCGTCACTGATTTGTGAGGCGTTCCCGGGAGTAACGGTCCCGTCTCCAACGAATACCGACGGGAGCTCGGCGAGGGCTTCCATGCTCGTGTCCGGTCGAATGCCTTCGTCTTCGGTGACCGGTCCGTCCGCCGTCTCGATCGGGACGATTTCCTCGCCGAAGCGTCCGTCCTCGGTCGCGGCGTGGGCTCGTTCGTGGCTTCGAAGCGCCCACTCGTCCTGCGCCTCCCGACTGACATCGAAGCGATCGGCCACTTCCTCAGCGGTCATGCCCATCTGCAAGCTGGCGACGTTGTATTCCTCATCGAGTTGTGGATGCAAGTGGCCGTGTCCGCCACCCATCTCGACTCGCGTCATGTGCTCGACACCACCCACGAGCACCGCCGAGCGTTGCCCGGCGCGGATAGCATCGCTCGCGCTCATGATCGCTTGCATCGATGAGGCACACCAGCGATTGATCGTCGTGGCCGGGACGGACTCGCCTAACTCGGATAACAACGCGATGACCCGAGCCATGTTATTGTCCTGTTCGAGGCGTTGCTGCGCACAACCCCACATGAGATCGTCGATCGCCTCGGGAGCCAGCCCGGATCGATCCAATACTTCGTTCACCAGTGGAATCGAAAGGTCCTCCGGCCGGACGTCGGCGAAAACTCCGTCCTCCTTCCCTTGCGCGGTTCGCAACGCGTGGGTAATGACCGGCGTCTGGGCACTCGACATGACTGACGCTTCGGTGTGGGGCCTTTTACCATCGCGGATTTGTGGCGAATGCCTTAAACCGCCGTATCGGGTAATACCTCGGCAATGAACCGTGATGCCCGGCAGGTTGTCGAATTCTTGCTGACGGTTCGGACTTTCAACAACGAAACACAGCTGGATGAAAACGATCTACCCCCCCGGTATCGTCGGGTCTTCTGGTCTGACGAGGGCATCGAACGCCCCTTGCAGGCTACTGAGACGGTCGTTCGCGCAGCGACCGGCGTCGACGAGCCGTGGGAGGCGGTAAGCGACCTCATGTTCACAGATCGGGACAGTTTCGCCGACACGATCTCGATCACTGACGAATCGATGGCCCACGAGTGGTATCTCGAACGGGCCGACGTGGACGATGTCGAGTCGAATCCAACGCTGGCATACATCTTCGAAGAGGATCTCGAGGTGGAGTACGAGCGGGCACGGGAGACGAATCGGCCGATTCAGGCGGATCGGGTGTGGATCGATACGCTGCTGTCCGAGTATTTCGATGAGGATGACGAGGAGATGCTCGACCTCGTGAAGGTAACCGCGCCCGAGGAGGTCGAGACCACCCTGGATGACCTCGTGTTGACCGAATCGCAAGAAAACGAGATCAACAAAATCGCCACAGCGATCGAACACCGCTCGTATCTCGCCGAAATCGGCCTCCGTGAGATCGGCAAACTGCTCTTCGTCGGGCCACCCGGAACCGGAAAAACGTCAGTTGCCCGGGCGCTCGCCCAGGATCTCGATTTGCCGGTCGTCGAGGTCCGATTGTCGATGATTACGAGCCAGTACCTCGGCGAAACGGCGAAAAACGTCGATAAAACCTTCGAGGTCGCCAAACGGCTGTCGCCGTGTATCCTCTTCATTGACGAGTTCGACTTCGTGGCGAAAACCCGCCGCAGCGACGAACACGCGGCCCTCAAACGCGCGGTGAATACTCTCCTCAAGTCGATCGACGACATCAGCCTCATCGAGCACGATGTGTTGCTCATCGGGGCGACGAACCACCCGGATCAATTGGATTCGGCGGCGTGGCGACGCTTTGACGAGATCGTCAATTTCCCGAAGCCGGACGATCAAATGCGCGCCGACATCCTCCGTGTGATCACCCATCACATGGAGATCGAGGACTTCGATCCCGAGGCCCTCGCGGAGGAGACTGAAGGGCTCACCGGCAGCGATCTCCGGCTCGTGTTGCGCGAGGCGGTCCTCGATGCGCTCACCGACGGCCGCCGCACCCTCACCCAACATGATCTCGTCCAGGCGGTCAAGGACTTCCACGAGCGCGATAATCTGCGCGAGATGGATACGATCGAGGGCGATCACGAAGCACTCGTCGCTGGCGGTGAAATCGAACACGAACACTGACGAGCGTCACTCGAACTCAGTGACGTCGGCTTGCCGACGACGCGTGTCTGGCGGGTCGGCCCGCCATGGGGAGTTTTCCGCCCGACACGAACGGAGGTCGACCGCCGGCGGTTCCCCTGGGGCGTGTCCGGGACAGGCCGGTCCACAGTCCGTCGTCGGATTGATGAGCCGATCGAAGTGACCGCAGTAGGGGAGGCCATCGCCAGGGCCCCCTTCCGGTTCGAAGTGCCGACAGGCCGGCACCGAGTAGGTCCGCCAGCCCTTCCCGTAAACGCGTTCGGCGAGCCCGGTTCGGGCACGATCCTTCCGTCTCGGATCGATCACCTCGATGTCGGTGCGGCCCCGTCGTCGTTGCGTCACCTCGATTCCCGGCTTCGCCGTCGGCAATGATGCCGGCGGACGCACCACTGTTCGGGTCATCGACTCCGGATCGAATTGCCAGATGCCAACCGGATCCGGGAGTCGATTCCGATGCGCTCGTGTCACGTGACTTTCTGTCGCGAGGATGACGGCATCGACCAGCGCGAGGCTGGTATCGAAGTGGAGTTGCTCGTAGAGTTTCCCGGGCCGATCCAAGTCCGGTTTGTTTTCGATTGCGACGAGACGCGAATACCAGTTCGACGGATACCGATCGACGAGTCGGACCACTTCACGGCCGCCCCGTCGTTCACGTTCGATGAGGCCCATTCGATCGGCCCGTTCGATAGCCCGTTCTGCATCGGGACCGTCCCCGAGGGTCCGTCGCCAGTCGCGAAACCGACCGGCACCGATCGGCGATTCGAGAAGCGCCGGGGGAACGCTCCCGTCGGTGAGGACCGCTCGGTCGTCGAAGGCCGGCCCCGGCTCGAGGAGGACCACATCGAAGACCCGGGCTGCGCCCGCCGAGACCCCACCGCCGAGTTGTCGGGCGAGCACGGCATCGCGCTCGCGTTCGAGCCACGCACACAAGCGCAGTTCGAATCGGTACTCGTCCACGAACGAAACGGTCCCGTTGGTGGCGGAAAAAGGCCGTGGCCGCGGGAAGACAGTAGGTTTATCCCTCTGAGCGGGCGAGTCTTCACCAGCTTATCCGAGTAGTGATATGACGGCTGGACATGGGCAACCGGAAGTGAACATCGGCCTCGTGGGGCATGTCGATCACGGGAAGACTACCCTCGTACAGGCGCTGAGTGGCGACTGGACCGACCAGCACTCCGAAGAGCTCAAGCGGGGCATCTCCATTCGACTCGGCTACGCCGACACGACCTTCCGTCGGTGTCCCGAGTGTGACGAACCGGAAGCCTACACCGTCGAGGAGCGATGTCCGGAACATGACGTCGAGACTGAACGGTTGCGCACCGTTTCGTTCGTCGACGCCCCCGGTCACGAGACGTTGATGGCCACGATGCTGTCCGGCGCCGCCCTCATGGACGGCGCCGTCCTCGTGATCGGAGCGAACGAGGAGGTGCCACAGCCACAGACCGAAGAACACCTGATGGCGCTTGATCTGATCGGCATCGACAACATCGTCATCGCGCAAAACAAAATCGACCTCGTCGATGCCGACCAGGCCCGGGCGAACTACGCCGCTATCGAGGAATTCGTCGCAGGCACCGTCGCCGAAGGCGCGCCGATCATTCCCATCAGTGCCCAACAGGAAGTCAACACAGACGCCCTCATCGAAACGATCGAAGCGGAAATCCCGACGCCGGAGCGTGATGCCGAGGCCGCCTCGCGCATGCTCGTCGCGCGCAGTTTTGACATCAATCGCCCCGGAACCACATGGGAGGAGTTGACCGGCGGCGTCATCGGCGGGAGTCTCGTCCAGGGCGAACTCGAGACTGACGACGAGATCCAATTACGTCCGGGACGCGAAATCGAGGAGGGTGGCGAAACCACCTACGAGCCCGTCGAGACGACCGTTCGATCACTGCAGGCCGGAGGTGAGGATGTCGATGTCGCGACACCAGGGGGGCTACTCGGGGTCGGGACCGGTCTCGATCCCGCGCTGACGAAGGGGGATGCCCTGGCTGGTCAAGTCGCCGGCGATCCGGGGAGCTTGCCACCGACCTGGGAGTCGTTCACGATGGAAGTGGAACTCTTCGATCGAATCGTCGGCGAGGAAGTCGACGAAGTCGACGAAATATCGACCGGCGAACCGTTGATGTTGACCGTCGGGACGGCGACGACGGTCGGCGCGGTGACCAGCGCACGGGAGGGCGAATGTGAGGTGAATCTCAAACGACCGGTCTGTACGGATCCGGAAGCGACGATCGCGATCAACCGGCGTGTCGGCACCCGCTGGCGGTTGATCGGGATCGGCCACCTCGTGGAGTGAGGGCCCGTGCCCGTGGTGGTACTCGATACGAGCATGCTCATGCTCCCGGTCGAGTTGGATATCCGGGTGTTGGACGAACTCGAGCGGCTGTTCGGGCACCTTCACCTCGAAGCACCACGATCGGTCGAACAGGAACTGGAGGAGTTGGCCGCCGGTGGGGGCGAGAGTGCGAAAGCGGCATCGGTCGGACTCGACGTGCTCGAAGCCCACGTTCGCGTCGTTTCAACCGAGAGTACGACGGCGGACGATGCCGTCCTCGAACGTGCCAGGGCGGTCCCTGATCGCGTGGTTGGGACGGCCGATCGAGCCCTCATTGAGCGAGCGCTCGAAGCCGGCATTCCGGTCGTCGGTCCCCGGGAGCGCCAACGCTTGACACTCCATCAGCCCACCACGTGAGGCCAACTTCATTTCAACAACTAGTTTAAGGGGCATCCCGAACGACGGCAGTAGCGACTGCCTAGCTATGTATAAACGGGTCCGGCTGCGCGATACGATCGAGGTTCCCCCCGAAGAGCTCGGCGATGTCTCGCACGAGCTCGTCAAGCACCAGCTGCAGGACAAGCTGGAGGGGCGGATGGACGAAGAGGTCGGTAGCGTCGTGAGTGTCGTCGAGGTGCACGATGTCCGCCAGGGAACGGTGCTGCCGAACAGACCCGGCGTGTATTTCGAAGCGGAGTTCGATGCGGTGACGTTCGATCCATCGATGCAGGAGGTCGTCGATGGGAGCGTGGTCGAAGTGGTCGAATTCGGTGCGTTCGTCGGGATTGGTCCGGTCGACGGGCTGTTGCACGTTTCGCAGATTTCGGACGAATATCTGGATTACGACGCTGAGAATCAGCAACTCGCCTCAAGCGATTCGAACCGGACCCTCGGTGTCGATGATGCGGTCCGGGCGCGCATCGTCACCAAAAGCATCGACGAGCGCAATCCCCGCGACAGCAAGATCGGCTTGACCGCCAAACAGGTCGGCCTCGGCAAACACGGCTGGCTCACCGAGGATCACGAGAAACGCCAGCAGGTCGCCGACGAGGAGGCATGACGGCGAACCGCGTGGCGTGTCGGGAATGTCACCTCGTCCTTGAGGAGGAAGAGCCCGAGGCGTGTCCGAACTGCAATGCGACGACCTTTACGGAGGATTGGGCCGGCTACGTCATCATCGCCCATCCGGAGCAAAGCGTCATCGCCGAGGAGATGGAAGTGACGA
The DNA here is from genome assembly GCA_964579125.1 of uncultured Halobacteriales archaeon. Taxonomy (GTDB): domain Archaea; phylum Halobacteriota; class Halobacteria; order Halobacteriales; family SKSH01; genus CAZOFG01. The sequence continues at coordinate 28,266 of CAZOFG010000012.1, read as the reverse complement.
TCCCGGGCAAATACGCCTTGAAGGTCAGATAACCCGTCGATGACAGACGGTGAGCCCGGAACGATTCGCTTGCCCGATGACCAACGAGACGTGTTCAAGGCGCCCCTTGGTCCTGTCGTCGACGATATCGAAGCGGCGCTCGCGCAGGCGTCTGGGTCGGTTGTTGCGGTTGGTGACGTCGTGACTGGCGCGCTGTTGACAGCCTCGCATCGGCCGTCAGTGGCCGTCGTCGACGGTCGGTCAGAGCGCGAACGTGTCGATGCGTCCCTTCGCGATCTCCCGGATCGGTTCGCCTCGATTGTCGAGGTCAGCAATCCCCCAGGGACCATCACCGCCGACCTCGTCAATGGCCTCCGAACGGCATTCAGACGCACCGAGCCGACATGCGTCGTCGTCGACGGTGAAGAAGATCTGGCCGTCGTGCCGATCGTGTTGGGTGCCGATCCCGGGACGACGGTCCTGTATGGGCAACCCGACGAGGGGGTTGTCGTCGTAACCGTCGATCAAACGGTTCGCGAGCGCACCAAGTCATTGCTCGAACGGATGGAGGGCGATCGCGCCGGCTTCAGCCGGGCTGTCGAGGGGCTTACTGGCCCGTAATCAGCTGGTCGAAATCCTTTTACGCGGTTCTGGCAGACTGTTGCATAACTGGTCATTCACCTATGGAAATCGAGATCCTTGAGGAAACGGAGAATCCGATGTTGCATCGTCGGGACGTGACGTTCCGGGTCACGCATGAAGACGCGACCCCGGAGCGCCTCTCAGTGCGTGACAGCCTCGCCGCACAGCTCGGCAAAGACGCCGAAGAAGTCGTCATTCGCGAATTGAGTACGAAATTCGGTATGCGTGAGACCGTCGGTGAGGCCAAGGTATACGACGAGCAGTCATATGCGACGGAGATCGAACGCGAGTACGTCCTCGAACGCAACAAGATCAGGCCGGGTCACGAGGAGGACGCACAGGAAGAAGCCGAGGAGGCCTGATGATGGCGCGATACGAGCTGTACGACGAGGACGGCGCTCCGACTAACGATCGCTGTCCGGAGTGTGAGGACGCGTTTCTCGCCGACCACGGCGATCGTCGACACTGTGGTCGCTGTGGCTACAGTGAGTCAGCCTGATCGGAACGCCCGTTAGTGCTGGTGTCCCGTCAATTCGCCGAACGTGGCGCCAAAGCGCTCCTCGAACTGCGCCATCGTCGCCGCCTCGATGGATTCGAGTTCCGGATCGGGATCGCCTTGACCGTGATGCAATGCGCCGTGGATCCGCTCGGCGCAGCCGAACAGCGCGAGGTCACCGACAACGGTCGCCGCGCCCTCGTCGTCTTCGATGAGTAATTCGAGCATTGGGGCTGGAATCGTGACCTCATCCGTCGAGCCGTCTTCGCCGGTAATCTCAAAGGTAATGGTGTCAGCCATGCCTCTTGCTCGTGGAGTGACACATATACGATCGACGGTTTACCGATCGACCCACCGATTCGATGAGAGGCCTGTAGGGCTTCGAAGGGTAGCCAACAGCGCTGATTCCCGGGACACTGTCACGTCAGTTCGAAGGTGACCACATGCGAGTACTCGGCATCGAAGGCACGGCCTGGGCCGCGAGCGCGGCCATGTACGACGATGAAACCGATCGGGTGACGATGGAGACCGACGCCTACCAACCGGACACGGGCGGCATCGAACCGACCGATGCAGCCGAACACATGGCTGGGGCCTTCCCCTCGGTACTGGAGACGGTGCTTTCGGAGGCCGGGTCGATCGATGCCGTCGCGTTTTCGCGGGGACCGGGGCTCGGGCCATGTCTCCGAGTGACAGCCGCTGTTGCCCGCACGGCGGCGCAGCAGTTGTCGGTACCCCTGATTGGCGTCAACCACATGATCGCCCACCTCGAGGTGGGCCGAATCCGAGGTGGGCTTCGGGATCCGATCGGGCTCAACGCCAGTGGGGCCAACGCACACGTCCTCGGCTATCGCAACGGCCGGTACCGAATCCTCGGTGAAACGATGGACACGGGCGTCGGTAACGCGATCGACAAGTTCACCCGTCACCTCGGCTGGCAGCATCCAGGCGGTCCGAAGGTCGAGCAACACGCGATAGACGGATCGTACGTCGAGTTGCCATACGTGGTGAAGGGAATGGATTTTTCCTTCGCGGGGTTGGCGAGCGCCGCCCAAGCGGCCGTCGATGACGGAACCCACGTCGAAGACGTCTGTCGCGGTCTCGAAGAAACCATCTTCGCGATGCTGACTGAGGTAACAGAGCGAGCGCTCTCATTGACCTATCGTGACGAAGTGGTCCTCGGTGGGGGTGTCGCCCAAAACGAGCGCTTGCAGTCGATGGTGCGAGAGATGGCTCGAACTCGAGGTGCGACTGTGTACGTTCCACCGGATCGCTTCCTGCGGGATAACGCTGGGATGATCGCCATGACGGGGGCTGAAATGCTGGCCGCCGGCGAGACCGTCGATATCGACGACTCTACCGTCCGCTCGGATTTCCGCCCGGACGAGGTGTCAATCGCGTGGCGAACGGAGCCCCAACCGCCCCTGCAGGACGACCACGGGCCGATTCAAGGGGCAGAGGCGATCATTACGCGGGCCGAGAATCGCGTGATCAAGCGCCGACGGGGCAAATCCTATCGCCATCCTGATCTCGATTCCCAGCTGTGTCGTCGACGCACGATCCGTGAAGCCCGATTACTGCATCGTGCGCGGCGTTGTGGCGTCCCGACGCCGGTCGTCTTCGATGTGGATCCCCAGACCGCCACCCTCGTGCTTGAGCGCGTGGGCGAGATCGATCTTCGGGAGTCGGTGACGACGGAGCGTGTCCAGCGCGTCGGTGAATTACTTGCTTACCTGCACCACCGGGGCGGGATCGTACATGGTGATCCGACTGTCCGCAATGTTCGCATCGGCGACGAACGTCTCTACGTCATCGACTTCGGCTTGGGATTTCGTTCGGATCATATCGAAGATCACGCAATGGACCTCCACGTCTTCGTACAGAGCCTCCAAGATATCGTCACGGACCGAGCGCCCTTCCGTAAGGCCCTGCTCGCCGGCTACCACGACGTCGCACCGCGGACGATCGACGACCAGCTCGCGGCCATCGAAGGGCGGGGCCGATATCAGTAACCGCAAAGGTTGTCCTTTCCAGGTGCCAAACATCACCTATGAGCGATCGACCAGCCTCCGGGACGATTCTCGGGATTCCGTACAACTTTGAACCGCCCAAGCTCACCCGGATGCTCAAGGGCTACTGGCAACCCGGCGAGGGGATGCTCGTGCCAAAACCATTCGGTGTGGGATATACCCTCAACCTGGCGAACTGGAAGTCATGGATCGTCATTCTCGTCGCCGGGGCCCTCGTCGCGCATGAACGCCGTAATTCGGACGATCCTGAAGAGGAGGACCAAGAGCCGGTCGAAGTTCTCGTCGAGGAGGAGTAATGCGCACGATCGACGACAGTTGTGGGTAAGATGTCGATTCGCTTCGTAACGGGGAACAAGCACAAGGTTCGTGAGGCTCAAGCGGCACTCGATACGTCCGTCGAGCAGTTCGCGTATGATTATCCCGAGGTGCAGGCGGCGGATCTCGAATCGATCGTCCGATACGGCGGCCGGGCCGCGTTTGACGCGATCGAGGGAACCGAGCCGATCATCGTCGAAGATTCCGGGCTGTTTATCGACGGGTTGGACGGGTTCCCCGGCCCGTACTCAAGCTTCGTGGAGGATACGCTTGGAATCGAGGCCGTCTGGCATCTAGCGCGCCGGCGCGGGGCGCGGGCGGCGGCCTTCGAGAGTGCGGTCGGCTACGTGACCGCCGACACGGTTCGGACGTTCACTGGTCGGGTCGAAGGACGGATCGTCGTGCCCAGAGGTGACGGTGGGTTCGGGTATGACCCGATCTTCGCGGTGGACGAGCAAACGCTTGCCGAACGAAGTACTGCGGAGAAGAACGCCCTCTCTCACCGTGGACGAGCGTTGGATGCGCTGGCGGCGTTTTTAGCGTAGACTGCGTGAATTCCGGGTTACTCACGAGGGTCCCGATCCGGTCCCGGATACGTTTTGCCCACGTAGGCTTCATAGAGGGCGGCGGGATCGACGGTGGCGAGAAATGCTTCGGGTGAGCGAATGCTGAGTGGCATGACCGATCGCATGGCGAGGCCCGTATTCGCCGAGCGAAGGTCGTCGTCGAAGGTGAGGAGGTGTCCGGCGCTGCCGTGGTAGGCCGCGGCGAGGGCGGGATGATCCTCCGGCGGGTGATCGACCATCTCGAACCGATCCCGGGCGAGTGATTCCCATTCCTTCGCGAGGTCAGCGTCGGCCAGGTGTGTGATCGCCTGCACCGTATCGGCCACCAATAGGGGGCTCGCGACGAGGTCGAACCATGAGTGGGCGCGGATTCGATCAAGCGCGTCCCGGGCAGCGCTGTCGCCAAACAGGTCAGCGAGGAGGACATCGGCGTCGGCGACGACCCGCGTCGGGTCAGGACGGGTCGGCATCCTCCTCACGGATGGCGTCGAGTGCATCGCCGATATCGACCCGATCGACATCGTATACCGCGGCTGCCCGGAAGAGATCATCCCAGTTCATGGTCGATGCTCGAGGTAGCGACACGGCGGTCGTCTGACGAATGTCTGACACAACTTTAAGCGCAGGCCGGGGGTACCTCTCCGTCCGGGCGCGCCGCTTTCTGACAGCTCCCCCTCCCACACCCGCGCGCGCCCGCTCTCTCGGACGGGTCGGGCCGACGACGGTTGGTCGGTCACGCTGGCGTGCCTCTGAGGTACTCCCATGTCGCTTCGGTGGCCGCTTCATCCACGAGCAATGCGACTCGATCGTGTGCCTCGAGGACCGTACTCGGGAGCGGAATCGTGAGCGATTCGTCGCCGCGGCCGTGTGCATACAGCCGAGAGCCAGCGGGCAACTCGAGTCGGCCGATCGACTCACCCACTGCCGGTGCGTCCGGGTGTACCGTGATGACGGTGAGTTGTAAATCGGCGGCTAGTTCGGCAAGGACGGAGACGTCACCGCCGAGTAATGCCGTTTTCGCCCCGGCAGCCCCGAGTTGTTCCGGGTAAACGATGGCATCGGCCACCTCCGCGTAGCGCTCGTACTCCGCCGGCGGATAGTCGGCATCGACCCGTAACACGGTCCGCAGGCCATACTCCTTGGCATGCAGACACGCGAGGTGATTCACCTCGACTGAGCCGGTCAATGCCGCTACCACCTCTGCATCGGCCACGTTCGCGGCTTCGAGTGTGTCAGGATCGCTCCCGTCCCCCTCGATTGCGACGTAGCCGTCGTCCTCGGCCCGGCGGACCTTTTGTCGGTCATTATCTACGACGGTAACGTGGTGGCCTTCCTCGGCGAGAATCCTCGCTGTGCGGATCCCAACCCGACCGTACCCAACGATCACCACGCGCATGCCCTGGCGATACTGCGAGACCGCGTAAAAACGATTCGCCGCGGTTGAGGCTGGGTCATTTATGACGATTCCTCGCATTCCGACGGCCATGAGCGAACCATCGAACACGCTGGCATCGGACTGGCGTGACCGACTCGAGTCGTATGTGTACGACTGGGTAGCACGGGAGGACGTTCCCAGTGCGGCCGTGTCGGTCGTCGGACCGGAGACTGAATTGCACGCTACCGGCGTGGGGGCGCGCAATCTCGCCACGAACGCTCCCGCGACGCCGGAGACGCTGTATGGCATCGGCTCGGTGACGAAGTCGTTCACGGCCGCAACCGTGATGCACCTTGTCGAGACTGGCGATTTAGACTTGGACGCCTCGCCCATCGACTATCTTGATCGCGAGGTACCATGGCTCGAACGCGTGAGCCTCCATCAACTGCTCGCGCATCGGTCCGGGCTGCCATCATTGGGCGTCAGCGAAGCGTTGATCGCCCGACAGGCCGACATCGGTGAATCATCGGTACCGCTGGCTGATCGTGATGACTTCTATCACTATCTGGCTGATGCGGGGGCCGAACGGATGGAGCCGGGGCAGTTTCGCTACAGCAACACCGGATACATACTCCTCGCAGATGTCGTCGCCGCCGTGACCGAGCGACCCTTTTCGGGAGTCGTTTCGGAGACGATTTTCGAGCCACTACAACTATCGCGCACCACGATGGATGAAGAGCGGTTCCACGCGGACGCGAACGCCATGACGCCATATCGTGACGACGGAGACGGCGGGTGGACCTCGACCCCAGTGCCGGTCCGCGAGCTCAGTCAGGGCCCGGGTGGGATTTTCACCTCGGTTCGCGAACTCGGACGATACCTGCAGCTGTATCTGCGTGAGGGGCGGGCCCCGGACGGAACGCAGATCCTCACACCGGGATCCATCGACAGGATGGTCGAGGGGCATACCGACACGCCCGCCGGGCCGTATGGATACGGTTGGCGTACTAGAAGCCTTGAGGGACAGCCAATCTACGGCCACAGCGGGTCAATCGCCGTCTCCACGGCGTACGCCGGTTGGTCACCCGCGTTGGACCTGGGCATCGCGGTTGCGGTTAACGCGGCCCCGGGCTATCGACTGGCACACCTCGGCGAAGCGATTTTGGCGACGATGTTGGGTCACGACCCCGAGCAGAGGATCGGCCATTTCGGGAAGGAAACTAGACAGCGTGCACTGACAGGAACGTATTCCTCGTATCGGGATGTCCGACGCGCCACCGTCGAACCGGTCGGTGGGGCACTGCAGTTCAGGTTATCCGAGCCAATTGCGGGCGAACCCGTCACCCTCGTCTTCGATGAAGTGACGGAGGCCGGGTACCGGTATTGGGCTCCGACGGACGACGATGGACGCCGCACGGTCGATTTCATCGAAACCGAGGACGGGTACGACGTGTGCTATGAACGGTGGCGTCTTCACCAAGAGTAGCCCGCAGTCAACCGATTTCGTGTCATGCCTTGGCAAAGTATTAAGGTATTTGTCTCCTTAATGATGTAATATGGCTTCTGATACGAACGGGAATATTCTGGTCCGGCTGTACCGACGGTACGTCGGCCCGGGAACCGCCGAGCAGGCAATCGGCTATTGGCTGTTCGTTATCGGGGCGCTAGCGGGTGTCGTCGGCGTGGGAGTCTTCCTGTATAGCACGTCGGTCGGATCGGTGTCCGATCCCCCGTACGACCTTCGTGAAATCGCGGTCGTGTTGTCCTCGCTCGGATTGGCGCTGTTGATGCTCGGGGTGGTCTATCGGCTCCCAGTCCAACGACGCGTTCGAATCGTCGGTATCGTGGGGATGGTCATCACATTCCTCACCACGTTTGGTTTCGTGTGGGCCTATCCCGGCGACTGGAACGCCGGTGCCGATTATAGTACAGAATTGATCGCGGCGTACGCGCTCGGGATCGGGCTCGTCGTGATCGCCGCGCTCGTCCTCCCGTCGACGGTTTCGACGCCGTCGGATGCGTTCGAGGAACTCGCAGATATTGCAACTGGCGCTAGCGATGGGGAGGCGGAGTCCAGTCGGGCCGAGTTCGAGGTGTATGAGGACGTCGCAGGTGAGCACCGCTGGCGGCTTCGTCACGACAACGGCAACATCATCGCGGCTGGCGGGCAGGGATACAGTTCGAAACAGAAGGCCAAGCAAGGTTTGGAGAGCGTGCGTTCGAACGCCGCCGGTGCGTCGATTGCCGAACTATCCCGCGATGCAGCAAGTCAGGCGACCTTTGAGGTGTTTGGCGATGCGGCGGGCGAACACCGCTGGCGACTGCGCCACGACAACGGACACGTCATCGCCGACTCTGGCGAGGGATACGCCGAACGCAGCGGGGCGAAGGCCGCGCTTGAACGCGTCCAGCGGTACGCGACGAGCGCGGACGCCGTTCACGTGGAGGACGGCGCCTTCGACGTGTATCCGGACCAGTCGGGCGAGTGGCGCTGGCGGCTGTTGGCGCCGAACGGGCGCATCATCGCCGACTCCGGTGAGGGTTATAGCTCCCGATCGAACGCGATGCGGGCCGTTTCGACCGTCCGCGATGTCGATGCGCACGAATTCGAGGTCTATGAGGATTCGGAGGGCGAGTACCGCTGGCGACTGACCGCGGCAAATGGCGAAATCATCGCCGATAGCGGACAGGGCTACAGCCGTGAGTCCAGCGCTACCGATGCGGTCGACCGTGTTCGCGAATATGTGGGAAAAGCCGATGCATTGACTCTCGAAGACGGCGCCTTCGATATCTATCGGGACGAGGCTGACGAATGGCGATGGCGGCTCCTCGCCCCGAACGGCGAGATTATCGGGGACGGCGGCGAGGGGTATTCCTCCCGCGCGAAAGCGTGGCAGGGAGTCCAAAGCGTGCGCCGAAACGCCCCCGGGGCCGACATCGAGGAAGTCTGAGGTCTGGACAGTGCGAGAAGAGCGAGGCATTTTGGAGCCGACCCAGTAATTCGTCGCCTATTTGAACGCCTTCGTCGGAATGACTGCATGAGCAGTGCCCGTGAGGGCGTCGATGGTTCATCAGCGGCAATCGAGACGGTCGGTCTGACCAAGCGCTACGGCGACGTGATCGCCGTCGACGAGTTGGATCTTCGCATCGAACGCGGCGCCGTCTATGGCTTCCTCGGCCCGAACGGCTCCGGCAAGACGACGACGATGCGGATGCTCACGTCATTGACACACCCGACGGCTGGATCCGCCACGATCGCCGGCGTCAAAAGCACCGACCGTGCGGCCCTTATCGAGAAGATCGGCTATTTACCGGAAGAACCGCCCTTGTTCGAGGAACTGACCGCTTGGGAGCAACTCCGATACGCGGCCGCGTTGCGCGGACTCGACCCCGATAACATCACGACGCGAATCGAAGACGAGCTTTCGAGTTTTTCCCTTGCAGCCGATGCACGCCGACGCATCAAAGGGTATTCAACCGGGATGCGCCAGAAGACGGGCTTTATTCAGGCGATCCTTCACGATCCCGAGGTGGTCTTACTCGACGAACCGACGAATGGCCTCGATCCACGCGCTGCCCGGACGGTCAAGGATCGAATCACCGAGCTCGCCGAGCAGGGTCGGACGATCTTTCTCTCGACACACATCCTGCCCGTCGTCGAAGAACTCGCCGATCTCGTCGGCGTGTTACACAACGGTCGTCTCGTGGCGGAGGGCTCACCGGAGGAGTTGATCGCCCGCGCGGAGACTGGGGCGGGCGGCAGTCTTGAGCAGGCCTTCCTCGAGGTAACCGACACCCGAGAGGCCATTCAGTGAGCCATGGTCGGGTATCGACGGGGACGCATCCTGGCCCGCCTCAGAATCGTCCGAACGGCCCGCTTATACCGAGATAAGCCGCTGCAACTCGCGATCGTTGCCTTCCTCTTGGGTGTGATGACGCTGGGGCTCGGCGCAGGTGCATATCGATTTGGCCCCGCGATCCTTGAAGCGGCTACCGAACTCGATGTGGATCTCGCACAAGCTGCACGCCTTCTCGGGGGGTTGTTCTGGCTGGGTGCCACCATCGTGTTTGCTGTGCGGGCCCTCGGAAAGGTCGGTACCGTTGCCGCCCCGGAGGGGACTTTCACCTCAGCAACCGTTCGAGACGTCGCGATCGGCGTCATGCTCGCCGAGTTCGTCTTCCTCCTCATCTGGATTGTCCCGCCAGGGATCGCATTTGGCCTCGGATTGGCGATCTCCCTTGGGACCCCTGCCGTCCTCGTGACGATTCCCCTCGGTCTGTTGGCCGTGACGGCCACAAGCCTGTTCGTCGGCTTTCCGATCGGGCTGGCGATTCGGTACCTCAGCACTCGATTTCCGTTCGTCGTCCGCCACAAGATGGGCATCATCATCGTCGTCTTTCTCGCGTATTTCGCCTTCGTGATTAGCGGATTGCTCGATCGGGTCATCGTAGCGGTGCAAGAGCCACTGGCGGCAACGCCAGCTGGCTGGTTTGGTGATTTACTTTTGCTTGGTTTGCCCGAAGCCGAGACGGATGTTCTCTCCGCCGTGGCGGTCAGCGGGGGGGTGCTCTTGCTCGCTCCGGTGAGCGTGGCGGTGGTCGCCGCGATCGGCGCTCGGTTTTGGCTCTCGGATCCGGTGTTGGCGGATACCGGTGATAGCGGGCGTGAGACGACTGAGACAGCGCCACCGATCCCGCGACTCGATGAATTCCTCGCCCGGTTTGGCCGAGCCCGAGGTGCGCTCATTGCCGTCCTCTGGCGGCGGGCCGTGCGCTCCCCAATCAAGCTCCTGTATGCCAGCTATCCGGTCTTGCTGTTGGGCGTGATGCTCGCTGATATCGGCCAGCTACAGGGTATTCATTGGGCCGTTCCCGCGGCCACGATCTTTGCATTCTCTTGGGCCGGGGGAGTCCTCTTCACGTTGAACCCCCTCGGTGACCAGGGGAGTGTGCTTCCGTATACCCTCCTCGCCCGTCCGGACGCAGGAACGTTTCTCTCGGCCCACGTCCTCGCCGGGTTACTCCCCGTCTTGCCAGTGACGCTGGCGATCGCTGTCCCGCTCTTGTGGCTCAGTTCGCTCTCGACTCTCGCTGCAGTCGGCTTGGTGCTTGCCACCCCGTTTGTCGTTGCCGGGGCTATCCTCGCCGCGCTCGGTATTGGTATGGCGTTCCCGAAGTTCGATGCCGTCTCCGTGACCCGCTCGATCGAGACGGTCATCCCCAGTATCATCGCGTTCGGTATCTATACTATCTACCTCCTGTTTGCGGCGATATCGTTGGCCGTCGTCGCGAACGAGGTTGCCCGAGAGCTGCTGGCTGCCTTACTCACGTGGGCGATTCCGATTCAGCTTTCCATCGGAAGCGGCCTGATGTGGTATCTCGGCGGTGTCGGGGTCGTGATCAGTCTGAGCGTTCCAGTGGTGTCGTATCTGTTCGCGAGGCAGCGTTATGAACGGTATACGCTGGGATGATCGACTGGTCCGACGATCAGAAAACCCAACCAGGCTGTCACGCCAGGGAGGCGATCAACCGACACCTCGACTGAAAGGTGTACTCACCGGGTAGTTACGACCGGATCGGGATCTCCTTGCCCGTGGTGGGGACTTCATCGAGGACAGGCAAGGTAACCTCGAGAATGCCGTTGTTGTACTCGGCGGTGATGTCCTCGTCGTTGATTTCTTTCGGGAAGCGGAACCGGCGGTGGTAGGTCCGCCGACGAGCCCGGTCCTCCTCGTCGTGCTCAGCGCTAATGTTGAGCACGCCATCGTCCCATGCGACCGAGATGTCTTCGGGATCGTAGCCGGGCATCTCGACGGTCAGGACGAACGTACCGTCCTCTTCGTACAGTTCATAGTCGTTGCTCCAGGTACCGAACAGTCGGCTTGGGAAGTCGAGACCTTGGATCCAGGACTCGTCCATTGACGTTGGCAGGGCCATAGCTGATCACCTGTGAGTGTACATGTAATGATTGTTTGTGCTTCGTAATAAATGTATTGGTTAATTGCCATAGAGCAGTCACCCGAGAAACTGCAATACCCGATCATTTCGTGCTCGTCGAGGGTGAAAGTACGAACCCCATCGACCCGAAAGCGGCGGCGCAGTACGCTGGATTGACGGTGTCGATCATGGAAGGTCTCGACTTCGCGTACGCACCGCTGGTCAGTCTTGTGCGGGAGCAACTCCTCCCGCCAATACAGTTTTGGCCAGCATGTGCAGCGATCCGGAGTGTACTAATCCCAACTTTCAAACAATCGACTGGCATACTCCGGCCATGGATCGTCGTGCGTTTTTGTCTGCGGCAGCCGCCCTCGCCGCTGGCCTCAGCGGGTGTTTGGAAGGTGGTGAAGGGGGCGAACAGCCCACTTCGACGCCCACACAAACGCCCGATCCGACGCCAACGCCGACACCGTCCCCGACCCCACCTCCGACCCCTGACGAGCCAACCCCGACGCCAGCCCCGCCTGATCACGTCGTTTATACCGATCCAGTGCCCCTCGAAGATTCACAACTCTCACCTGACTGGTCGACATCCCTCCCCGGCCAGTACGAACTCTCGACGCCGGGGCTGGATGCGGACCACATGTATATCGGCAGCCGGCGTGAACTGACGGCAGTGCGCCTCGATAGCGGGTTCGAGGCCTGGCAGATCGACCTCGGGGCGATGACACACAGCTTTTCGCCGGCGGTTGGCGATGAAATCGTGTTAATGAGCTCGCGCAACGTAATGGGCCGGAGGGCCATCCTTCATGAGGTTGATCGACGGTGGGAGGATCCCATTCCCTACGATACGCCCACAGAAGGCCAACTGCTCGCGGCCGTGGAGAAAAGTTCCGGTGAGTTCCGCTGGACGAAGGAGGTTCCCGTCTCGACAAGCCCGACCCTCGTGGACGATGTCGTGTACGCCGGGTTCGTCGGCGACGAGACCGGCGTCCTGGCGCGATCGGCGTCGACTGGCGAAAAGCGCTGGCGTACCCCGTTGGATACGACCGAGATTTTCGCGACCCCCGCGGTTGATGAACACCTCTACGTCGCGAGTTCTGGCGGGTATCAAAGCAACAGCGAGTTGATCTCGCTGACGCGTGACGGCGACCACCGGTGGTCGGTCCCGCTCGAGGGTCAGGTCTACAAGGGCCCCGCTGCGGGCAACGGTCTGGTTTTCATCGGGACCGACGCCGGGTACCTCTACGCAATCACTCCTGATGGCGAAACACACTGGCGAGCCGAATTCGAAAACGGCGTCTACATTACTCCGGCGGTGACCAACGACCGGGTCTACGTCTCGGCGATCGATCGCGTCGCGGGCCTGACCCTCGATTCCGGTGAGAAGGCCTGGGAAGGAGCCGTGACCGACGACGCTCGTTCAGGTCTGTCGGTCTCCGAAGGAATGGTGCACGTCGGCGGCTTGGAAATCAGTGCGTTCGATGCGGATGGAGAAGCCGCCCATTGGCGCGCGGTCCTGCCCGGCGCTGCAGGCTCGTTCGGGTCACCACTGTATCGCGATGGCATCACGTATACCGGGGCCTGTATCAAACAGACCCGGTCCGATTGGTACGACCACCAACTCTACGCGCTGAGCTAGACGGTTCCGCGGTCGGTGTACGTCTGTCGATACGTGACCAAATCGTCTTCATTGAAGTGATGGACATCGGCGAAGCCGAAGGCGACTGCCTCGCCGGCGAGCCGGCCTTCGAACGAGCCAAGGACGACGATCGTCTCACCGTCCTCATAAAGGGCATCGATCGAATGGCTCCCCGCCTCTATCGGCCGCTGCTCCAAGTAAAACCGTCTGAACGCCTCGATTCCTTCTATCGGGTCGTGACCCGGTCGCTCATAGACGATGTCGTCTGCAAAGAGTGAGAACAGAGCCTCGTACTCCTCCGCGTCAACGTAGTCGTAGTACGAACGAACGCGCTCGTGTCTATCCATGGTCAAGCTGACACAAAGCGGCCCCAAGGGTGTTGTGCCGATCGACCGCGAAATCAGTTCGTGACCGAGACGCTTCCGAAGACGGCCGCGCCTGTTACGAGGAGGTCGGGCTCCGTGCTGTCCGTCGTTGGATTGTGACGGCGGTAATCCTGCGATTCACCGAAGAACGAAACGAGCTCCATCGAGACGTGCCACTCCTCGGGCACTTGGATCGTCGACTCACCGAAGACCGCCGTGGCCTCGACCGTCGCCGGCGGGTCATCGACCTTCGCATCTCGCAGGTCCAACCGCGATTCGCCGAACACCGATACCACCGTCGCACCTTGAAAGCCATCCGTCGTCACCCGGCGGCTGGACTCACCGAACACCGAGACGGTATCGGCATCATCCGATGACACACGAATGCCACCGTGATGTCGATCCGGGTGCATCCGGCTGAGAATCAGCAATACGCCGAAAAGGACGATGTATGCCGGCCACCACGTCCCGAGAAAATCGGCCTCGAGTACGTCCAGGACGATCAGGAAATACGTACCAGCGATCGCGATGACCATCCCGGGCCCCACGAGGTTCCTGAATCGACTTTTGATCAAGGACCACGCGCCCAACAAGACGAACAAGGCGGGCACACTCGCCCACGCGAGTTCTGACTCGACCAAGTCGGTCGTCAACAACAGGAGGATCCCACCGAGGATGATGAACACCAGTCCAGGACCGAGTCGACGATCGAAGAGGCCCATACAGAATCTTGTCCAGTGACCGAAATAAAATCGCCTGGTACGGACCGTTCCGCTAAGATTTTGCCCCTCACCGCTTTCGTCACGGGGGGATTCGAAATCGGTCAGTGTCTCCGCAAGCACGCACTTAAGGTAGCCCGGGTGATGAGGCCGTTTCACCAACGATGGCGACGACTGCGCCCGCGCAAGCCGGCGCATCCGACCAGCGCCCACGTGATCTCCTGACCGATCCGGAGTTCGTGGCCCTCGCCTCGCTGCGGTTCGTCAGCTCGATGGCCTTCGCGACGGTTATCATTGCCCTCGCGCTGTATGCGGATTTGTTCGAGGCCTCTGGGTTGGTCGCCGGCCTCTTCGGAACAGCCTATGCCATCGTTCGACTGGCCTTGGTCTTACCACTCGGCCGGAAACTCGATCTCGGTAATTCCAAGCGGTGGCTGCTGGGTGGGCTCGCACTCAATATCGCGTTGCTCGTGGGCTACGTGTTCGTCGGCTCGATCGAACACGTCGTCTTTCTACGGGGATTTCAGGCTATCGGCGCGATCATTCTCTGGGTGGGCGGCCTGGCCGTCGTCGGTGAGATTGCCCCTGATGACGGGCGTGGATTATGGGTTGGAACGTACAATCAGGTGAGTTCGCTTGCCAGCTTGACTGGCGATATCGTCGGTGGCGCGTTGCTGTACCTGGCTGGATTCACACTGACATACAGCGTTCTCATCGGGCTCACGCTCATCTCCGTCGTGATGGTGTGGCTGTTTCTCCGGGACGATCCGGGTGTCCGGGCCGATCCCGACGAGGCGACTGGCATTGAAACGTATCGCCGCCTGCTGGCACGAAAGACCGTCATCTCGCTCGTTGTCTTTCGGTTCGCTTTCAGCTTCGGCAAAATGGCGGTCGTTATCTTCCTCCCGATCTATGCGCGCACCGAGTTCGGGATGAACGCCTTCCTCATCGGGGGCATCCTTGCTGGCGGGAAGTTGACCAAAGGCCTCGCACAAGGATATGTGGGCAAGCTCGCCGATCGAACCGGTGGCTATGAGTGGTATATTTTCGCCGGGACGGTCGGTTACGCCCTCGGGACCGCGTTGATCCCGGCGGCACCACTTGCGGCAGACATTCTTCCCACGCTGTCCTTCGCAGCAGTTGGTCTCGACGTGGCGATCGCCCCGGCGTTTTTGCTGTTGTTCGTCGCGTATTCGATCCTCGGTATCGCCGATAGCCTGCGATTACCGACTAGCATGGCTCTGTTCGTTCGTGAGGGCGAACATTACGACGCCGTTGCGGGGAGCTTGTCGCTTCGATCCGTCTCATGGCAAGTGGGAGCGATCTTCGGCCCTGTCGTCGTTGGCGGGGTGTTCGATTCGTTGTCCTATCTCGCGGGCTTTTGGTTGGCCGGGGCGTTTATGCTCGCGGCCGGGACCGTCTTTCTCTGGCTATACGACACTGAGCCAGCGCCTGAAGGGCTCAGTCAACCATCAGTCGGTGATTAGGAATACAACCGGTCGAGGTTTTTGCTCAATCTGAATGCACTCGGGAGCGAGCGAACCAAGCGAGGTAGCCCGCGATGGTCCCGACGAGGATCGGATAGATGAGTCCGGCGAACAGTAATGCCTCCCCCAGCGGGGCGGCATAAGTCACTGTCTCGCCGGCGTCAAGCCCGGGGAACACCCCACCGTCGGTACCTTCAACCTCAACGACGTGCGTGACGAGCCACGCTGACACCGCGACGAGCGGGAGGTACCCGAGGGTGACGGCGGCTCCGCTCAACATGGATTCGTATTCGGTTCTAATCGGATTCCAGCCACGCCACGCAACGAGAAATGCGCCGACAAAGAGGACTGCGATCGGAATACTCCGGTACAGCACGGTCGGGAGGGAAGGGGTCATTGCGGCAAGGTAGTTCGTGGTCGTTGCTTGCGTCCCGAACAGACCACCACCGCCTCGTTCCTCGAGGGGGACGAATTGCGCACTCAAAAACGTCCACGTCGCAACGGTACCGGCACCCGGATCGCTCGCGGTGAGGTTTCCTTCGTCTGCCGGAACCGTGGCTGCATGACCGTCATCGAGCGCGACAGCACCCGCGACAAGGGCTAAGCCGAGCGTAAATGCGATGATGCCGCTTACAATGGCGAGCTTCGTCGGCACGCTGCGATACAATTGGTCGACCATGCGGGGAAGTCACCTGCCAACAGTATCGCCTGCTACCGCGCAAGGATGCATAAAGATCAGACATTCACGGGCGATGGGAGCCCGAGTGGCTCGACTGTCGGATACAGGCCAACACGGCGAATAGCCTACCGAAATGAGTCGGCCAGACCCGACATCGGCACTACAGGTTTACCAGGGGACGGGCACAGAACGGGCGTCGATCGTCACGGCCGATGCACGTAGAGAAGCTCGAACGGTGGATTCGTGCACACTCTGCCCCCAACGATTCAGTTACCGACCAGCTTCGCGTTGCTCGGTGGCTCCTCGAGCACGACGTTACCGCGGCGGCTGATCGGACGGTCACCACCGGCGTGGTGCGCGAGGGCGTCACACCGGAGGTCGACGCACCGAAGCACGCACTCGAAGCACTCACGTCGTCGGGGACGGTCAATCGCATCGAACCCCCGGGATCCGGCCGATTCATCCTCCATGAGCGCACCGGCAGCTGTTTTTTCGATCCGACCGATCCTGCTGTCGAAATCCGACTCCGGGCCGAACTCGGCCGATTCATCGCCGCGATGCGACAAGCCGACATGGATGGCGATGGCGTGATTCGAGCCGTTGCAGCGGCGACACTGTCGGTTTCCCCATCTGGTGTGGAGCGAGCATTGACGGGCCCCAACGATCCACTGGAGCGGATGTCCCGATACGACGATGTCGTTCAAGCCCTCACAAACGCCGGCGCGATGCCGGACGACCCCGATTTTTGCGCGATGGGCTGGCGCTCGATGGCGTACAGATGGCAACTCAGTCGGCATGCAACGCGGGCAGCCCGCAACCGCTCGCTCGCGGACTGGACAACCGCGTAAACATTTATGGCTTGCCGGAAAACTACGCTCATCGACTCGTGCGCATCGAGAACAGTTTCATTCCTGTCTACGGTGTTGGCGAACACACGGAACGAACGCTCTGGCAAGCGGGGATCACTGAATGGAGGAGATTTACTGGTGAAGTGGTCGGTCCGACCATCGCCGACCGTATCGAGGTGTTCATCGACACGGCCGAGGATCGCCTTGCCGCGGGTGATGCGGCCTACTTCGGTGATGTCTTTCCGGATCGATGTCACTGGCGGCTGTACGAATCGTTTCGTGATCGGGCGTGTTTTCTCGATATCGAGACGACTGGGCTCGATCGCCACCGACACGAGGTAACCGTCGTCACGCTGTACCAGGCCGGGGAGACGACCACGCTCGTCCGCGGTCGGGATCTCTCCGCCCACCGATTGCGTGAACACCTCGATGACGCGGCAATCCTCGTCACGTTCAATGGCAAACAATTCGACGTTCCCTTCCTGGAGACAGCCTTCGACCTCTCGATTGATTGCCCGCACATCGATTTGCGATATCCCTGTCGACGAGTGGGCCTCACGGGCGGGCTCAAATCGATCGAATCGACCCTCGGGATCGGCCGCGAGGCTGCAGATGTGGACGGCCGCGAAGCGATACGCCTCTGGCGAGCGTTTCAATGCGGTGATGAGGGTTCGCTTGAGACGCTCGTGCAGTACAATCGAGACGACACGGTCAACATGGAGGCCGTCCTCGACGCGGTGACTGAACGACTCCATGAGGACGTATTCGCCTCGGTCTGCTCGAGCGACCCTGGCAGACAAACCGAGCTACCGACCGCTTCGCACGATCACTGATACATCCCGGCGGGCGCTTCGGTGGTTTGCTCCTCTTCGATGAGTTGGCGATACTGTTGGGCGACCTGATCGAGTTGCTCGCGGATCTCCTCGGCTTGCTCGTCGAGTTCGCTCGTGTCGATATCGAATTCGACCAGTGGTTCAAGCGCCCGTTCGATCAGCTGACGGGCCGCATCCGGGTCCGGGAGGAACGGGTGGGAACGAACGATCAATAGGGCTGCGGGAACCCCGGCGTGGTAGCATTCACGCACGAGGGCCCCCGTGATGCCACCGACGAGGCCGGGTTCTTCGGCGATCTGGATGCCCGCCGCTTCGAGATCGTCGACGACTGCTTCCGTGGTGCCGATGCCGATCACGTCCCCCATCTCGGACTCGCGTTCGGCCGGCGCCCCGGCGAGGAAGATGCCACGCTCGTAGGTCGTCGCGAGTTCGAGGACGACCTCACCGAGGGCATGATAGGATGACTGGGGGAGTGCCAGTTCACTCGAGAGCGTCAGGATCGAGGGATTTTGCCCCGCATACACTCGTACGAGATCACGAACGAGGCCGTTTTCGAACGTGATGACGGGTGGAAACTCGTCCGAATAGATGTTTCCGTAATGTTCCAGCCCGAGTTGCTCGTTGATCTGGCTCACAGCGATCGACGCGACTAGGCCGTGGCCGGGCAAGCCTTCGATCAGTGTCGGCTCGGTCGGTTCGATATCGGCGACGCGTTCGAAATTCGCCCCCGCTGGTTGATGGCTCATGGATGTGCCTAACAGGAGCGGGTGGTTGTAATTATTGCTAGTTCACGTTTCGGCGCTACGACAAGTAGCTATCACACTTTTGAATGTCGCCAAGCCGTTGCCGGGTTGATACCGGAAGCGTTGAGTCGAAACGGCTATCGCCGCGTATCCGTGATTCGATGCTAGATGGCCTTCAGTCAGTCGATGTGGCCGGGTGTCGACCCCAATTCGAGGGTCCTCGCCAGTCATCTCTCGGCGAGGGCTTCGTCGTCTCGACGGAATATCCTCACTGTGGGGCTGAGTGTTGTCGGTCTCGGCGCAGCTGGAACGTACGCACTCGTAGATGACACCGACAAACCGGATGGCTCTGAAGCACCCGAACTGAATCCACCAACGGATGTCCAACTCGCGATTCAGGGAACCGCGTCGACGGAGGTCCTCATTGGGCATGTCAGAGGCGAGGCGATTCACGGTGATCGCATCTACCTTGAAGGAACGGCGACGACCGAAGCAACGCCGGCAACGTTAGCTGATTTGGGACCGGCCGAATGGCAAACCGGCACGACGGCTATCCTCCGAGGTGACGCGATCCAACCCGGTCGCCTCGCCTTGGTGTGGCGCCAGCACGGACACTCAAGGCTCCTTCATGAGGCCGAGGTGACCGAGGAACCGCAGTAACGTGCGCTACTTTGCGGTATTGACGCCGACAACCTGATTGATCGGGCATCGTTGGACGGCCCCCGTCACCAGTAGAATCGCCCCGACGACAATGGCGGCGACTCCGACCCACAGATTGAATTCGACGATTTCCGCCACCATGGCGATGCCAACGATCGCAAGGATGGCTCCGATAACGATGCGAGCGATGCGGTCGTAGCCCCCGACGTTTACGTCCATACGTACCTCACGTGAAGAAATACGAGATCAGCTAACATATGCTTTAGTTGCATATTTTTGATATGATCGACCGACCGTAGCCGCTTCGATCGATCATGGGACTCGTGGGGCGGGAGAGCTTTGTGTCTCCCCTCGGATGCGCGGCTATGGGTGATTCGTACAGCCCCGTAGATTCCCCCGACGAGACGACGATTTTCCCGTATCACGATCTGACGCCGCCGGCACCACGCGAACTTTTCGCGGCCGCTAACCATCTCAGCCAGTATCTGACCCCCACGCCGCTTGTGCGAAGCGCCGCGTTATCGGATGCACTCGACGCCGACGTATACCTCAAACGCGACGACACGCTTCCGACTGGTGCGTTCAAGGTTCGTGGCGGATTGCATCTCTTGGGAACGTTGCCGTCGGAATTCCGGGATCCGGGTGTTATCGCAGCGAGTACCGGTAATCACGGCCAATCGATCGCCTACGCCGGGGATGTCTTCGACGTGCCGGTCGTTATCGCCGTCCCGGAGGATGCAAATCCGTCGAAGGTCCGGGCCATGGAGCGTCTCGGGGCGACGGCCGAGCACGTCGGTCGCGACTACGACGAGGCCCGGGAATGGGTCGAACGTGAGGCAACAGAAGTCGGCTATCGATACGTCCACTCAGCGAACGAACCACAACTCGTGGCCGGGGTTGGCACGGCCGGGCTCGAGGTGGTGCGGGACCTCCCTGACCTCGACTACGCGTTCGTGCCGGTCGGTGGTGGCAGTTGTGCCGCCGGCTACTGCCTCAGTGTTGGTGCGATCGGCGATGCAGCCGTCGTTGGCGTGCAATCGGAAGCGGCGCCCGGGATGCACCGCGCATGGCGAGATGACCATTTGAAACCCCACGATCAAATGGACACCTTTGCCGAGGGACTCGCGACGAGCGTCCCCTTCGCCCTCACCCAACAGGTATTGCGCGAGCGTCTCGATGCCTTCCTGACCGTCTCCGATGAGGCCCTCAAAGACGCGATGGCGACGCTCCTAGCGGAGGAGCGCATCGTCGTCGAAGGTGCCGGCGCAGCCAGCCTTGCCGGGGCGATCGCGTGCAGCGATCGCATCGAGGGTTCTACGGTCGTCTTGCAACTGTCAGGGCGGAACGTCGATATTGAAAAACTCGTTGCGACCGTCGAGCGAGCCCAGTAACGGTACGGGCCGACTCACGTCGTGATCTCGAAGCGAGCGCCCCCAGCGTCTGCCTCGGTCACCTCAATCTCCCAACCATGGGCGTCACAGATCTGTTTGACGATACCAAGTCCGATGCCCTTGTGATCGTCCGCCGTAGCTTCGCCCCACTCGAAGATCGAATGGCGTTCGTGCGGTGGCACCCCGGGACCGTCGTCGGACACATAAAATCCGCCAGGTGTGACGCCCACTTGAACGGTGACATCCTCACCGCCGTGTTCGATCGCGTTCACAAAGAGGTTCATCAAGAGCTGATACACGGCTTGTCTGTCTCCGACGATCGAGCGCGATGATGCGATTTCGAGGGACGCTTCCCCCGTCTCTACCGACGGCCAGACCTCTTTCACGACCTCCCGAAGTTGCAGCAATTCTGGTGTGCCCACGTGATCGTCCGTCCGCGCAAGCTCTTCGACCCCCTCGATGAGATCTTCGATTCGATCGAGGGCTTTGTTGGCTCGCTCGAAGTGCTCCGGATCACCCGTTTCCTCGGCTAACTCAATCGCCCCTCGTGCCACCGTTAGTGGCCCCGCGAAATCATGGGAGAGTATCTGTGCGATCCGCTCGAGTTGGGTCGGTTCCGAGGCATCGACGGCTTCCTCCGGGCGAACGGCGCGAGTGATCGCGGCCGCGAGATATTCCGCCCACGCTTGGTCGTGCTCCGTAAATGCCGCGGGCGTTCCGTCGGTGGCCAACAAGAGGCCGATGTCGTCGATCGGAACGACCAACAACGCTCGAGGAATGTACGCTGTATCGCTTGCGCTCGCGGTCGTCGCGGCACTCCGGACGTCAGTAATATCGTCAAACCGATGCGATTTCCCGATCAAATCCGTTTGTGCCAACAGATCCGGGGCAACGGAGGGCTCCGAGGGTGGGGTCCCTTCGCTGCTTGCCGATCGGGCCAGGACCTGCAGTTCTTCGTCGGACGTCGAGACGACCTCAACCGTATCAGCGTCCAAAATATGCGCCGCGATATCGACGCCGGCCTGATAGACCTCGTGATCGGAATCAGCCGCCAACAACCGATCGACGAACTCCTGCAAGCCACCCTCTGACGTCATATGGCCAACGCCCCCCGAATACGCCACGGATGAATCCCCCCTCTGGCCGTCGATCCATTAATCATTGGTTCGCACCTCGTCCTTCAACCCCTTGACGATACCGAAGGCCGCTCGCTCTCCGGCGGAGCGCACGTCGGTCAGTTCCAATTTAAGTTGGTCGGCTGGCACGTCCTCCACCGTCGGTCGACAGGTGAACTGTGTCGAGGCCGACACCGCGAACGTCTCGGCGGTGAGTGGCTCTCCAGCCTTGGTTTCCACCTCGAGTGAGTCAACGTGCGTATCGATGAGATCGGAAACATCAGTCCCAACCAATTCAGCGAATCGCTCGTTGGCGTGGAGGATCACCCCGTCCTGCACGACCACGACACCAACGACATCTTGGTCCATCACGGCAGCCGACCACGAAAGCATATCCCATAGCTGTTGACGGGTCCGATATTGTTCGATCGCGTTTTGCACGCGATTGGCGAGGATTTCGTACTGTTTGGTGTCGGTTCCTTTCTGAATGTAATCGGTCACGCCGTTGACGATGGCCTCACTCGCAACCTCTTCCGAACCGCGGGCGGTGCAAAGAATGACCGGCAAATCGGGATAGTCTTCTCGAATCGCGCGTAAGAGTTCGAGTCCGGTCATTTCCGGCATCTGGTAGTCACTGATAATACAGTGAAACTCCTCGCGTTGAAGACGGTCTAAGGCAGCCCGAGGATCCGTCTCCGTGGCCACCGCGAAGTCGTGATCTGAGCGTTCGAGAAAAATCGCGGCCATTTCGACGAAGTCCGGTTCGTCGTCAACGTGCAACACTTTCGGTTGGTCACGCCTCGGCGCGGAGAGCAACTCTCCCACACGGGGAGTGGACGCGTACTCGTCGAGTCTGGCGTAATCGCTCCGGTCGATAGTGCTCACCTCCGGACGGCACGGGACGACGTGACGGCCGGCTGTCTCGTACTGGAGCGTGTTGGTGGGTGCATTTATACTTAGTGACGGACCCTGGTGTGTCACCGGTTGGACCTCCATCAAACGGGACTGTTTCAACCGCCCGATCACCCAGCATGCAAACGATGGAAGTTACCGGCAACGTTTCGAAACGCCGATACACTTTTGTCGGAAGTCAATAATCATTTGAACCCATGCCCGGTTCCCGGAATCCCGCGATGTTGGTCCCGTCACGGTTCCGCCGGACCCCAGGAACCGGACCGCGCATCCAGAGGTGGTCAGTTCATGGACGCTGATACCGTTGATCCCTCCGATTACGGCATCTCGTTCGTCTCGTTGCCAGGGATGTCGGGTGTCGATGTGATCGATCCCATCGAGCGACACCGGTTTCGGTTGGATTTCCCCACTGATGTCGAACCGACCACCGCGAATACGGACGCGTTTTTGTTCCCCGTCGACGATGCAATCGCGATACAGACCTCCCGCATCGATTTGCCGTGCGTCGTCGGTGTCTTCGTCCGAACCGCGGACGGGGAGCTCATTGCGGAGGCCGAACACCATGCGACCGAGCGAGTCGAGGCTGGCAGGTATGTGCTCGAGGTGTGCAGCCCCATCAAGCTCTACGTCGAAGTCGATGCCGCGGTGACGGTCGAATCCGGACAAGATGAAATGTCCATCACGTTCGATGCGCCCACGACCGTTCGCATCGGCGCTAGATCGGCCCACGAACACCCCGAGACGACACTGACGACGACCACCGCACCTCAGGACATTATGGCGGCCGTCTCGGCGTTCGGTTCGGCGCTCAAAACGACGAGTCCCGAGCGGTCGTTTCCGACATTACGAGGCCACCCACCCCGGGTGGAGGTCGGCGAATCCTTAGCAATTCCTGGAGAACTCGAACCGCCGGACACCGGGATCACTCTCGAAATCCCACCGACCCTAGAGGCGATATATACGGCAGCGCCGCTTTCGTACTACCTCGGCGCTCGATTAAAATCCGGTACCGACGCGCGATTGACCACGGAAACGGGATTCACTGAGCCCTTGGCAGCAGGCGAA
The DNA here is from genome assembly GCA_964579125.1 of uncultured Halobacteriales archaeon. Taxonomy (GTDB): domain Archaea; phylum Halobacteriota; class Halobacteria; order Halobacteriales; family SKSH01; genus CAZOFG01. Next base: position 4,467 of record CAZOFG010000012.1, on the reverse strand, counting down.
GCCCTCGCTGACGGTGTTGAGCGCGTGTTGAAGCAAACGTTCGTCCTTGATGCGGCGACCCGGACGGAAGGTTTGTATCCAGTCACGCTCCACGAACGGGAGGTCCTGGAATCGCGACTCCCCTTGGATTTCGAGGAGTTGTACGACCGACCAATCGCCGAACGACTGGCAAGCTATCTCAGGATCCCGTACGATACAGTGGCCGACGTCGTGCCGCGGTGGGGCCTCACGGCCCATGTGGTCCCGGAGCCAACTCACGTGGAGATGCTTCCATATCTCGTGGATGATCTCGCATTGATCCGGGTTCAGTCCCCCAACTCCGTTGCTACCGCCCAGGAACCTACGGCGGTCACGGCTTCGAGCGGTGAATTTACCCGTTCGAGCGGCGCGACAGCTGCATCGAACGGCTCGTTCGTCCAGCCGCCGACGACCGACGCAGCCGAACAGGTTTGGGTCGGCGATGGCGCACCGTTAGGGGCCAGCAAGGCCATCCCAGCTGCGTTCGAGAACCGATTAGAGCGAACGCCGTCGACGACGGATATCGAGATCACCGTCGTCTGTAACGACGCCGCAATGCTTGAGGAAGGCGCGGTCCTCGATGATATCTACGGATCGAGGGACGTGCTGCCATTCGAGGTAACGTTCCATCGCGATCTCGATCGCGAAACGTTGGCAGAAGTTCTGACTGCCCCGACCGACTTCCTCCACTATATCGGACACATCGACCACGAGGGTTTCGAATGCGCCGACGGCAAACTCGATATCGAGGGAATTGGAGATGTTGGTGTAAGCGCCTTCTTGCTCAATGCCTGTCAATCGTACCGGCAGGGCCGACACCTCATTGAGGCTGGCGGCATTGGGGGTATCGTCACGCTGAGCGAAGTGATAAACAGCAGTGCGGTGGCGATGGGCGAAACGCTTGCCAGATTGCTGAATGCTGGGTTCCCACTATATGCTGCCCTTGAGATCGCGCGTGGATCCAATGTTATGGGTGGTCGGTATACGGTTGTTGGCGATGGACGGGTGGCGTTGTCTCAACCGCAGTCTGTGCCCTTGTTATGCGAAATAAGCCCAGGTGGTCAAGACTATGATTTCGAGTTCGTTTCATTCCCCACGTCGAGGGTAGATATGGGAAGCATGGTACTTCCTATGTTGGCAGAAAATCGGAGGCATACATTGGTATCACAACGCGTGGAGTCGCTCTCGCCGACAAAGCAGGAATTACTCGAATTCCTTCGTGCTGAGGAGAAACCGGTCCGTGTTGACGGTGAATTAACTTGGAGTCACGAAATAGACTCGCTGTAACTACGGACCCGTAACGACTGTCGAGTCGGTACCTGCTGCTACCGTACCAGCCTGCGAGAGCAAGACGAAGAGGGTGAACAGGATACCGAGAACTTTGGGATGCTGAGCGATGCGAGCTTTCAGTGAGTCATCATCTGACATGGTACGACAGGTGCGTATCGCGATGCTGACAAAAACTTTTCTGACGGAGTTTGACAAGATAACGGGACTATTCCTGCACTCTAAAGACCCGATGAACTTCAATTATCGAATATTTGATTATTTTGATACATGCTGGTGCAATTTTCGGACGGTTGCACGAATCAGTTGGACGGGACGGCTCTCTCAGCCCGATGGTTCATCAGCCAATTCCGACCCGGGCTTACTCGGCTCTCGCTCCATGTCGGATTGTTAATACTGGGCGTTTGGTGGTCCGAACGACCCGCTCAGTGACGCTGCCGAGGACGTACCGATCGATGCCCCCACGACCATGCGTACCCATACAGATCAAGTCGACATCTCGATCGTCAGCAACATTCAGAATTACTTCCGCAACTGAATCACCGGTCTCTACTGAGCTGTTCACGGATTCGAAGCCAGTCGATCGGATCGTTTCCGCTGCTTCTTCGAGGGTTTCCGCGGCCTCGGCTTCGCGTTCCGCCTGGTGAGAGTCGCCGAATATCTCGGCCGCGAGACCGGCCTCTTCGACGACGTGGAGCAATTCAATGGCGGCGTTTCGCTGGCGGGCGAGGTCGGTTGCAATATCGATCGCAACCTGCGGTCCGGCCTGTTCATCGAGTGGAACGAGAATTCGATCGAGTTCGTCGAACTCGATATCGACGTCCGGGTGGACGGTGAGAACGGGAACGCTCGCGTGCCTGACGACCCGTTCGGCGGTACTCCCCAAGAGAACTTCCTCGACCCCGTGCCGGCCTCGGGTCGACATGAGGATCAGATCGATATCGTGGTCAGTTGCGTATCGATCGATCGTCTCCGCTGGCGACCCCTGCCGGACCGCGGTGACGATTTCATGCCCCGCAGCACCGGCCCGGTCGGCACACGCTTCGACGATCCGGTTCCCTTCGGAAACGAATTCATCCACGACATCTCCCCCGACGCGAGTTGCGGATAATTCGGCCGTATCGGCCACGTGCAACACATGGACGGTCCCGTCGTCGCCGGTCAACTCAAGGGCGCGATCGAGCGCCCGGTTGGCCGCGTCGCTTCCGTCCGTCGGAACCAACACCGTCTCAAGCATACCGCTACTTGGGGGGTAACGCTCAAAAAATGACCTCTTTGCCGGAGGCCGTCACAGTGCCTAGGCCTGTGTCCTTGACCCGCAACCACGTCTTTCGCTCCTGCGTCCGGACGCCTCTTGGCAATCCTGAACTTACCTGATCGATCCGAAGGGATTCGAACTTGAACTGGCGATCGTCTGGACATCCCGATCGGCGATTGTGAGAGAACCCGTGACGAAGCGTAGGCTTGTCGAGATGCCCCACCGTTATATGGGTCTCCATCAAACGCCCGAGCGTGGAACCTCTCGAGATCACGTTGCGCGTCCTGGCTGGTTTCGGACTGATCTTGATCAACGCGTACTTCGTCGCCATCGAATTCTCCCTCACTCGGCTCCGACAGTATCCGGAATCGGAGTTCGATACCCCCGCGTTAAAGCGGGCCTGGAAAATGACCGAAGACCTCGAAGTCTATTTGACGACCTGTCAGATCTGGATTTCCGGGACGAGCATCGCGCTCGGGATCGTGGCCGAGCCGGGTCTGGCGGCGATTTTCGAGCCGTTCTTTCAGGACACGTTCCTCGCCTCGGTGGGGGCCGGATCGCTCCTTGGCTTCTTCCTCATCAATATGGTTCACCTCACCCACGGCGAACAGACCCCGACCTATCTCGGCGTGGAACGCTCGAAGCAGGTCGCTCAATACGGCGCTCGACCGCTGTACTGGTTTCACTATGTGATCTCGCCGGTGATCACGTTCGGCGACTGGGTGGCCAAGGCGACGTTGAAGCTGTTTGGCATCGAAATGACTGGCGCCTGGCTCGAAACCGAACAGGAGGTTCTCGAGACGCGCAGTCAGCTTCGTAATCGCATTGGATCACTCCTCGAAGAGGGCGAAGTCCCGGAGGAACGGCGTGATGAAGTATTGAACGCGCTCGATTTGGATACCCTCACGATCGACGAGGTGATGGTCCCCAGCTCAGAGATCGTTTCCCTCTCGACGGACGTCACGACGACGGAGAACCTCGAACGGATCCGTGAAACGCCGCATACCCGCTTCCCACTCATTGGCGCTGACCTGGAGGACTACCAAGGCGTCGTGTACGCGCCGTCGATTATCAATCACTATGACGAGTTGATGGAGGGAGAACGCACCTTCGAGGACATTGCCGCACCACCGATGACGCTGGCCGCCGAGGAAAACGTCGCCGTGGCGTATGACCAGTTCCAAATGGAAGATCAGGAACTCGCCCTCGTGCTCAAAGACGGCACCGTCGCGGGATTAGTGACGGCGACCGACGTGATCGAGGCCGTCATGGGGGAGCTTCGCGATCCATTGGACGTGTACCACCTCGAGTAAGGTTGCGGTTGTCGTTGGCGCAACGGTTATTGGGCCGGTGTTTCATTGGCAGGTCATGGCTGAATCGTCGCATCCGTCGTTCTCCAATGCCACTCAGGAAATCATGGAGGCGACGACGCGAGCGCTGCGCGAGCATGGCTATGCGGATCTCACGATCAAGCGGATCGCTGACGAATACGGCAAAACGACCGCAGCCATCCATTATCATTACGACACCAAGGACGAACTGCTGGCAGCCTTTCTCGATTATCACCTCTCGCAGTTCGACGCGACTGTCACGGCCGAGACTGACGACGATCCGAAATCCCGCTTGTTCGATCTCCTTGATGAGATGCTCGTTGCACCGCAGTCCCATCGGGAGTTCCTGGTGGTGTTGTTCCAGATGCGCAGTCAAGCGCCCTACAACGAGGCCCTTTGCGATCGATTTCACCAAAGCGAGGCGCGCGTGCTCACGGTCCTTGAGGACGTTATCGATCGGGGGATTGACACCGGTGTGTTCGCCGAGGTCGATTCGGCACATGTCGCCCGGTCGATCATTCTCATCGTTGATGGTGCCCATTCACGGTCGGTCGCGTTCGACGAGGACGCCCT
>CAZOFG010000011.1:49854-52320 GCA_964579125.1 uncultured Halobacteriales archaeon | reverse complement strand
TCGATTTGCTTGACGACAACGCCGCCGATCTCAGCCCATACGGAGAAGGCTATGATTATGCGGAGGCGTTCGAAGACCTCGATTACGAGGCGGTTAAGGCCGACATCGAGGAGGTCATGACGAGCTCTCAGGACTGGTGGCCGGCCGATTACGGCCATTACGGCCCGTTGTTCATCCGGATGGCGTGGCACAGTGCCGGGACATATCGAACTGCTGACGGCAGAGCCGGTGCGTCCGGCGGGCTTCAGCGTCTCCCGCCCGAAAGCAGTTGGCCGGACAACATCAACCTGGATAAGGCCCGGCGCTTGCTGCAGCCTGTCAAGCAGAAGTACGGCCGTAAGCTCTCCTGGGCCGATCTGATTGTCCTCGCGGGGAACGTCGCCCTGGAGTCGATGGGCTTCGAGACGTTCGGCTTCGCCGGGGGGCGTGAGGATGCCTTCACACCCAATGAGGCCGTTGAGTGGGGCCCCGAAGATGAGTGGGAGACCACCTCACCCGACCGCTACGAAGGGGGGGAGGTCGGGCACCTCAAGGATCCGCTCGCGAACACGGTGATGGGCCTCATCTATGTGAATCCGGAGGGTCCTGACGGCGAACCGGACGTCGAGGGCTCCGCGAAGAACATCCGGGAGGAGTTCACCCGGATGGCGATGGACGATGAAGAGACGGTTGCGCTCATCGCCGGTGGTCACACCTTCGGGAAGGTCCACGGTGCGGACGACCCGGACGAGCACCTCGGACCCGAGCCTGAGGCGGCACCCATCGAAGAGCAGGGACTCGGCTGGACGCACGAGTTCGGCGATATCGGGGGTATGATCACGAGCGGTATCGAGGGCCCATGGACTGATGCTCCAACCCAGTGGGACATGGGCTATGTCGATAACTTGCTCGAGAACGACTGGGTCTCAGTCAAGGGGCCCGGTGGCGCGTGGCAGTGGCGACCGGCTGACGCGGACGCTGTCGAATCCGCACCGGGTGCTCAGGATGCGTCGAACCGGGAACAACCGATGATGCTGACGACGGATGTCGCCCTCAAGCACGACCCCCACTATCGTGCGGTCCTCGAGCGATTTCAGGACCATCCCGATGAATTCCAAGAAGCCTTCGCAAGGGCGTGGTTCAAACTGCTCCATCGCGACATGGGCCCACCCGAGCGGTACCTTGGTCCGGAGGTTCCCGACGAGGAAATGATCTGGCAGGATCCACTCCCTGAGGCCGACTATGACGTGATCGAGGACCAGGAGGTCGCCGATCTCAAAGAGACGATCCTCGACTCGGAGCTGTCGGTTTCACAATTGGCTAAGACCGCCTGGGCCTCAGCCTCGACCTACCGCGACAGTGACAAACGTGGCGGGGCGAACGGCGCTCGGATCCGTCTGGAACCCCAGCGAAGCTGGGAGGTGAACGAACCGGCGGAACTCGAAACGGTTCTCGAAACCTACGAGGCGATTCGGGCGGAGTTCAACGGCTCCCGAACCGACGACGTGCGGGTCTCGATTGCCGACTTGATCGTGCTTGGTGGCAACGCCGCAATCGAGCAGGCTGCCGCAGACGCCGGTTATGATGTCGAGGTGCCTTTCGACCCCGGCCGCACTGACGCCACCCAAGAACAGACTGATGTGGAGTCATTCGAGGTGCTCGAACCGAAGGTTGATGCGTTTCGAAATTACCTCGGTGGCGAATACGACGATCTGTACGATTCACCCGAAGAACGAATGGTAGACAAAGCTCACCTGCTGAACCTGACCGTCCCGGAGATGACGGTGTTAGTCGGGGGGATGCGAGCCCTGGGTGCGACCTATGGTGATTCCGATCGAGGTATCCTCACCGACGAGCCCGGCACGCTGACGAATGATTTCTTCGTAAACCTCCTTGACATGAATTACGAGTGGGACGCAATCGACGAGGCGGGTGAGGTCTTCGAAATTCGCGACCGTAATACCGGTACGGTCGAATGGGAGGCGACCAGATTCGACCTCATCTTCGGATCGAACGCTCGGCTCCGTGCTGTCGCTGACGTCTATGGTGCTGCCGACGGCGAGGCGAAGTTCGTCGAGGATTTCGTCGATGCGTGGCAGAAAGTGATGACACTCGATCGGTTCGACCGCTGAACGGCTCGTGTCGGAGGGCGATATACGCGGTCCTGTCGGTCCGTTCCGGCTGGGAGGAGTCGACATCCGTTGATGGTTCGATGTTTCGGACAACTGGTCCGTTCACGCTAGACGTGTGCAATATCGCGGTGGTGTGAACGCAGATGGACCGAAGTCCAATTCGGTACCAAGTTTGGTCACTTCTTGGATTAGCGATTTAGGTCACTCAGTAAAATCCCGGATCGATGATCGATCCGGCTGAGATATTCGGCGGTGAATCAATCAATCGTATCGGCCGACCACTCGGTAGTGGCATCGTAATCGGTGCTGGCTGCGTGATGGGGCTGGTCGAATTACAACACGCTCGGGAGATGTC
>CAZOFG010000011.1:0-49754 GCA_964579125.1 uncultured Halobacteriales archaeon | reverse complement strand
GGATGGTACGATGTGCGTCGCCACCGGCATCGTCGTCAAGCCGAGACTGAACGGGCCAGATTGGACTTCATTCATGGATCGTTACGCCATAACGTGTTGAACGGGCTGAACGTCATTCTCGGCGAGGCGACGGTGCTTGCCGATCAAACCAATGGTGAGGCCACTGAGCACGTTGAAGCGATTCAAGATCGAAGTCGAGAACTGACCAGGTTTACCGAAGCGACGAAAACCCTCATTGAGAACTTCGTCGGCTACTCGCTTGATGACCCCAGCCACATCCGGCTTCGAGAGATTCTCGAGAAATCCGTCCAGCGAACGCAGACCGAGTTCCCGGAGGCCACAATTTCTGTAGGAACTCTCCCTGATGTTGAATTCGAGGGGGATGATTTAGCTCCTGAGCTCTTCTCGAATCTCTTAGAGAATGCCGTGGTGCACAACGACACCGAACCGTCGGTCGAAGTCTCGGCTAATCGAGTGGGTGAGACCGTCGTCGTCCGTGTCGCGGATAATGGACCGGGGATCCCAGACGATCGAAAGGATGCGGTGCGCGACTGGAACGAACGCGGAGTGGATAGCTCTGGGACGGGCCTCGGGCTCTCGATCGCAGAGACCGTGGCCAATCGATACGGGGGCCGGCTCTGGATCGAAGATAATGAGCCTCGAGGAACCGTCGTTTGTGTTGAACTTCCGATCGCGGACGCGCTCGAGACGGAACCTCGGTCGACAGAGCGTGATATTGGCCCTTCTGCGTCGGCCACTTAGAGCGAGATTGGGCGGACTGGTGCGCAGGCGAATTTGGCCGAACAGGTTCGTGATGGGTGTTGGGGATACGGTTGTTCGAGACAAGGAGGGAGGTATTCGAGGGGAGAATGCAGATTGGTCGGTTCCGCCCAACGATCATTCGACGTGATACTCGACACCCTGATTCCAATGTCATATCCCTACGATCAGGTATTGGACACCGCCACACTGATGTTTAGCCGCATCTAAATATCGACCATGTCAGATGTGGCGATGGAGGATTATTTGAAGGGAATCTATTATTTACAGGATCAACAGGACACCGAGCGGGTGCGAACATCCGACATCGCCGAGGTACTCGATGTGACTGCCCCAACGGTCACGAGTATGCTCTCTAAACTCGCCGAGGAGGGATACATCGACCACGAGAAGTATAATGGCGCGACGTTGACACCTGAGGGCGAGCGTATTGCGTTGCGTATCCTGCGAAACCATCGCCTCATTGAGGGCTATCTCACCAGCGAACTCGACTATCAGCTGAGTGAGGTTCATAAGGAAGCTGATCGGCTCGAACACCACATCAGCGACAAACTCGCCGAACGGCTGGAGGAGGCGTTGGACGATCCCCGAACTGATCCCCACGGTGCGCCGATCCCAACACCCTCGTTAACGGTATCGAGCGTACACGATGGCGAACCACTCGGGCAGTTCGATGAGGGGGTCGAGGTCGAGATCCAGGAGGTCAGCGATCGGGACGATGATGTCCTTTCGTACCTCTCGACCCACGGCATCGTGCCAGGCGCACGAGTGACGATCGAGGAAGTGGCCCCAGTCGGGCTGGTCACAGTGACCGTCGCGGAGACAGGCGAATCCGTTTCCCTCCCGGAGGATGCCACCCGACTCGTGTGGGCGTCCTCGATCACCGAAGTATCAACGGAGACGTAGCATTCCATCGAGGGTCCGGTGAAGATTCATGTCGGGATCGGCGAATCCAGTATTGTGGCTTTTGCTCTGATATATTTTCAACGGGATTCTGATACGGATAGCGGCGTGGGGCAGCCTCGTGTTCGATGGTTCGTGCGAAGAGGTAGCTAAATCTCATTTAAATATAGCTACTATCTCAATATTTAATTAGATACATCAAATTAATATATTACCTTAACAAAAGTGGTCGTATGGCGAAACGATTCGATCCGTTAGGAGGGCATCGATGGCTCCAGTAGATCGGGATCGGTCGACGGAGCTGACGAAGACACTCCGAGATCGATTGGTGTCGAAGCTCGATGGCGATGCTGACCGTCGAACCGTCCTCAAGGGTCTCGGTGGGATCGCGGCTGGCGGGAGTGCGATGATCGGAACGGCTCGGGGCCATAGTAGTGATGAGCCTGACGTCGATACACACGGCTTTGAGGGCCACGGGCACATGGGGGCGGTTGGAGAATACCGCGATCGAGACTTCGACCCCCACGAGTTTCTGAGAACATTCCATACCGGTGAAGAGGAACAATCAGCCCTCCAACAGGAGATCTACGAAGAGGACGGTCGAACCGTCCGGCATTTCCACATTGCCGCGATCGATCTTGTCGATCCTGGGATCGAAGTCGCGCCTGGGGTGTATTTTCCCGCGTGGACGTTCAATGGCCAAGTTCCGGCTCCGACGCTACGAGCTGTCGAGGGGGATCTTATACGGATCACGCTCACAAATGGGAGCCGCCACGCCCACACGATGCATCCGCATCTGATCAATCACCGTCCGGGGATGGATGGGATTGCGCAGACCGGTGACGGGCTGATTGAACCTGGCGAATCCTTTACCTATGATTGGGTTGCTCGCCCCGCTGGGGTTCACTTCTATCACTGCCATGCGCTGCCGTTGAAGGCCCACCTTCACCGGGGCATGTACGGCATGATCGTCGTCGATCCCGATCCCGACCGTGTCCGGGAACAGCCCCGGGAATACGTGAACTATCACGGCCCCATTGACGACGCGTTCGTCGACGATCTCGTGTCGAGAGCGAGGCGTCGAAATCACACCTATCCTGAAAATGATGACATCGACGAGTTGGTTATGGTGATGAATTCGTTTGATACCGATTTCGACGGCGAAAACGAGGTCTATGCGGCGAATACCAAAGCATTCGCCTACGGAGTTGGCGAGACCGACGGCGAGGGGGACTGGTCGGCTGGCGAGACGATCGCTCCCATTCGGATCAATCGCAACGAACGCCAGTTGGTCTACCTGTTGAATACAACGGAGTTCGACCCGATCAACTCCTTTCATAGCCACTCGCAGTTCTTCGAGTACTACGACCACGGGACGACGCTCTTACCGACGCATCATCGAGTGGATACGATCGTCCAAACGCAGGCCCAACGTGGGATTGTTGAGCTCGATTACGGTGAGCACGAGCCAGGGTTGTACATGTTCCATGCTCACCAATCCGAGTTCGCCGAACTCGGGTGGATGAGTTTCTTCGAGGTGGTAGATCAATGAGTGACAACGCTTCGGAGGCCCCGCAATCTGTAACAGAGACGCCCGATGGAGACCATGGGAGTCGAGGTCCATTCGGTATTCCTCGATGGCTCATCGCCCTCGCACCGCTCGTGTTGCTCGTCCTCGTCCTCGGTGTTTTCGTCGTCACCAATCCCTTGGGTGGGATCGAATCGGGCGAACCGCTGCCTGATCTCTCGATTACGCACGTCCAGATCCCGAACGAGCGAGTCATGATCGCCCATGTCGTCAACAACGGTCCGGATCCGGTGACGATATCGCAGGTGCTCGTGGACGAAGCCTACTGGGACTTTCGGGTCGAAGGAACCGGCGGTGATCAGACACTCTCCGCGTTGGAACGTGCACGCGTCGTGCTTCCCTATCATATGACGCCGGGGTTCGATTACAACATAGATCTCGTGACGAGTTCGGGCGCGACATTTCATCATACGATCGTGGCTGCCTCGACAACGCCTGGGTTCGGATTCGATCTATTGTGGACGCTCGCGCTGATCGGCCTGTTCGTGGGGGTGATTCCCGTCGCAATCGGCATGTTGTGGTACCCATATCTCCAGACGATGAGCGATCGCTGGCTTCATGCCGTGTTGGTGTTCGCCGCAGGCATCCTCGCGTTTCTAGCCGTTGACGCCGGCTTCGAGGCCTTCGAACTCGCCGAGGCGATACCGGGAGGGTTCGAGGGCGACATTCTGGTCGTTGTCGGGGCTGTCGGCGCGTTATTGCTCATCCAAGCCGTCAGTTCCTGGCGTGAGGGCCGCGTTCAACAGGGGAATGCACGAGCGAGCAGTGGTCTTTGGGTCGCCTACCTCGTCGCCCTCGGGATCGGCTTGCACAACCTCGCTGAAGGGCTCGCTATCGGGAGTTCGTTCGCTGTGGGTCGCGTCTCGCTTGGGGCTTTCCTCGTGATCGGCTTTATGCTCCACAACGTCACCGAGGGGCCAGCGGTCGTCGCGCCTGTCGCCCGAGAATCCCGTCCAGGGTGGCACCACTTCGTTGGGCTTGGTGTCCTCGCCGGTGCGCCAGTCATTCTCGGCGGGTGGATCGGTGGACTCGCCTACTCTCCGACAGTCGGAGCACTCTTCCTCGCGATCGGTGTCGGTGCGATCATTCAGGTGGATTGGAAAATCGCGAAACTGATTCGCCACGCAAATGCACGCGTGGGGAGTGCGACGAACGTCCTGGCGTTCCTTATCGGCCTCGGCGTGATGTATGTGACTGACCTGTTCGTCGTCCTCTAATTGAGGGCAGTTTTCTGCACGCCCCAAATCAGATTCCAAGTCGGTATTCGGCTGTTGATTGCTCGATTGGCGGAGTTTGGCTGACCTGACGCCACCAGCAATCGATTCATCTCCATCGAATCCGATCCTCTCGGACGCGACTCTGAACCGCGTGGGTCAGATTGAAACCCGTCTCGGGCGATATGGCGTGCAAATGGAGCCACTCACTGAGGGGTTTTCGCAGTTCCCCAACGGATCAGCCGAGGCGAGCAGGAAGCTGTTTTCCACCCCACGGCTGTCGAAACGCCCCGTGGCCTCCTTCTGGTTGATGTTGGATTCCCGCAGGCCCTTGATCAGCTTTCTGAGCACCTGCAAGATGCGGACCACACGCTCGAAGAGGTCTGGGGCGTCGTGTTGACCCACCACGATGGCGACCATGCCGCGGGCCTATCGGCCCTTGTGGATCGAACGAATCCGGTGGTCTTCGCACACAGTAGCTGTGCGCCATTCGTTGATGGCCGTCGGGATCCGATCAAGAGTGACGGGGATCGATATCAGCCAACCACCGTCGATGTGGAGGTCGAACCTGGTTCATCGTTTTTGACGACGGCAGGCCCGATGGAGGCCGTGTTCACCCCGGGTCACGCACCCGGTCATCTGTCGCTGTACTTTCCAGAAAAGCGCTTGTTGTTGGCTGGGGACGCGCTCACCGTTGTCGAGGATAACCTCGCTGGTCCGACCGATGAATACACGCCAAACATGGAAACTGCCATCGAATCGGTGGGACGGTTGGCTGAGCTTGATGTCGAACGAACACACTGCTATCACGGCGGATACGTTGACGAGGGGACCGGTGCCATCGCGCGAATTTGGGCCGAATTATCCGATTCTACGTAGTTTGAACGGAAGCAAGGACAACCCTCGTTCTGGCTGGTTCGTGGGCCGTATCGATGCCGAGTGGTTGTCGGTGAACTGATGGCGATGAACAGTGGTGGGGAATTTCCTTATTCACTCACACATCCCAGGATTGCTGCGAATACGCCATGTCCCAGAAGTGGAGTTCGAAACGGGCACTCGTCAGGAACGCCTCGCGCATTGCTTCGTGTTTCCCTGGATATTGCTCGCCGTATCGGTCAACGAGGTTTCGGAGATTCGCGACGAGATCGCGAAACTCTTCGCTCGTGTAGATCTCGATCCAAGGGGTGAAACTGTGGGTCGAATCCGACAGTGACTCGGCATGGTCAGCGATATCGAGGTACCCTTGCCCACATGGATAGAGCGCAGCACTGATTTCAGGGATTGAACCTTCATATGCCGTGCGCAGGAGAAAACTCGTATACGCTTCACACATAGGTGCTTTGTCGACTGTTTCGAGAGCTTCGGCATCGATACCGTATTCTTCTGCAAAGGATCGATGCAGATCCATTTCGACGTGAAGTGTGCTGTGGGCAATCTCGATGAGACCGGCCATTGCTGATTCCTCCCGGGCCTTTGCGCTCGCGATCGCAAACGTGCGGGCATAGTCCAGGAGGTAGCGATAGTCCTGTTTGATCCACCACTGAAACGCGCTATCATCCAGAGAGCCGTCGGCTAATTCCTCCACGAACGGGTGTCGTTTCTGTGCCTTCCAAATGTCGGACCCGTCCTCGAGAAGGGTGTCACTAAATGCCATGCAGGGGGTATCTAATCGTAGATATTTATAGGTTATATAACTAGGTAATGTCCATCTATCGAATCGGGCGTCTACCCAGACAATCCGGCAAAGTCAGATTCCCCGGGTTCTTTTGGGGTGATAGTGGTTGATCAAGAAACCCCTGCCAGAATTATTAATATATTAAAATTATTTACTAATCATTCTATAATAACCGCATATTTTTAGTGGGCAAATTAATAAAATATCGGTCCATAGGCTCCGGTAATGGTTGACGGCGTCGAGTCTTCATCGGATCCTCCGATTGAAGCGGATACTGGAGGATCGGCTAATCTCCGTGAAATCAGGTTGTCCGTTCCGTCGATGGATTGTTCGTCCTGTGTCAGCAAAGTCGAAGGGGCCATTCGGGATTTGCCAATTGACATGGTAGAGCCGCGAGCCGGTTCGGGCATTGTCGTCGTTCGGTTCGACCCTGACCGTGTTGCGCAGACCACTATCACTGAGGCAATCGAAAATGCGGGCTACGAGGTAACGAGTGTTCGTGATTCAGCCAGCGCTCCGCTATCGACCGATGACCGAAGTCGGGTTTGGACGAGCGCCAGAGGAATCAAAACATGGATCAGCGGCGTATTCTTGGCTCTCGGCCTCGCGTTAGCGTTCGTTCTCGTCGAGTTCAATGGATTGCTTGTCTCGATTTCCGGGCGGGAGATTCTCCTCGCGGATGCGTTCTTTCTGATCGCGACTGCGGTGGCCGGGGAAATCATCTTTCGCAACGGACTCCAATCGCTTCGCCAACGCAGTTTGGACATCGACTTGCTGATGTCGATCGCGATCGTTGGCGCCATCACGGCCGGTCTCGCTTTCGGCGAGTCGCTGTATTTCGAGGCGGCGATGCTTGCGTTTCTGTTCAGCGTTGCTGAGTTGCTCGAGCGGTACTCCATGGACCGGGCACGGAGTTCGTTACGAGAGTTGCTTGATCTATCACCGGAGACAGCCACCGTCAAACGAGACGGTGAAGAAGAGACGGTGGCCGTTGAATCGGTATCAGTCGGCGAGGTAGTGGTCGTGCGCCCGGGTGAAAAGATCCCCGTGGATGGCGAGGTGCTTGCAGGGGACAGTGCCGTCGACCAAGCGCCGATTACCGGCGAAAGCCTCCCTGTTGACAAAACTATCGGCGACGAGGTCTACGCCGGGACCATCAACGAGGAAGGATATCTCGAAATCGAGACGACCGCTGGAGCGGGGGAACACACCTTAGCTCGTATTATTAAGACAGTCGAAGATGCGGAAGCGAACAAGACCGACCGAGAACAGTTTGTTGATCGCTTCGCCTCGTACTACACTCCACTCGTCGTCGCAGCTGGCGTTCTCCTGGCGATCGTTCCCCCCGTCGTGTTCGGTGCCTCCTGGGTGACCTACATCGTGTATGGGCTGACGTTGTTCGTTCTCGCCTGTCCGTGTGCATTCGTCATCTCCACCCCCGTCTCGGTGGTATCGGGCATTACGAGTGCGGCGAAAAACGGCGTCCTCATCAAAGGTGGCAATCACCTTGAGGCGATGGGCGCGGTTGATGCCGTAGCCTTCGACAAGACGGGGACGCTGACGAAAGGCGAACTCACCGTAACCGACGTCATACCACTCAATGACAATAGCGAGGAGGATGTCTTGCGGTGCGCCCGGGGACTCGAGGCGCGCAGCGAACATCCGATCGGCGATGCTATCGTCCAACGCGCTGGAGGCGCCAGTGATCTCGACCGGGAAGTCTCCGGGTTCGAAAGTCTAACTGGCCAAGGTGTTCGGGCGGAACTTGATGGGACAACACATTTCGCCGGCAAACCAGCCTTGTTCGAGGATCTCGGCTTCGATCTCGGACACGTTCATGCCGCGACGGACGGCGGGCTCGTGACCCAAAAGACGAGAGAATTGTGTGAACGGAACCAGTGTCTCGACCTGTTGGACGGGCTCATTCCAGAGTTACAAGCCAACGGCAAGACGGTTGTCCTGGTCGGCACCGACGAAGAGCTCGAGGGGCTCATCGCCGTCGCTGACGAGGTTCGCCCCGATGCGCGGCGAACGATCGAGCGGTTGCATGCACTCGGGATTGACGAGGTGGTGATGCTCACCGGCGACAACGAGCGAACCGCTCGGGCGATTGCTGAGGACATCGGGGTGGATTCCTATCGGGCGGAGTTACTTCCCGAAGAGAAGGTACAGGCCGTTCGCGATCTCGAAGCCCGCCACGACGGGGTCGCGATGGTTGGTGATGGTGTCAACGACGCCCCGGCGCTCGCGACTGCGAGCGTCGGTATTGCCATGGGGGCTGCCGGGACTGATACAGCGATCGAAACCGCGGATATCGCCCTCCTTGGCGATGATCTCACGGATGTTCCGTATGTTTGTGAACTCGCGGAGAACGCGACCGACGTCATCCGACAAAACGTCTGGTCGAGTCTCGCCGTGAAAGCCGGGCTTGCGGTCGGGGTGCCCTTCGGCATGGTTCCTGTTTGGCTCGCGGTGCTCGTCGGCGATGCCGGGATGACCACGGCCGTGACGGCCAACGCGATGCGGCTGTCACGCATTACACCGGATACGCGGTGGTCCTAGCTAGTGAGAAACTCGATTTCACGCCGTCTAACACTGACGTCGGCTTGATTGCCCCGTTGTGGATCAAAAGACGCCGAGGATGAAGCCGACACCCATCAGGATGAGAATACTCGCCGTCACGGCGGGTAAGTACGGGGCGTACTGCTCGAGCCGATCTTCGTAGCGCTCGAAGCCCGCCACGAGGAGGACCGTCACAGACATCAACGAGACGACCACGGCCAGCGCGTATACGAGCATCAACTCGAGGCAATGGGTCGTGCCGGTGCAGATCGCGATAATATCGAATTCCTCGTTGTGCGTAAAACCGAGGGCGAATGCGAAGACGACCATCCCGTACAGCCCCCGACCGAGGTTCGTATCCGGGTCTTCGTGCGTGTGTTCATGTGCATCGACTCCCGGAATCACTTGGAGAAGGCGAGTCCGCCATGAGTGGTGATGGTCGTGGGGGGCTGGTTCGTGGTCTCCCTCGTGATCGTGGTCGTGGTCGGACGCATCAGACGGTGAGTGATCGTGGAGATGCGGGTTGAAATACTGATAAATTCCGAGTAGAATGAGTAAAGCGCCTGCTACATAGTGCATCCACTCGAGTTCGGTAAGGTCGAAATACGAAATCGTCCAGAAGTACGCGAGAACCATTGATACGCTACTGACGAGATGCCCGATCCCCAGGATGAGCGCTGTCGTCGCACCGTACAGTAGTTTGTTCGGTTTGGTGACAGCGTAGCTAGCCGCGATCGCCCAGCCGTGCCCCGGGGCGAGGCCGTGCAACAGGCCGAGGGCACTTGACCCGATTGCGAGTTCGATAAAACCGGGTGACATGGTGGTTACGGATCACCCACGGAACAATCGCTACTGTCACAACGGATCGCTCCGCGTCCATGATAGGCGTGATCTATGGGTGTACCATCCGGCTTCTCGGGGCCACGTGCCCACGCGGGCTGCCATCGTCCCTGCTCCATCCTCTGTCCAAATCCCTCGGGGCCCTATATGAGTCTGTTACGATTACCGCCGAGGCTGGTTGCGCTAACAGAGGTGCTTGGGGTCGGCAGTATATCGACCCCACTACCGTATCGAGTTGATCCAACTACCTCCCTTTTGGGTGCGGATTTCGTTTTGGCGCCGGGATGGGATAACATTCTACTGAATCCAGAATTACGAGGTCTTCTTCCGGAGTACTGAGCTATCGTATGTCAGGGAATAGCGAGGTGGACTTCGAGCTCGCACACGGTGTCTGCACGTGCTTCCCAATGTGCCGCCAGAGAGCGATGATTCCCGTCTAAGAGCGTCGGTTGCTCGGCTGTCGGGGTGATTCGGCCCACGAGGGCACCGAGATCGGTGTCGGGGATTGCGTGTCGAAAGACCTGGACACGCTCGTAAAAATCGGGGTATTTACTGGCGAAGCGGTCCCGGCTCAAACGGTCGACGACGTCAGAAACCTGACCGGAATCGGAGAATGGGTCCCAACTTGATCCTGGCCAGTGGTTATAGCCTCCAAGTGTGCTCCCGGAGACTCGTTTCCTGATCCAGGTCGGATTGTCGGCGAGGGCCCAGCGAGCTGGTTCGTCGTACGTTTCAGTGAGCTCAGTGAGGAGTCGCTCTCTGCTCCAATCTCGTGGACGGGCATTCGGGTATTGATCCTTCATTGCCTCCCGACGGATCCATCGGCGTAGTACAGTTTGCTCTTCGAGTCGCTCAGCTGACGGTTCTGACACGGTTATTTGGCGAGGGAATAAGCCGATCATAGTTCAACGGTTCGATCGAAGTATCGAAAGACTGTGCATCGTTGTTCGACAGAGGACAAACGGAACGTTTTTCTTTTTAGGTCTCCCTAAACTATTGCATGCCGGTGCAGTCCAAATCACCGGAGGATCCTGCTGTCGACACCGATGAGGCCCCACCCACGATTTCGGCCTGCGAAACTTGTCCAGGCACCGTTGTGTTCCTAGAGACTGACAATGCTGATGGGTGGATCGCGACCGATGCCGCAGTCGAGTTACAGCGGTAACTTTTCGGAATCGACGGATCACCTCGACAACAGCGCTTGTTGTGTCGTTCTCTCGGCGAATTTCTCCCCGTAGCGGTCGGTTTTTCCCAGCGATTGACCGGCCACTCTTTAGGGAACCCCGCTGATCACGCGTCAGCGGTTACCGATGAATACAGGAAAAAACTCGACACCGGATTGATGTGGTCTGTCCGGCTCGAATCAGTGGGTCGCGGCGTCCAGTACGAGGGTATCGTCCTCGAGGTAGTGATTGATTACGTGAGCGTGTTCTTCGAGATCCTCCAACTGTTCTCGGAGGATTTCGGCTGTCGCGTAATCACCGAAGCCTTCGACGAGTTCGATGTGTTCACGATAGGTTTCGATGATATCACCGTACATCTCCAGGTCGTTCTCGAGCGAGGTTCGGATGTCGTAGACGTTCTCGTCTTCGGCCTCGACCGTGGCCGCCTCAGAGAGGGTTTCCATGCTTCCATGGGGGACGCCCCCGAGGGCTTGGACACGTTCCGCGAGCGCGTCGGCGGCCTCCTCCACCTCGACGTACGCTTCCTCAAGCCATTCATGGAGGCGGAGGTGCTCTGCGCCTTCAACGTTCCAATGGTGTTTGTGGAGTTGATGGTACAGCACATACGCGTCGGCGAGATCGGAATTCAACGCATCAACGATCTGTTCGACCTTGTCCTCGTCCAATCGGACCGGATTTCCATGGACGCTACCCGGCTGCTTACGGACGGTCTTTTGGGTGCTCATTGCATTCGAATATAGGGTCCTGAGCTATTTATATCTTTTCAACAAACAAACAATTTTTTGCCGAGCCTAAAAAGGCATCTACATGCCGACATATGCAATATTAATCAAATAGTGAATTTTTATTCTCAGTAAATAGATATAAATAACCACTTAAAGGTATCTGTGCAGTATCCTCTCGATTCACCGAGTATTCCACGCTTTACCATGGGCGCTGAGAACCACGGACATCCGAGTGAATTTTAATTGGGCATTCCCCGAGAATAAGGGGTTTATCTCGGCCAGTCCTACACTGCCCCGATGACAACGACAGCGGAACTGGCAACCTTCGTCAACCAGGTTGACGCCACGGAGTTCTCGAACGAAACGCGTCGAGAACTCAAAAAACGGGTGCTTGACTCGATCGGTATCGGTATCGCTGCACTCGGACATGAACCAGTGGAGGTCGTCCACAGGACGGTAACCCGAGCAAACCCGGGTGATGCATGCACCCTCTGGGGACGGGATAACCGGGCTTCACCTGTCGGAGCGGCCATGCATAATACCGCCCTTACCCGCTATCTCGATTTCATGGATTCGTTTCTTGCCCCCGGAGAGACGCCCCATCCCAGCGACAACATCGGTGCGATCATCGCTGCGGCCGAACAGGTGGATGCGAGCGGCGAGGAGTTGCTCGAGGGAATCGGGGTCGCCTATGAGGTGCAAGGAGAACTTGCCTGGAATGCACCTGTCCGCGATCGTGGGTTCGATCACGTGACGCATACGGTCATTTCAGCCGCCTGCGGCGTCGCGAAACTCCTTGATCTCGACAAAGAACAAACACGAAATGCGATCGGTATCGCCGGGACGGCACACAACGCTTTGCGTGTGACACGCACCGAGGGCATCAACGAATGGAAAGGGATTGCGGCGGCGAATGCGGCCAGGAATGCGATGTATGCTGGCCTTCTGGCCCAGGACGGGTTGGCTGGCCCGAAAAACCTCTTCGAAGGCCAAAAGGGCTGGAAACAAATTATCAGTGGCGACTTTTCGGTCGACCTCGATCCAGCGTGCACCCGCGTCCACGATGTCATGACCAAACGGTACGTTGCGGAAACGTACGCACAGTCGGCTGTCGAGGGAATCATCGAACTCGCTGAGAACCACGACATTGAGCCGGCATCGGTCGAAACGATCCGATTGGAGACGTTCCACGGGGCGGCATTGATCATCGGCGGTGGTGAAGGAGACCGCTACGAAGTGGAGACGAAAGCCCAAGCGGATCACTCCCTGCCGTATATGCTCGCAGCCGCGTTGATCGATCGCGAAATGACCAATGCCGCCTATGACCCCGAACGGATCCAATCCGAAGATGTCCAAACGCTGCTTCGCACCGTCGAGGTTACGGAGAACGAGGACCTCACCCAGCGATTCGAATCCGGCGAGATGCCGGCAGTCATCGATATCGACCTCGAGGATGGGACGCGACATCACATCGAAAAGGATGCGTTCGCCGGCCACCCACGCAATCCGATGGACTGGGAGCAGATCGAGGGGAAGTTCGAGTCGGTGACTCGGGATCGGTATGACTCACCGCATCGCGAGCGAATCGTCGACACCGTACGGAACGTCGAACGCTACGACGTGGCGGACCTCGTCTCGCTGCTAGAATGAGACGCGTGACGGGGGGTCATGTCGGATGCGTCAAGCTCGCAAACCGAGGGCAAGGGTGACACAGTTACTAAGATAGAACTATTGATTAATAAACTATTTAGCGCCAGTTACCTCACCGACTATCGATGAGTGCGCTGTGGTGGATCATTGGGACAACCCTCGTCATCAGCCTGATTGCCTGGATCGGCATCCTCGCATTCTTTTTGAACGAAGCGCTCCTCGAGCGGGTCCTTCTCCTCTTGGTTGCGTTGGCGGCCGGTGCCATGCTCGGTGGCGCCTTCCTCCATTTGCTACCCAACGCCATCGAACGCTACGACGGAGAAAATACGGTCGTGTTGTTTCTCTGGGTATTAGCGGGTTACAGCTTGTTTTATGTGCTTGAGCAATTCATGTATTGGCATCACCATCACGGGGCGAGCCACGAGCACGAACCGGTGACCTACCTCGTATTGCTGTCCGATACCGTCCACAACTTCATCGACGGTCTTGTCGTGGCTGGAGCGTTTCTCGTGAATGTCCAGGTTGGGCTCGTCACGGCTGTGGCGATCGGCTTGCACGAGATACCACAGGAAATCGGGGATTTCGGAGTGCTCGTTAACGGCGGTTTCGAACGCTGGAACGCGCTCGTCGTGAACTACCTCACGCAATCCGCGGTGATCGTCGGCGGGCTTGTTGGCTTCGTCGCCACTGGGATGATCGATGATCTCCCGAATATTCTCCTTCCCCTTGCAGCTGGTAACTTCATTTATATTGCCGGCGCGGATCTCGTTCCAGAGATCAAGGATCAGGCTGATTTGCGTCGAGCCGGCGTTCACTTTATCGTCTTCCTCCTCGGGATCGTCGCAATGCTTGGTGTTCGGGTGCTTCGGGGCGCCTTGTGAGCCTATCTGGCGAACCGGTAGGGTTCACAACACGGAAGTTTCGCGCGCACGAATAGGTGGCTGACAGATGCCACCGACAAATCGTGCCTTCGACTTTCTGCACCACAACGAGCGATCCGATAAGCCCCGTGAGACCGGCATCACCGAAATCCGCGGCCCCTATTACGACCCGATGGGCCCCCGAGAACTGCGGGACATTCTCGAGACGATGGGATACTACGTCGATATCTACAAGTTCTCGGGTGGGTCGTTTGCGTTGATGCCGGAAGACGTGGTAGTTGAGTTGATCGATATCTGTCACGAATATGATGTCAAAGTTTCGACCGGTGGTTACGTGGAAAACGTTCTCGCACGCGATAACGACAAGGTCGAAGAGTACTTTGCCGAAGCAGAACGGCTCGGATTCGACATCGTTGAGCTCTCCAGTGGCTTTCTCGCCATCGGCACTGATGACATGGTGCGGATGACCGAACGCGTGGCTGATGACTACGACGTGGAACCAAAGCCGGAGATCAACGTTCAATTCGGTGCTGGCGGGGCGACCGACCCGGAAATCCTCGAAGAGCAGGGACAGATGTCGCCCGAACAAGCGATCGAGGAAGGACGGCGTCACTTGGAAGCGGGCGCAAACTTGCTGATGGTCGAGGCCGAGGGCATTACCGAGGAGGTCACGGAGTGGCGGACGGACGTCGCATATCAGATTGCGAACGAACTCGGCATCGAGAACCTCGTTTTCGAAGCGCCCGGTCCGGAAATGTTCGAGTGGTACATCAAGAACTTCGGCCCCGAAATCAATCTCTTCGTTGACAATAGCCAGATCGTCGAGCTCGAGTGCATGCGTTCCGGGCTGTGGGGGAAGGCCACCACCTGGGGACGAACGGTCACCTGGAAGGATTGAAGGAATAGATGCCGGCGAACAGCGAGTCGGTGACCGGGAGTTAATAAGGCCGGCCCTGAAAGCCACCAGTCGACATTCTCAATGAGCGAAACGGATCGGTTGACCCAATTGTTTGTGGGTACCCAGCGCAATGCCGTCATCGCGTGGCTGTTAGTGATATTGCTCGGCATCATTCCGCTATTGGGGAATTTCTTCGGTCGCTACGAGCCGATGATCTTCAGCAGCGTCGCGATCGCCGTCGTCATCGCGCCCGCGATCAAGTTTCGGGACCCGACCATCATGCCGCCGTGGTATTTCGTCGGGCTGATTTGTCTACCAGTGCTGTGGCGCGCCACGGCACCTGAAATCCTCCAAGCGTCCCTCGTTCCGGGACTCGCCATGGCGACAGTCGGCCTCGTTGGGGCGGTTGAGTTACACCGGTTCACGTCGCTTAGGCTTGTCCCGTGGTTCACAATCGTTTTGACGGTGTTGTTTACCCTCGCTATGGCTGGCCTCGTCGCGATTATCCGTTGGCTTGCGGATGTCTTTCTAGGAACGGAGTTCTTGCTTGATGGACGCTCACAGGACGCGCTGAATGACGCCCTCATGTTCGAATTCAGCTATGCCGCGGTTGCGGGACTCATTGCTGGCGTGGTGTTTTACCTCTACTTCAAGCGTCAACAAACGGCCGACGTGACGATCGGACCGCGAGTGGACCCCTCGGAAGAGCCAGCTGATGTACGCGGTGTCTTGTTGAGCGAACGCCTCGGCATTTCCGTGCGTAGGCAACGCCAGCTTGCTGGTGGTATGCAACTCATTCTCGTCGGGCTCACCGGATACGGCGTGTGGGAGAATGACGTCGGTGTCATCGTCAACGGGGCCGCGGCACTGGCAATTACGTTCCTCCCAGCGATCTTGGAACGTGACTATGCAGTCCCGATCGAACCCGGACTCGTGCTCTGGATCACGACGGCAGTCTTTTTGCACACCCTCGGGTCATGGGGGTTGTACGGGTTGATTCCTCCGTGGGATCACCTGACCCATACGTTGTCGGCCACTGTCATTGCCGCTGCAGGGTATGCGACCATCCGCGCAATCCATCTTCACTCCCCATCGATCCACCTCCCGCGGTGGGCGCTGTTTTCATTTACACTCATCTTCGTGCTGGCGCTTGGAGTCGTGTGGGAGCTCATGGAATTCGCCATCGACCAAGTGGCACTGGTGTTCGGAGTTGAACCTGTCCTCGCACAACATGGCCTCGACGATACGATGCGCGATATGATTTTCAACAGTATCGGCGGCCTCATCGTCGCGACGTGGGGGACGATCTATCTCGCCGAGGTTTCATCGGGCTTAGCCGCCGTACTTGAGCGGCGATTGCCCGTTCAATGATTCTGGATCGACCGTAACACCCGCTGACCGATCGGATTATAGGGATAGGCCTCGAAGAGATATTACCTGTGTTTATCGGCCACGCGATGGCGACATTCGCCCTTGCGGCCCTCCTCGCATCCTGGTGGGGGTGGTCACCCCGGCGAGCGACGGTGTTCGGTGTCCTTGCTGGTGCCTTCGCTACGGTCCCCGATATCGACATGGCGTACGCTTTGATCGGTATGATGGCCCACTTCGAGGGCCTATTAACGGTCGATGAGGCCTTCTGGACGGCCGCAGGCGTCACGCATCGGACCGTCACGCACGCGTTACCGATCGCCCTCGTCATGACCGGGCTCGTGGTCATGGTTCACCACTTCGGCGTCCGTCGGCGGGCCGTACTGCCTGCCGTCGCGGTGGTCAGTGTCCTTGTCGGTGGTGTGACCCTATGGTCCGGTCCTCTCGCTGGGGCGATCATGGCGTTGTTCGGCCTGGGCGTCATCGCCGTTGCAACCGCTGCTCGCGTCAGTGACTTGCCGACAAGTGTCGTGGGACTCGCTGCTGGCCTTGGCCTGCTGACCCATCCCTTTGGGGATCTCTTTACCGGTATGGCGCCGCCGCTGTTTTACCCATTTACTGCCCCCCTCGAGATCTCGATCATCACCTTACATCCCGATCCGACACTGCATTTGCTCGGGGCGTTCTTCCTCGAACTCGGCGTTATCTGGGCGGCCGTCCTCGTCTACGCGGGGTTGCACGACTGGCCAGTATTACCCGCGATTCGCCCCCGCGCGACGGTCGGTTTGGGCTATGCCGGCGCGGTGTTCGTGATACCGGAACCGTCACTGGACGTGCCGGTCCCGTTCGTGTTGAGCGTTCTGGCGCTTGGTATCCTCGCGATGCCGCTGCGTCGGTCTGATCGGGTTCCGATGGGCTGGCGGGTACCGATTACGGCCTTGACCGCGGTCACCGTCGGCGCGTTGGCCTACACGATCGCCTACTTGCTGGTGTGATGCCGTTCGGAGGGGACCGCCGTTAACTCGAGAGCGCGTCGAGTGCACGGTCTGTACCGACAACGACCACTGAGTCATCAGCCTCAAGCGAGAACGATGGATCGATGTCGGTGAGTAACTCGCCGTGGCGTTCGACGGCGACCACGATGCAGTCCCGATCGGCGAGGGGTGTCTCCGAGATTGCGGCCCCGGCGAATGCGTCTGCAGAGACCTTGATCGTTTTGAGCTGGTGTCCGGATGCCAGAAGCGGTTCTTTGAGAACCTCCCTGGCGAGAACACGGCCACTCATCTCGGGAAGAGTGAGGACGTAATCGCCGCCAGCGCGTCGCACTTTGGTCACGTTGTCGGTGTCATTGATGCGGACGAGAATATCGAGATCGTCGCCTAGTTCCTCAGCAAGGAGCACCGAGAGGATGGCGTCATCGTCGTCACTGATCGCCAGGACGTAAACAGTCGCGTCGTCGATTCCGGCCGTTTGCAACGTTGCTTCTTCAGTTACGTCCCCGACCACGTCGATGTCCTGGCCGGGTTCGTGATCGACGACCACGCACTCAGCAGCGGTGTCTTCGAGATGGGTGGCGACGGTCGATCCGACGATCCCGTATCCGGCGATGACGACAGTTGGGGAATCGCTACGTCCTTTGTACGCTTCCGCCTCCAGCGTGCGAATGGCGTCTTCATCACCAGCCACGAGCAACATTGTTTCAGCATCGATCTGCATCTCAGCTGCCGGTGCCTCGACGAACTCGCCTTCGTGCCAAAACGCGAGGACGTTCACGGTGTCATCGTGCGCCGTCTCAAGCTCATGAATCGTTGTCCCGCGGAATGGGCTATCCTCGAAGACGGGAAGTTCGACCATGGCGACGCCCTCGCCGAGGGGGACGAGGTCGCTGTGTTGCGGACTAATTTCGGTGCGAATTCGATAGCCGATGCGCCGTCCGAGGAGTTGTCGCGGTGTGAGCACCCGATCGGCTCCAGCGAAGCGGAGATGGCGTTGTTGGGCTGGGGTTTCAACGACGACTACGGTTCGAATCGATTCGTCACAGTCACGAATCGCGAGGACCACGCTCGCGGCCCGATCGTCTTCCGTATCGACGACGATGGTTTCCGCCTCCATAATATTCGCCGAGGTGAGCGTTTCGGTCGTTGTCGGATCACCGTGAATGGCCTCGAACCCCTCATCGATGAGCGCATGGGTGTCCGCTTCGGAGGGGGCGACGATCACGTAATCGCGATCACGGGCTTCTAATTCCTCGATAAGGCGTCGATCTTGATGTTGGAGGCCACAGATGAGGACGTGGTCAGTTGCGCCGGTTTCGGTGGGAATTGTCGGTGAGAGAGCGTTTTCGAGGACCGGACGAAAGACGTACGGAACGACGATAAACAATAGAAGGAACGTCGAGAGATCCATCACCGCCACGAACGTGTTTGCGACGGTACTGTCCCAGGGGGCGTCCGATCCGTATCCCGTACCGGTGTACGTCTCGATGACCACCTGCAAGGAGTGGCCGATGCGAGGAGTTCGCCCCTCGAAGACGATCATGATCGCGTGATATGCGAGGGTCGACAGCAGCATCAACACGGTCAGGCCGACGAGGGTTTTGATGGCCCGCCGCTGCCACAATGGGAGCCGCCCCCAATCGATGATTGGCCCCATCTCGCTGTCGCTGCCGAGGGGCAGGTGCATTCTCACCCGCACTACGGGCCGGTCCTTTAGTATCCCGGTGATGCCGGTTCGATGCGAGCCGTCACGTTCATTGTGACACCGACCGAATCATTCGGTAATGACGGCGGGTCCCCTTGAACGATTGCGTGGCCTGTACACGCGTCGGCGGGGTCTCGCGGTGGTCTCACTGGCGGTTTTCGCCGTCGTCGTTGAGGGTACGTCGTTGCTTCCGTCGTTTCTCGCTCATGTCTGGTATTTCATGTCAAACCAGGCGCAGATAATTCAGGGGCGCTGGGATCTCGTCGCGTTGAACATCGCCGTCTTCCTGGCCTTTGCCATCCCGCTCGCCGCGGGGTTCCGGTGGCGGGTGAACTGGCAATCGGCCTCATTAGGCGTGTACGCTGCCTTTATTGTCTCGTTGTTCGTCGAGATGTATGGCGTCCCGTTGACGGTATATGTCACCTCAGCAGCCATTCCGAGCGGTGCGGGTCTCGGGGGCACCGCCGGACAGGAGGTGCTGTTCCAATTCGAATTCCTCGGCCAGGGGATGATGTTGACCTTTTGGAAGACCGTTGGGGCAGTCCTCGTGATCCTCGGGGTGGTACTCATCGCGTGGGGCTGGACCACGCTGTATCGCACTGACGAAGAACTCGTCACGGACGGAATATACGCCTATTCCCGCCATCCGCAGTATCTCGGCTTCCTGTTGTTCCTCTTTGGCTGGTTCGTCCACTGGCCCTCGCTGTTGACGATAGCAATGTTTCCGGTACTCGCATATTTCTACTACCGCCTCTCAATCGTCGAAGAGGAAGAGGTGATGGAGTCCATCGACGATACCGAGGCCTATCGAGCGTATATCGAGGACACGCCCCGATTCGTGTAGGTCACTCGACCGTCGGCGATCATCTGTGTTTCCGACCGATCAGCCCCGTCGACAAGCGAAACTCCTTCCCCGGCGCCCCCTTCAACAAATAACCATGGCGCGGCCTAGCAGCCACGAACACCAACAGATGCTCACCGTGCAGGCGGGCAGGTTGTGGCTCGTGAATGATTGGACTAACTGGGGGGAGCCGGGATGTTGACACCGGTTCGCGTTGATGCGGCAGCCGATTTGGCCTTTGGCCTCTTACTCGCCCTCGC
The DNA here is from genome assembly GCA_964579125.1 of uncultured Halobacteriales archaeon. GTDB lineage: Archaea > Halobacteriota > Halobacteria > Halobacteriales > SKSH01 > CAZOFG01. Next base: position 29,685 of record CAZOFG010000011.1, on the reverse strand, counting down.
AATCGGTGTGATCCTCGCCGTCGATACGGTGCTCGGGTTGGCCTTCGGACTTGGCGTCTTCGGGGGCTATCTCATCCATGTCGGGTGGAAGATGGCTCGCTTCGATCCGGACTGGATGACTGAAGCGGTGCGAGAATCCGTTGATGAGACCGTCGAAGAAACAGTCGTCAATGCGATGCAAGAGGTCCAGGACGATGCGGAAGCGACGGCAACGTCAGATACTCAGGAAAAGAACTGATCGGACTGTTCTGTTCGAATCGAAGTTACTGGACCAGGCGTTTTCGATGGGGCGGCCTACATCGACACCTCATCCATGAGGCTTCGGAGGTGTGATCGGGCTGAAGACTCAATCGACTGATGTGGCGACCGCGAATGACCCGCGGGTGCCCCTCGTGTTCGCATGGCCCATTTCAGGCCTGGAATGCCGTATTTGGATGTTATGGCCTCGTTGAGCCTGATGAGTGGTGAATGTCGCTTCGATGGATCGCTATCACCGGCTTTCGTTTGGTCAAAGAGTTCAACGACTGGCTCAGGCGCCACATTCGCCAGTGCCAAGATTCCGCCGGTCGCCCCCAGCGAAAGCGCTTGGGGGAAGATCGCACCACTGCCGACGAGGACGGAGAAATCCACGCCATCCGTCCGATCGAGCGTTTCGATCAACCGGCCGACATCGCCGGCGGAATCTTTGATCCCGTGAATCGATGCGTGAGTGGCGAGATCGCCGATCGTCTCCGGCGCGAGATGAATGTCAGTATACACCGGAACAGAGTACAGATACACCGGTATTGAGACATCGGTGACGAGGTCACGATAGTACTGCGCGAGGGTCGACTGGTCGTGGTGATAGTAATGCGGTGTAACGACGAGAGCGGCGTCGACGCCAGCGTCCGCTGCGGTTTCGGTCATTTCGATAGTCGGATGCAGTCCCGGTTGACCCGTCCCGGCCAGGACCGGTACCGACGCGACGTCGACGACCGTCTCAATGACGCGGCGTTGTTCTTCTTCACTTAACAGCGGCGCTTCGCTGGTTGAGCCACATGGAACGAGAAAGTCCACACCCCGCGCTTCGAGCCAGTCGACGAGTTCCGTCAACCGGCGTTCGTCGATCTTGCCGGTCTCCGTAAACGGTGTTACGAGCGGTGGACCGATACCCTCCATTGCACCTCGAGGTACCGTGGCCTCATATAAGGCACTCGTGGTCACTGGACGACGGTCATGGTGGCCGGAAACGAATCACAGATTGGAATATGGATCGTTCACTCGGATCGTAGGAATTCTCCTGCTATACCACGAAGGACGTACCGACTGGACGACCGGAATGACATCCGGAGAAACGTACAGGGTGCATTGCATCGACTCTCGTCCGTACTGTCCTGGGAACGCGGAGCGATCCCCAGAACTTGCAATGTGGAGACTGCTACACTCGATCCGCGTTGGTAAGCAATCGTCCGTGAACGTCTATTTCGCCGTTTCGAATTCGTGTACTGCTAATGCGATTACCGTCCTCAGCGACGACAAATGGCGCGGTGTGGACTTCGAGAGGGGTTAATTCTCGCTCGAGCCGTCGTTCATTGATCTCGTGAGCGCGTCGTTGTGCGCTTGCCTCCGGCGAAACGACGAGGGCGTCGATGTCGGCATCGGTCGCGGCCGGCTCCCGGGGATCGGTCAATTCGATGATTTCGACGCTGGCCGTATACGCCTCGCCGATCGCGTTGAGTGTTTCCCGAAGCTGGACTTCGCGCTCGTCGTAGGGTTTGATCGCCTCGACGTGTGATTGGCGCTGTCGTGTCTGTGCAGCGAGGGATGGCGAGGTGAGTCCGACGATCACGTGACTCGGGGACGGTCCGACTTGGCTGGCCGTCTGGAACGCCTTGTGAAGGAGCGCCCGGTGGCCGTTGTGAATCGGGTCGAAGGTTCCACCCAAAATCGCAATCCGGGCTGCCGCATCTCGCATAGCGCAGGTAGTCAGCGGGACGCCTTGAAGCCCCCGATCAACCGGACCGACAGCGTATGATTGCGTGGTTGATTCCAAGCCACCGGCGTCCACGATTTCGAACAGTTGCCCCCAATTTTCGTCGTTCTCGCTCTCTGGAAGCATTTCGCGCACTTGGTGAAAATCGGAGTCCGGGACCACCTCAGCGACGAGGTCGATGAAGACGGGGCGTGATGTGCCGGCTCGACCGGTGTCCGCGCATCCGAGTCGGCTGGCATTCGCCAGTAAAGTCATTGAAGTTTATTGGCGATACTAACTTCGGCCGGATCACTCATTTCGGGCCTGGCAATTCTCAATCAAAGAGAGTGGGTATACACGGAAAGCGCCGTTTACGGACAGCTATACTCAAACCTCTCCTTTGATTACGTCCTGAAAAGCGGATATATCGTCGATTCGATCGAGGGTTTCTACTGATCGATCCAGCAGGCGGTCTAGGTCTCGACACACCTGGTCGTACTCGGCTGTATCCGTCAATCCGTTTTCAGCTAATGCGGCCCGTTTGGAAGCGAGTTGATACAATTCCTGGCTAGCTTGATTGTACTCTTGCCGTCGCGCAAGGCTGTCAACAGTGTCCGTGAGTTGGGTCCGGGTTACCGGCTTCACGAGATAATCATCGAATGGCATTTCGATGATATCGACATCAGGTTCAACGGCGGTCACCATTGCAACCATGACCGAAAGCTCACGCTCACGCAACTCATCCAATAGTTGGTCACCATTTTTAGACGGCATGCGTCGGTCAAGCAGCACGACATCCACATCGTCGTCGATGATGTCGTGTGCGGCCTCCGGTGTGGCTGCCGTTCGGACCGGATATCTCGGTTCGAGGAATGCACGATACAGGGACAAGAGGTCTCGATTATCGTCGACGGCGGCGACCGTCGTGGCACGTGGGTCGGTCATGTATGTGGGGTGAACGGTATGGATTACTCAGGATGCCTCGATTCGAGGGTGGCGAGTGTTGAGACGAATAATGGGTCCACAGCCGTACACACGATTGTGCGCACGGGAAATTTCCTTAAATACATTGGATAAATTATCGGTCGTGATAATTCCGGGGAACATTCTGAATCAGGATGGGAAGAATCAATTTAAGGGTGATCTTACTTCGCAACCAGAACCCGTATAGTCCTCCCGATCATACAAACCGGCCACGAATCGTCACCCAGCACAGACAAATGACACCCATTCGTCCGCGTTTCGTCAGGTCTTTTGGAACCTTGCACCGATGTATCATGGGCGTCGTTCGAGCGCTGGTACAACGGAGGCAAATGCACCGGTCACTATCGAGGGCACAATGACGGGCAATCGATCCGTTAGTCGTCGCACCTACCTTGCCGCTCTCAGTGCCACGGGTGCCGGCGTCATTGCGGGTTGTCTTGAAAACGGTGGCAGCGCAACGGCGCTTTCTCGGGGCGATCTCTCACCAGCTGAGGAATCCAGTATCCCGAGCAATGGAGACGAGTTGCCGGATGTGGACGTCCCTTCTCCATTGCACGACGGTACCGTCTCGACGCGGGAATACGTCGGCGAACGGCACGCGCTCGTCACGTTTGTCTTTACCCGGTGTACGACCGTCTGTCCGGTGTTGACCGCTGCCCTCGCGCAGGTGCAAGCAGAAGCATTCGAGGGCGACTTTGCTGACGAAATCGTCCTCTTCCCGATAACGTTCGATCCCGAACACGATCGGGAAGAACAGATCCGAACGTTCTCCGAGGCGAATGGGGCCGATCCCGAACACGAGAGCTGGCAGTTTTTACGCCCTGATGGACCTGATCGAGCCCACGAAGTGGTCACTGATACCTTTGGAATCGGTTTTCGGGAAAACGAAGACCCCGATGGAATGGCGTTCACACACACCAGCGCGATCGTCCTGTCGAACAAAGACGGTGTAGTTGAACGAACGTATGCTGGGCAGGTGCCGGAGTTGGCAACCGTTATCGACGATACCGAGGCGGTCGTTGACCACTTCGCGTGACGATGCGACGGCGAACCCTTCTCGGCGGGTTAGCTGGACTTGCTGGTATTGGCGGCGGTGCGTGGTATCTCTCCGACTGGAACGGTGACGCAACTGAGGAGGGGATTGAATCGATTGAAGTTGAGCCGTTGTGGACGCCTGGGGATTCGGAACAGTCGATCGTGGTTCCTGAACGTGGTCGGGTGACCCATCTCGAATTCTTCGCCACGTGGTGTACCATCTGTAGCTCGAAGATGCCGGATCTTGTCAGCTATCACGATTCACTCGCGGAGACCGATGTCCAATTGCTTTCGACAACGTTCGAACCTGTCGGCACGACCGTGCCCCCAAGTGACGTGCGCCACTGGTGGAGAGAAGAGCACAACGGCCAATGGCCAGTGTTTCACGACGAGGATTACTACTTCACCCGCGAATTGGGCATCACCCAAGTACCGACCACTGTCGTATTGGACGCGGATAATCGGGTCCAATACAATGAACCAGGGACGCACACCGTCGAAGAACTCCACTCCATGATCGAATCGGCCTCACAGTGATATGGCCGAGTTTGTCAGTTTAGCAGCTTTCGCCGCCGGTGCCGGCGTCGCGACGTTCTTTTCCCCGTGTGCGTATGCTTTGTTACCGGCTTACATCGGCTTTTTCGCCTCCACAAGCGAAGCCAAACCAACCCAACGTCGGGTGCTCCGGGAAGGATTTGCCAGTGCATCCGGCGCGCTTCTCGCGTTTGCAGTTCTCGGTGTGATTGGCGTAGTCATCGGCGAGACGCTCACAAGCGTGTTTCCTGCACTCGAGGTTGCTGTTGGAGTGGTCCTGATTGGTCTCGGTGTCGTCCTCTTACTGGATCGCATCCATCTCACGATCCCCGTGCGCCCTCCAGACGGGTCGACGCGCAGTTTTGTCGTCTTCGGGGCTGGATACGCAACGGCTGCAGCTGGGTGTATCGCCCCGGTGTTTTTCGCGGTTATCGTCTCTGCCTCCACGGCGCCGATAACCGTCGGGGTTGCGACGGTGGGTGTGTATGCCGGAACATTCGCTGCCTTGCTGGTGGCTCTCACGTTGATCGCCGCGATGGGCGTCGAATTCGCCTATGAACGACTTTCTCGGGCTGGTGTGTTCCTCACTCGCGGAGCAGGCGTTGTGATGATTCTGGGAGGAATTATTCAACTGGCGATTGCTGGTGGGTGGACACCACCGGCTATTGGGTGAGCGCGCTGTGCTATCCTGGGTTACTGTCGGTGATAGTTATACCGTCGCTCGAGTGCTGCTGGAACCAAATAGAAGATGCTCCCCAATACCGCTAAAACGACTAACGCGGCAAAGGTCTGTGTCGTTTGCAGGAAGGTTGCCGTCTCAAAGACACGATAGCCGATGCCGGCATCGAGTGTGACGAACTCGGCGACGACCGCCCCGATAACACTCAACGTCGCCGCGATTTTGAGGCCAGCGAAGACGCTCGGTGCCGCCGCCGGAAGCCGCACGTTGAGGAACACGCGAGTCGGTGAGGCGTCGACTGACTCCATGAGATCGAGATATGATCGCGGTGTCGAGCGTAGCCCGTTCAGCGTCGCGATCGTGATCGGGAAGATCGTCAGCGTCCCGACGAGCACAGCCCGCGGTAAGACACCCCTGCCGAACCACAAGAAAAACAGCGGCGCGATCGCGATCAGTGGAGCGATGCGCAACGCGATGATATAGGGCAATACGGCGTTTGCGACGGGTTGCGAACGAACCATGACAGCTCCCAGCGAAAACCCGAAGATGGTCCCGAGGAGCAGCCCAATGAAGGCTGTGGCACCTGTCACGGCGGCATCTCCGAACAGTGTGGGAGCCATTTCGATCAGCATCTCGCCGACAGCGGTGGGCGTCGGGAGGAGGATTGCTGGAACATCATTGACGACGACATACGCGTGCCACGCACCGATGATGACCGCCAGAGTCAGGATCGGTAGACCGAGACGTAAGAGTGACTGACCCGACACCGCAAAAGCGCGACGTTGGTGTTCGGGGGGGTCCTCTAGGGGTGCAGGATCCTCGGTTGATGATGCCATTTCGGTGGAGTCTGACGAGTTGATTGCCGATCCACGCTGGCCGGATTGATTGTCCGCGGTGAACGGTCGGTATCGCGTCGGTTCCCCCGACGATCCCTTAAGCTATTCGACTAATCACTTATCAATATCTGACGATTGTGACGTTCGTCGCTCGCGCAAAAGGTAGTCTTTTGACAGCCAAACCGCTAGCACGGGTATGGATACCCGGGAGTTCCCGGTGCTCACCGACGCCGAGGCTGAGGTAGTGCATGATTTGTCGGTTGGATTGGGTGACACCGCGGCCCGGGTTTTGGCGTATCTCGTGGCTCGCACGGCCAGTGAGGCCGTCTCCGACGGCCCAGCCACGTTGACCGCCATTCGCATTGGCACTGATTTGAATCGGAATGCTGTCAAGGAAGCGCTTGACACCCTCGAATCCGAAGGGTTTATCGAGTCGACGACGGTCGAGCAAGACTCCCCGGGGCGCCCACCGAAAGCCTGGATGACAGATCGAACTCCGGAGCGAGCTCGCAATGACGTGTTTGCCCGACAGGCCGAACGCCTGATCGACCAAGGGCTGGCGGTCGTTGGTGAGAATGCACTTGACGTGAAAACGCGTGAATCAGCGAGCGATGCTGCGGAAGTCACCATCGGATTGAACTGGGACCCAAACGGTCTTCATCTGCCATTTTTCGCCGCAGCCGGTGAAGGCGAGTATGAACGCCGATCGGTCGACGTCGAATGGGCCTCGTATCGGGGCTCCCGAGCAGCCGTGGACGCTATCGAGGATGGGACGGCGTCGATTGGGATTGCCGGTGCGGCAACCGTCATTAGTAGTCGCCATCGAGGTGATGAGATCATTCCGATCGCAGCGGTATACCAACGTCCGCTCGTCGTTCTTTATACAACCCGGAACCGATTCGGTGGCCCACTTGAGCGGGCTGACCAACTGGTCGGTCACACCGTCGGGATGCCGGTCGATTCGGAGGCCGGGATGTTGGCCAAACTGTTCCTTTCCCAAGCAGGAGTCCTGGACGCAGTCGATATCGTCGACATGGCCGGTGAAGAGCAAAACGCCCTTGCCTCGGGAACGGTCGATGTCGTAACTGGTGTCTTCACGGATCCCCTTCGACTCGAGACGGAGGCCAACCGTGTCGAATCGATTCATGTTGCCGGACAGTATCCGATCTTCGGCCCGATGTTGATCGCTAGTCGACACGAGCTCGAGACCCGTCCATCGGCCGTCCAGGGGTTCCTCGCCGGGAGTGCAGCAGGCTGGGCTCATGCAACCCGAGATCCTACAGCCATGACGAAACACCTCCGGGAGCATACCGACGAGGACGAGATATGGCTGGAACAGGTCTTTTCACGGGCTGGTGAGGAATTCGCGTCGACTGATGCCGTCGTCGAACACGGGTGGGGCTGGCAATCAGAAACCACGTGGAACCGCCTGGGCGATGCTCTCTCCCAACTGAATCTCTTGACCTCACAATGATCGAACTCGAGGACGTCACGGTCGATTATGGGCGGGTTCGCGCCGTTGAGGATGTCTCACTGTCCATCGACAACCACGAGTTTGTCACGGTCATCGGACCGTCGGGTTGTGGAAAAACCACCCTCTTGCGGGTCATCGGAGGCCTGCAGGATCCGACCGCCGGCACTGTTTCAGTGGACGGCCGGCAACCGCAGGAACTGCACGCCGAGGCGAAAATCGGTTACGTCTTTCAGCAACACACGCTGTTTCCCTGGATGTCTGCCCTCGAGAACGTCACGTTCTTGAGACGAATGGCCGGCAAGGATCCGGCCCCGCAAGGCGCCCGCGAGTGGCTCGAATCAATGGGCCTCGAGGGGTTTACCGACGCGGCGCCGAGTGAACTTTCTGGCGGGATGAAACAACGGGTGGCCATCGCCCGGGCGTTACACCTCGGCGCGGACGTGTTATTGATGGACGAGCCGTTTGGCGAATTGGACGAGATCACCCGCGATCGATTGAGTATCGAAGTGGCCGATGTCTGGCGACAAGAGCGCAAAACGGTCGTCTTTATTACCCATAGTGTCCCCGAAGCGGTCTTTCTCGGCGATCGCTGTGTCGTGATGGCCGATGAACCGGGGCGAATCATCGAGGAATTTGACATTGATTTACCGAGGCCTCGCGATGAAGCAGTTTACGAATCGGATGCGTATCACGACATCGTCGCGGACCTCCGGTCGGTCATCTATGGTTCAGCGGAAGCATGATCGATTGGCAGTCGAGTACCCGCGTCACTTATCCGCTGATCGGCCTCCTCCTCGTCGTGATTGGTTGGTGGATACTTACCTCGGTGCTTGCTGTCCCATCGTACTATCTTCCCGAACCCGGGATCGTCGCTGAACGACTCATTACCAACTACGACTTCTACTTAGAGCACGCGTGGTATTCCCTCGAAAAAATCGTCTGGGGTGGGGGAATTGGTATAATTGCTGGTGCCGGCTTGGGCCTCGCGATCAGGTTCGTTCCGTACGCCCGAAGCGTGGTCTTTCCATACATTGTGACGCTTCGGGTTCTCCCCAAGCTGGCTATCGCCCCCCTACTGTTGATTTATCTCGGTACAGGGACACAGACCGCAGTCGTCTTCGTGGCGATGATCGCCTTTTTCCCGATGGTTATCAGCACGGCCGCCGGACTGGATCGGGCCCCTAAATCCCAACGGGAATTATTGGCTTCAGTTGATGCGGGCACCCTGCGGACGATTGTGCACGTCTACGTACCGTATGCGCTTCCGGATGTGTTCGCTGGGCTCAAGCAATCGGTCACGCTCGCGGTCGTCGGTGCGATCGTTGCCGAGTGGATCGTGGCGGACAACGGGTTGGGCTATTTGATTTTGATCGGCTCTGAACGGCTTCGTACCGACCTCATGTTTGCGGCATTGTTCACGCTGCTGGCACTGGGCATCGCGCTGTATGGGGCGATCGTGCTGCTCCAACGAAAGGTCCTGTGGCGAGATATCGATACGCTCCTTGAGGTATAACTGCTCCCGTGGTTGTTGCTGTGAATGTTGTATATGGCTCGTTTAGATTTTCGGCTGATTGAATCGATCCCACAGAACCGGGCCAGGTAGAAGAACGACTCAATCGGCCCGTGGAACGCCAGATCCCAATCGAATCGCACTGAAGGCGCTTCAGTGGCCTTACTGTCCCCTCGTTTGACGGGGAAAGCACATTGAGGATTCGAACGGACTCGGTTTCCCGATCTTGCAGATAGACCGTTATCTTCACACGCGGAGGAAGACGATTTCTTAGAGCCGGCCGCGATTCAATCCGGATTCAACGATCGATCTGATCGACGAAGTCCCCGACGTATTCGTAGTCAGTATCGATATACTCGTTCGTCCACACAGACTCAGGATCGACAGATCCACCGAGGAACCCACCCGATTCGAGGACATCATGGGTTTCTTGCCAGGGGTCGGCTTCGTTCCAGCCCCAACCTTCGGACTCGACGGCATCCGAAATCATGTAGTTCTGTGAGAGTTCGCCCCAGGATCCGCGTTGGCTTTCCCAGGTCCCTTCGAGCTCAGATTCGGCCTCGATCAGGATGTCCGTCGCATCGTCAGGATTGTCGTACGCCCACGCTGCGCCCTCGGCGGTCCCGCGAATGAACGCGCGAATTGCATCCGAGTGGTCCTCCATGAAGCTGTCATTGGTCGCAATGACGTGACCGTAGTGGGGAATATCGTCGGCGACGTTCACTGTGTCGATGGTCGCGTCGCTTTGCAGGCGTGCGTCGACCACATCGCCGAAGACGCCTCCGGCCGCATCGATTTGACCCGACAGTAACTGTTGCACTGTATCGAATCCAGAGTCGACATAGTTGACGCTCTCGAATACACCGTGCGTTTCGAGATACGATTGGGTCATTTGACGGACCATGCCAGGGCCACTTCCGACCGTCAACCCTTCGAGCTGGTCGGGAGAAGTGAATTCCTCCCCGAATTGTGATCGCCTTGTGAAGAGCACAACCGGTCCGCGTTGCATCATGACGCCGACACAGGTGGGGGAGAGTTCTCGACTGTTGACGTTGAGGATTTGATCGGCACTGGTAATGGCGAGATCCTGATTTTCAAGGCCGACCTGTTGGGCAGCGAAATCGGATCCATCGCCAGCTTCGATCGAAGAGAGTTCGAGCCCTTGATCCTCGTAATATCCTCGTTCATCAGCCACATAGTACGGAACATGAAGCCCATTGGGCACCCAATTCAACAGCAGCGAGACGTCTTCGACGTCCGGATCCAACGAATCACCCGAATCACCTAGGCAACCGGCGAGTGCCGCGGTCGCGGCAGCACCGAGAAATGCACGTCTCGAATGACGCATACTCTGGAACTTGTCGAACCCCCTTATTAAAGATTTTGAGAAACTCCTAAAGGTAATAGTACTGCCCACAATGTTGACTACCGATGATGGTCGGCGCTGAAAACTCGCTAATCCGGCCGTTACTGAACGTCGATGCTGTCGCTTTGGGTCGGTTCGGTCAGTTCGATCTCGAGTTCGAGTTCCTTCTGGCGATGGCTGGAGAATTCCACCTCGATCTCGATTGGGTCATCGTACTCGAACGGGATTTCCCAATCGCTTGAGGAAATCGTCACCGACCCGCCGGCATCCAACTGATCGGCTAAATCTCGAAGGAACGCGGCCGTCTCATCTCGGGACAAGTACACCTCGCGCTCGAAGAAGCCATCGGTCACAACGCGGCGGTCAGTCTCGTCGTCTCCGGGGAGATCTACGCGGTCTGACATGCTTAGAAAGAGGGTGTCGAGCCATATATGAATTCGGTTCTAAAGGGTTTTGAGGCTCCCTCGAGTCCAGTTTCGTATGACACTCATGGACGTCCTCGGAAGCAAATCCCGCTTGCGGATTTTGCAAGAGCTCTCGCGACGTCCGATGTACGTTTCAGAACTTGCTGAAACGGTCGGGATGGACGGGAAAACGGCTGCCCATCACCTCGAGACGCTCGAAGAGGCCGAACTCGTCGAATCATATCACGAGGGTAATCGCAAATATTACCGCTTGATTCAAGTCGTCGAGCTCGTGATTTCACCACCACCCGATCGGGCATTCATCCTGCAAGCAACCGAGCCGAACGGCGCCGAGACCGATTAGGTGCCGTTCCATTCAAAGATAATTGAAGATCCAATAGCCAATGTAGAGGATCACGAGGATGTACCCGCCGAATTGATTGACACGACCGCGGATAAACATCACCCCAACGACGAGCAAGGTCGCTGCGTAGAACGGCCAGTGAACGCTCAAGACGTCGCCGCCCATATCAATTTCGTGCAGTAAGGCGATGACACCGACGTTGGCCGTCATATAAAAGACGGTACTCCCAACGATGTTTCCGATCGCGAGTTCCGGTTGATTGCGCCGGACGGGTTCGACGGTCAAGGCCAGTTCCTCGATGGAGGCGACGAAACTGAGGACGGTCGCCCCGAAGGCTAACTCGGCGATGCCGAATGCTTGGAGGAGTCCATCCGCACTGACAACGGTGATCAGGGACCCGACCGTCATCCCGACGATCGCGATGATTGCGATCGTCAATTGCACAGATCCACTATAGGGCTTCAAGTCGGGAACGAGATCTTCGAGTTCGAATTCGTCATCCTCCTCGTCTTCTTCTTCTTCTTCCTCTAGCGTTTCCTCGACTTCAGTAGATAGCATGTAATTCGTGTCGGTGTTTTCTTCATACCAGTAGAGATAGCCCAGCAACACGAAAAAGAGGATCATGAGGAATCCACCATTTACTGCGGAGAGACTGCCGTCCCAGGCGAGGTAAAACGCCGGAATGGGGACCAACAACAGTAACGCGATATAATTCCTCGGGACGGAGATATCGAACGGCACGGTGATGGCGGCGGCCGCGACGGCCACGGCCAAAACGAACAGATTCTCCCCGAAGACGGTTCCGAGGGCGAGGTCTGGGAGTTCTGACCCTGCGGCAACGATTCCTAAAATCGCGTTCTCGAGATCGACACCAGCGAGGATCACGGCGATGAAAAAGCCGGAAATCCCAAGGGACACTGCACTCTCCGCGGCGGCTTCGATAAAGACCTCTACGGAGTAAATGACGGTTCCAACGCCGATTAGGAAGGCGACGATGAGGCCGAGTTCCGTCAGAGCCATCGGTATCAGTAACGAAGTTGCTGCCGAGATTTATAAGTTTGTGTACTAAATTACCGTAATAGATGTGAATATTATACTTGTAAACGGGAAGTCTCGCACTGGGTATCTGCAGTTACTCGCGCTGATCGAATGATTGTTCGCCCGCCTCGATCGGAACATCGAGCCAGTTCTCCGTAGGTGGCAACGGGCATTCGTATTGGTCTGAATAGACACAGGTCGGATTGTACGCTTCGTTGAAATCGACGATCCAGTGATCGTTCAGTTGGTGTCGGTCAGGCTCGAGGTCGAGGTACCGTCCGGCTCCATACGTGATTTCCCCACTCGTCCCGTCCCGAAACGGGACCCACAGTCGGTCGGCATCGGGATCCGCTTTGTACGCTTGGAGGGTCCCGGTTTGGCCCTTGATATCCAGGGTGAACGAACCCCATCGAGAGAAGGTTCGTTCAGTGCCGGTACTCGTCCCCACGGTGACGGACTTTTTCTCGTCGTGTTCCTCCAACGGTACTTCAAACCGATACGTTGGGTCAATTAGGTAGTATGCCAACCCTTCAAAATCGTGCTGAAGGGACTCGGGAAGGGGTGATCGGGGATCTGAGGCGAAATACTCGTCCTTTTGCCTGCGGTGATCTCGAAGCGCGTCTTGCCAGGAATCCGGCATTGTCTCGGTATTCAAGACGCGGCCCTACGCGGCGGTATACGATTCGATAAGAGTTCGAAGCTCATCCTCCGATCGGACGCCGACAACTTGCTCTTCGAGTTCCCCCTCGGAGAAGACTAACAACGTCGGTACGCCACGAACGTTGTACTCCGACGCCAATTGTTGGAGGCGATCGACGTCGACCTTGAGGACGGTTGCTTCGGTCGACTCGGCGAGCGCCTCGACGGTCGGTTCGAGCATTTTGCATGGACCACACCAATCCGCGTAGAAATCGACCAAGACGACGCCCTCTTGGATCCGTTCGGCGAACTCATCGGGAGTGTCTATGTGGACCGGTTCTGCTGGGGTTTGGCCGGCGGTTGCGTCTGTCATTCACTGATAACTAGTCATTCTGTTCATAAATATATTTGTATTCGTTAGGCAATTCTCCTCGTCGATATAATGTGAATATCGATTATACCTCCCTTTAGAGTCCAATCTACAATTTACAAACTTGTCTTATTCGTACAATTCTAATGTCGGGGAAAGTCGGACGACCGTGACGGTATTCCGGATTCCCGTAACCGTCGCGTATATGTGTCTCCTCATGTTGGTTTTACGTATCGATACTCGTGTCGTTCGCCACGATCCTTCGGGAGCGTTCGGTTGATTCCCTCATCACCCCGCTGTTGGCGCTCGTGACCGTTGGGGTCTATGGGTTGGTCCTGTCGGGGGCGACGGCGTCCGTCCTCGATGCCGGAGGGAGTTGTGCCGCCTGGCCCGCCTGCACCGGCAGTCCCATGCAGGGATTGACCGATATCGGCTTTTTCGTTGCCGTCCTTCATCGGGTGACCACGCTCGTTGTCGGAATGCTCTTACTTGGAGTGACGCTCGCGGTGTGGCGCGCCGAGGTTCCCCGGCTCGTGCAGGGGTTGGTATTCGGGGCCGCTGCTTTGTATCCCATGCAGGTAGCCATCGGTGCGTTCACGGCTGTGACTGGGGGTGGCTTTTGGCTCTCGGTGGGACATCTCGTCGTCGGCCTGCTCATATTCGGTGCGATATTAGTGGCGCTGCTCAGGTGGCTCGAAATCTCGACGAGTCACGTCACCTCGTCTTTCGATGATGCCTCCCAGCCCTCCAGTGCGACCGAAGTACCAGCGCAACCGAATCCGAATCGGACTGGAATCGCCTGGCTCGTCTGGCGTGCTCGGGCCTATCTTGAGTTGACCAAGCCCCGGCTGATGTGGCTATTGTGTTTCGTTGCCCTCGCCGGTATCGGCCTTGCAGGAGCCACGACCGGAGCCACGATCACGTGGCACACCATTGGCGCCACGATGCTCGGTGGTGTTCTTGCCATCGGGGCCAGTGGGACGTTCAATCACGTCATCGAACGCGATGTGGACCAGCACATGGAACGGACCGCCGATCGCCCGCTTGCGACGGACGCCATTCCGGCCTGGCGGGCTGTCACGTTCGGCGTGGTGCTCATGATTGCGTCTCTCGCCGTCTTTCGCTTCGCACTCAATCCGCTCGCCGCAGTCCTGGGACTTCTCGCGATCGGATTTTACAGCGTGGTCTACACGGTGATTCTGAAACCCAACACCTCTCAAAATATCGTCATCGGCGGGGCGGTTGGGGCGTTGCCAGCCCTCATTGGCTGGGCCGCCGTCACTGAATCGATTGGCGTGCCGGCCATCATACTCGGACTGGTGATTTTCCTGTGGACGCCTGCGCACTTTTACAACCTGGCCCTCGTCTACAAGGAGGACTACGCTCGGGGTGGCTTCCCGATGCTCCCGATCGTCCGTGGTGAGCGAGTCACCCGACGTCACATCGGATACTACTTCGGGGCGACGCTAGGCTCCCTGACGCTGTTGGGCGCAACGGCCGGTCTCGGCGCGTTGTTCGTCCTGACTTCGGTACTCATGAGCGGCATCTTCGTTGCGGCGCTTGTCCATCTCTACCGTCAACAGACACCCTCCGCGGCGATGCGGACGTTCCACGCTTCGAACGCGTTCCTCGGGGCGGTAATGGTGGTCATTGTCGTCGAAACGCTCATGCTAGCTTAAGTCGGTCACGCAAGCAGTGTGGTCGCTGAGTATCGTCGTGAGGTTGAGCGAGATAGACTCAAGCGGTGTGCCACCACTCTGAGCGACTTACCGATCGCCCTCGTGAATCGTCGTATCGACGACCGACAACGTCTCGTCCATCTCGACGGCGAGGGTATCCTCGCCGGCCTCCATTTGAACCTCCAACCTGATGGGATCGGATTGGAGAAGTCGGGTGTGTTCGTCCGAAACACACCACGGTAACGTCCAGTAGGGGCGTGTATCGAGGTTGATGCCGCGCTCCCGGTGGAAGGTGACGACCGCTGAATGGTCTAAGAGGCGGAGGCCAGGCGCAGAACAGAGTTCGTGGCCGCATTGGGGGCAGACGTGATCGACATGCAAATCGACGCCGAGACAGCAATCGGCATCGTCGATGGTCGTCCGGATGCGGCCGCCACATTCCGGACAAACACCGTCGGCTGCGAGACAGTGCAGGTGACGAACTCGGTTGTCGAAGGCTTGGGCGACTTCCTCGAGGGTGCGATCGTGCAACCCACCTGGAGGAAAGCCGTATTCGCCGTGTCCGCGGCCGCATTCGCCACATTCGATGCGCATTCGTTCGTCGTGATAGGTCGCCTGTAATGGGCCGCCACAGGCGACGCACGCGCCCTGAACCTCGAAGGGTTCTAGTTGGGGATCCTCAGTGAACGACCCTGCAGTAATGGCACGCACGACTTTCTCCCCGGCATGTTTGAACGCGTACCCTTCCTCGCATTGCGTGACGAACTGTCCGGTCAATTGCTGCAGATGATAGTTGAACTGCGCCGAATCGCGCATTCCGACCTCCTTGCGGAGCGTCGAAAAACTGACCGGGCGGTCATCCGCTTCGGCCAATGCTTGGAGGATTTCCAATCGCGTCTCGTTGGCGATGAGTTGAAACGCCTCGGCCGGGTCGACGCGATCGACCTCATCGAGGACGGAATCAAGCGAGAGGCCGGATTCGGATTGGCTCATATGCGAGTAATTCCGTCGGATCCCCGTTAAAGGTTCCCTGAAACACGTATTAGTAGATTGTCTGATAAGATAACGCGCTGGGTCCGAGAAGCGCTCAAGTGGACGCGGCGTGAACATTCGATATGATGCCGGCTCCCGTCGTGGTAGGGTCCATCTGGGAGGCGCTATCCTCCATGACGGCGTTCGATCTCGCGTTTCTCCTTCTCGTTCTCGGCATTCTGATTACGATGACCGGTGCGTTTGGGGAACCGAATCTCGTGCTGGTCGGTCTCGTCATCTCGATTGCCGGTGTTCTCGGCCTCTTATTGGGCGAATATTCCACCCCCATCGTGTTGGGCGGCCTTGTCCCGACTGTCGGCTTCGTATTGTACTACATCTATCGGTATGTGCAGTTTCCACGCTCCGAACGGGTCGAACAGACATCGAGTGCGGCCAGTCTCGTTGGCGAATCAGGAACGTTGCTGTCGGCGGCGGATCCACGTGGCGGCCGGGTTAAATTGGATGGGACGGGGTTTACCTCGGAATATCCATGTCGAACCCGTTCGGAGACACTTGCTGAAGGAACTGATGTCGTTGTCATCGATCCGGGTGGCGGCAACGTGCTTACCGTCGCCGCCGCTGACGAGGTGGACGCGACGGCCCTTCGACAGGGTGCCCGGCCGGAACCAGCGGGCTGGCGCGTTATTGAGGATTTTCGAGCCCGTGTGTCGAGGAATGACGAGGAGTCATAACGCTCGGTGGCGTTTTACGAACGGCACATGATGGGGACGTATGGTCGATATTCCATCCTCCTATCATGACTTGTTCTCAAAGCGCACTTTCGCCCACGTTGCGACACTTACCCAAACGGGAGCACCACACGTCACGCCGGTGTGGATCGATTACGACGACGAGGCGAATCGCCTGCTCGTCAACACGGAACGAGGCCGGCGCAAGGAACGAAATGTCCGGAACGATCCCCGTGTTGGGGTGAGTATGGTGGACCCGGAGGATCCGTATCGACACCTTTCAGTCATCGGGACCGTCACGGAGGTGACGACTGACGGGGCTCGCGAGCACATCGACCGCGTCGCGCACCGATATGTGGATGGTCCGTATCCGAGTGAGATCCAGACAGAGCGGGTCATTGTTCGTATCCGCCCGGATGAAGTGTTTTAATGCCTGTGTCAGCGATACCGGCATTCGCTCAGCGACTTACCACGTGAGGCCTTCGTAGATAACGGTTTCCGGTGGGTCAATGATTCGACGGCCATCGATCACGACTGGTTCGGCCATCGCATCGAATTCCTCGTCCAACTCACTGAATTCCGGCCAATCGGTGACGACGCACGCGCCGACGGCGTCAGTCATCGCCGCCTGTGCTGAATCAACCACCTCGAGGCTGTCGAATCGTTCCTCCATCGCCGTTCTAGCGCCAGGGCGTGGATCGTAGCCACGGCCCGTCGCACCCCGGTCGAGCAATTCTTCGATGATGGGGATGGCTCTGGAATGGCGTGTATCGTCCGTTCCGGGCTTGAACGCCAGGCCGAGGACCGCAACGGGTTGGTCCGTCACATCGACGTGGTGATCCAACAAGGCCAACATCCGCGCCGGTTGGCGCTCGTTGACCTCGATGGTCGCTTCGATCATCGGCGGCTCGTACGATGCTGCCTTGGCGCCAGCAACGAGCGCGGCGGTGTCTTTCGGGAAGCAACTCCCACCCCAGCCGACCCCGGAGCGCAAAAACTGCGCCTCGATGCGATCATCGAGTCCGATCCCCTCCGCGACGGTATACGCGTCGACGCCGTATTCCTTGCAAATATTCCCGATGTCGTTGATTAGACTCACTTTGGCGGCGAGGAAGGTGTTGCTCGCGTACTTGATCAGTGAGGCTTCCTTTCGGTTCGTCTCGAGGACAGGGACAGAATCGAGATCGTAGAGGCGGTCATAGACAGCCCGGAGTTCCTCGATCGCCCGTGTATCAGAATCGGCACCAATCACGATACGGTCCGGATCAATGAAGTCATTCACGGCTGTTCCCTCACGGAGGAATTCCGGATTGACCGCAACGCCGACCGATTCGCCAATTGGGCCTGCACGGCTCTCGAGAGGCTCGACAACGGCGGATTCGAGCACATCGGGAAACACGGTCGATTTGACGACGACGAGCTGATAGTCCTCCACGTCTGCGAGCGCCTCGCCGACGTCTTTCGTGGCGGCGGTCAGCGCACTCGCGTCCAGCGATCCATCCTCGCGGGCCGGAGTCTGAACGGTGAGAAACGTCACATCCGCGTCACGAATGGCGTCGTGTTCGGTCGTCGCGGTGAGCGTGTCCCCGGCCGTCGACGCAATGAGCTCCTGGAGGCCTGGTTCGTGAATTGGCGCCTCACCCGCATTGATCTGCTCAACGATCGATTCGTCGATATCGATGGCGGTTACCTCATGCCCGACATCCGCGAGGCAGGCCGCGATGGTCGTGCCGACATAGCCACTGCCGACGACGGCGACATTCCGTGGCGGCGCAGTCATACCTCCGAATTCGTTGGCCACGAATATAGGCTCCCGTATCTCCGATGCCTCCACCCCGCCCTTTAAGAAGGCGTGCCTAGTACCTACCGAGTCACGAGATCATTATGCAAGCAGTCGTCCTCGCCGCCGGCAAGGGAACCCGTCTCCGTCCATTGACGGAGGACAAGCCGAAGGGCTTGGTGGAGGTGAACGGCCGGCCAATTCTTTCGTATTGCTTCGACGAACTCGTCGAACTCGGCGCGAGCGAACTCTACGTTGTCGTCGGCTACGAGAAGGAACAAATCATCGAATATTACGGCGACAGCTACGAGGGTGTCCCGATTACGTACAGTCACCAACGTGAACAACGTGGCTTGGCCCATGCCCTCCTGACCGTCGAGGAGTACGTCGATGACGACTTCATGCTCATTCTCGGAGACAACATCTTCGATGCCAACCTCGGTGATGTCGTCAATCGCCAGCGCGAGGAACGCGCCGACGCCGCCTTCCTGGTTGAGGAAGTCCCGTACGATGATGCGTCCCGGTATGGAGTCTGTGACACCAACGATTACGGCGAGATCGTCGAGGTGATCGAAAAGCCAGACGAGCCACCGACGAACCTCGTCATGACGGGATTTTACACGTTTACCCCAGCCATCTTCCATGCCTGTCATTTGGTGCAGCCGTCGAATCGCGGCGAGTACGAACTCTCCGAGGCGATCGATTTGCTCATTCAGTCGGGCCGAACGATCGACGCCATCCGGATGGAGGGGTGGCGCTATGACATCGGGTATCCGGAAGACCGCGATGCGGCCGAACGCCGCCTCGCCGGCGAGGTCGACGCTGGGAGTGAAGAAGCGAGCGCGTCGAATTAAGCCCGATATCGGCTTGTTGACGCTTCGAAACCGGTTAGTGGCTGCTGGCGGTATTGGGGGATGAAATGTCGTACGAGACGACGAACTACGAGCGAGTCGATCCGAAGGCGCCAGGAATGTATTTCCTCCGAGATGCGTTGGGCTGTGACGAACTCGGGATTACGGTCGTCGATGTCGACGCGGGCTGGGAAGGGATGGCACACGATCACGCGGGGGAAGGCCACGAGGAAGTATACCTCCTCCTGAACGGGGCGGCGACGATCGATGTCGAAGGTGACTCCGTCTCGCTCGAGGCGGGTGATGCGATTCGCGTTCCACCCACGGCCTCGCGCCAGCTCCGCTTCGAGGAGGACGGACAGATGGTTATCGTCGGGGCGCCGTAGGGCTCACTCTTCGGCGTCCGTGTCATCGAGCGTTCCATAGGGTTCGCCTTCGACCCGAACCGTATTCCCGGCCTCGAAGAAGGTGAGCTCGCGCTGTGGGAACGGGATTTTGATACCGTGCTCTTTGAAGGCGGCGTTGATACCACGAACCAGCTCGTCCCGCGCCCGTTCCATGGTCGCTGGATGCGCGATATGACATTGTAACTGCGCCTTGATTGCCGAATCGGCGAATTCGCGAAAGCGAACCTTCGGCGTGGGTGAGTCCATAACGCTATCGGTCTGTTCGGCCGCGCTCAAGAGTGCCTCCTCGACGTCATCGAGATCCGAGCCGTACGCGACCCCGACATCGAGCCGCATTCGTCGGCGGCGTTGGGGGGCGGATTCGTTGGTTACCTGTTGGCTGTTGAACTCCGAGTTCGGAATGGTAACGGTGATGTTATCGAGCGTAAGCAGAGTCGTCGACCGGATCGAGATATCTACGACGGTACCCCGCTCGCCAGAGGGTAACTGGATGACGTCACCGACCGCGAAGGTTCGATCGAAATATAGCGAGATTCCAGCGATGAAGTTCGCGATCGAATCCCGGGCGGCATACCCGAGGACGATCCCGAGCACACCGGCGGAGGCAAGAATCGGCGTGATGTCGATCTGCCAGATCTGAAAAAGCGAGAAGAACGCGAAGAGGATCAAGACGATCGTCAGCAAGTTCTCCATGATGGGTCCGAAATCGACTGTCTCATCCTCGGGTTGGTGCGCATCGATCACACGCGAACCGATGCGAATACACGCCCGTGTCCAGAGCAACACGACGATCGTCAGCGCGACCGACCCAATCAGAAACCGGGCGTTCGCGGGATCGAATACCCGGGAGCTGGTATAGAGACCGATCAGGACAGCCGAGAGATACAGCGGGGCGTACACCTCCTCAAGCACGATAGACCCGTATTTCCACTCCGTCCGTCGCAAAAGGAAGCGGCCGCTAATAACGATCGTCCAGGCCACAAGCACTGCAGCCGCAAAGATCACCCCGGCGAGGGCCAAGTCGGGCAGATCCCGAATCTCGGCCGCGAGGGTTTCGATCATGTGCTACGCGCCGGCGTCATGCCAGATATAGGTGGGGATTGTAGCCCAGTTACGCATCGATCGAGGCTCGATGGCGATCGAGCATATCGACCCCGGCTTCGATGAGGGAATCGACGGCCGCTTGGTTGTCGGCTTCCGCGTAGATGCGAAATTTCGGCTCCGTCCCACTGGGCCTGACGAGCAGCCAGGACCCGGTCTCGAGGAGGCATTTCAGCCCATCGACATCGTTGGTATCCGTCACGGGGGTTCCTGCGAGCTCCTCGGGCGGCTGAGCTTGAATGCGTTCGAGCAACGGCTGTTTCACCTCCTGCGGGCAATCGATGCTGTGCGTTCGCTGGTGAATCTCTCCGTATGTGTCAGCGATTTGGTCCAGCCGCGAAGGAAGCGGTCGGCTATGGTGGGCAGCGGCGAGTAGCGCTCCGGCATAGGGGCCGTCTTTCTCCCGGACATGCCCACGGACAGTGAATCCGCCGCTTTCTTCCCCGCCGATGAGGGCATCGTGCTCAGCCATCGCCTCGGCGACCCATTTAAAGCCGACCGCGGTTTCGACGACCGATTCGTCATGGGCGTGAGCGATTCGGTCGATGAGAAACGATGTCGAGACCGTGCGGACCGCTGGACCCGCCGCTCGCTCCAGAAGTTCTTCGTACATCAGCGCGAAGAGCTTGTTCGCGTTGACGAGGCCATCGGGCGTGACGGCGGCAATACGGTCGGCATCGCCATCGGTCGCGAGTCCGAGGTCGACGGCACCTGATGCGACCCGTTCATGGAGGGTCTCGAGGTTCTCCGCGGTGGGCTCTGGATTCGTTCCACCGAATTCGGCTTCTCGGGTGCACCGAAGCACCTCGACTTCGGCGCCGAGGTCCCGCAACACACGATCAGTGACGCCACGGCCACTGCCGTGCATCGCATCGTAGGCGATGGTCGTGCCCGAGAGATCCGCATCGATCGCGTCGGTGATACGAGCTACGTGGTGTGTGATGAAATCGTAATCCGCGACCGAACCACCGTCGTGCCTTTCAGGAGCAGCCTGCTGGTCGATCAACGACTCGATCGCATCGGTCGTCTCGGGCAGTGCAGGGGCGCCGCCTGTGGGGATGACTTTGATACCGTTGAACGCTGGCGGGTTGTGCGATGCCGTGACCATTACGCCGCCGGCCCACGCCTTGCGCTCGATTTCGGATGCGACGGCGGGCGTCGGGCAGTCCCGTTGTGCGACCCGAACATCAAAACCGGCACGTTCGAATCGCTGGGCCAGTGTCTCTGCGATTCTCGGCGACGATTCACGCGCGTCGAAGCCAACCGCGACCGGTCGGTCTCCATGCCCGCGATCGCGAAATAACTGCGCAACCGCATCGCCGACGGCCTTGACTCGGACAGGTGTGAAGGCCTCAACCTGGTCGCGCCATCCGTCGGTGCCAAAGGAGATCCGATCACGTTCGCTCATGTGCGTTGGACACGCGCCGAGTGTCCACATAAGTGATCCCGTCTCGATCGCAGGGGCCACAACCCTAAGCCGAAGCAAGCGCCAATCGCGCGCCGCATGGCCGCGCACTGGATCACTTCGAGAGGTATTGTGAGTTGGGACCGATGTCGCATTCCGGAGTAGTCACCGTAGCCGGGGCGGCGATCGTGGTGGTCGTGTTGGCCCTCACGGGACGGCCAATACCGATCGGGGAGGTCGCCTCCGGGAGTATGGAACCGGCGTTGGCCGCAGGGGATCGATTCCTCGCCCTCCCGCCATGGCTGCTCGGTGGCGTGGAGGTCGGCGATATCGTCGTCTTCGAAACCGGTGGTCGGTTTATGACGCACCGGATCGTGGAACGCACGCCATCCGGATTCCTCACAGCCGGCGATGCCAACCCGTTTCTGGATCAGGCTCGTGGAATTGCGCCGCTTGGCAAAAACGACATCGTCGGGATCGTCCCGACCGTCGGCGACACCCCAGTGGCGCTTCCGGCGTCAATTATCCCCGATATCGGAGTTGGCCGGCAATGGCTGCTCGGGTTCGGGGTTGCTATCGTGTTCGCCATGGTCACAACGCGAGCGGGAATGAGTTCCCTGTCGTGGGGGTGGATTGCTGTGAGTATCCTGGGTGTGGTGGTTCTGAGCGCACTCCTCGTTTCAGCGACGGTTCCTCACGGGTCGAGTGGATCCATCGTCAACCAGGCACCGATTCCCCGAACGCTCGTGGTTGATCGGGCCAGCGGACCGGCTGTGACGACGTTGTGGCCCGGCGAGGGAACCCCAGTGTCATCAAGCGAACGAGCACGGCTGCTCTTCGGATGGATGCCACCAGCGCTCGGGCGCATCGTCGCGTTGGTAGGAGCGCCCGCTCCCGCACTCGGCGTTGGAGTGACGACTGGCGGTGCCATCGTAGCGACGCTCACTGGCGGATTGACGTGTCTTTCGGGGTGGCGTGGTCGATGAATCCATCGGATGATTTCGCGAGCTGGCTTCGATTACTCGTGATCGAGCATGCTCGGGTCATCGCGATACTCGGTGTGATGGTGACGGTTGTGAGCGCACTCGTGTTCGTCGGTGGACTCGAAGGTGGGGAGGACGCTCCCACGTCGGAGCACATGTCGATCGATGTCGCCGGCGCGGAGCCCACCTCAGTCGAGGGATTACCAGGTACCTTTTCGACGGGACGAACCATGCTGCGGGAGGGGCCAGGTCCGGAGGCGGTGAATGCCACAATTCGCTTGCACAGGAATCCGTCGAGCGCGATGGGATCGGTGCAGTTCACTGGCACACTCGTCGTCACTAACGGCCGAGACGGGGAACCTCGGTGGCAGTATCGCGAGTCGATCTTCACAGCACAATCGATGCGTGAGGGGTCGGACGCTCCAGCGACCGTGTCGATGCCTCTGAATGCATCTCACATCCGTCAGCGAGTCACCAACGTGGTAGAACGGGTTCCCGACCTCAGTGGGCTGCCGAACGTGCGCATCGACATTGCAGCTACGGGGTCGAACGAGGCGAAATCGCGTATCCATCGGGGACGTATTTCGCTGTCGGTCACCGATACGGTCGTGGCCATTACGGGGACGGACGTGCACACACAGCCTCGCGAAACCGATACCCGAACCTCGCCTCCGACGTGGTCGATGGCTGGCCTTGCAGTCGGTCTTGTCGGGCTCGGTGGGCTTGGTCTGATCAAGCGTCGGGGCGGCCTCTCACCGAGGCCAGCCACGCTCACTCGTCTCGAGGAACGAGCTGTCCGATGGCGGTATCGTGATCGTATTCATGCGGTTGCGGATCACCCAACCGACGAACCGACGACGGAGCTCGAGCGGACCGGGAGTCTCGTCACGATGGCACGAACAAACGATCGGCCAATTCTCGAAACGTCTGACGGGACACTGTATACCGAGGTCGGTGGTCGATGGTTCAAGTCGACACCACCGTCGCTCGACACAGGTTCATAACCGAGACCGCAGGTATCGCACCGTCCAGCATGGCACTACCACGACGCACGCTGATCACGATTGCTGGGGGAACGATCATTGGCCTCGCAACAGCCGGTGCGACCGGTGCGTTCGACATGGTCGAAGTCGATCGCGATGTGACCGTTGCCGTCGAAGGTGATGCAAACGGCGCTCTCACCCTCGAACCGCACCCGAATCGAACGGACACCGAACAACCGTCGATCGCCTCACTCAACGCAGATGGGCTGTTGACATTGGATTTCACGGGGGTACCGATCAACGACGGCGGCGTGACCCGATATCACGACGTGATTCAGGCGACGAACAACGGGGCGTCAGCGGTGACGCTCACCGTGACGCCTTCGATCGACGGCGGGCCGAGTCTGGCGAACGTGACTGTGTACGAGGGGACCTCACCGAGTGCGACCGAGATGAATCTCGCTGTCGGCGACACGGCCTCGATCGGTATTGAATTCGATACCACCGATCCAAATCACGTGACTGCCGATATGAACACCCTCACGTTTACGGCGACGAGTAGCGCCTGAATCAGTCCTCATTCCACCTGGTCGACGCCGACGAGTTCGATGCGGGCTCCTTCGAGGGTCTGGGCGTCGGTAATCCTGGCCGACCAGCCATGTGAATTGGCCAATTCGTGGACGATACTGAGGCCAAGGCCGGTTCCGGAGGAATCGGTCGTGTAGCCGGTTTCGAAGACGTTGTCTCGATCATCCGGATCGATACCGGGGCCGTCATCCTCGATCGCGAGCACTGCATCGGACAGGGTGACGGCGACGGTTACGTCATCGCCGCTGTGCTCGACGGCATTGCGAAACAGATTTTCGAAGATTTGTGTCATTCGGCTCCGATCTGCCTCGATGCGAGCGTCATCAAGGGCATCGACCTGGAGGGTCGCCGACGCTGGGGGGTTGATCGTTGCCCACGCTTCCCGAGCCAATGCCGCGACCTCGATCGGTTCCACTTCGATGGAGCGTTGGCCTTCCCGGGCGAGCGTCAAGACGTCATCGATGAGTTTGTTCATCCGGTTATGCCCCCGTTCGACGGCCTCGAGGTGGTCCTCTTCGCCTGTTTCACGATATAGCTCGAGGTGGCCTTCGGCTAGATTGAGCGGATTCCGGAGGTCATGTGAGATAATACTCGCGAACTGATCGAGCCGTTCGTTCTGGTCGGCCAGTTCCTCCTCCCGCTCGCGCAAGGCGGCCTCGCGCCGCGTCCGTTGCAACGCCGAGGCCGTCGCCGTTCCGAGGTTCGCGGCAAGGGTTCGATCGTAATCATCGAAGGTTCCATCGGCCGAAAGCGAGATCACGAGGATAAGTTCGTCTTCAATCGGGACGACGATGCACCTCCCGGCTTCACCATCTGAAGCGTCCAGAACGACATCTGGCGGGTCTTCGAGTCGGATAATCGCGTCCTCATCGGTCTCCGTTCGTTCGATCGCCTTCTGCGGGATCGTCCGGGTCGGTTCGTCGCGGCTCTGCCACAGATCACCTCCCGGCGCGGCCTCAAACAACTCCACCGCGTCAGTCGCAAACAGTTCCGCTGCGGTCGCGTGCAAGAGTTCGAGAATGCTGTCAGTCTCGGTTGCTTCAAGTTGGGCCCGCGTCGCAGCATGCAGACGCTGGAGTTTCCTAATGCGTTCGCTCTGTTCGGTAATATCCACGTAGATCGCGTACACCCGCGGTTCGTCACCGGTTGACCCGTACGGCACAGTTCGAAGCAGGAAATCGCGCAATCCGTCAGGGGTCTGTCTGCGAACCTCGGCTTCGACAGTGGTGGATTCACGGACCTCGGCGTTGATCTGGTTGGCTTCGTCCAATTGGCCTTCAGGGACGATGAATTCGTCAAGAAACTCGCCGCTGATGTCCGATTGTTCGTATCCGAAGGTTTCGGCGAAGGCGGTATTGACCGCCTCGACGACGGGCCGACCGTCACGAAAGGTGGCTTCGACCACGGGGTCGTGAACGTTTTCGAAGAGGGTGGCGAATTTATCGCGTTCTTGGCGCAGGGCTCGTTCGGATCGTAGTCGTTTGATGGCCTCTCCGAGGTGGGCCACGAACAATTCGGTGAGTTCGATCTCGGCCCCGTCTAACCCCTCATCTGAATCTAGCCCGACCTGAAAGATCCCAACCGAATCGATCGGGATACTCAAAATCGACCGATAGGGGGCTTGTTCCGCATCGATATTGACGATCGATTCGCCGCTGTCCAGCGTTCGCACTGCGAGGCTCTCCTCGGGGTCCGTCGTCTCGAGATCGATGCGTTCGGTGGCCTCTTCTTGGGCCATTTCCGTACTCGTTGCACGGAGGATGAGGGTGTCGTCTTCCACCGTGTCGATCGTACAGATATCGTGTGCGAGGACCGATTCAGCCGCCTTGATGGCCCGCTCAAAGAGCGTTTTCTCGTCGTCGATGGCTGAGAGCTCGCTCCCGACCTCCAGAAGTTGTTGAATCTTCTCGTTGCGGGCTTTAAGCTCCTGTTCCAGGTATTTTTGCTCCGTGATATCGGTATAGATGAAGTAGTGGGTAACGGAACTGTCATCGAGTTCGAGGGGGACCGACCGCAACAAGAACTGCCTGGGAGTCCCGTCCGCCGTTCGACGGGTTACCTCACGTTCGACCGGTTCGCCCGCAGCGACGCGATCCGCGATCGAGTCCGATTCATCCTGCGCAGCTGGCGGGACGATCAATTCGTTGAGGGGTCGATCAAGTGTTTCGTGTTCTTCGTACCCGAAGGTGTCCTCGAAGGCCGGATTGACATCCGTGACGATCGAGCGACCATCGACAAATGAGGCCTCGACGATCGGATCGGCAATGTTGGTAAACAACCCCGCGAATTTGTCTCGTTCCCGCCGGAGCGCGCGATCGGAGACGACCCGGTTCAACCCTTCGCGCACATGGGCGACGAGCAACTCAAGCAACTCGAGGTCGCGACCGTCGAACACACCTGGCTCCTCGTGGGCGACCTGGACGACGCCGTAGCCGTCGATCGGGACGCTCATCAACGACCGATATGGCCCCGGCATTTCGTCCTCGAGTTCGGTATCGGCGTCTTCGATGACGATCGATTCGACGGTCCGAATCGTTTCCGCAGCGAGCGAGGTGTCGTGTGAAATGGGAACCGAGGAGCGAGTATCCTCCGATGTGACGCCCGAACCCGTTGCCCGTTGGACGAGTTCCTCGCCTTCGACGGTGTCGATCGTGCAGACGTCGAACGCAAGGATGT
The DNA here is from genome assembly GCA_964579125.1 of uncultured Halobacteriales archaeon. GTDB lineage: Archaea > Halobacteriota > Halobacteria > Halobacteriales > SKSH01 > CAZOFG01. The sequence goes on along the minus strand of CAZOFG010000011.1, from coordinate 2,327 downwards.
CCTCGAGCGCGGAGACGGTGAGTTCGAAAATCTCATCGGCCGTCTCGCACGTGGCAAGTTCAGTCCCGACGTGGTGCAGTTCCTGGAATTTCTCCGTACGATCACGTAGCCGTTCGGTTAGGCGGCGTCGCTGCGTAATGTCAGTGAAGACGACGAAGCGTTGATGCGGCGCTGTCTCTCCGATGTCGATGACTCTCGTGAGAAATGTTCGCGTCCCATCGGCGTCATCGATTTCGAGTTCCGTGGCCTCTTCGGTTGTCGGTGTATCGAGCCACGGCGCGTGATCGCCTCCGTCATCGATAACGTCGTGTAAGTCTCGTCCGGTGATGTCGCTGCCATCGAACGCTTCGCAAAAGGCGGCATTAGCATCCGAGATGGTGGCGGCGTCACCGTCGACTTCGATCGCGACGAGTGGATCGGGGATGTGATCGAACAACGCGGCGAAGCGGTCCCGCTCAGCTCGAAGGGTTGCTTCCGACTCGCGTCGAATCAATGCCTCGGTGACGATGGAGACGAGGATCTCAGCCAGTTGGACGTCGACTTCCGAGAAGGCCTGTGGTTCGTCATCGGCGGCCTGGAATACGCCCATCTCGCCGAGTGGGACCGTCAATAAGGAGCCAAAGGGGCTTTGCTCTCCGATATCGTTTCGAACGATTGGTTCGCCCGACTCGATCGCGGTCAAGGCGGAGACTTCGTAATCGCGTTCCTCAAGATCGGCAATCTCGATGCGTCGAGGGGTGTCTTCAAACTCGCCGATTCTGGCCCTGTGGACGAAGGCATCGTCGTCGATGAGGCCGATGACCGACGCTTCGAACGCGAGAAGGTCGTTGGCTGCGGCGACCGCGCGATCGAGGATCGCCTGTTCGTCTTCGAGCGTGCCTAATTCCCGAGCGACGCGTTGGAGTTCGTGAACTCGGGTCGCGACGGCTGTCGCGTCTGTCTGATCCGCTCCGAGGTTCTCTTGTGGCACGTACACCAGAATGCCACGATCACTCGGTGGATTCGATGGCGGGGTGAGAACGTAAAACGGTTGAGCGCCTGTTGTGGCCTGTCGCTCGACAATTGGGGGATCGATGTCTGCTCCCGCAGCGTCCTCGCCGGGAAGGGGGTCCCCCCCGCTAGGGACGAGGTGTGTCGCCAATGGGGTCCCCTCAACGTCAATCGAGGAAAGACCGAACACATCCTGGAAGGCCGTGTTTACGGACACTACGGTCGGTTGCGTACCCGACCGATCCACCTCGGCTGCCGGCGCACCGATGTGATCAACGATCGAATCCATTGAGCGTGTAGGTCTGAGCTACTGGTTTCGGAGGCACTGTTTTTAGCGTATCGACTGCCGTCCGGTCAATCGTTGCCGCGGCACGAGGGTTTAACCCGGTTGACTTCAAACTTGTATATAGCTATGACGGAAGTCACCATCGAGTACTGCGTGCCGTGTGGACACCTCGACCAGGCCATCGACCTGCAGCGAACGATTCTCGATCGATTCGGCCAGGATGTCGACGGCGTCACGCTGGAAACTGGCGAAGCCGGCGTCTTCGAAGTCAGCGTCGACGGCGAATTGATTTACGACAAAGAAGAGGAGGCCTATGACGAGGAGGCCATCGTCGATCGTGTCGGCGAGCGCGTTCCGGTCGCTCAGTAGCTGCGTTCTTTCGGTTCGTAGGTCCGTTCGCCCTCGAGAAGTACCGGCTTGAACCAGACCGCCGGCGATCCCTGCTCCCAGGAAACGAACGTGTGTCTGAGCCAGGCGTCATCGCGGCGGGTCTGGTGATCTGCCCGCCAGTGAGCCCCCCGGAACTCGGTGCGAACGAGCGCCCCGATGGCGATCGTCTCGGCGACGTCGATCAGGTTCCGCGTCTCGATCGCCTGCAGCAGATCGGTGTTGAACGTCTTCGTGTCGTCATCGACGTAGACGTTTTCATAGGCAGCGCGAATCGACTGGAGGTCTTCGAGGGCGCGTTCGATCCCATCAGGTTCGCGAAACACGTTGAGGTGGTCCGTCATCGTCTCCTGCAGCTCCGCCCGAATCGTCGAGTGATGCACGCCACCTTCGGTCTCTCGGAGTCGCTCGAGTCGATTCGCTTCCTCATCGAGTGCTGTCTCGAGTATGGCGTCCCCTGCCGTGTCGGCAACGGTCGCTGCCGTGGTTCGATCGGGGCCGAGTTCGACCGGGGTCGTGTCTTCCCACGCGCTCGCGTCGGCTGATCGGCCGCGTGTTATCTCGGCTTCTCCGAGGTCCTCGCCGGCGGCATGTCGGCCGGCACGCCCCCCGAAGACGATCAGCTCGGGCAGGGCGTTCCCACCGAGGCGGTTCGCGCCGTGGA
>CAZOFG010000010.1:6676-54148 GCA_964579125.1 uncultured Halobacteriales archaeon | reverse complement strand
CGCCCGTATAGTGGAAGCCGCCTCTGATGGCCGCCACGAACGCGTAAGGTGTGGTGGTGATAATCGCGACGGACTCACACCCGTCCTCTCGAACGGTCTCGGCGAAGTCAGCCAACAGCCGTGGAGCGATCCCTTCGCCCTGTCGGGTCCGATGGACCGCCACGTACCGAATCCGACAGCGGCGTTCATTTGTCCGATCCGGCGAGAAAGCGATTGCGCCGACAACCGTTCCATCCTCCTGGACGATCGCCGTGCCGGTCTCGCGTCGCCCGAATTTGCCCGCATATGGGAACGCCTCGGGGGAGAGTGACACCTCGCCTGGAGCGCCCGGTTCACTCGTAATCACGAGGTCCATTGATAGTGCGTGGGTCATGACGACATCCGCAGCGACCGGCTGATTTCCCTCGTTTCGATGCGCCGGCCGGGATTTGAACCCGGGCCATGAGCTTGGAAGGCTCAGGTCCTACCACTAGACCACCGGCGCACGCGTCGAGATTGCGCCCCGGAGGTTATGGGGATTGTTGTTTGACAGCGGGTTCGACGACGGCATAATGATTGCCCGCCTCAAGCCAGGACCGCCTGATCGAAAGGTCGCTCGCAGCAAGCTCAGCCTCGAAGGTAGGTCGGTCATAGAGCTGATAGTACCGAGGCACCGTCCGCCCGTTCGGTAACGTCCACTCAACGGTGGTTTCGGTGGCAGTTTCGTATTCGAAGCGGTCGTGAGTGACACTCCAGACACCGATCAACGCCGGCGCGTCAGGTGCAAGCACACGGGCCAGTTCGTTCAGACTGTCGACCCGGCGATCCTTCGAAGGGAGATGATGTAACGTTGCGACGAAGATCGCGAGCCCGATCGTATTAGCCCGTAATGGGAGGTGATCTGCGGACCCTTCGACGAGCAGTGTGTCAGTTGGGCGAATATCCCGTGAGGCGATGCGCAACAACGACCGACTCAAATCGAGGCCGACGCTCCACCGAGCATTCTCGGCCAGTATCGGGAGATGTCGGCCGTTTCCACAGCCGAGATCAAGGCCGACCACAGCCTCGCGTCCCTCGAGAAAGGACGTCACGGCCGGCCACGGCTGCTGGCGGGTTCGTGCGAAGTCCGTTGCGATGGCCTCGTATGTTGCGCGGACCGCAGCGGGGTCGCTGGGCAGGTCCTCAACCATGGGGTGCGCCTGCATCATCACGAGGCGGTGAACCCTACCAACTTATCGATCTTGATGCCGGAGGAAAACCCCGAGACAACCCCTCGTATCGTCGTTACGTTCATAGCACCGGGCCACATAGCCAACATTAGCGGATGAAGCGTGACTATTTCACCCTAGAAATCGCCAACATCGATTGGGTCGATGGAGACGCCTCCCCCGAACAGCCGTCGTTGACGATCCGATACGACGGCCCAACCGACGCGCTTCACTCCGCCTTGCACACCGAGGACGGTACGGCCCTGACGGGCGACGAACTCGATGTGGGCTACCGGCTCCAAACGCCGCTTGATGACCCATCTCCGACTGGCGTGGTGAGTGTCACGCATCGCTTCACCGGTGAGTATCTCCTCGAACTCAATGCCGAAGCAGAAGATATCCTCGAGTTTATTCGGGCCGCCCGGCGCTATCTGGAAGCAAGTACCGACAACCCGACAGGCTACGAGATTACTTTCAGCGTCGAGGATGAGCCAATCCAGGTTTACGAGAAAGACACCTTCCTCGTGTATAATCGCGAAGGGAGCCTCTTATCGAATCACAGCCTTACCCCTAGTGGCGTCGAACTGTAGGAACCGTACATTGAGGTGCGAATTGCCTGATCGCGACTGACTGACTCAGAGATCGTCGTCCGCGGCCGGGGCCACCATCTCGTCGATTTCGAGTATGAGCAAATTGTCCGTCGGGACCACCTCATCCACCGAACCGCGAATGAGCAGCTGTGAAAGCGGTGTCGGACCGATCGCAAGTGGCTCTCCCTCAGCAAAGTCACGAACTGAGCCCCGGACATGCACTTCGGCGCGACACAGCTCAGGATGGTGCACAGACGTCAAGTTGATCCGTGAGACGTTCACGTCCTCGATGGTCGACCCAGCCCGGCGCACCGGCACCCGCGCCGGTTCGTCCATGTCCTGAATGTCGAGGGCTTCGAACGCGGCCGGTGTTGGCTTGTAGCCGCCTTTGGGCCCCGGAACGCCCTCAACGAGCTGGAGGGCTTTGAGACTCTGCATCTGATTGCGAATCGTTCCGGGATTGCGATCGACCTCCTGGGCAATCGTCTCGCCTTTGACGGCTGCATCTCGTTCGCGGTGAAGTGTCACCAAGGCGCTCAAAATGGATCGTTGACTCGGTGACAGCTCGATGGAGGACATTTTGTCGATATACCAGCGGCGCGTATATAATCCCGACGCACCGGGCACGATCCCGCTCCAAGTCGGTATGCCTAACACCCCGCGACGATCCCATTCGGGTATGCACGGACAGCGCGTGTTGGTCACCGGTGGCGCGGGGTTCATCGGGTCGAACATCGCGAATACCTGGGCCGAGGACAACGAGGTGATCGTCGTCGATGACCTCTCCCTCGGTCGGACGGATAACCTCATCGACGAGGTCGAATTTCACGAACGATCCGTTTTGGAGGCTGATCTCCCGACGGATGTAGACGTCGTCGTCCATTTCGCCGCGAAATCGACCTATGCGATGCACGAGGAGGATCCAACCACGGGAGCAGCGGTTAACGTCGAGGGATTCGTGAACGTGGTCGAGCAGGCCCGAAACGACGGCTGTGACCGGATCGTCTACGCATCAACCTCCTCCGTCTATGGCGATCAAACCGAGCCGACGCCGGAGTCGACGGATATCACGGCCTCGACGGGTTACGAAGCCTCGAAGCTCGCGCGCGAACGGTATGCCGAGTACTTCAGCGCCCACTACGATATGGCGATGACGGGACTTCGACCGTTTTCAGTGTATCAAGGGTACGGCGGCAACGAAGCGCACAAAGACGAGTTCGCGAACATTATCGCCCAGTTCGCCGATGTCATCGCGAACGGGGAGCCACCTGTCGTGTATGGCGATGGCACACATTCGAGGGATTTCATCCACGTCGATGATGTCGTCGCGGCAGTGGAGGCAGTCATCGATGCGGACGCCACCGGTCGATACAACGTCGGGACCGGGGAACGCTACACGGCGAACGAGGTGGTGGAGCGGTTGAACGAACTGCTGGAGACCGATATCGAACCGACATACGTCGACAATCCGATCGACGAGGACGTCTTCGTCAGCCACACCTGCGCCGATATCGAGAAGCTGACCAGCGCCACCGAATGGACGCCGACCATCGACTTCGAGGAGGGGTTGGCTCGGGTATGTGAACCCTATCTGTCGAACGAACACCGGCTTCGCGGGTGACAGCGTTCTTGTAGGCCCCCCGCGAACCGCCGTACTGATGCGACCCGTCTCGATTCTCGGAGCGCCGACGGACTTCGGCGCCAACCGGCGCGGCGTCGACATGGGCCCGTCAGCGATCAGGTATGGCGGGTTGACTGATGCACTCACGGAGGCGAAAGTCGAGTGGAGCGATCGCGGTGACGTGCGCGCACCGCGGATCGCGCGATCTCGATCGCGGGCGGAGAATGCCGCTGAGACTCCCAGGATGCGCCACCGTGAGGAAACGGCCGAATTCTGCTCGCGCCTCGCCGAACAGGTAGAACGAGTCCTGGAGGAAGAAGAGATTCCCCTCGTCCTCGGAGGAGATCACTCCATCGCCATTGGGACAATCGCGGGAAGCGCGACGCGGGGAGAACTCGGTGCCATCTGGTTCGACGCGCATGGCGATTTCAACACTCCGGCTACCACGCCAAGCGGCAACATCCACGGCATGCCCCTTGCCGCCGTACTCGGTCGCGGCGACTTCGCTGACCGACCGTGGGCAGCCGCCAAGGCGCTAAATCCCGAGAAGGTTGCCCTCGTGGGCACGCGCTCACTCGATGAGACGGAACGAACGGCGCTGTCTGACAGCCCGGTCACCGTCTTTACCATGACTGACATCGACCGCCAGGGGATGGCTTCGGTCGTCCGCCGGGCGATCGAGGTTGCAACAGCCGATGGGACCGATATTCACGTCAGTCTCGACATGGATTGGCTCGATCCGAACGAGGCCCCTGGCGTCGGGACACCCGTCCGGGGCGGCGTGAGCTATCGCGAAGCACATACAGCGATGGAGTACCTCGCCGAAGCCGTCCCCCGAGATGGGCTTCGCTCGATGGAAATCGTCGAGGTCAATCCGATACTCGATCGATCGAACGAAACCGCTGAATTGGCCTGTGAACTCGCTGCCTCAGCCTTCGGCAAACGCGTCTTTCCAGCCACCGAAGACGGTGGGTGATTCACTCGTGGGCGACGGTCGTGAGACCGGCGACTGCATCGCCTGATTCGAGGTCCATAATCGTCACACCCATCGTGTTGCGCCCGGAGCGCGAAATCTCCGTCGCGGGTGTTCGCAGAATCTGTCCACGCTCGCTCATGATGACGAGGTCCTCGCCGTCAGTGATCGGCGCTGTGGCGACAACCGTCCCATTCCGGCCGCCGGTTTTGATGTCAATGAGCCCTTTCCCGTATCGCGATTGCCGGCGGTACGACGACAGTGGCGTGCGTTTGCCGTAGCCGCGTTCCGTCATGGTCAACAGGTCACAGTCCGTCCCCGATTCGACGGCCACGGCGGAGATGACCCGATCATCGCCCTCGAGGTCGATCCCGCCGACACCGCGTGCGGTGCGACCCATCGGGCGCACTTCCGTTTCGTCGAAACGAATCGTCATCCCGTTCGCCGTCGACAGGAGGACATCGGCCGTCCCCGTCGAAGCAACGGCGTCGACGATCCGGTCGTCCTCAGGGAGGTCGGCGGCGATGATGCCCGGCTGTAACACGTTGTCGAAGGCTTCGATATCGAGGCGTTTGACATAGCCCTGGGCCGTCACTAGGGTGACGTATTCCACATCTTCGGGGATAGGAAGAATGGCGGTGACCGACTCGTCATCCACGTCGAGGACGTTCACGAACGAGCGCCCGCGGGCTGTGCGGCCCAACTCCGGCAACTCGAAGGCGGTGCGTTCGTGGACCGTCCCGGCATCGGTAAAGCACAGCAACCGATCGTGACTGTGCACCCGCTCGAGGATCGTCACCCGGTCTGATTCCTTTACGTCGCCGCCGATCAACCCCTTCCCGCCACGACCTTGGGCCTCGAAGGTGTCCGCATCCATCCGCTTGACGTAATCCTCGGCAGTGACGGCCACGAGGACGTCTCGCTCTGGAATGAGATCGGCGTTACTGAGGCGTTCGCTGCGTTCGACGATGGCGGTGCGTCGCTCGTCATCGTACTCGGCGTTGATCTCTTGGAGCTCGTCGATGACGACCTGTCGAAGCTTCGCCTCATCGGCCAGGATGGATTCGAGGTATTCGATCTCTTCGGACACCTCGGCGTACTCCTCTTCAACTTCGGCCACTTCCATCGACGTGAGGCTCCCGAGTTGCATCCGAACGACGTGCTCGGCCTGCGCCTCGGAGAAATCGAATTCCTCCTGGAGTCGTGATCGTGCCGTCGCGCGATCTTCGCTATCGCGAATCGTCTCGATGACGGCGTCGGTATGTTCGAGCGCATGCAACCGCCCCTCGAGGATGTGCGCCCGATCCTTCGCCTCGCCGAGATCGAATTCGCTGCGGCGACGGACCACTTCGAGGCGATGATCGATGTACGCCTGGAGCGCCTCCTTGAGATCGAGCACGCGGGGTTCGCTGTCGATCAACGCGAGACTGATGTAGGAGTACGTCTGTTCGAGGTGGTGTTCCAATAATTTGTTCTCGACCACGTCGGTGACGGCATCACGACTCACCTCGATGACGATCCGCACGCCACTGCGATCTGACTCATCGCGCAGGTCGGTGATCCCCTCGATACGGCCGTCATTGACGTTTTCGGCGATGCGCTCGACGAGGCGGGCCTTGTTGGTTTGATATGGTACCTCCGTGATGACGATCCGGTCCCGGTCGGCGTCACGTCGTTCGATCTCATACCGGGCTCGGACTTTGAGGCGGGCGCGGCCCGTGTGGTATGCCTCGTGGATATCTTCCCGCCCGACGATCTCCGCGCCAGTTGGAAAATCCGGACCGGTCACATACTCCATGAGGTCGGAGACCGTCAGCGACGGCTCCTCGATGAGCGCGATCGTCGCGTCGATGATCTCGCCGAGATTGTGTGGCGGGATGTTCGTACTCATCCCCACCGCGATGCCGGAGGAGCCGTTGACCAGCAAATTCGGGAAACTGGCCGGCAAGACCGACGGTTCCTCCAGGCGATCGTCGTAGTTCGGCTGGAAATCGACGGTGTCCTTCTCGAGATCCGCCAACAACTCCTCGGCAATCGGGGCCATCCGCGCCTCGGTATAGCGCATCGCCGCCGGCGGATCGTCGTCCATCGACCCGCAGTCGCCCTGGCCGTCGTCGAGCGGGAACCGCATCGAGAACTACAGCGCCATCCGCACTAGCGCATCGAAGATGGCCTGGTCGCCATGGGGGTGATAATTCCCCATCGTCTCGCCGACGATGGAGGAGGACTTGCGATGCCCGGAGCCACTCGAGAGCCCGGCCTCGTGCATCGCATACAGAATCCGCCGATGCACGGGCTTGAGGCCGTCTTTGGCACTCGGTAGTGCTCGCCCGGCGATGACGCTCATCGCGTAATCGATGTAGGACTGTTCCATCTCGTCCTCGATGCGGACGGACTCGACGCTTCGAGCCTCGATATCGGTCGGATCCGGTGGATCGGCACTCATCGTTAGATATCGATCCACTCCGCCTCGGGAGCGTGTTCCTTGATGAATTCACGTCGCGGCTCGACGGCATCCCCCATGAGGATTGAAAACATCCGATCGGCCTCAGCGGCATCCTCGATGTCGATCCGTTTGAGAATGCGGCGCTCGGGATCCATCGTCGTCTGCCAGAGCTGTTTCGGGTTCATCTCGCCGAGGCCCTTGAAGCGTTGGACCTGGGTCGGATTACCGTCGCATTCCTCTTCGACGATGCGTTCGCGTTCGGCCTCGGTCATCGCATCAAAGGTCTCCCCGCGATAGCGGATTCGATACAACGGGGGTTGCGTGGCGAAGATGTGCCCGTGCTCGAGCAGCGGCCGCATGTGTCGATAAAACAGCGTCAAGAGGAGGGTTCGAATGTGCGCCCCGTCGACGTCGGCATCCGTCGCCAGGATAACCTTCTCATATCGTAGATTATCGAGATCGAACTCGTCGCCGATGCCCGTCCCGATCGCGGTGATCATGTTCCGAATCTGGTCGTTTTCGAGGATGCGATCGAGGCGATGCCGTTCGACGTTCAACACCTTACCGCGAATGGGCAAGACTGCCTGAAACTCGGGATTGCGGGCTTGTTTGGCCGAGCCGCCCGCGGAGTCGCCCTCGACGATGAACAACTCGGCGTCGGCCGGATCCTGAGTCTGGCAATCGGCGAGTTTGCCCGGTAACGCCGTCGAACGCAGCGCCGATTTGCGTCGTGTCAGCTCCTTGGCGCGTTTGGCCGCCTGCCGGGCCATAGCCGCCTCAACCGCCTTGGAGACGATCGACTCAGCGACATCTGGATGTTCCTCGAAAAAGGTATCGAGGTGGTCGTGCATCGCGGATTCGACGATGCCACGAACCTCCGAGTTGCCGAGTTTCGTCTTCGTCTGCCCTTCGAACTGCGGATCGGGATGTTTGACGGAGATGACTGCGGTGAGTCCCTCGCGGACGTCCTCGCCTTTGAGGTTGCCATCGACCTCATCTGCGAGGCCGTGATCGTCGGCGTAATCGTTCACGACACGCGTCAACGCCGTCTTGAAGCCCGTGAGGTGAGTCCCACCTTCGCGGGTATTGATATTGTTCGCGAACGCGTGAATCGAACCCTGGAGTTCGTCAGTCACCTGCATCGCGACCTCGATGCGGACCGACTCGCGTTCGTCTTCGAAGTAGATCACTTCGTCATGGAGCGGTGTCTTCGATTCGTTCAGATACCGAACGAACGCCCGGAGGCCACCGTCATACGAGAAGGTATCTTGGTTGCCAAGGCGCTCATCGCGCAACTCGAGTGTCACCCCGGCGTTCAAAAAGGCCAGCTCGCGCAGGCGTACCGCGAGGGTATCGTACTCGTAGTCTGTCGTTTCGAAAATCTCCGTATCGGGCTTGAACGACACGATCGTCCCGGTCTCTTCGTCGTCCTCCAGCGGCCGAACCTGTTCGAAGGCTCCGTCGACAGGTTCGCCCCGTTCGAAGCGATGGCGCCACAAGTGGCCATCGCGTTTGATCTCGACCTCGAGCCATTCCGACAGCGCGTTGACGACGGACACCCCCACGCCGTGGAGGCCGCCGGAGACCTGGTAGGATTTGCTGTCGAACTTGCCGCCGGCGTGGAGAACCGTCATGATCACTTCTACCGCCGGTCGGTCGTACTCTTCATGGGGGTCGACCGGAATCCCACGGCCGTTGTCGGTAACCGTAACGACGTCATCCTCGTCAATCGTCACCGAGATGGCGTCACAATAGCCTGCAAGCGCCTCGTCAATGGCGTTGTCGACGACCTCGTACACCAGATGGTGGAGGCCTCGTTCGTCGGTCGTGCCGATATACATCGCCGGGCGCTTTCGGACCGCCTGCAGGCCTTCCAACACCTCGATTTGACTGGCAGCATACTCACGCTCCTGAGCCATAGAATCGTACCCGAAGCTAGACCGGCCTCTGCCTTAAACCCCCTACACGCGCGTACGCGTGTGCGTTGCAACCAACGACAACTGGTAGAAACCGACCCCATTATCACTTGTGAGATTGGCAACTGAACCCTTAAACGGTACCTGACCCTATTCTACTCTCAATGAGAAACGCATCGTCAGGGACATCCATAGGAAGAGACGACAACGAAGGTCGTTCAGTTTGCCATATGCAGGGGCCGTCAAATGAGTAGTACCCCCAGGGGTCCGATCCCCTGCGCCCAGCAGCGTTCCACGATCCAGTGACGCGATGTCAGTCTACGAACTCGCCCGAAACGACGATCGCCAGGGACTCGCTGACGTTTTGGACTCGGCTGACGCCGTCGCCGTCAGGCGCCGCGCCGCCCAAGCCCTCGCGGATACAACTGATCGCGACCCGACCGAGAAGGGGCTCCAGCGCTCCGTCCTCGAGACGCTCATGGACCATGCGCTGTCCGATCCCGACGAGCAGGTCCGTGCACTCTCGATCGATGCGATCGAGACCCTCGCCGCCAAACACCTCAATCGACTGGCTGCGCGAGCAACCGACCAAACGCCGTCGAACATCTCACCCCGTACCTACGCTCGACTCACTCAACATGACCGCCCCGAATTGCGCATGGTCGGCCTGGTCGGTATCGGCCATTGTGAGGCGAACCAACTCGGACGCTTCGCCGTAGAATGCTTGGACGATTCGGATCCACGCGTTCGAGAACGAGCCGCGCGGATCGCCGGTCAACTCGAGCTCGAAGATGCCGCTAGGCCGCTCCTGAACGGGCTTTCCGATGAGGTGGCTCGCGTCAGGGCAGAGTGCGCCCGCGCACTCGGCGAGATCAAGCTGGAGGAAGCAGTCGGTCCGGTCGCCGCCTTGCTCGAGGACGAGACAGAAAGCGTGCGATTTGCCGCCATTGAAGCGCTCGGCGCGATCGGTTCACCGCGGGCCATCGAGCCGATTGCGGGTGCCCTCGAAGACAAAACGGCGATCAATAATCGAATGGCCGTGTTTGCGCTGGTCGAGGTCCTCTCGAATACCCCGCTCGATCAGACAGATGACGTACGATCGGCAGTCCTCGCGGCAACCGCCGGATCGGTCCAACACGACGTGATCGACACGCTCATCGATCTCACCGATTCGATAAACCACGACTCTCGCAAGCGCCAAGCGATTTGGCTGTTGGGGCAATTGACCGAACAGACACCCGTCGGGGGCGCTGTCGACACGTTGCTCGACGCACTCGAAGACGATGACGCTCGTACCGCAGAATTCGCCATTACGTCGCTCTCGAAGTGCCCGACACGACTGGTCGAACCCCGAGCGATCGAGCGTCTGTATGAAAGCGATCCCGGGAGTCTCCATCGGGCTCGCCTCATCACCTTGCTCGGGTTGGCCGGGACCGCGGATGCGCGAGCCCCTATCAAGCGGATTCGTGAGGAGACGGAATCATCGGACATCGCCGAGCAAGCAACGGCCGCCTTGTCGCGATTGCGGGCTGATTGAGCGAAGGGTCTCAGTTCTCAGCAACTGCGATATCGCGAGGAATCCATCCTCAAATCGTGAGGAAGCTGCCAATGAGTACTGAGGTGAGTACGGCGGTGAGACTCGCAATCCACGTGAGCAATACGAAGTGAAGGTAGGCATTGCCCTTGTGCCCACCGTCAGTCGTCCGCACGAGAATGGCCGAGAGCATGGCATTGAACAGAATCACCAGATACAGCATCGCCTCGATCACTTCGATTTGGTAGGCCTGCGTATGCAGAAGCTGGGTGAAATCGAACGCGGAGGTGCCGATATCGAAATCCATCCCGGCCAATAATCGAACGATTTCGAGGGCGATGAAAAAGGCGAACGTGGCCGCAGCCGTCATGCCATACAGCACGCCGATCAACGTAATCGCGGCCTGGCGGCGCTGTTCGCGCAGCTGATTGACGACGCTCATGTTCGTGCTGATCAATTCACCGAGTTGCTTGGGCGAACCGCCCATTTCGCGAGCCATGAGGTACATCTCGCTGAATTTCTGAATCAAATACGAATTCGCCTCGGCGGCGAATTGTCGCCAAGCGAGTTTCGTGTCGATGCGCATGTTCAGCCGGCGAAACAACGCGTTAATATCGTCGGTGAGCGGGCCGAAATCCTTCCGGCGGAGGGTACGCAATACGTCCGTGGTCGTACTTTGCTTGGCGGATTCGGCGCCCCCGAGTGCGCGAATGAAACTCGGGAACTCCTGATCGCGCGTCTTGATGCGTTTTTCCTCGATGTAAAAGGCCAGCCCAGGGAGGATGAGCGGCGTCACTGGCACCGCCAAATACAGCGGCCGCGGCAACAAATTAGGAGGTAATATCGCTCGCGCCGGCCCGATATCGGCGACCACCGCTCCAAGCAAGGCCACTATAAGCACCGTCCCGGCGACGCCGGCTACCATGGCGAGTCTGACTCTGCGTTCGCCGGCTGAGGTGTACCCTTCCGCCTGAAACCACACCGGATCGTACGGAACGAGCGAGCGAATCGCGGCGAAAAAGCCCATTTGGACGAAGACGAAGACGACCAACACCGCCATCACCGTCAGTGTCGGATTCGTGCCTGTGAGGATCGGCAACACCACCGCGAAGACGAGGGCAAACACCATCGACATAACCATCGACAGGTAGAGGTCTTTGAGGACATCCAGATTCTCGAGGGTTCCCTCGTAGACGGTCTTGTAGTCCTCGACCATCGCGGATTGCTCCTCAAGGAGAAACGCATCCAGTCGTTGGCCGGCCCCGAGCGTGTACGCCAGCCGCTCGAAGAAGTCGGCGATCGTGTCGCTTGGGACCTGCTTCGCGCGGCGACGGCACGCGTCATCGAGACTTTGATTCCACGTATCAACGAGTTCGACGATGCGTCGGAATTCCCGAGCCAACTCGCCGTATTCCTCCTCGTCGGCAATCGTCCGAAAGACCTCCATCCGATCGATGTTCGTCGTCGACAACACGGTCATATGGGTCACGGCAAGGTGGAATTGGTTCTCCAGGGAGACGCGCCGGCGATCCATCTCGATCTTCGGATAGGCGAGCGCACTCCCGAAGATCAACACCCCAAGGAGCACGGTCGCCAACGTGGGGATCAACGGGAGATCCACCAAAATCACGAGGGCGAACAACGAAACGCACACCACCGTCGCCGGGAGGACTACGAGCAGCAGATACCGCTGGATCGGCATCGGGAGATGGCGATACGATTCGAGGATGGCCGCCAAGCGGTGTTCGTCCTCGCCGGTGCCCGTCGCCATGCGCGCTCACTCCTCCCGATAGATGTTGAACGGCAGTCCTTCGGTGCCGTCGCGTTGGAAATTCGCGATCGTCTCGTTGACCTCGTGATAGCCGAGGATGTTTTCCTCGACCATTTTGTCGATAATCTGCGCGCGAAACGCGAGGTCGTCGTAAATGTCGCGGGTGTTCGCGTATCCAAGTAACGTCGCGATCTGATCCTCGAGGACGTAGGAGTTGTTCATGCCCTGGAAGACGATCTCATCCTCGACGGGATCCCACCGGAACACCTGTCTCGTAACGACCCCGTCCATCTCCTTCGAATACCCCTCGATCTCCTGGACGCTCGTAACACGACGGAGGACATCATCCCCCTGCTTGACCCGGTTTTGAAAGAGGGCCACATCGGCATTGCCGATGAACGTCTCGGGGACGCTTATCGGATCGCCCGTGAAGCGCTGGATCATCGAAACGATATCACTCGCGTGGAAGGTCAGCATGACAGGATGGCCCGTCTGGGCCGCCTGAAACGCCATGCGCCCCTCCTCGCCCCGGACCTCACCGACGACGATGTAATCGGGCCGTGACCGAAGGGCCGTCGCGACGAGATCGAACATCTCGACATCGGCCGCGCCGTCACCCTGTCCCTCCCGAGTCAGCAACTGCTGCCAGGTGTCATGCGGGGGGACGACCTCGGCGGTGTCCTCGGCCGTGTAGATCTTCGAGTCACGGGGGATGAAGGACATGATGCTGTTGAGTGTCGTCGTTTTCCCGGAAGCGGTTTCGCCGACGACGAAGACCGTCTGTTCGTTCTCCAGACACAACCAGAGATAGCTGGCCAACTCCGGCGATAGGGTGCCCCAGTTGGTGATCTGCGTCACCGTTAACGGCAGTTCGTCCCCCTGTCGGATCGTGAGGCTCGGGCCTTTCACGCTGACGTCGTCCGAGTAAACCACGTTCAGGCGCGAGCCATCCGGTAGCGTCGAGTCAACGATCGGATCCGAATCGGAAAACGGATCGCCGATGCGTTCGCCCATGTTGCGCAGCCAGTTGTCATACGTTTCCGGTGAGTCGAACTCGACCGTCGTTTCGAGCATGCCGTAGACGCTGTGATCGACGTAACACTCGGTCGGTCCGATGACGTGAATATCCTCGTTGGCCGGATCACGCATCACCGGCTCCAAGGGACCATATCCGACGATGTCGCGGTTCAGCCGGTATCGAATGTTCTCGTAGGTCTGGTCGGTGACCGTGTACCGATGCTGGGCGAGGCGTTCTCGAAGCGTTGCAACGAGGCCGGTTCCTTCCTCACCGGCTCTGATCGTCAGCTCATCAAGTAATTCCTCGATCCGATCATCGTATTCCTCGTCGGCTGCCGGCGCACTTTTCTCGACACTGCGCTCGAGAAGACCGTTTTTGAGGTCCTCGAACACCTCGCGTTGGGTCTCATCGAGTTCGGGCTCGATCGCGTAGTACTTGACGTCCTGTCCGAGGTCGCCGTAGATATGACAGTAAATTGGTCCGCCAACCGGATAGAGGACGTTCGGACGATCGGATTCGTATTCCGGATCGGCCTCCTCGATGAACTCGGGGTATTCACCGGTAATCTGTTTGAACTTCCGGAGGTGCGCTTGTAGGTGCGGCCGATTGGCTGCGGCGCGTTTGAGCTCCGCCGACGGGGTTGCACTTCCGTGATCAGACATGGTTGATCAGGCAACGTTACGGTTCTCGATGACGACTCCTGTCCCAGAGCGCACCGAATACCCGATCGTATCGCCGACCTGCTCGCCCATGCCCGTGAAGCGTTTGACGTTGATCTGTCGGCGGACATCGGAACCGACCTCGACCATTTCGAGTTCGAGGAAGACGTCGGCGATGGCGCGAAACGGCCCGAGAGCGTCGTCTGCGAGAGTCGAGGGGTCGATCGTGAGGACGATCACCCGCCCTTTGGCAATGATATCACGGAAGAACGAGATGATTTCCAGTGCCGCCTGGCTCTCTTCGTCCTGGCGGACGAGCGCTTCGAACTTCGGATCGTTACGGAGGATGGAATCGAACGTATCGAGAATGATCACGTCCGTCGACCACATTACATCGGCATCCATCAGCTTCGTCAACATTTCCTCACGCTCGTCGTCCTCCTCTGAAAGCGCCCCGCCGGAATCCAAATCGGCATGCAAAAACAACAGCTGCTCATTGAGGAGATGCTCGACGATATCGTACGACAGCGAGTTCATCTGATCGAGAAAGCCCGAAACCGTCAGCTCGGTCGAGAGATACGTCACCTGGGTGCCGGTCTCACAAAAGCCATAGCTGAGGCGCTGACTCATGGCGCTCTTTCCTGCGCCGTAATCGCCCTCGATGAGGACGATACTGCCCTGGGGAAACCCACCGCCGAGTTCGCTATTGAGTCGATCGTGGTCGTCGAGTCCCAGTGAGTAGAGGTTGTCGTCGCGGACCATTATCGCTCCCCTCCGTGTTCAAGTTGCTCCGAGGCACGAATCCACGCCGAGCCGATCGTCCATCCCCGTTTTACCGACAACCGATCGGTTTGGGGGCCACCGTCGGTACGGGGTCTGAGCGTCAGCGGCCCGTCGGCGCGAGTGACCGCCGTCCGAGCGTGGGACGCATCGGTGGAGACGAGGCCGTCAACGAGATCGTCTTCGTCCGTCACCACGACCGTCCGCGGATCGTGCCGGGCCAGTTGATGGATGTATTGCAAACTCTGCGTGTGGGCTTCGACCGAAAGTGCGTCTCCATCGTCGCCAAAGTCCGATTCGATATCCGCGCCCAATCCATCGAGATAGATATGCAACGTATCGGCCACCTCGTCGCTAATCCACTCGATGGAGCGGTAGTACTCGATCGCCGACCCGGCTGATGCCGAATCGGTCTCCTCGTTGAGAAAAGTGAGCCATTGAAGAACGATTAGTTCACCTGCGTATCCGTCGGGTAACCGCTGAAGAAACGGCTTTTCACCAATGGCCGACTGGCTTGGGTCGATCGCATCTGGGGCCGGGATCGCATCGGAGTGAGTCTCTCCGTCCGTCGACGGTGACGGGGAACGATGTGTATCGGACACCGCTGAATCTTCGCTGTCCGACGGCGAGATCTGGTCGTCGTTTGCAGCCTCAGATCCATCCTCGTATTCGGCTCTGAGGTCATCGAACGTCCGTTCATCCGCTGTGGAATCTTCCGTCCCCTCAGTCTCATCCATGTCGTCCTCGATTGGATCCGGTGTTTCCGGCTCGTCAAGGGGAAGGGTCTCATCGAGATCATCAGCCACCTCGGCCTCGTCAGGCTGCTCAAACATTCCCATCGTTTCCATATCGAAGGCTTCGCCGAATTCGGTCTCGTCCTCGAAGGGGTTGACGCCCGTGGTCACCATTTCGTAAATTTCCAGCAGTTGTCGGACGTTATCCCGAATGGCTTCGACGTCGTCCCGCAGGTGCTCGTGTTCGTTTTTGATCGTGTTGACGTTCGAAGAAAGCGATCCAACCTCGTCCTCCAACTGCGTTACGTTGTGTTCGAGTTCTTCGAGATCGGCCCCATCGTCTTCCATCTCATCAAGACCGAGATCGTCCCCGAACTCATCGCCACCGAGATCCTCCCCGAGGAGGTCGTCGTTGCCCCCATCGTCCGTCGGTGACGTTCCCTCTCCGTCATTCTCATCGCCGAGAAAACGGTCAATCACTGCACCTCACCCCCCACGGGATGAGACCCGATCCAACGTTCCGTCACATCCTGCATAGCAGTCAGTAGGATGAAGGTGACAAACCCTGCGTTCATATCCAGCAGGACTTCTCCACCGCCCTTTAACCTATGGCGCAAATAATCACGCGTGATAATACTGGAGCAGGCCCAAACAACATCAAATTCCCAGCGCGGAGGTTGTCTCGGTGCGATTTCGGTCGGCATGCGGATTGCGTCCTGCAGGGACGCCGGATCTATTGGTCAGATTGCAATGTCGCGAGTAATTTCCCGACCGATTCCTCTTCACTCACGCCCGTCTCACTCATGAGTCGTTCGAGCGCTTCCGTTTGGATTGACCGCCCGAGGGATGACTCGAGCAACAGAATGCTAATAACCTCCTCAACTGGGACGTCAGCTCCCACCTGTTGGGCGTACCAGACGACGAGTTGTTCGAAGGCCGTCGAGACGTCGTTGGTGACGATGCGGTGGCGAGCCCCCTGCTCCCCGGTCGTCGCGATGACCTCGACACCAAAACTCGCATCCGATGCCTGGAGTGCATGTTCAAGTCGGTCGCGCGCGTCTTCGGGGTCACCCACGGCGGCGGGCCCTGCAACCTCTGGCGTGTCTTCCTCCGAGTCAGCCGCAGCGGATTTGATTCGCTCTTCCGTCGCAGAATCGATCGCTGAAGGTGAAACGAGAAAGCGGTCGTTATCAAGGCTAACGACGTGATCGCTTTCGTCTAACTCGAGTTCCTCGGGCGCCACGACCGGTTTTCGATCACCAGATTCGTCGTTCATGGGTTTTCGACCCGGAATTCAAGATCGGCCTCGGCCCCGCTGACCGACACCCGCACGCGGTTATCGCCGGAGCCGAGGGTTCGATCGATCGTGATTCGAAGCACGTCGTTTGGATACCACGTCTGCGATCCGGATCCAACCACATCGAAGGTCAGGGCTTCGGCCCCGACGAACGTCCCATTGACTAGGACATCGATGAAACCAGCCTCGGCAACGAGCGAGTTGTCACCGGTGTTTTTTACCAGAACGGTCACCGTGCCACTGTCATACAGCGCATCACTCCCCGTGTCGCTGATGATTTCGATATCGGTCGCGATTTCGTCACTCGTTTCGAGGCTTTGATCCGCAAGCGCCTCGCTCACCTGGTCCACCCCGGTTACGAGCGTCCCGGCGACGCTCGCCGCAATCAGAATTGATGCGATGAACAGGACGAGATGAGACATCGACACGCTGGCCATTTCAGTTCACCTCCGTGACGGCACCACTCACCGCGAGACCGTACTCGGTCACGACCTTGATGCGGTCTGGAAGGCTCGACATCTCTCTGATCGTCACGGTGAGGGTTTCGCCGGGAAGCCAGACGTCGGTATCGGCATTGCCATCGACCGAACGTGTGGCATTCGCCGCATAGCTTCCGTCAACGAGGAGGTCGGTGTGATTCATGGCGAAGGTGGTGGAACCGGTGTTGTTCACGCGGACTTCGAGGGTGTCGGAACTGGCATTGTAACTGGCATTCCAAAGGGTCAAGTCCCCGTTGGCGATCGCCAACGCTCGATCGGCCTGTTGATCCTGCGCCTCGTTTACGCGTTCGACGCCGCCTAAAGCGGTCGGATAGGCGATCGCGAACGCGACGAGGAGGCCGAGCATGATTATGGCGGCGGCACCGGAGACGCTGAAGCCCATGCTGTATCGTTATTGCGAGTATAGTGGTGTTCAAACGGCGATACGTGGGGCGACTATGCGGCCATATCGTCCAACGTAGTGACGCACTTACAGTGCGACGGCGTCACCTTCGTCATAGACTGAGAGCGTCTCGGGGACGGAGAGACCCATCACGCGCTCGGCCCCTGCGGCAGTGGTGAGTGTCATCGTCACAGACTCACCGGGTTGTAATTCAGCATCAACGGGAGTGTTACTTGTGTTGATGACAATCTTGAACTGGTCGGATTGTTCCGAGAGGATATTGCTGGATTGATCTTCAGCAACGATTGGTTCAATTCCGAATTCACCAGCACTCGGATCATCTGCGTACGTGAGGGTATCCGCTCCACCCGGCCCCAGCCAGTGAATCGTCATTTCCTCCAAGGCGATATCGCCTGCACCCGGAGCCTTTGTTACTGTGACGTTCACCGTGTCAATTACTTTGTTACTCTCATTATCCAGAGTCACATTCCCGACCGACGACGGCACCTCAACTCTATCCGTCACTTGCGCTTGACTCTGATCGCCAGTATCCTGCGCTGACGACTGCAGGAAACCGGCCGTGTTGATCAATACACCTGCGGCGATTGCCGCGACCAGGACCATCGCGATGAACACGATGAGGGTACCGATACCCACCTGACCACGATCGCCGTCTTTGTCGTTATTGTCGAACATGGTTGCACGACGACCGGAGTTATGTTCCGGTCGTTACCTCACCGATATTCTGACCGTATTGATAAACATACCCTCCAAATTATCACATGTGAAAAGGATAAGCAGGCACTCGGGAATCGATATGAAATGTGATAATCACTAGACTCAGTAGGTCATTAAGCTATACAAAATAAGAATATATCCTGATGACGACACTCCACTATTTATCGCCAATAACTGACGCGGACTCGAGAAATCCGTTGCAAGACCCCATGTCGCGGTCCCAATCGAGGCAATCACGATCAGCCCGAATCCGGCCGCGAGATGCATCATCTGCTGACGACGGGTGTCAGAATAGGCCCTGATGCCCATCCCTACCAAGATCAATCCCGCCACGATTGTGACGAGAGTGCTCAGCAGAAAGACGGTCTCCAATTGGCTCATGCAAACCACCGCGCGACCGGACTGAATAAATCCTCGGTCGTCAATATCAATTCTGGTAATTTTTGATCTGTCACCACGATGATTTCGTTAATTTACACGCGTGAAATTCTAACTGGCGTCCACCCCGCAGTTATTTAACGGGTGGATTAGTCGGTGTGGGTACGAATGGGCAGTACCGAGGTATTAGAAGCACTCGGCAACGAGTACAATCCAGATATTCTCCGCGCCGCGAACGAGCCCCAATCAGCGAAGGAATTCAGTGAATACCTGGACGTCCCGATCGCTACCTGTTATCGACGCATCGAAGAGCTCACCGACGTAGGCCTCCTCGAACACCACGATCGCGTCCTCACCGACGGCCAACGCCGCACGAGCGTCTACCGTCGGCGAGTGAACTCACTCGAGATTACCTTCACCGGTACCGACATCGACATCGAATTGCACGAGGCGTCACCGGTGCAAAACAAACTCGACAACGTCTGGCAGGACCTGTCCTCGCCTTCCTAGAACGCGCCCAGTGATTCGTCGCCTAGCATCGAGAACTGCGCCGCGGTGTCGTGGACGGTGATTCCCCCTTCGCCAATCTCCATCGGGAAGAAATCCGTCTCGATGTCCTTTTTGCGCATTTTGGCCACCCAGATGTACCGGTCGACGCCAGAGGGCGTGGGCACTTGGGAGAGGTAGATGTTGCCGTCGGTGAGGAAGTTCTCGAGGCCGATTTCCGTCTCCGGAAACGCCCCGCTTTGTTCGTGGGTGAACAGCGAGGTGACGCCGTTTTCCTTGAGAATGTCCGAAAACTTGATCAGATAGGTGCGACGCTCGTACTCACTCTCGAAGAAGAGTTGAAACATCGTCAACGAATCGAGCACGAGGCGATCGGTGGCGCGGTCGTCGAACTCCTCGAGGAGGATATCCAACGTCGCCGAAAAATCGGTCTCATCCAACAAATCGCGCTTGTCGAAGACCCGAATCGCGTCACTCTCGATGAAATCGGCGAAATCGCCGAAACCCAGCGATTCTGCGGCCAATTCGAGGTCGGATTGTTCTTCCTCGAACGTGAGGTACAATCCGGTATCGTCGTAGTGTTTCGCGCCGTTGTAGAGGTACTGCAAGCCGAGAATGCTCTTGCCCGTTCCCGGGCTGCCGCTGATCAGGACCGTCGAATTCTCCACGATCCCCCCATCGAGGATCCGATCCAGGCCCTCGATCCCGAAGGGCACAGAAGTGACCATACCCTCGGTTTGCGGTGTCGGCGTATAAAAGTGACTTAAAAACGGAGCTAACAATCCGCTACGGGCAAGCATGGCGCCGTCTCGCGCTTCACTTCCGACGCGGTGGCGGAGTGGTTTTATGACGGGCCACGGAACCAACGGCACATATGTCGTCAGGGTCGTCCCTCGGCGAGGAGGAGGGCGTCGCCCAGCGCCTGGCCGAGGGGCAACGCGCCATCTCGATCGCCGAGTTCTTCGAGAAGAACAAGCACATGCTCGGCTTCGACAGCGAGGCCCGAGCGCTCGTCACGGCGGTCAAGGAGGCCGTCGACAACGCATTGGACGCGACTGAGGAAGCAGGGATCCTCCCGGACATCTACGTCGAGATCCAGGAATCGGGGGATTACTACAAACTCGTCGTCGAGGATAACGGTCCAGGGATCACCAAGGAACAGATCCCAAAAATATTCGGGAAATTGCTGTACGGCTCGCGGTTTCACAAGCGTGAACAGTCACGGGGACAACAAGGTATTGGGATCTCAGCAGCCGTTCTCTATGCCCAACTCACCTCCGGCAAACCGGCGAAAATCACCTCGCGAACACAGGCCAACGACGACGCCCAATATTTCGAGTTGATCGTCGACACGGACGACAACGAGCCCGAGATCAGCGTCGAATCGACGACCGAATGGGACCGCGCTCACGGGACGCGCATAGAACTCGACCTCGAGGCGAATATGCGCGCGCGGGCGCAACTACACGATTACATCGAACAGACCGCCATCGTCAATCCACACGCCCGGATCGAGCTCCGCGAACCGAAACTCGACGAACCCCGAAAATTCGAACGCGGGACGGACCAACTCCCGGCCGAAACCGAAGAGATCCGCCCCCATCCCCACGGCGTGGAACTCGGCACACTGATCAAGATGCTCGAGGACACGGATTCGTACAGCCTCACTGGCTTTTTACAATCCGAATTCACGCGTGTCGGCCAGAAAACCGCGACGAACGTCGAGGATGCGTTTCGCGATGTCCACTTCGGGCGCGAACTCGCTTGGTCGGTCCCCGCCGTACATGAGGAGGCCGCGCTCGAGGAGGCCGTTGCCGACGCCATCTCGAACAAAGGGACCGACGCCACAGACCACTTCGTCGGGGTGCTCTCGGAGGCGCTGTCGGATCGCGATCGAGTGAGCCACCAGGAACTCGGCGACCTCATCGATACCGCTGCCGAGGAGACCGAAGACACGACGGACAAACGCTTCGGCGACACCGTGCGCTCGAACGCACTTGCAGCCGCCTGGGAGACGATCATCGACAGCGAAAACGATCATGCCCGTCTCCAAAGCGATCTGTATCGCGTCGTCGACGATGCGACGAGCGCCCGGAAGGACGACCGAACGAAGGACGCCCTGGCGGAGCGACTCCTCGATCGGATCGTCACAGCCGACACGACGGCTCATCGGTTCACCGAGGACGCCCTTCGAGACCTCGTCGATGCCGCCGCGGAAGCCACCGAAGCCCATTCCGACGCGACCGTCGGCGACACGGCCCGTGAGAACGTCCACGAGGCGCTATGGGAGCGGACAGTTCGCGTTGCGGACGAGGCACCATCGGTGCGTGAGGTGGCCACAGACCGAGACTTGGCGGCCGCGTTTCTGGCCGGGATGCGCCAAGTCGACATTATGGCCCCGCCGACTGGGTGCCTCGCCCCCATCACCGCGGAGTTGATCGAGGCAGGGCTGCGAAAGGAGTACGACGCAGAGTTCTTCGCTGCGTCGACGCGGGATGCCGAGGTGCACGGCGGCGATCCGTTCGTCGTCGAAGCCGGCATCGCGTACGGCGGCGAACTCGTCGAGGAGTCCGCCATCGAGTTGCAACGATTCGCGAATCGGGTGCCACTGGTGTATCAACGCGGTGCCTGCGCCACGACAGACGTGGTGCGCGAGATCGACTGGCGCAATTACAACCTCGACCAACCGGGAGGCTCCGGCATCCCTGCCGGGCCAGCGGTCGTCCTCGTGCACGTCGCGTCGACGAACGTGCCGTTCACCTCCGAGAGCAAGGACGCGATCGCCAACGTTCCCGAAATCGAACACGAGATCGAACTCGCCGTCCGCGAAGTGGGCCGGGAACTCAAACGCCACATCAGCGAACAACGCAGCCTCGCGCAACGCCGAGAGAAAGAGGATGTCATCGCCCGGGTGTTGCCCGAGATGGCGACGAAGGTCTCCGCCGTGCTCGAACGTGACCGCCCCAATATCGACGCCACACTGGCACGCATCATGAACAACGTGCACGTTACGCGAACCGGTGATGTCGGCGAGGGAGGGACGAACTACACCCTCGAGGTGAAGAACTACGATAGCGCTGGTGCCGACCTCGAAATTACCGACGTGAGTTCGCACGAACCGCTGTCGGTGCCGGACGAAATGGAGGTGGTCCAACTCGAGGGCGAGTACTACCTCCGCTGGGAACCGAGCGTCGACAGCGGCGATCGCCGTGAGGTCACGTATCGCCTCCCCACCGACGCCAGTGTCGAGTTGGCCGTCTCTGGCGTGCCGACCGAGAAACTCACCATCGATACCCAATGAGCGACACCGACTCCGCACGATCCGCGTTACTGACGTTGGCCGATGAGTTCTACGACCAATTCGACGATGGCGAAATCCCGCGATTAACGCTCCCGACCCGCTCGAAATCCAACATCGAGTACGACCCCGAAAAGAAGGTCTGGGTGTATGGCGATCGCACGAGCACCCGCTCAGCGAACAGCGTCCGCGGCGCGCGCAAGCTGTTACGCGCGACGTACACGATCGACTTCCTCGTCAACCAACTCGAGGAGAATCGCTCCTCGACGCTGCGGGAGCTGTATTACCTTTCCGAGAGTTGGGACACCGACGAGGCACAATTTACCAACCAAGACGAATCAAACGAACTCATTGAAGACCTCGAAATCGTGACCAAGTCAACCCGGGAGGACTTCCATATGCGCCCGGAGGAATCCGGGGCGACGATCATCGGGCCGTTGCGCATTCGCGAACAGACGCGACGCGGCGAACGCGAAATCCACTGCCAGGCTGACGTCGGTGAAGGGGGGTATCAAATTCCCTCAAATCCGGAATCTATCGAATTTCTCGACCACGATGCCGACTTCGTCCTCTGTGTCGAGACGGGCGGCATGCGGGATCGCCTCGTGGAGAACGGCTTCGACGAGGAATATAACGCGATCATCGTCCATCTCAAAGGCCAGCCGGCCAGAGCGACCCGACGCATCGTCAAACGCCTCGAGGACGCGCTCGAGTTACCGATAACGGTCTTTACCGACGGCGATCCATGGTCGTATCGCATCTTCGCGAGCGTGGCGTATGGATCGATCAAGAGTGCCCATCTCTCTGAGTACCTGGCAACCCCGCCAGCACAATTTATCGGCATCAGGCCGGTCGATATCATCGAATACGAACTGCCGACCGATCCCCTCTCCGACACCGACATCAACGCCCTCGAAAACGAACTCGAGGATCCACGCTTTCAAGATGACTTCTGGCGGGAGCAAATCGAACGCCAGCTCGAGCTCGAGCAAAAGGCCGAACAGCAGGCACTCGCGGCCAGGGGCCTCGATTTCGTGACGGAAACCTATCTCCCTGCCCGGCTGGACGAGATGGGTGTGGTCTAACTCGACCACGATGACGAGTACGGAGCCGTCTATCGTGCTCCTCGGAGGTGGCACTGGAACGCCGAAGCTCCTCTCGGCATGGGACACCGATCCGCCGAACCTCGACGTCACCGTCGTGGCAAATACCGGCGATGACTGCGCGTTCGGCGATCTGTTCGTCTCGCCCGATGTGGATTCCTGCCTCTACGCTGCCGCCGGAATGATCGATACCGAGACGTGGTGGGGTCTCGCCGACGATACGACTGCCACGGCGGACGCAATCGCCGAATTCGATCAACCGCTATCACCCGATCGAGCCCCCGGATTGCGACCAGCCGCCGCCCAGACCGACGGGCTGGCGATCACCCGCTGGCGGCGTTTTCCGCCGATCCCGGAGTTCATGACCTTCGGGGACCGCGACCGGGCCATCCATCGGCTCCGCTATGCGATGCTCGAAGCCGGTTACTCACTCACGACCGTGACCGACCGCCTCGCTGATGCCCTTGGAGCACCCGTCCCGGTGGTACCGATGAGCGACGATGCCGTGAGTACGATCGTGCACACGCCTTCTGGACCGATGCACTTTCAGACGTTTTGGGTCGCACAGGAGGGGACACCGGCGATCGAGTCGGTCGAATTTCGCGGGAGCGATCAAGCCACGCCCAGTGACGCGATGCGCACGGCCCTTGATGTGGCGGATGTCGTGGTGATCGGTCCATCGAACCCGGTGACGAGCATCGGACCGATGCTCGCCTTGCCGGGGATCCGAGACCGGTTGCGAGAGCTGCCGGTGCTGGCCGTCTCGCCGTTTGTCGGCTCTGAGGCGTTCTCCGGACCGGCAGCGGCGTTGATGAACGCGGTCGGATACGAACCGAGCACGGCCGGCCTGCCCCAGGCATATCCGTTTCTCGATCGGGTCATCGTTTCCGACACCGAACCCACGTCGCTGCCCGTGCCAATGGATCGAATCGACATTACGATCGATGGGCCGGCTGACGCGAGTCGCCTGTGGGAGCAGGTGCATTCAAGCGTGCAATCGCTCTTAGTGTGAGCATCCCGAACATCAAGCTGCAAGCTCAAGGGCGTCGCCCGACGAGATAGCATCGGTTTTTAACCTGGGTCGGTAACGCCCGCCTGTGCCAATCAAACCGGATTACGTCAAGAAGACCGGGGAGATCCTCCTCGATCGGTACCCTGACGCGTTCACCGACGATTTCGAGCATAACAAAGAAAGCGTCACCCGCTTGACAAACGTCGAGTCGAAACCCGTCAGGAATCGCATCGCCGGGTACGTCACGCACAAACAAGAGCGAGAGGCTTAACGCGTGTCACCGGCGGAATGCCCGCCAGCGCCGTCGAGTCGGTAGTCGTATCGACCGAACGCAGGATTCACGGGAGTCGGCCTCGTTGCTCACCGCCAGTCAGACGCTAGCCTGTCCCACCGGCCACGCCTTGGACTTGGTGAGTCAGCACGAAATTGACCGTGATTGTTCAAAACGAGTGACCGGTCCGCTCGACGGACCGTCAAAGGTTATTATCCGACCGTGTGCGCTGTGCTCGTATGGACCATTACGACGTGCTCGTCGTCGGTGGCGGCCCGGCCGGAGCCAATGCGGGCCGTACCGCGGCGACCGCCGACGCGTCGGCACTCGTGCTGGAACAGGGGATTCCACGGACTGATCGTGACGAACTCGGGCCCGATTCGACTGACGCGGCCGGGATGTTGGATTACTGGCTGGATATCATGCAAATCGATCCCGCCTCGATCCCTGAAGACATCATCCTTCAAGAGCTCGATGCGGTCGATTTCCTCAGTCCTAATGAGTCGATTACCCTCCGTACAACGGGGATGGACGCCACCTACGACCGGTTCGGGTTCACGTTTCACCGCGCACGGATGGACGACTGGATGCGCGAACGTGCCGAATCGGCCGGTGCCACATATCGCGTCGGCGCCAGCGTGAGCGACATCACGGTCGCCCCAAGAGACGGCGAGGCGCATGAGGTGCAAACCGCAGCGGGCGACACCTACCGCGCGGACGCATTGATCCTCGCAGACGGACCACAGCGTCGAGCGACAATGCAGGTCCTCCAGGCGTTGTTGCCGAGCGATCACACCGCGTTGGATCGACTGTCGCCCCCCAACGCGAACCACATCGCCTACCAAGAACACCGACGCTTTCCGACCGAGTTATTCGAACCGAGCAAACTGAAGTTTTGGTGGGGGTACATGCCGGGTGAAACGGCGTATCCTTGGGTCTTTCCAAACGACGATCACGTCGCCCGCGTCGGGTTTACGATGCCGATCGGAATCGATATCGATTCAGTCCACAACCCCGACGCGTATCCGTTGCTCGCACCCGGAGATGCGTCAATTCCAAACGGCGCGATCTACATCGAACGGCTCCTCGAACACGTCTACCCCGAATACGATATCGAGGACTTCCCGCTCGTGACGAATCGGGCCAAACGAGAGGGAACCGAAACCTACGCCATCTCCTCGACCCGACCGATCGAGTCGCCCGTCGATGCAAATATCGCCATCGTTGGAGGCGCCATGGGGACGACATCGGCCTTTCACGAGGGGGGCTATCACCTCGCAACTCGCACCGGCGCCATCGCCGGCGAACTCGCGGCCGAGGGTGCTCTGGCCCAATATAACGACCGGTGGCAGGCCGCAGTCGACGACGAACTCCTTCGTAACGTCGTCTTTGGCGACCTCGTCGATGACTACGAACCGGCCGATTGGGATCGCGCCTTCGCGACAGCGAAACGCATGCAAGGCCGGTCAAATGATCGTCTCGTCGAACGCGTGTATCGAGCGGGTCCGGCCGCCATTCGACTGTACTTCACGTACAAGTGGCGGAAATTCCAGTACCGGAATGCAGGCTACGTTCAGCTACGCGCCGAAGAATACGAGCGGTAACATACGAACCACGATGGACCGCCAGCAGTTCGTCACCGCGGCATTCGTGGCGTTCGGACTCGTCATCGCTGGCTTTGTCATCCGTGGTATCGGTCGCCTCGCAGTGGGATCCAGACTGGCCACTCGGCTCGCGATGATCGTTGTGGGGACGGGGTTTTTCATCGTGGTTGGGTTGACGCTGCTTGCTGGAGCCGCCTGGATCGGCTACGGCCCTCTCGCGAACGGGGACAACGATTAACCTCGTTAGTCACCTAGACCAAATACGTGCCTTCGTTCACCGCTTGGAGCTTACCGATTCTCGGTGCGATGACAAGCGCGTAACCCGGGCACGTGATACCTCCCGGCATGAGGGTTAGCCGGCTGACGCGGGGCGCACCCAGGGATGACGCCGGTCGTTCATGTCGGGAGCCATTTCCTTGGACTGGCCGTCACCGTTTTACCGCGTGCGCGTGTTATCCGGGATAGCATGGGTGCAGGCACTGCCACCGCCGACACTGACGGGATCCTCGAGGTGACCGAGCGGGCCGCCGAGGAGGTGCACCACCTGCTCGAGCAAGAGGGATTGTCTCCGTCAGAGGCCGGACTCAGGCTGTTCGTCCAACAGGGCGGGTGTGCCGGGCTCTCGTACGGACTACGCTTCGATCGTGAACCCGAATCCGAGGACGCCGTCGTGACTGCGCATGACATCCAGGTCTTCGTCGATCCAGCCAGCCGCGAGTACGTCGAAGGTTCCGTAATCGACTACGATGGCGGCCTCCAGGGTGAGGGGTTCGTCGTCGACAATCCCAACGTCGTCACGGAATGCGGCTGTGGCGAGAGCTTTCGGACTTAACCGATCGAGCTCGCGCTCAGTCTTGGATTTCGAACGCGACAGTCACTTCTGCCTGATACTCTCGATCCGGTACGCTCGCGACTTCGACACCATAGGAGTCGACCTCCACCCAATGAATGTTCTCGACCGTTTCCTCCGCGCGATCAACCGCGTCGTCAACCGCTTCCGTCAAGCCCGCCGAGCTCGTCCCAACGAGGGTGATCTTTTTGAAGACCATCACTCGTCGATGGTAGCCCCACCCCATTAGGCGTTATCACCGGTACCACCTGGTTTCGCGGTAAAGCGCCCGTAGACTGGTCGACCCTGAACATGCCAAACAGCGATGTAGACAGCCCCAACGGCGAGGACGATACCCGCAAGAACGTCGATCGCCCAGTGCATTCCGAGGTACATCGTCGAGAAGACGATCAATGTGGCAAAGACGCCCGCGATGCCGGACCAGATGGGGTAGATCCGTCTGGTCCGATATGCGAGCAGAAACGCCGTCACAGCCAACGAGGTGTGCATCGACGGGAAGACGTTGATATTGAGATTGATCGATCCCGTCACGAAAGCTGCATCCGGGTGGATATTGTACAACAATGGCTCCACGAAGTCGATACGATCGACATTGCGAGGACCGTATGCGATGAAACTCACATAGCAAACGAGTGCGACACTGTCGTTGACGATGTACGCGAGCAGGAGTTCTTTGAGATGATCGACGGCGGGGAGACAGAAATACGCAATTACCGGAAAGAGAATCACGATGACGTAGCCGTACAGATACATAAAGGAAAAGACGGCCGTCAATTCAGGCGTCTGGACCGCCTGGAAAATCTCGATGAACGAACCTTCGATAGAATGAATCCATGCACCGAGATCGAGATCGAGCCACCACGTCAGCCGAGTGGCCTCCTCTTGGGTCACCCGTCTGAGCACGAGAAGCCCCAACATCACGACGAGATACGGTAACACAGCCCGCAACCGGGGGCGACAGTTACGTGCACACTGTCGGATGCGGTCGTACCCGATGAGGGTCGCCGTCATCGTGAGTATGACGGCAGTAGCCACGAGTCCTGTAATGGCCACCTGCCATACCCACGACATATCTACGGACTCGTTCGACGAGCGGAACTAAAATAATCCTGATATTGAGGCTTCGGCTTAGGGGGCAACGAACGCATCACCTTCGAAGGCATAGCCCGCCTCACGGGCCAACGATCTGGCTTGATCGAGATCGAGGAAGTTGCTTGAGCCCGGAAACGCACCGAGTTCACTCTCCCCATCCCAGGCCAATGACGGCGCTTGGAAACGCGTCGTCGCAAGCGGGGTCTCGGCAGGATGGGCGAACCCCCGAAACACCGATGCGACGATGAAGGTACGATTGAGTAATTGACCGAGGAAGCGTCGAAACGATCGATCTGCGGTCGGACCTCGACGGCAATTAAACCCGACGACGTAACAGGTGTCCGTAGGTGACACTGAGAGTGTCGCCGCCTCAGACCGAGTCACTGCGGCCGCTTCGTCCGCCGGAACCGACTTGATGATATCCAGCTCGGCGCTTTCGATTTGATTAATTGCCGCGCCGGTTACGGGCGGATGAGTCGGGACCGTGAGTTCCACTGTCTCCACGGGGTGCCCAGGGACGAGATCGGCCAGTGCATCGTCAGGTTGGTTGCGATAAAGGAAATGTGATTCCTCGCGTTGAAGACGAAGCAGTTCCGAGGGTTCAGTCGCATCGAACGCATACGGGCCCGAGCCGTTCGGTTCCTCGTTCGCCACATTCGTGGCGACAGGATTCCCATCCTCGTCGAGTCGCTGCCGAGGTGCCCAATCGCTTTCGGGCAGGATCGGCACCATCAACGCCCGCCTCGCGACATCCTGCGAGGCCGAGGTAAACGTAAACTCAAGGGTAAGATCGCCTGTTACTTGGACGTCGTCAATCAACGACGTTGCTTCACGAAATCGCGTCGCAGGAATTGGCTCATCGGCTTCACCGCCGGTGACATCCCTGAGCAGCTCATACGTGAACGCTACGTCATCGGCCGTGACGGCGCCACCGTCGTGCCACGTGAGTCCCTCTCGGAGGTCCACTTCGACGGTGAGTTGGTCGTCTTGCTGCCAACGAAGTTCCGACGCCATCCACCTGACCGCCCCGCCATTGATCGGCCGAATCAGCGGATCGTAAATCAGCCCTAAAACCAGCCGTTGTGAGGAATACGGTGGCGTCAGTGGATTCCGCTCGACGGTAATCCGTTCGTCGAGAATACCGATGTGCAGGTGGTCGATAGTGGAGTCGGACCGATCGCCGAGCCGTAGAACGTCCATTGGATCGGTCATTGCGTCCGGGCGATATTGACCCGGCAGATGGTCACCGATTGCCGTCAATTCGTCCGGGATCGCGACGACGGAAAACGGATGCACTTCGAACAATCGTTGCTGAAGGGTCTGCACGTATTCCGCTCGCTCGGCCCCTGGAGCAGTAGCTTGGGCCTCTAAGAGCTCATCGAGGCGATCGTCCGTGACACCGAAGGGGTTCTGCCAGCCAGCTTCGTCGGTATAGGCCGAATGACACAACGGTCTGAGGCGATCAGGATCCTCGATTTGGGGGAGTTGCATTACGAAGACATCGAAATCGTGCTCAACGAGAAGGTCGTCAGTCAACTCTTGGTCAGCCCTGACGCCATAGGTCACGTCGGCGCCAAGGAGATCAAGATATTCCGAGAGGGTCCGACCGATCGCTGAGGCAGCCGCGTCATCGTCCGCCGGCGGTGCCTTGACCGTCACCGAGATAGGTTCGGGTCCGGAGTCAGTAATGGCAAACAATCCATCAACACAGCCGGCCGCGCCAACGGCCGCTGCGGACCCGAGTCCGGCCAGCAGCTTCCGTCGAGTGACGGCATGCTCGTGACCGGCCATTATGACCCGGAATATGATGCCACGGGTAAAGTCACTTTATACCCAGCCCGCCGCCGTCACGCGTACGATATTGTGTGTGAGAGCGTTCCGATTCCCTCGATGTCGATTGACACTCGATCGCCCTCGGCGAGCGGGGTCACACCCGCCGGTGTGCCGAGTGCGATGACGTCGCCGGGTTCGAGGGTCAAGTACTGACTCGCCTCAGCAATAGCTGCCTCGACGTCGAAGACGTACGCCTCACGTGCGGCCGCTTGGCGGCGGTCGCCATTTACGTGTAGAGTGATCGCTGCATCTTCGGGGACGGCCTCTAACGGAACGATACCCGGACCGATCGGTAACGAGCCGTCGAATGCCTTTCCCCGAACCCAATTGAGTTCCGTGCGCTGATCGGCGCGATTCGAGAGGTCATTACAAATCGTCAATCCCTCCACGATGTCCGGAACCGCAGCCGGTGGGATATCCTGGGCCTGTCGCCCGATGACGGCCGCCAATTCTGCCTCATGTTCGACTTCGTCGATGGCCGACGGAATGGTGACCGTGCTCCCTGGTGCCGCGACCGCTGAAGGGGGCTTCAAAAAGTACTCGGGGCGTTCTGGCACCTCTGCGTCGTGTTCGTCGGCGTGTTCGATGACGTTTCGAGCTAAACACAACACCTTCGTCGGCTCACATGGGGGGAGGTACGTGATCGCATTCGAATCAAACGTACGCGATCCGGTGTGGATCGCCCCATCCCGGAGCGTCCCGGATCGAACATACCCAGCCGAATCGAGAAACCGAACGTGCATTCGGTGGTCGTACCTCGGGCAGCCCCTTAGCCATCCCGGTGCGGTGCAGCCGGAACGCTTATGCGAGCCGTTGGGATAGCCACACGTGCGACCTTGCTCCGTTGGTGTAGTTCGGCCAATCATTTCGGCCTTTCGAGCCGATGACCGGGGTTCAAATCCCCGACGGAGCATCGATCTTTCTCACTCGCACCGACATTGTCCCTCGAGCGAAGTGACGCTGCGTTCACGACTGCTGGAGGTAGACATCCGCGCGGCGCACGTTTATATCAGAAGCCGCGGCTCAACTCCGGTGCAATGTCCGCTCAACAGTCCCCCGAATCCGACCGTTCTGCCCCGACGATCAACCGGCGCCGGCTGCTTGCTGCAGCAGGTGCAGGCGTGCCGGCCGTCGGTGCGGCGGCCTTGCCAGCAGCCGCCCGGGGCGACCACCGAGCAACCGTAACGACGCCGAACCCGCTCCGCCGGTTTCGACTTACGCGTCGTGCTCTCGCAGACGAACGCGTCGACCAACTGGTCGAAAACCTGCGTGTTGAGGGATGGTACCGCGACCGTGGCGCTGCGATCCACCAGACGACCCAACCTGATGGACCCGATTATACAACAGTGGCGATTCCGTTCGCTCGATCATCGGATGACGCGCAGGCGGTCGTCCTTTGGACCGATGACGGTCCATTTCCAGTCCAAACTCGACGCTTTATCCCCGATGGGAATGCCTATCGAATGGCGTCGACAATGGTGGACGAGGCCGGGCTGCGTCGGGGGACGGGACAGGTCGAGCCGGCGTTTATCTGGTTTTTCTGTTTCGATATCAACTGGACGTGTGTGCTATCAATCGCCGGGGCCTGGGCCGGTACTGCCTCAAGTTGTGCCTCGTGTCTCGCCGATCCTTCCCGATTGAGCTGTCTGAGCTGTGCCGGGAGTATTTTGTCAGCCCTCGGCACCACCGTTGGCTGTAGCATCTGCGAATGATGTTCCGGATCGTGGCTGGTGGTGCTGGGACAATCGCCATCCTCACGGGGATACTGGCGATCCGACAGCTGTGGAATATCCCGAGCCCGTGGTATCGACGAGGGGTGGTCTTCGTGGCTGGACTCTTGGCTGCAGTGGGCGTGCTCGTCGTCCTGCGCGTGCTTCGGGGTAGGGCGATTCCCTCCCCGGCCCTCGGTGCCATGGCAGTCATGTTCGGTGCGGTGGCCGTGCTGTCCCGGCCAACTACCTCACAGGATCGACAAAAGGCCCACTGACTCGAGTACCATCCACCCGACGAAGCCGCCATACAGCCCGAGCAGGGCGGCCCCCTCACGTCGAGTAAGTGCGAGATCAGTCCGCAAGGTAACCATCGCCAGGATCGTGGCCCCGACCAAGAACGCGAACATGGGCACAGCACGATCGAATCGGACGGTCGTACTCCCAGCGATGATGACCCCCGCAGGAATCGCCACGAGTAAATCGAACACATTCGACCCGAAGACGTTCGAAATGCTTACGAGGGGGCGGTCGGCGCGAGCCGCTTTGACCGAGATCAACAGATCCGGGAGACTCGTGCCGATCGCGACGACTGTGAGGCCCCACAGGTACGAGGGAGTTCCGAAGAACGCCCCCAGTTCGGTGGACACGTACAACAGCCCCTCGACGCCCAGCAGAATGAGGACCATCCCGCCGATAAACCCAAACGCCGCCGTCCGGGCCTGCTCGAACGCGTCATCATCGAACGGCTCCCCTTCCGAAACCTCGAGATAGTGAATCCCCAGATAGATGACGTATAACCCGAGCGGAATGAGGGCGAGCGGCCGGGTCATTTCGCCGCCCGTCGTCCCGACATCCACCGGGACGTACACGACCGCCAAGGCAAACGTCATGAACGTCACGACGACGGACAGAAAATAGAACTGCGCGTCCTTGTAGACGAGTTCACGACTCGAATCGATCGGTGGTGACGCCACGAAGACGGCCACTGCGGGAATGACCAACACGTTGAATATTGCCGAGCCGACGATCGTCGCAACGCCGAGTTCGAATTCGCCATACCGGACGGCAGACAAGACCACGCTCGCGAGTTCCGGAAAGCTCGAGGCGGCCGCCACGAGGATGGCGCCGTGCACGAGTGAGGGCAAGTTGAACGCGCGAGCAATCCCTGCCGCCGCCGGTTCCAGCCAGTTCGACCCGATCCAGATGGCGATCGTCCCGGCGACAGCGATGACCGGTAGTTCGAGGACCATACAATTACGGCGCCTCGTGGGAGTTACTCGATTGCGACAAGCAGATCACCCATATCGACGCTATCGCCGGCTTCAACCGCGACGTGCGTGACCGTCCCGCCACGTTCCACGGCGATGTCGTTTTCCATCTTCATCGCCTCCAACACGCAGACGATATCGCCTGGCTCGACCGTATCCCCTTCTTCAACCGCCACCTCGAGGATCGTGCCCTGCATCTCTGCGGTGACTTCCTCGCCGGTTACATCCGGCGTGCTCGAAGCGCCTGTGTCCTCGCCGGTCTCTTCGGCCGACGATTGCGTCGCTCCCCCGGCGGATGCCGCTGGATCGAGGTCGTGATCCTCCACGAGGACATCGAAGCGCTTGCCGTTGACTTCCACGGTGAATTCCCGTTCTGCGGCGCCGGTATCCGCGTCGGTCGATACCACCTCCGCCCCCCAGCGCCGCTCGGCGTCTTCGATGCGGCTCGGGTCGAGTTCGTGATCGAGATATTTCGTCGTGTGTGTCCCCGCGACGAACGCCTCATCCTCAAGCATCAACCGATGGAAAGGAATGATCGTCTGGATGCCCTCCACGTCGTATTCGGCAAGAGCCCGCTGGCTTCGGGCGATACATTCCGTTCGATCTCCGCCATGGACGATGAGTTTCGCCACCATCGAGTCGTAATCGGTCACGAGTTCGTCGCCTTGGCGTAACGCATCATCGACGCGGACGCCGATGCCACCCGGCGGATCGTAGGTCTCGAGCTGCCCACCGGATGCCGGCGCGAAATCATCGGCCGCGTGCTCGGCGTTGATGCGGAATTCGATGGCGTGACCGTCCAAATCGACCGCATCTTGGTCGAAGGTGATTTCCTCGCCATCGGCGATTCTGAGTTGCCATTTGACGATATCAATCCCGGTGAGTTCCTCAGTCACCGTATGTTCGACTTGAATCCGCGTGTTCACCTCGAGGAAGTAAAAGTCGGTCTCGGGTCCCAGTGGTTCGTCGGGATCGCGATCCGGATCTTCCTCGACCAGAAATTCGAACGTCCCGGCGTTGTAATACTCCGCGGCGGACGCACCGCGACGGGCCGCCTCGCCGATTTCTTCGCGCAATGCAT
This sequence comes from uncultured Halobacteriales archaeon, assembly GCA_964579125.1. Classification (GTDB taxonomy): domain Archaea; phylum Halobacteriota; class Halobacteria; order Halobacteriales; family SKSH01; genus CAZOFG01. The sequence continues at coordinate 19,993 of CAZOFG010000010.1, read as the reverse complement.
CCGAAAGCGCGGGTGAGGGGCCTTCTTCGATCACCTTCTGGTGGCGGCGTTGCAGGGAGCAATCACGCTCGCCCAAGTGGCGGACGTTCCCGTGGTGATCGCCGACGATCTGGACTTCGACGTGTCGTGGATGCTCCAGGTACCGTTCGAGATAGACGTTGTCGTTGTCGAAGTAGGCCTCGCCTTCACGTTTGGCGGACGCCAACTGATCCTCGATATCCTCCGGATCGCGAACGACTTTCATCCCCCGACCGCCTCCGCCACCTTCGGCCTTGATGGCGATCGGATATCCATGCTCATCGGCGAAGGCACTAACCTCATCTGGATCCGTCACCGGTTCGGTCGTCCCCGGCACGATCGGGACGTCTGCGTCGGCCATCGTCGACCGGGCACTCGTCTTCTCGCCGAGGCGTTCCATGGACTCACTGGCCGGGCCGACCCAGGTCACCCCATCGGTGTCCTCGACCTTTTCGGCAAAGTCGGCGTTCTCCGCAAGAAATCCATATCCTGGGTGTATAGCGTCTGCTCCGGCCCGTTCAGCCGCCGCGATGACGGCCTCCTGATCGAGATAGGATTCGCTGGCAGTGGCTGGGCCGACGTTATAGGCCTCATCGGCGTAGCGCACATGCCCGGCGTTCCGATCGGGATCACTATAGATGGCGACCGTCTCGCAGCCGAGTTCCTCGCACGCCCGCATCACCCTGACGGCGATTTCGCCGCGATTGGCGACGAGGACCTTCTCGAACATCGTTACCCCATGCTATCGACGGTGGGTAACTCATTCTATCGGTTTTTGGTACGGATCGATGGTCCCACGAGCGTCGGCTCTCGGCCTGGATCACCGCGATTCGTCGGCGATACGCCAGGCTGATCGCGACGATCGGGCCCGATCCGGAGTCACCGGAACGCCCACTTGCTCCAGACGGGCAGCGCGCCGCCAGGGGTCCACTGGGTTCGTATCCGTCTCTTGCTGATCGTCTGATGTCACTGAAAGGCGTTGGAGTGCGGCGATGATCGCCGCAGCCTCCTCGGGGTCAGCCCCCGTGGGCACGACAATTTCCGAGGGATCAAAGCGGGATGTTGCCATGTTTCTTTTTCGGCGTTTGCTCACGTTTCGGGCCCAACATGTCGAGATCCTCGATCAGTCGCTCGCGTGTCCTGTTGGGTTCGATCACGTCGTCAAGATATCCCCGATCGGTCGCGACATACGGATTTGCGAACTCGTCACGGTACTCATCGATCAATTCTTGCCGCGTCCCTTCGGGATCATCTGCCGCGTCGATCTCGTCATCATACAGGAGGTTGACGGCGCTCCGGGGCCCCATCACGGCAATTTCGGCTGTCGGCCACGCATAGTTCACGTCACCACCGATGTGTTTGGAGGCCATGACGCAATAGGCTCCTCCGTAGGCTTTGCGCAAGATGACCGTCAATAGCGGAACCGTCGCTTCAGAGTAGGCGTACAACAGTTTCGCCCCGTGTCTGATGATCCCACGATGTTCCTGATCGGTACCCGGCATATAGCCAGGGACGTCGACATACGTGAGAATCGGCAGGTTGAACGCGTCACAAAAGCGGACGAATCGCGACGCTTTCAGGCTGGCATTCACTGTAAGCGTGCCGGCGTTGACGCGGGGTTGATTCGCCACGACCCCAACCGGTCGACCGTCCAATCGGGCGAATCCGATGACGATATTTTGAGCGAACGTCTCGGCGACCTCGAAAAACGACTCGCTATCAACCGTCCCCTCGATGACCTCAACGACATCGTACGGTTTCTGGGGGCTGTCGGGGACGAGCCCGTTGAGGTCTGTATCGGCTGACGGGGGCGACCGGTGTTCCGGAGGGGTTCGTGGCGGGTCTTCCAGATTGTTTTGGGGCAAATAGGACAGCACTCGCCGGATGTCATCCAGGATGGCTTCGTCGTCCGCCTCACTGAAGTGGGCGATTCCGGTCGTCGAAGTGTGGGTGACGGCCCCACCGAGTTCTTCGTGTGTGACCGATTCACCGGTGACGGTTTCGGTCACGCCCGGGCCGGTGATGTACATATAACTGGTGTCCTCGGCCATGAAGACGAAGTCCGTGATCGACGGCGAGTAGACGGCGCCGCCGGCGCAGGGGCCCATGATCGCCGACAGTTGCGGGATAACGCCGCTCGCCCGTTGATTCCGGTGGAAGATATCAGCGTACCCGGCCAGAGCGTCCACGCCCTCTTGAATCCGGGCCCCGGCCGAATCGTTCAAGCCGACGACAGGCGCGCCGACCTCCATCGCCTGGTCCATCACCTTACAAACCTTTTCGGCAAACACCTCCCCGAGCGAGCCACCGAAGACGGTGAAGTCGTGCGCGAACACGAACACCGTTCGGCCGTCAACTTCCCCGTACCCCGTTACGACACCATCGCCCGGAATCTCGCGTTCTTGCATGTCGAAATTATGCGAGCGATGGGTACGCAACTGGTCGAATTCGGTGAACGTCCCCTCATCGAGGAAATACGAAATCCGTTCGCGGGCAGTGAGTTTCCCCCGCTCGTGCTGGCGCTCGATCCGGTCTTCCCCGCCCCCGAGGCGAGCAGCCTCGCGGCGACGCTCGAGCTCCGCCAGCTTATCCTCGATCGACGTCATCGCGGATCCCTCGCGCGGATACTCATCGGGCGGAGTAACTGCGAGCCCCGGGTTAAACGTTCTGGCACGTTACCCCCACGTAGTCGTCTTCGCCTCAGGGACGGATTGTTTGAACGTCGTGGCGGCCTCAAGCGCGGCCTCTCGATCGGCGTAGCCCTCGCCGCTTTCGGCAACGACGGCCAGTCCGAAGCGGAGATGCCACCGCCACTCACCGTCATGGCCCCGATGCAGGACGATAATCCCGTCAGCGACCTCGTAAATCGGTGCCTCTTCGGCGAATTTGGTGAGTGCAGTCGTGGGGGCTTCGCTCGGGCGATCGATGGTCATCTCGACGTCGGCTTCGTCGATCGAAACCTCCACCGGCCAATCGTCTCCGACGGAATCGACACGGCGACACACCGCATCGACGATCCCTTCATTGGCCACCGAAGCAGGCACCGACGCGCTCGACAAGACCGTCCGTCCCTGGCTATCTAGCAGGCGCCATCCCCCAGCGTCGGTCGCGAAGAGATGGACGCCCGATGCGACATCGATAACGCGGGCATCGGAAATTGCGTCGGTAAGGGTCGACAGGCGAGATTCAACCCCGGATCGATCGTCGAACGTCTCGGTCCCATCCGCGAGGACATGACCGGTCGCCGAAACGACTCGCCATCGCCAGCGATCCTCGATGTCGGTGTACAACTCGGTCGTAGCCGCACTCATGTAATAACTCCTACACCAGCGATGGCCCTGAACCCACCGATTCCTCCACCGCCGATCCGAGGGGCTATTGGGAGAGCAGTCAAAGGCCCCCCACGATGGCTGAGGGTGAGCTCCCGCCTGGATGGGTCGAATGGGATCGCCTGGAGGGAGACCATCTCGTCCTCGTGTTTCGCCCGGATGTCTTCGATAGCGATGCGTTTCCGGCTGCGTGTCTCCCGACGATCTATGTGAGAGAGGGCGAGCGGGACCCTCGCCGTGCCGGCCCGGATCCCCAACCAGGCACCGAGGGACTGTTTACAGTGACACTCTTCCTCGAGCCGGCAGTTGAAGACGTCATCGCCACCGAACCGCAATGGACAGACGCCGTCGAAGCCGCTCGTGAGACGGCTGGAGCGTTCGCCGCAGGCGACATCGATCCTCGCTCACTCTATCAAGAGCCACGTTCGGGCTATCTGGATCGTCTCGAAGAACTCCAGGCTGACTCACCCTAACCTCGCGGTTGGAGGCGGAGACACACCAATCGTTCGAACGGAAAGTCACGGCTCGCAACGATGGCCGTCCCAAACCCGTGACGGCGTGCGGCCTGCCGGATTCGCTCGATGCCGGTATGGGAACTCACAATGCACCAGGCGCGGCCATCCGCTGTGAGGACCCGAGGCAGCTGGGATATCCACGCGAGCAGGACCTCGGCGCCGGTAGGACCACCCCCCACAGCCCGCGCAAGCCAATCATCCCACGCCTCACGACTAGGGAGATATGGCGGATTGAACGTGACGGCATCCGCCGCATCTCTGGCGATCGGTTCGAGGAGTGAGGCCCGAACGACTGGAATGCCAGCTTGAGCGGCGTTGTGACAGGCGTGCGGATTGATATCGGTGCCCACCACTGTCGCACCAATGTCCTCGATACCCTCAGCGACGACACCCGAACCAACCCCGACGTCAATCACGGTCCAGTCGGGCTCGATGGCGTCAACGACGACATCGCGTAATAAGTATGAATCCGCCGCCGGCTGATAGACCGACCTAGCAAGCCGAGGATCGTCGCGATACTCGGTCATGCTTCCTCACTGGCGAAGGCGTGGACCGTCCGCGCGAGACTGGCGTATTCCTCGGGGGCGAACATCGCCGGGCGACGATCGGGCCACGCGTCGGGTATCGCGTCCAGGACAGCGTCTGGATCATCGATGCCCGAGATGTGCGTCGTGTTGCGAATCGCGTTGCGTAACGTTTTGCGTCGTTGGGTGAAGACGGCCGTCACGAGGTCAAAGAAGCGATCCTCGTCGCCCACGGGTGGACGCTCAGTCGGCGTGAGCCGAATCAGTGCACTCTCGACCGGGGGTGATGGGGCGAAGGCGTCCGGCGGGACGACCTCGAGAAGCTCGATATCTGCGTAGTAGCCTGCAGTGACGGTCGCTCGGCCGTAGTCACTTGTCCCAGGTTCCGCAGTGAGCCGGTCGGCAAATTCCCGTTGGACCATGAGGAGCATCGGCCGCTCGGCAGGGAGCAACCGAAAGATGAGTTCGCTCGCGACCCCGTAAGGGAGATTCGAGACGACCGCATCAAACTCCGGCAACGCAACCGACAAGGCATCCCCATGGATGATCTGCAATCGATCCTCGTCGATTGCCGCCGAGAACTCCTCCCGGAGAAAGGCAGCCAAGTCCGGATCGCGCTCGATGGCTCTCACCCGCTCGGCGACCGCAAGAAGCCGATCGGTCAACGCACCCGTTCCGGGGCCAATCTCGAGTATCGTCTCCGTGGATCCGTTCAACTCCGTGGTGTAAGAGCCGATCCGATCGAGCACGCGATCGTCGACGAGGAAATGTTGGTCACGATCCGGATTCCCGCGCGCGCCGGCACGGCGTCGAAGGCGATCCGGATCCCGAAAGTCAGAGTCGGTCACGGGCCTCGCTTAGGACTGCGCCAAGAGGGCGTTCGGGCCGACGAAGAGGTGATACTTCAAATCGTCCTCGGTGAGCTCTTGCATAATGCGCTCGATGAGGATCTCTCGGGGACTGTGCAGGCCGTCCACGCGCTCTTCGAGTTCGTCGAAATCGTCAAACGGTTCGCGTTTTCTGGCGTCGAGAATGTTGTCACGCAGCTTGTTGCCGATACCGGGAAGCAGATCCAACTGATGCATCCGCAGTGAGATCGGCTGGGCGTCGTTGAAGAACCCCACGAAGCGACCGACATGATCGTCGATGATCTCCTCGACGACGTACTCAAGCTCCGTCTGTGCGCCTGAGGACAATCCCTCGTAATCGATCGGATCGAGATCAGCGAGGGCCTCCATTTCGGGACGCGGCTTGAGTTGTACTCGATCGCCGATGGTCAACTCCGGGGCTGCGGAAAAGATCAGCTCATACAGCTGAAAGTCATCGGTACCGATCGCATAGGCGACCGGCTCCTTCTGATAACCCGGTCGATCGTCATCAGACCGCCCATGGGGCATCACGTCGAGAATAACGGCTGCGGCGGTCTCGTCGTCGCTCATCGTTTCCGAACGCTACGCCCACCCGACACTTAAAGAATCGCCCCGCTATCACCGATATTCGTCGATGATGGCGAGTAACTCGTCGAGTTCATCGCCGGGGACCGCGTACCGTTCCTGCGCGAACACGCTGCGCAACTCGTCGCGATCCCGCGGGAGGAGATCCGCGATCTTGACGGCGACGGGCGTATCGATTTCCTCGTGGGCATCCTCCAGCCGTTCGACGAGCTCGCGAGATTCCTCGGCCTCAAGGACGGCAAAACGATTCACGTGTTCGATCGATCGGGCCAGCTCATACCGCATGTCTCGATCTTCCGTCACTCGGTCGGCTTCGAGGGCCGAGAGCACCTCCTTCGTCTCCGAAACGGTCAGATACTCCTCATCGATGATCTCTTTGAAAATCGTCATTGTTGGTCGCCCGCGGGCTTGAGGTGGGCTGGCGCGGCAATCAACGTCTTCGTCGTGCCACCATCAGGGACTTCAATTTTGTACGCTGCGCCCTGTTGGCCGACGACGGTTCCGGTCAGACCGTCAAATCGTGGATTAAATCGACCGTCGGGGACGGATGGGTCGAGGACGAGGTGCACCGTTTCGCCCTCCTCGAAGGAGCGGATCGCTCGCTGTGGTGGGGAAAAGCCCTGCTCGCGGGGATCGTTGGACAACTTCTCCCGCGTTCCCTGGCGTGGGCCGTCTGAATTCGGCATGATCGTGGCGGTGATAACGGTCTGCCCCCAATAAAGGAACCGTTTCGACCGACGACTCGAGCGAAACTGCCTTGCTTCCAGCCGACTGCGCAGTGACACATATGCGCCCCGGCCACGTCCGCGAGCGAGCGATGGGGCTGCGCTATTATCGCTCGCGGAGTGCCGGTATCGGCGGGCGTCTCAAGGACGAACCGACGGACTTTCGCGTGACCGAACGCCACGATCTGGCGGTAAAACCGGTCGATGCCGACCCCGGCGACTATCCACATCTCCTCCTGCAAGCGACGTTGACCGACTGGGAAACGAATCAGTTCATCGACGCCCTCGCCGACCGCCTGAGCGTCCACCCCGAGGCCATCGCCTGGGCCGGAACGAAAGATGCCAACGCGGTAACAACCCAGCTCCTTTCGGTTCGTGGGGTCGATCCGAGCGAAATCCCGGACCTGTCGGGTGCGGATCTCGAGGTGATCGGTCGATTCGGCCGGGCCCTCGAATTCGGCGATCACGCCGGAAATGACTTCGATGTGGTCGTTCGTGAATCGAGCCACCCCGAACGTCTCGAGGCAATTGTCACCGAATTACGGAAGGCTGGAGCTGACCGCCTCCTCGTGCCGAACTTCTTCGGCCATCAACGCTTTGGGACCCGGCGACCGGTCACGCATGCGGTCGGGCGCGACCTCCTCCGCGGCGATCATATTGGCGCTGTGAGCCGGTATCTCACCGCGACCAGTCAGCACGAACCGGCTCGTACGCGACGATTCAGACGAGTGATCGAAAACGAGGTCCTCCCATCCGATAACTGGAAACGCGCCGCGGATGCGGTCCCTGGGTACCTCACCTTCGAAGCGACACTCGTGACCGAGCTTGCGAATGCCGGCGAACTGACCGAGGACACGGCCCGGTCGGCCCTAGCAGCCCTCCCATGGTCGCTCCGGCGGCTGTTCGTCCACGCCGTCCAGTCCCATGTCTTCAACGAGATTGTGAGCGAACGGCTCCGTCGGGGGATGCCACTCGATATGCCGGTCGTCGGCGACCGAATCTGTTTGCTCGACGACGGTCGGATCGATCCCGAACGGCCCCAGCAGGTGAGTGCCGATCGCCTGCATGCTGCTCGACGGCATTGTGAATCGGGTCGGGCAGCCGTCGTCGCCCCGCTTGTTGGCTCGGAAACGCAGTTCGGCACGGGGGAAGTGGGCACCATCGAACGCGCCGTCCTGGCAGGACTCGACCTCAAGCGATCGGCCTTCGAAGACGTCCTCGATACGGAACAACCCGGTTCGTATCGCCGAATCGATCTCGATCCAGCTGTCGACATCGAGCGGGAACCGGTGCGGTTTCGCTTCGGACTACCACCAGGGTCGTACGCGACGGTCGTACTTCGGGAGTTTTTGAAGACGGATCCCCTCGCCTTCGGTTGAGCGGTGTCGCAGGGTTTAAACGAGCCAACCGGCTATCCCGCCACACTATGAGCGATCAGTCAGGCGGGCGAACGGGCAGCGCCGGCCGATTCGGCGCGCGGTACGGCAGCCTCGCGCGAAAGCGCGTCGCCGACATCGAACGGATGATGCGCCAGGATCACGCCTGCCCGGATTGTGACGCCGACGCCGTCGAGCGGACCGATACGGGCATCTGGGAATGTGCGAACTGTGGCCATCGCTTCACCGGTGGAGCCTTCCTCCCGGAGACGCCCGCCGGGATGGAGGCGGACCGTCGCATCGAGACGGCGCTAAGCGAACGCGAGGAGGCAGAGGTCGAATGAGCTACAAGTGTTCCAGATGCAAACGCGACGTGACGCTTGACGAATACGGCGGCGTCCGCTGTCCATACTGTGGCCATCGCGTCCTGCTCAAGGAACGCAGCCGGGATATCAAAGAACTGTCCGTCGAGTGAACGCGCGGACCGGTGCCCTTTTTCCCGCCGCGTGACAGGATCCAGTCATGCAGGGAAACCTACCGCCGGAAGCCCAAGAGAAACTCGAGGAGTTGCGGGATCTCCAGGAGACGGCCCAGGAGCTGGCGGTCCAGAAGTCGACCGCCGAGACGCAACTGACCGAGACGGAAAACGCCCTCGAACAACTCGAGGAGATCGACGAAGGCACCCAAATGTACCAAGAGGTCGGCCAACTCCTCGTCGAGACCGACTACGACGCGGCCGAAACGGAGCTCGAAGAGCGCCAAGACGAGCTCTCCCGCCAAGTCGAGGCGCTTGAACGACAGGAAGAGCGCATTCAAAACCAGTTCGAACAACTGCAAGGTGAGTTACAACAGTTGCTCGGCGGCCTCGGCGGTGGCGGGGGCGGAGGCGAACTCGGCGGCTCGTAAATGGCCGATGACGTCGATCCGGCGTCGCTGGCGCAATCCGTCGTGATCGATACGATTCTTGAGTACTATCATCCCGAGGAGATCGACGACCTGGATGTCACGGCCAGCTACGAGGACGGCGAACTCACCGTCGATGCGTATCTGCACGTCGCCGGCGAAGACACGGCCGATATCGTCACCGAGGCGATCGAGGCCGCGGCGACGGCCGTCGATGAGGAACTCGAGGACGACACGGCATAACCAACGCAGGTCGTTATCGACGTTCCTCGACGATCGAGAGGAAATTCTCCAACAGTTCCATCCCTTCCGCAGTGTGTTCCACCTCGGGGTGCCACTGCACGCCATACAGCGCGCGATCCGGATCGCTCATCGCCTCGACCTCGCAGACGTCACTCGTGGCGGTGACCGAGAAACCCTCCGGAACCGCCTTCACTTCGTCGGCGTGACTCGTCCAGACGCGTGTTTCAGGCGCGAGTGACCCAACTAACTGATCGTCCGGATCGGTAATGGCGACGGTCACATCCGCGTAACCACCGTACTCGCCGGGGCCGACCGTGCCTCCAAGTGCGGTAGCCATCGTCTGCATGCCCAAACAGATGCCCAAAACGGGAACGCCCAACTCGAGGTAGGCGGCGACATTGCCGCCAACGCCGTCCTCGTACGCCGAGCCGGGGCCACCCGAGAGCACGAGGCCATCCGCCGTGACATCGGCGGCGGGCGTCTCGTTGTCGATGAGATCGGATTCGACGCCGAGTTCACGGAGGGCCCGCCGTTCGAGGTGGGTGAACTGGCCGGCATTGTCCACCACGTCGATGCGAACCATTCGCGTCAGCGTAACTCCAGTGGCAAGAAAAGCCAACCGGTCGCGAACGCACAACGGCTAAGGCGCCACACGACGAGGTCCAACGCATGGTGCAGCGGTTCCGTCCAGCCATCAGTCAAACCGCGGTCGCAACGCTGCTTGGCTATGGCCTGCTGCTTGCCTTGCTCACTGTGGTCCTGTTCGGCGGTGCCTGGCTGAGCTTCGCGGTCCTCAGTTGAAGACCTCAGGCGAACGTCTTCGAAATTTCGGGGTCGCTGTCGTCGTCCTGCAATACCTTTTCGATCGCCGCAGTGAGATCGGCTCGCGTGATCGTATCCCGGTCATCTCGGATCGCGAACATCCCGGCCTCGGTACAGATGGCTTCGATATCTGCCCCACTGGCCCCATCCGTTTCAGCCGCCAACGCGGTGAACTCGACGTCGTCGTCGAGATTCATGTCGCGTGTGTGAATTTCGAAAATGGAACGCCGGCCATCGACGCCCGGTTTTGGCACCTCGATGAGCCGATCGAAACGGCCAGGGCGAAGGATCGCGCGATCGAGCATATCGAACCGATTCGTCGCCGCCATAATCCGAATTTCGCCCCGGTTTTCGAAGCCGTCCATTTCGGATAGTAATTGCATCATCGTCCGCTGGACCTCAGCGTCGCCAGAGGTCTTCGACTCCGTCCGTTTGGCGGCGATCGCGTCGATTTCGTCGATGAACAGGACGGCCGGTTCGTGCTCGGTCGCGACGGTAAAGAGATCGCGCACGAGCTTGGCTCCCTCACCGATGAACTTGTGGACAAGCTCGCTGCCGGCCATTTTGATAAAGGTCGCGTCTGTCTGATTGGCGACGGCTTTCGCGAGCAGGGTCTTGCCCGTGCCTGGCGGTCCGTGGAGGAGGATGCCCGCCGGCGGCGAAATACCGACTTCATCGAACAGCTCGGGCTCCTTCATCGGGAGTTCAACCGTTTCGCGGACGTCCCGCAATTGCTCATCGAGGCCGCCGATGTCCGCGTACGTGACATCCGGACTCTGCTCGACCTGCATCACCCGGGCCCGGACGTCGGTTTCGTCATCCAGCACTTTCACGACAGATAGCGAGTTGTTGACGGCGACACGATCCTGGGACTCGAGATCGGCTTTGAGTTCCTCAGGCACCGTCGTCACCGCTTCCTGGTTGTTGCCGTGTTGCTTGATAATCACGCCGTCCTCGGTGACTTCCTGGACGGTCGCGATGAACAGCGGCGCTTGCTTGAGTTTCTCGTTCTCGTGTGAGAGCCGCTCGAGTTTTTGCTGGTACTTGTTGTTTTCCGCGTTCGCATCCAGCAACTCATCGCGCATCTCTTCGTTCTCGCTTTGGAGCTCGTCGAGGCGGGACCGTAACGCCTCGAGTTTGTCCTGGAGGGGCTCGTCCTCCCCATAGGGAAGATCGACCTCCTCCACCGTATCTGACATCGGTGATCGGTAGGGTCAGACTCAATAAAGGACTTCTGGTCGGGGCAACCACGGGGTTCACTTTCGGCACAGACACCACAGCCCTAAAGCGAGGTGGCTGCAATGCATTGGCAATGACGCGGGTGCTCCACACCGCGGACACCCATATCGGCTATCGACAGTACCACTCGGACGAACGCCGCCGAGACTTCCTCGAGGCGTTCGACCGGGTGATCGCCGATGCCATCGAGGACGATATCGACGCAGTCGTCCACGCCGGTGATCTCTTTCACGACAAACGGCCCGATCTCCGCGATCTCCAGGGAACGATCGCCGCACTGAGTCGCCTCCGAACGGCGGACATTCCCTTCCTCGGGATCGTCGGGAACCACGAGCGAAAGCGCGACGCTCAATGGCTGGATCTTTTCGCGGAACTCGGCCTCGCGACGCGACTCGGAGCCACGCCGACGATGATCGAGGACGTCGCGGTCTATGGCCATGACTATCACACGCCGACGCGACGCAGCACCGACATCGACTTCGACGCATCTCCGGAGGCCGGCTATCGCGTGTTGGTCGGCCATGGAATCATCGAGGATGCCCCCCATGGCGACTGGGATCTCGAGGAACTGCTCACCGCGAGTCCAGTCGCATTCGACGCCGTCCTGTTGGGCGATTATCACGAACACCTGTTGCGTGAGGTCGATGACGCCGTGGTGACGTATCCGGGATCGACGGAGCGAGCAAGCGCCGACGAGACCGATGCGCGCGGGTACAACCTCGTAACCTTCGATGACGGCATCACAGTCAGCCACCGGACGCTCACCGAGAATCGTGACTTGGTGTTTCTCGTGGGCGCGCTCGGCCCTGCCGCCGGGGTCGACCGCGTCCGCGAACGCATCGATGCGCACGACATCGAGGACGCGGTCGTGATCATCGATATCGTGGGTGAGGGCGAACCGGTCGCCGCAGCCGCGATTGAGGAGTACGCCCAGGAGCAGGGAGCCTTACTCGCCAGGGTCAGAGATCGGCGCGAGGAAGCCGAGGGTGGGGCGAACGAGGTATCGGTCAGTTTTAGCGATCCAGATCGAGCGGTTGAGGATGCCCTCGCTGACGCCGCGGTCAGTACCGGCGCCTACGCCATCGACGAGGTGGTCCGCGACCTGGATGTCCCAGACTCGCACGTGCGCGATCGTGTTCGTGACCGCATTGCTGACCTCCTCGAATCCGACCCAGAGGCATTGACCGAGACCGCGGACGTTGAGGATGCGGTCGAACCAATGGATAATGCCGGGACCGAACCCGCCGAAGATGACGATACCGCCGGCGAGGAGGCAATCATCGACACGGCCGATGAATCCCCACCTGCGGAGGAGCCATCACCGGAGTCCAACGAACAGGCCTCGGTGGAGGACTTCCTATGAGGATCACCGACCTGTCAGTGACCAATTACCGCTGTTTCGAGGAGGCGCGCATCCCCTTCGAACCAGGGGTGACGGTGTTGCATGGGCCGAATGGGGCCGGCAAGACGACGATTTTGGAGGCGATATTGTTCGGCCTATACGGTGCTCGAGCACTCGCTGATGCCACGCTTGGGGATGTCATTACCCAAGGGACCGATGAGACCGCCGTCACCCTCGCGTTTCGCCATGAGGGGAGCGGGTACGAACTGCACCGCGAGGTGCGACAAAGCGGCGAGCGCCCCTCGACCGCGGTGTGTGAACTGCGCGGGCCCGACGGAACCCACATCGAGGGAGCTCGGCCGGTCCGCGAACACATTATCGAGCTGTTGCGCCTCGACGCTGAGGCCTTCGTCAACAGCGCGTATGTCCGTCAAGGCGAGATCAACAAGCTGTTGCACGCCTCACCGGCCGAACGGCAATCCATGATCGATGAGTTGCTCCAACTAGGCCGGCTCGAGACGTATCAGGACCGAGCCGACGAGGCCCGACTGGCAGTTCGAACGCTCAGAGAACAACGGGAAGAGCGCCTCGCCGAGATCGATGCGCAACTCGAGTCATTGCGCGAAGCGGAGCCGTACGAGACACTGAACGAACTCGAGACCGATCGGGATCGACTTACGGAGGAACTCTCGGATCTGCAGGACCGGCGCGAGACGCTCACCGAGCGACGTCGAGAACTCGACGATCGACTGGAATCGCTCGAAGACACGCGGGAGACATTGGCCGAAACGCGCGAGCGTCGGGAGGAGGTCCGCGAGCGCCTGGAA
>CAZOFG010000010.1:0-6576 GCA_964579125.1 uncultured Halobacteriales archaeon | reverse complement strand
CCGCATCGACGAGCTCGAAGCCCGACAGGAGACGATCGAGGATCACCTCGAGACGGTCGAGGAAATCGAGGCACTCGAAAACGAAATCGCCTCGGTAACCGATCTCATCGAGGAGCGCGAGGCAACCCTCGCGGAACGGACGGAGCGCAAATCGGAGCTTGCCGAGCGCATCGATGAGTTGGAATCCGATCAAGCGGAAGCCATCGAGGCGCAAGAGGCCGCCGAAGCCGATCTCGAAGCGGCTCGTGAGCGAGTGGGCGAGACGAACGAACGCATTCGATCGCTTCGAGACCGACGCGCCGACCTCGACGATCTCGAGGCGGCCATCGATGCCCACGAGGCCGCAACGGATACAATCGAGCGGCTCTCGGAGCGCCTCGATGAATTAGCGGACCTTGAGGCCGAACGGGAGGACCGCCTCGCGGAGGTCGACGACCGGATCGCCGAGCTCGAGGCGGACCTCGAGTCAGCCGACGCGGACGAGCTGGCGACCGAGCGCGAGGACGTCCTCGAAGAACTCGAGTCGGTCACCGACCGGATCGAGGCGGTAAGCGAGGAACGCGATCGGCTCACCGAGCGCATCGGCAGCGTCCGAACCGACATCGAACAACTCGAAGATCTCGAGGACCGACGCGAGGCGTTCACCGACGAGCACGAGGCCCTCTCGTCGGTTGAGTCGGAGGCAGCCGAATTAGGTGAGCTCTATGCCGACGTGAAAGCCTCCCTCCGGGAGCGCAACGTGACGACGCTCGAACGCTTGCTGAACGACACCTTCGACTTGCTGTATCGCAACGAGGCCTACGACCGCATCGATCTCTCCCCCAAGTACGAACTCGCCGTCGAGCAAAAGGACGGCACCGAACTGGAGCCGATACAACTCTCCGGTGGCGAACGGGCGATTTTCAACCTCAGCCTGCGCTGTGGTATCTATCGCCTCCTCGCCGAGGGGGTGGAAGGCACCGCCCCCCTCCCGCCGTTGATGCTTGATGAGCCGACGGTCTTTCTCGATGAAGGACACGTCGGCCAGCTCGTACGACTGTTCGAAGCCCTGCGAGAGATGGGCGTCGAACAGACCCTCGTCGTGAGCCATCACGAGGCGTTACTTGACGCGGCCGAACACCGCGTTGCCGTCGAGAAGGATCCGACAACGAACCGCTCGACGGTCGAGGTGCTTGAGGCGGCCCCGAGGCCGTGAGAGGCCATGTCGGAGTTTCACCGCGCGAATCGCACGCGACTCAACGTCTTTCCGTTCGATGACGAGTATCGGTTTCGCCATTACTTCGAGGAACCGGGGCTGTTCGCCTCACTGGCACCGTTTTACGGGGAGGAACACTACCGATTCGCCGTCCCTCAAGCGCGCTTCGAGACGGTGGCCGAGTTGCTTCGCGCCCACGAGTACGAACCAGTCGTGGTCGAGGACCCGACGCCGTTCGTCGTCGCCCATCGACGGTTTCGCGATCACCCGGATGTGCTCTTCGAGGGGGCCGTCGCCCGCGATCGCACGGAGCAATATACCCTGTTCCTGCTCAAGGACCGCGAGAGCGTGTCCGCCGCCACCGAGGCGGGCGCCGTCCCGATCACGGAGCTCGAGGATGTCGAGTGGCGCCCACCCTTGTGAGTGACACAACTGGATCAGACCGCCTCAGCGACCTTCGGCCGCATGCGCCGATAGACGATCACGCCGCCGAGACCGGCGATGAGGCCCCCGCCGATCAGGACGGTTCCGATCGTCCAAGCCCCCTCGAAATAGACGAACATGAGCCCGAGCCCGACGGCAAACAGGGCGAGGTTGAACACGAGGACGAGTGCCCAAAAGGTCGTTCGAGCCCACGACGGCACGTCATCCTCGCTCATACCCACATCCCGGCGCGAGGGCGATTAGTGGGTGTCGATCCCGGCTCGGAAGCCGGATGAGGAGAGCCATCGATGGAGCGTGAGTCGCATCGTTGGTCGGTTCATTTAACCCGCCCGCTCGCAAGGGTGCGGGTATGCCATCCGAGGGCCAGGCCGGCCTCGGGGAGTTCTCGGAAGACGAAGAGCGACCCCCCGAGGAGGCCCGCGCGATCGCCCACGCCGAGGAGGACACGCCCGCCCCGTCCGACACGGATTCCACCCTCGAGCTCTCCCTCCAGTCGATCGATTACACGATCGAAACCGACGAATCCGGTGCCGAGATTCCCATCGTTCACCTCTTCGGCCGCCAGGCAGACGACACGCCCGAACACGTCCGCGTCCGAGGCTTCCGACCGTATTTCTATATCCCGGACGAGGAGGTGCCCGAAATCGCCGACGATGAGCGCGTCACCGGCACCGAGGCGGGCTTCGAGGCGATCGACGGCACGTCGGTCACGAAGGTCTATGGGCAGACGCCTCGGGCCGTGGGGCAGCTTCGGGAGGGGTTGAGCCACTACGAAGCCGACGTGCGCTTTCCGAATCGGCTTCTCATCGATCGAGGCCTCCGCGCTGGCTTTCGGGTGCCCGAACGGCGACGGGACACCGGCGTGATCGAGGTCGGCCCCGAGGCGATCGAGCCAGCGGAGGTGCACGCCTCGCCACGGGTGTTCTTTTTCGACATCGAGGTCGACGACCGCCGGGGCTTTCCCGAAGATGGGGAAGAGCCAATCATCTCGATCGCCGCACACGACTCCGGGCCGAATAGCTATCTCGTTTGGCTCTTTGTCGCGCCGGAAGGCGACGGGGCGATACCCGACTCGTTGTCGGGACACAATGTCCTCACCGAGGATGCGACGGTCGAGGTGCGCACCTTCGAAGACGAGTCGGCCATGCTCGCGGACTTCCTCGCGTACCTCGAGGGCAACGCCGTCGACGTGTTCTCCGGATGGAATCTCGATGATTTCGACGCGCCGTATCTGCTTGATCGCCTCCAGGAGGTGCAACCGACCACCGACCACGACCTGTCCGAGGAGCGCCTCTCCCGTGTCGACGAAGTGTGGCGCTCGAACTTCGGAGCCCCCGACATCAAAGGGCGCGTCGTGTTCGATTTGCTGTACGCGTATCGACGCACCCAATTCAGCGAACTGGACTCCTATCGGCTGGACGATGTGGCCGAACTCGAACTCGGCGTCGGTAAAGAGCGCTATCCCGGCTCGATCGGTGACCTCTGGGAGGAGGATCCCGAGCGCCTGCTCGAGTACAACCTCCGCGATGTCGAACTGTGTGTCGAACTCGATCGCAAACAGGAGGTGATCACCTTCTGGGACGAAGTCCGCCAGCTCGTAGGGTGTCAACTCGAAGACGCCCCGACGCCCGGCGATACCGTCGATATGTATATTCTCCACAAGGTCCAGGGCGAGTACGTCCTCCCCTCGCGGGGTCGTCATGAGGGCGAGGACTACGAGGGTGGGGCGGTGTTCGAGCCGATCACCGGCGTGCGAGAAAACGTCAGTGTCCAGGATCTGAAAAGCCTGTATCCGATGTGCATGCGGACGATCAATGCCTCGCCGGAGACGAAGGTTGACGAGACAGAATACGACGGAGAGACATTCGTGGCCCCCAACGGGATTCACTTCCGTAAGGAACCGGACGGCATTATTCGGGAAATAGTTGACGAACTGTTGACAGAAAGAGAATCTAAAAAAGCAGATCGTGACGAATACAAGCCTGATTCCGCGGAATATGAGCGCTTAGATCGTCAACAGCAAGGTGTCAAGGTGTTGATGAACTCGCTCTACGGGGTTACGGGATGGACCCGGTTCCGACTCTACGACAAAGATATGGGCGCAGCCGTGACAGCCACGGGTCGATCGGTCATTGAACACACGAAAGACGAAGTCGAGAAGGATGACAATAAAGTTATATATGGGGATACTGATTCTGTCATGTTGTCGATAGGTTCAGACATTTCAGTCGATCAGGCCATCGATCAATCGTTCGAGCTTGAGGACCGTATCAACGCCTCCTACGACGACTTCGCAAACGAGCAACTCAACGCCGAAGAGCACTTCTTCGAGATCGAATTCGAGAAGCTGTATCGTCGCTTCTTCCAAGCAGGTAAGAAAAAGCGCTACGCCGGCCACGTGGTCTGGAAGGAAGGCAAGGAGGTCGATGACATCGACATCACGGGCTTTGAGTACCAGCGCTCGGACATCGCGCCGATCACGAAGGAGGTCCAACACGAGGTGCTCGAGCGCATCGTCCGCGAAGGAGACATCGAGGGGGTAAAACAGTACCTCCACGAGGTGATCACCCGCGTCGAGAGCGGCGAGATTGACGCCGACGAGCTGGCCATTCCCGGCGGCATCGGCAAGCGCCTGCACAACTACGAGACCGACACAGCGCACGTCCGCGGCGCAAAATTCGCCAATTTACTGCTAGGGACGAACTTCGATCGCGGGGCGAAACCGAAGCGACTGTATCTCGAAAAAGTGCACCCGGATTACTTCGAGCGGATCGAAGCCGAACGCGGTCTCGATCCGGGGTCGAATCCGCTGTACGCCGCCTTCAAGCGCGATCCGGACGTCATTTGCTTCGAGTACAAAGACCAACTTCCCGAGGAGTTCCAGATCGACTACGACAAGATGCTCGAAAAGACCCTCAAGGGGCCGATCGCGCGCATCCTCGAGGCGCTCGATATCACGTGGGAGGAAGTCAAAGCGAACCAGACGCAGACGGGGCTGGGGCAGTTTTGAGGACGCAACAAAGGCAGAAATCAAAGGTGTCCGCCACACAACAGCGGAGACAACAGGTGTGGTAACCAGGTTGTTGAGCTATAGCGGGACCCATATCCGGGGGCTCAAGCAGTCACGCATTCGGTTCACCCATACCGAAATGATGCCGATTCGTTCCATCCTGGTTTTTTATTTTGAAAAAATATCTTTGTTCTTCACGAACTGATTAGTGTGAGATACGAAACGATTATGGGCGCAACGAGCCTTGTCTCGAACGACGACACATGGCACAGCTACAAATCGAAAATCTGCATGCGCGCGTCGCTGAGGATGATGGTGAGGTCATCCTCCGAGGCGTCGATTTGACGGTCGAGTCGGGCGAGATCCACGCGTTGATGGGTCCGAACGGCTCCGGCAAGTCGACGCTCGCGAAGATCATCGCCGGCCACCCCGCCTACGAGGTCACCGATGGAACGGTCGCCCTCGAACTCGATGGCGACGAGTTCGACTTCGAGATTGCGCCCGAGGATCGTCGGTGGGAGCTCCTCGAACTCGAGGCCAACGAACGGGCCGCCCTCGGCATTTTCCTCGGCTTTCAGTATCCCGCCGAGATCGAGGGTGTGACGATGACGAGTTTTTTGCGCCAGGCGCTGAACGCGAAGCTCGAGGAACGCGAAGAGCTGTTCGGCCTCGAAGACGAGGCGGACGAGGACGAAGACGAGGGCTACGAGACGAGCCCGATGGAGGGCCCCGCCGACGAGGGTGATGTCTCCGTCCAGGAATTCCAGGAGATCCTCAAAGCGAAGATGGCCCAACTCGATATCGACGAATCCTTCGCCCAACGCTATCTCAACGCCGGCTTCTCCGGCGGCGAGAAGAAACAAAACGAGGTGCTCCAGGCTGCCGTGCTCGAGCCGGAGATCGCCGTCCTCGACGAGATCGACTCCGGGTTGGACATCGACCGCCTGCAGGACGTCTCCGAGGGCATCAACGCGCTTCGAGACGAACAGGGCGCGGGCATCCTCCAGATTACCCACTACCAGCGGATCCTCGATTACGTCGAGCCCGACCACGTGCACGTGATGCTCGATGGCGAGATCGCCAAAAGCGGCGGCGCGGAATTGGCCGAACAGCTCGAGGACGAGGGCTACGACTGGGTCCGCGAAGAAGCCTTCGAGGCCGCCTAAACCCATGAGCTCCGACGAGAACCTCCAACAGACGAACACCGAGGAACGGTTCGCCTTCCACAAGGAGGAGCGCTCGGCGCTGCGATCCGAACCGGGCCTCACCGAGGAGACGATCCGAATGATCAGCGAGGACAAGGACGAGCCCGAGTGGATGCTCGATCGGCGTCTTCGGGCGCTTGAGTTGTATCACGAGATGCCGATGCCGAACTGGAACGCCGGCGAGCCGGATCTGTCCGGGCTCGATGTCGAGTCGATCGTGCCCTACATCCGCCCCGATATCGAGACGGACGACGCCGTCGACGATTGGGAGGACCTCCCTGAGGACATCAAGGATACCTTCGATAAACTCGGCATTCCCGAAGCCGAGAAAAACGCCCTGTCGGGCGTCGGCGCGCAGTATGAGAGCCAAGTGGTTTACCAGAACATGAAGGAACGCTGGGACGAGCAGGGCGTCGTCTTCATGAACATGGACCAGGCGGTGCAGGAGTATCCCGAGCTGGTGCGCGAGCACTTCATGACCTCTTGTGTCCCGCCCAGCGACAACAAATTCGCCGCGTTGCACGGGGCGGTCTGGTCGGGCGGCTCGTTCGTGTACGTCCCCGAGGGCGTCACCGTCGAGATGCCCGTGCAGGCGTACTTCCGGATGAACTCCGAGGGGATGGGCCAGTTCGAGCACACGCTCATCATCGCCGAGGAGAACTCCGAGGTCCACTACATCGAGGGCTGCTCGGCGCCGAAGTACTCGGCGTTCAACCTCCACT
>CAZOFG010000009.1:23691-65860 GCA_964579125.1 uncultured Halobacteriales archaeon | reverse complement strand
CACGGTCACAGGTCTGAGGTTGTTGACTACCCTCGTCGCCTTTCGAACTATTGCACACTCATGACTGCGACGAAGCTGTGTCTCCTATCTGACTGTCTGAGAGAACTTCATTCGACGGGGAATATACGACAAAGGCATTCGTGATCTCACAATCGTCGGGGGGCGGGATTGGGATGATTTGCGCGTGAAAGGTTTGAGAGCCATCGGTCGTTGCTCGGGTGACCTCACGGCTAATTACCTCCCCGTTTTGAACCTCTTGATTGAGTGCTTCCGCTTTTGCTTCTCGCTCAACATCAACGACAAACCTGTCGATAGGTTCGCCATCAATCCCTTCTACGCCGTCACAAAATAATTTACTGAAGGCTGGATTGGCATCCTGGATTATTGGGTCTCCGGCACCGAATTCAACCCAGGCAATGGCTGCTTCGGACTGTTGAAAGAGCGCCTGGTAGCGACGGTTGATGGTATCTGCATAGCGTTCTGTCCAATACTGTGAGACGGCATTGACAATGCGGTTAGTGAGTAGTGTATACTGTTCGCTACCGCGTTCTTTTTGTAGATAGCCAGTTACACCGTTCGAGATCGCCTCACTCGCGATATCCTCCGAGCCCTTGCCGGTGTAGAGGATGAAGGGGAGGTCCGGGTGGTCCTCGCGGACGGCTTGCAGAAAATCGATCCCGTTGCGTTCGGGCATGACGTAATCCGACACGATACAGTCGATGTCGGTTGCGTTCAGTATCTCTAGGCCGGCCTTCGGCGTGAGTGCAGTATGAACTGCGATTCGGTCATCTTCCCGTTCGAGGAAAGTTGCCACTAAATCGGCAAGCTGGGGCTCATCATCAACGTGAAGGACGTTGATATCAGTCTGTGATGCTTCCATGGCCAACAGTAGGGTCCCTACCGGGGAGAGGGCGCCCGTTGCAAGGGCAACACTACTTTCCGGGCAAGTCCCCCCTCATCACGCCTGCTGTCCGACGACTGTGCTCCCAACGAGGCGTTGCAAACCGCGTTGCAGCAGTGACGAGACCGCCTGGTGGGAAATGCCAAGTTCCTCGCCAAGTTCAGCTTGCGTGACACGACGAGGCGAGTCAAAGTAGCCATGGGTATATGCCAACGCCAGTGCCTCCTGTTGGTCGGCCGTCAGTAGCTGTGGCTGATCTGGATCACGGGGGGGGAGACGGCGTGAACATGCTTGAGCGTGATTGGGAGGTCGTGTGTCTCACAATAGGCCTGAAAATCGGATAGTGCATTATGGTCGTCAACCCGGATTTCGAAGGTCCATTCCCCACCGAACCCCTTCCCAGTAAGAAGCGTGACTTCGGTGTTCGAAATCGCTGTAAGGATACTTTCATGGTCGAGGTTCCACTCGATTCGGATCAACATGCGTTCCTCGATCTGATCGATGACCTTCACGTGTTCTATCCCTTGTTCAACAGCCAGTTCCGTCTGTAGCTTGGTGGTATCATCGGAATAAATCCAGAAGTATGGAACGACTGATTTGGTAGTTGGGACGACGCGGTCCAGCTCGATGGTGACGTTGGCAAGATCTTCAAACACAGCAGCCAAGGGGAAATCAGCCTGGTTGACGGTGAAGGTTGCTTCGACGACCATACACCCAATAAGGTGTGCGCGACATAGGTGTGTCTGCTATTGGTCCCCATTCCTTGATTGTTCGAGGACTGGAAAAGCCACGCATTCTAACTGGGGGGATCCGATGCATACACCCCCTGGACACATCAAGCGGTGTGTATCAGATAGTTACCACGACTATACCAGTCTGCAACATGCATGGGCTGAATGGCCCAGGTACTCGAAATTGATCTTCAAGAAATGTCAAGACTCACGTGACACATATCGCGCAAATATCGCAACTCCTCCATCTGTATATGGTTCTCCCTCCCGTTAATACAGAATCAGCAGGTACGACGAATTCTCAAGACGTGATGTTTAAGAGAGGACCTCGTTCCCGATTTTACGAATGCACAAATCGGTCGTGCTCCCAACGTGGCGTGAATCACCCTCTGATGAACTTTCCGAACCGAACAGTTCCTACGCGACGATTACTGATCACGGGACACACCGGCGCGTGGTCTTTTCCGGAGGAGTCGCAACTGAAGGTGACATCGCCGAACAAGTTCGAGCGATTTTTGAACGCCGTCGCGCCGCGATCCGTGACTTCGGTGGAAGCATGGATGACATCGTTATCACCCGTTATTTCGTTTGTGAGGACTATTTCGATCGGGAAACTCAAGCGAAGATCCATGAAGTGCGAGATGAGTTTTTCGAAAAACCGCATTACCCCGCTAGCTCGATGCTTGGAACATCGTCTCTGGTGGCCGATGATGCCCTCGTAGAAATCGAAATAGAAGCAGAGATTCCTGCGGACGAGTGGGAAACAGAGGTTTTGACAGAGGAAGACACATAGGCCACGTCCTCAGAGTAGTCCGGATCTGTTGATCTAACAGTATGTGGAGGATGGAACGATGGCGCGTTGGAGTCTTTCAGATTCTATTCTATTTGGACGCCACCTACGAGGTGGCAGACTACGTCAGAACGTTTCAAATAAGCAAATTCATTCTACGCATCTGATAAGAAGACTATGCAACACCTATAGCTCGAATGTATCACCAACAGCCATTGTCTGAAATCTTCAAAACAAGCTCACACCGAGCGCCCCGAGCAGCCAGAGTACGAACACCACCGCCAGGGCAATCCACACCAGGCGCCATGCGAGTGCGAGCACCATGCGGCCGATGACGAGGACCACCAGCACCACGATCAAGAAGAATACCAGAGCTGGCGGTGACAGCAACGCTCCACCGAAAAGGACTGATGGTAGCAATACCATGCTACTCCTCCTGTTCTTCGTAGCTTACCTGAATTCCATCTGGAACCGGTTGCAGGAGATACTCGCCCGTTGTTCCGCGCTTGACCGGTGTGAAGTCCCCTGTGAATGACGTCTGTGTGTTTTGCCTAATCTCGAACGATTGATTGAATGTCAGCGGTGCCTCACCGGGTACCTCGACGGTGGCGGTCTCACCGTTGTTGAGGGTGGCGTCGACCTCGCTGATGTCGAGCTGGAGGAACTCGTACTCCGCGACATCCAGCTCTTGTGTATCGATGAGCTGCGTATTGCTGTCTTGGAGCTGAACCAAATCTGCCTGTTGAGGCTCATCGAAATCGTGGCGTTCCCTGTCAGCTGGTTCGGTCTCCTCCTCGTCACCAGCTTCAGCTCCTTGCGGACCGAGCCAGAAACCAGTGATCGTCACGATACACGACTCGAAATCGGCGATATCGACCGGTTGGTCGGTTACGTAAGTGGCCAGGACGCCAGTCCCGCCGTCATCGCCAAGGCAGCCGGCCAGGGCAGCCGTACCGGTCGTAGCTGCGCCGACTACTGCGAGATACGCGCGGCGTGAGAGTGAGTCAAGTGTCATATCGATTCTAGTGAGGGCGGCGCCCCGGATACTCCCGCGGCTTGGTGTATAATGCCATTAGCAGTCCAGACGTGTGCCGCAATCGACTCAACGAACGACTCTGTCCCGCAATAGCCGAATCAGTCACTGTGCGAGGTTTCACTACATTCGCATGATGTTCTGAGCACCTGTCGTGCTATCCAGTTCCTCACCGCTGAAGGACTCAGCAGCCACTTCAACCGTAGCCGACACGAGATTTTGCTTCAGCTCAGGCGTTTCCTCGAGCACCTGGGCCAGCTTTTCAGCGGGAGCAGTTGGTCCGGTTCGGGTTGGCCGTCCGTGACTTCATCCCACACTGATCGCATCGCTTCGCGCCTTCGCGATTGAACTCATTACGTCGAAAAACGTACTCCACCGATACGGCCAAAGTTAGCCGATATACGGGAGCAGTTGCGTATCGACGACCCACCACACGAGCCCAATGCAGGCCCCCAGCAGATGCCCCACATTGACACCTGCGGATATATCAAGTAACACGAATATTGGCAACATGACGGCCAGCAAAATCCCAATTTCGTCTTCGATCCCATCCAGTAGTGACTGACTTCCCGGGGACTGCGCCCAGAACAAACCTGACACATACATCAGCGAACTGTACATCCAGAGCGCCAGTATACCACTGCTCGCGCCGGCAAAGAGGACTTGCCCGGGGAGCGAATTCACGATAAACCCCGTGTAGAAACTGACGCCGATCGCGAGGAAGAGAATCGTGTACTCCGAGAGGGCGGCGTCCCCGTCACGAAGGTATGGCTCGATCAATCCACCAGCGCCACACAGAATCGTGAGATCGCCGATGATATGATAGACCCAATCCATTTCGTGTGCAATCGGCGAGAGATACGCCCCCGGCGCGCCCCAGCCCAGTGATTCCTGATAGTAAAACCACCATGCGGAGACCTCACGCCCGTAGACGAGGTCGACACGGAGTTGGACGAGGTACCAGCTCAAAAGAAAGACTGCTACCGCGAACGTGATTCGGCGGCGATACACCCAGCGATACACGGGTCCCATTCGATTGAGTAGGTCATTCAGCTACGGTCCTATCGGGGTATCGATTACGGATTCCACGTCAACCAGGCGTCTCAGGTCAAATTCCGATCTCGACCGATTGGACATAGAAGGTCCCTCACACGGTATCTGGTAGATAATTTCCAAAAGGGATACCCCAGGTATTCGTTGGATTGATCCGGCATGTTTCTAGACTGTGAAAAACTGTCTTTATTCGGCGATGATTGACGAGGTTGGCCACATCACTCGGCATCGACCCCGCTTATCTCGAAGCGAGCACCTCCCGCATCTCCCTCAGTGACAGTTATCTCCCAGCCATGGGCGTCGACGATCTCCTCGACGATATGCAACCCGAAGCCGGTCCCAGTTGACGATGTGGTATACCCCGCCTCGAACACGTCCTCCCGGTCATCCGGCGCGATTCCCGGACCGTCATCCTCGAGTACGAACCCATCCGCCACCTCGTCGACGGTAACGGTCACATCCTCGCCGCCGTGTTCGATCGCGTTTCGCATGAGGTTTTCCAGCAATTGTTGGAGCCGGCGTTCGTCCGCCTGGATGGTTTGGGCCGTGTCGACGACGAGCGTCGCCTCCTCCGTCGCCATGACCTCCCAACACGTCTCGACCACGGCCGGCAGTTCCACGGCCTCCATGGTGTCGACCCGTTTGCCCTCTCGGGCGAGCGTGAGCAGATCATCGATCAGGTCGTCCATCCGATCGAGCGCCCGTTCGGCCTCGTCGAGGTGCTCGCTCTCACAGGCCTCCTGTGCCAGTTCGAGCTGGCCTGTGGCGATGGATAACGGATTGCGCAGTTCGTGCGAGACGATGCTCACGACGCCGTCGAGTTGCTCATTTATGCGTTCGAGTTCCCGTTGATTCCGTTTTACCTCCGTAATGTCCGTGGCAATGCCACACGTCGCGTACATCTCGCCGTCGTCAACGATCGGCGCGATACTCGTCTGGTAGGTCTTCGTCTCGTCGTCGATCGTGACCTCCTCGACGAATTCGATTCGCTCGCCGGCCTCGATGACCCGTCGATCGTTGTCCCGAATCTGCGCTGCCACGTGCTCCGGAAGCAACTCGGCGGGCCGGCACCCCTCGACGTCGACGTCCTCATCGATGTCGAATAAGGTGCGAAACTTCCGGTTCACCAGTTTGAAGCGACTCTCCATATCACGAATCCAGATCGCCGACTCGACGCTCTCGAGCACCACCTGTAACTGTCGCGTCTGCTCATTCAGCTCTTGCTCGCGCTGTTTGCGCTCGGTGATGTCGACAACCATAATGATCGCGCCAGCCACCGTGCCATCGTCGAACAGCGGGACGCCCCGCCCCGTCAGATAGGATTCCTTTCCTAAGATCGACTCGAACCTCGTATCAAACGACACGGTCTCGCCAGCTGCCAGTCGATCCAGGGCGTCAACCGCATCGGATTGCTGCACCGACGGTAGATCTCGGAGATCCTTCCCGATGGCTGGCGATTCCTCCGCGGCCTCTGGCACGCCCACGATGGCTTCGGCCCGTTGATTTTCGTACGTGATCCGCATCTCCTCGTCGAGGCGGAACAGCCCAACCGGGGCGTTCTCGACGAGCTCTCGATTGAACTGTTCGAGTTCGGCGAGTTCGCGCTCGCGCTCTTGTCGCTCGGTGATGTCCTGGAATTGCGAGAAGACGGTGACCACCTTGTCGTTATCGTCGGTGACAACCCAATTGTGCCACTCGCAGACGATGACCTCACCGTCCTTTCTGACGTTTTTGTTGATGCTGTGGAATCCCCCTTCGTTTTCGAGCAAATCGGAGACGACGACATCACCGATTTCCTCACGGTCGTCCTCTCGAATGACGACTTCCCACGGTTGCCCGATCAATTCGCCCTCGTCATACCCGAGAATGGTCCTCGCCGTATCGTTCACGCGGGCAAAGTTGAACTCCTCGTCCCATCGGACCACCCCGAGTGGGGATTGTTCGAAAAAGAGGTTGAGACGGGTTTCCCGATCGACGAGTTTCTCCTGGGCCGCGTATTTCTCCACCGCGTTCCTGATCCGGTTGGCAAGGATCGTGTAGTGGCTGGTTCCACTTTCCTTTTGCAGATAGTCCGTGACACCCGCTGAAATCGCGTCACTGGCGATTTCCTCGCTTCCCTTGCCGGTATAGAGGATGAATGGAAGGTCCGGATCCTGCTCACGAACGGCTTCGAGGAATTCGATACCGTTCGTCCCGGGCATATCGTAGTCCGACACGATACAATCGACCTCCAGCTCCGATAGCGCCGCCATTCCATCCTCCGCACTTGTGGCGGAGTGAATGGTCATACGCTCGTCTTCCCGCTCCAGAAATGTGGCGACTAAATCCGCCGTATCAGGCTCATCATCCACGTGAAGCACGTGGATGGTTCCGTCCATAGTTCAGGATAATTTGGCATGAGTACAGATAACAATTGGCAAAATATCGGCCGATCCATGTTCAATGTGCGCAGAATCTCTCACAGTCACCGTCAATTCTCAGGTGTTTTATCGGTAATCAACCGACTCAGATCCGGCCGCAATCCGGATAGCAGCTCTTCAAAGCCGCGAATCCGACACCGGTATTCTCGAACCGAGTCTATCTGGTTCCGGTATCCTGCTGGTCCGGCCATGGAGGGCAACGCTCAGGGCTGACGTTCCTCGGAAGCCTTGGCAATGCCAATAGCCGCCAGGACGCCACCGGCGACGACGATAACCGTCCCGATGCCGGCAGGGCCGAGGTGGACGAGCGTCTCGTAGTCAAACTGCACAGTGCCGTGGACGGGAACCATCGCGATACCGAAGACGACGGGGATCAACACGGCCGTCGCAAGTGCCCACCGCCGTCGACGCTGAATACCGTAGATCGCGAGCGCGATGATGGTGATCCCACTCGCGACGACCAGCCCGGAAAAGCTGAGGTGGAGGTGGGCGATATAGTCGGCCACCTCGGGATACATCGAGGACAGTTCGGTGGCCGTCATGCCATCGAGGTCGTGCACGCCCGTTTCGAAGTGCCCCTTGAGGTAGGTTCGGTTGATCGACAACAGGCCTTGGACGATGAACAACAACCCAGTTAACCCGAACAGGGCAACTCCGAGTTCGAGTATCCGGTTTTGCTGAGTACCGGTTCGATCGGACGATGCATCAGTCCGTGCGGTACGATCGTCAGGATGTCCAGGTTCGGACATTGTACTCCAAGCAACGTCGACCAGTTCCCTGACCGTAGCTCCGAAACTGCCGGGTGTGTTTAAGCCCCCACCGTCGCGTGACTCCCGAGAGCAGTCGTCTGTTCCCCTCGACTAGATCTTCAATTGCTTCGTCAGCAGGTTTCGTTCGGCGCGTTGGAGGTGTTCGGAGACGGTGGCAGCGTTCAAGTCGAGTTCCTCGGCGACGTCATCCGTCGAGGCCTCCCGCGGCACCTCGTAGAACCCGAGGTTCAGTGCGGTCGAGAGCACCTCGCGCTGTCGATCGGTCAACGCCGTACTCGACTCGCGATCGCCTCGGTATTCGGCCAATCGCCGGAGGTCGGGGCTGGCTCCACTGTCGTGATAGTATCGAAGAACGCGCCTGATCGCATCCTGGGCCCCGACAAAGCCCACGAGGAGGCCGTCGTCCGTGACCGTCGGCTCGCTCTGGCCGAGGAGCTCGTCGTACGCATTCGACAACTCCGGTGAGAGCCCCGTGGCCGTCAGATCGAGGAGGTACCGATACCCCTCCTGATGCTCATCGAGCAGTTCCCACTCGGTCACGCACTCGAGCCCATCGAGCAGGTCGTGATCCAGCGGTGTCGCCACATCTACTTGCGGAACACACGTGTAGCCGTCGTCCTCGAGCATTTCGATTTCCCGCACCCCGGCTTCTCGGACGTGGCCGACGAGGTCGCCAAAGCCCAATCGTTCGAGTTCGTCGTCGGTCAGGTGGATTACGGCTTCACGCATACGGATCTCCGCTCGTTGCGAGTCGTTCGATTCTGTCCTCGGGGTGAACCGGTAAAAATCGTCCGTACCGGCCTTGGACACCTACGTTTCTATTGCCTCTGTAGTTCCCAATCGGGGCCCGCCTTCGAACTGGGGACTGAGACAGGTTAGAGCCCTCTGACTGCCTCCGCATCGCTCGCAGTATATTCCCGCCAGATCGATCCCCACTCCTCACCCCATTTAAAGCCGCCTACTATGACTGGGAGAGACGATACATAGGTGGGGGCCAATCGAATACCTGTAATGTCCGAGATCGCGCCAGAAGAATTGTACCGACGCCTTCGTGCGGAGGATGAGGATCCATTCGTCCTCGACGTTCGGTATGAGGAAGACTTCGAGGCATGGCACGTCCCCGGAAGCGTGAACGTCGACGTGTTTGACGAACTCGCTGAGAATCCCGAAGCCGCCGCGACCGCGCTGGCTGATCTGCCTGAAGATCGGCCAATCGTGACGATCTGTGTGGCTGGCGTCCGATCACAAGAGGCGACGGCCCTGCTTCGGGAACGGGGATACGACGCGACGACCCTCGTCGATGGGATGCAGGGCTGGAGCCGCGTCCATGCACACGCACCGATCGACGCCGATATCTCGGGCACCCTGCTACAGGTCGCCCGCCCGGGCAAGGGGTGCCTTTCGTACGTTCTCGTTTCGGATGGGGACGCGGCGGTGTTCGATCCCAGCCACGATGTCGAGGTGTACGAAGACCTCCTCGCTGAATACGGCGCGACGCTCCTCGGCGTCTTCGACACGCACGCCCACGCGGATCACGTCTCGGGCGGCCCTCGGCTCGCCAGGCGTCAGGGCGTTCCATACTACCTCCATCCCGCCGACGCGACCGCCGTTGACGCCGAGGCGATCGAGGGCGGCGAATCGTTCGCCGTCGGGGACGTTTCCGTCCGGACGATCCACACGCCGGGACACAGCCCCGGCGGGATCACCTACGATATCGGCGGCGAGGCGCTCCTGACCGGCGATACGCTCTTTCACGGAAGCGTCGGTCGGGTCGAACTCGGCGTCGAGGCCGGCCTTCAAGAGACGGACGTCGAGGCCACCGCCGCCACGCTGTTTGACAGCCTCACTCGCCTCACCGACCGTCAGGGCGATCCCTTCGTTCTTCCCGCCCACGATCAGGGGACCCCCGATCCACCCGAGGCGCTCCGCCTCTCCGAGGTGCGCTCGAGAACCGACGAGCTTCGCCTTGAGCGTGAAGCTTTCGTGGCCCACCTCGCGGACGCAGTGCCGGATCATCCGCCGAACTTCGAGCGCATCAAGCGGGTGAACGCCGGCATCGAGGCCGTTTCGGCGGAGGAGGTTACCGGGCTCGAAGCAGGCCCGAACCGCTGCGCGATCGAGTGAGATGGACAGGGGCCGTTTCTCCGGCATCCGCCGCCACTGGCACCAGTTCACCCTCCAGGTCCTGACGGTCTTTGCGGTCGGGCTCACCTTCGGCGCGAACCGGACCGTCGTGCCGGTCATGGGCGAGGAGACCTTCGGCATCGAATCCGTCCTCGTCATCGGCGCGTTCGTCGTCAGTTTCGGCCTCGTCAAGGCCGTCCTCAACCTCTATGCGGGCAAGTGGGGGGACGCGTACGGTCGCAAACCGGTGTTGATCGCGGGCTGGCTCGCCGCCGTTCCCATCCCCTTCATCTTCATCCTCGCCCCGAGTTGGACCTGGATCGTCCTCGGAACCGTCCTCCTCGGGGTCAACCAGGGCGTCGCCTGGAGCATGAGCCTGATGGCCAAGCTCGACATCGCCGGGTCAGAAAGCCGCGGGCTGGCTGCGGGCATCGACGAGGCCTTCGGCTATGCCGGCGTGGCGATCGGCGCCTGGCTCACCGGGGTCATCGCCGCCCGGTGGACCCTCCGGCCCGCGCCGTTCGTGTTCTTGGCGGTGGTCATCCTGCTCGCGCTCGCGATTGCCGTCGTGTTCGTCAGGGAAACCCGCCCCCCTGCGGGCGTCGGCAGTGACGAATCGAGGGCCGATGGCGGGGACTCGCCGCCGTTCGGTGCGATCATCAAGCGCGCGACCTACGGCGATCGAACCCTCTTCGCCGCCGCCCAGGCCGGTCACATTCAAAACTTCGTCGACGCGCTCGTCTGGATCGGCTTTCCGCTGTTCCTTTTGAGCCATGGATTGGATACGGCCCAAATCGGCCTCGTCGTGGGTATCCACAACGGGGCGTACTTTCTCCAAGTTGGCACCGGCCGCCTCGGCGACCGCATCGGGCGCAAACCGCCCATCATCGGCGGGCTTGTACTCGCCGGGATCGGCATTGCTGGCATGCCACTCGCCGAAGGCTACGGCGCCTGGATCGGGCTGTCCGCCCTGTCCGGCATCGGCATGGCGTTGCACTATCCGAACCTGATCACCGTCGCCGGCGACGCGACGCATCCCCGCTGGCGTGCTACCGGCCTCGGGGTGTACCGGCTCTGGCGTGATCTCGGCTACGCAACCGGGGCCGTCGCGATCGGGCTTATCGTCGATATTTCCGGTATCGAGGCGGCGTTTTACGCCATTGCCGCGTCGATGGGGCTCGCAGCCGGTGTTGCGACACTCGTGATGGAAGAAACCCATCCAACCCTCGGTAGCTATCCGGATCCGCCCGCTTCGCCCGCCGATGACTGACCGGTCGGGCCGATTAGCCTTCGATCGGTTGTTCACGGGTGCTCGCATCGGGACGGGCGATCGTCACCGTGTACAGCCCGAACAGAAACGACTCGCGGGGACCGGTTCGGAGGTCAGTCTCCGCCAGCATGGGCTCAAGCGAGCGGGTAAGCTCGGAGAACAAGAGCTTCGCAAGCGGATTCATCGCCCGCCGCACCAATGACGGCGACTCGTCCTCGGGCACGAACTTGTCGAAGATCGAGACCCGTCCGTCTGGAGCGAGGACCCGCTCCGTCTCCGCGACGACGGCATTCGGATCGGGTACGACCGTCAGGATCAGGTGGAGCAACACCGCATCGAAGCTCTCGTCCGCGAACGGGAGTGATTGCGCATCACCGACGCGGGCGTCGACCTCGCGCCCAAGCTCCTCGGCCCGGGCCTCCGTGCGACGAATCATGCCGGGCGTCAGGTCGACGGCCGTCACCTCGACATCCGGCGGCAGGTACTCGAGATCGACCCCCGGACCGCTCCCGAGGATTAACACCCGATCGCCCGCCTCGAGCTCGAGCCGTTCGATCGCTCGGTTGCGACCTGCCGCCATCGGGCGGGCGACCAACCCGTAGATGGGGGCGTACAGTCCATACCGAATGCGGTTCCAGGTGTTTGCGACGCGCACGCTTCGCGTCGACTCTCGATCCGGCTCGTGTTGAATGGCCGGTTTCGACGATTGTGAACCACCATCAGCTTGGGCTACCTCGGTGTCGGTTCCCTCGGACGTGACGGAATCGCTCTCGATCAGATCAGCCATAGATGCTCACCGTAGTCCCTTCCATGCGCCATCGGTCCATCCGTCTACCTCCGGGCGTACTGGGGTGATTTATGAGCCCCCGGCCGATCACCGTTCGATCCATTTGGCATGACGCGAGGCCGAGTGCCGAACCATTGGGCCCCGCGAGTCGAGTGATCGATCCTTTAAACCCTACCAGTATGCTCGGAGCCATCCCGACGGGGCTGGGCCGAGAGGATGCACATAGGTCATGTCCGTGAACCAGCACACCCCCTGGCTTTACTCGCCTCGCATCGACGACCATCCTCTCGCAGGCAGTTCCACAACCATATGAGTCCGGCAGCGACAATCGACCGACGCGTCCTCGTCTTGGCACTGGCGCGCTTCGCGGACGCGGTCGGCAACTCGTTCCTGATCGTCGTCATCCCGCTGTTGATCGCCAGCGGCGAACTCGGCGACGTTCCGCTCGGCCTCTCGCCGGCGTTCATCACCGGGGTTGTCCTGTCCCTGTACGGCTTGCTCAACAGCCTCGGACAACCCATTAGCGGCCGGCTCTCCGACCTGACCGGCCGGCGAAAGCCGTACGTCCTGATCGGATTGGCCATCCTGACGGTCGCAAACTTGGCGTACGCGCTCGCCGGGAGCTACGTCTCCGTCGTAATCGTTCGCGCTGCCCAGGGAGTGGGCGTGGCCTTCACCATTCCAAGCACAATCGCGTTGGTAAATGACTTCTCCACGGACACCTCCCGCGGCGGAAATATGGGCCTGTACAACACCTTTCGGCTGCTCGGCGTGGGCCTGGGCCCGATCGGTGCCGGTCTCATCGTCGACGCCGGGCCATACACCCTGGCAGGGCTCGAGCTGAGCGGCTTCGATGCCGCCTTCCTCGCCGCCGGCGCGACCGTCTTTCTGAGCTTCGTGCTCGTGGCGGTGTTCGTCTCCGATCCCGACGAGCTCGAGGCCAGCGCGGGCGAGGACCTCTCAATCGATGTATTCGCCCGGGAACGCGGTCGTCTGTTCGACCCGATCTTCACGCTCGGGGTATCGGCCCTGTTCATGGCGATCGCAATCGGGCTCATCGGTGCCCTCGAGCCGATTATCAACGAACGACTGGACCAACAAACCACCTGGTTCGGCCTCCAATTCGGCGCGTTCGTCCTCGCACAGGTCCTCCTCCAGCTTCCTGTCGGAAAGGCAAGCGATCGGTTCGGACGACGGCCCTTCCTGCTGGCCGGACTGGCGGTGCTTGCGCCTGCGACCCTCGCACAGGGATTCGTGACCACTTCGTGGGGGATGCTCGCGACCCGAATTGGGCAGGGCGTGGCCGGCGCGCTCGTGTTTGCGCCTGGGCTTGCCCTGGCTGGCGACATCGCGACCGATCGCGATTCCGGCAGCAAGCTTTCCGTCTTGACGATGAGTTTCGGGCTTGGTACGGCAATCGGCCCGCTGGCGGCGGGCGGGCTCGTTGGCTTCGGCTTTGCCGTCCCGTTCGCCTTCGGTGCGGGCTTAGCCGCCCTCGGCTTTATCCTCGTGTATACACAGGTCGCTGAACCCAGCCCGCAGCCTGAACCGGGAAGAGCCGAACTGTCCAGGAAGCAGACGACTGAAAGCTGAGGATTCGATCAACGATCGATCCTACGCCTCACAACGGCCGGACATAGACGTCGGTCGGATACAGCTCACCGGCAATTTCGAATTCGCTTTCGTCGACGACCTCGAAGCCCCGCGCCGTGTAAAATTCGCGCGCCCGTTTGTTTCCGGCGAGCATCTCGAGTCGAATCGCCTCGATGGTTGGAGGCACTACCTCCAGCGCTTCGTTCAGGAGCGCCGTCCCGATCCCGTCGCCCCATCTGTCGGGGTGGACATAAATTTCTTTGAGGCCTGCTTCCTTCTCGCCAACGAACTCCTTCGTCTCTTCTCCCCAGAGGACGTAAATGTAGCCAATCGCCCGGTCATCCTCGTTGACGGCAACCAGAAACACCTCGTCTTCCGCCCCCAGGTCCGCAAATCGCTCTTCGACAAAGTCTGTAGGCGGATCCGTCGGAATATCGTCGATGACCGCCTCAGGCAGCAGATCGCGATAAGCGACTCGCCAGGCCTGGTTATGGATCCTCATCGCCCCGTGAAGCTCCTCGCGCGTGTCAAGGGGCTTGATTCGCATCAGAAATAGTCCTGCTGCCGGCAGACAATATCAGTTTCCATCCGAGAGAACCGCTGGGCGCAGTCCAAACTGTTGCGCAGTACGTCTCACTATGTTCGTGAATCAAATCGAATACTCGATGTCGAAGGTCGCATCTCTCCGACAGGAGCTGTTGGTATGGTTACTCGATACCGGGGCCCACCGACAGAGCCAGCATACCGCACGAAGGGGCAATCCTTTCCGGCGATTCTAGTGCACATATATATGTGCCTGCGGCAACTATTGCTGGAAACTAGCCACATGGACAGCGCCGCGATTCTCCCCCGATGGAAACGGGGACTCCGCCGATGCTAATCGATTTCGGAGCGTTCCTCGCCTTCGTTGGTATCCCCCTGGTCGTCATGCTGACGGCGGGTATCTATCTCGCGGTCAAGAGCTATGCACTCAACGACTGGCGGCCACTCCTTTTGATCGCCTTGCTCGCACTCATGTTCCTCCATCAGTTCACAGAGTTCTCTCGGTTCACCGCGGGCACGTTCCACCAAACGACGTCGCCCGTCGCCGAATCCTTCGAAACCGGGGCGAATCTCCTGGCGAGTCTCGGGTCCGTCCTCGTCTTGCGACAGCTGTCTGCCCTCGACGCGACGCGGCGAGACCTTGCCACGACAAACGCGGCCCTCGCAGAGCGCTCATCGATGGTGAGCGTGCTCAACCGAGTCCTCCGTCATAACGTCCGGAACACGGTCAACGTCATCGCCGGGCAGGCGGATGTGATCCGGGATCGCAACCCGGATGAACTGGATCGAGCCGGTTTGGACGCGATCGAGGCCGAAGCGTGGGCACTCGCTCGCATCTCCGATCAAACACGACATATCACACAGTTGCTCACCGAGGACGCCGAGGAATCGGTTGCCATTCCGCTGGCGGACATCGAGGATGCAATCCGGATGGTTGAAGCGAACGTTCCCGATGTGGAGATAACCATCGATCGGTCCGATATCGAGCAGGTCTCCGTGGAGGGGCCAGCTACCCTCCCGATCATTATGGCGGACGTCATCGAGGAACTCGCCGAGGCCACCGACGAACCAGTCCGGATCGAGGTTACGATCGCGCTGGAGCATGACGGAATCGGTGATTCAGTGATCGTCACGATCGCCGACGATGGGGCTGGCCTCCCCGATCGGGAGGTGTCTCCGATCGAGGATCAGCAAGAAACTTCCCTCAACCACGCTGAGGGGCTCTCCTTGTGGTGCCTCAAGTGGGCCGTCACCCGAGGCGAGGGTGACCTCGCCATGCAGGCTGGTGACGCGACGATCGAAGTGCGCCTTCCAGTGACCGACGAACGATAACGAAACGCGAGGCCTGTGACGGATGGCCGATGACGTTCTGGGATCGAGGCCTGACCGAAACACCTTTTGACTACAACTGATTACAAATGGGTACAATATGCCGGTGCGCCTCGAAGACCACGATCCCGACATCGATCTCCGACCGGGAACGACGCGGTCCGATGTTGTGGCATTCTTGTATCGAAACCCCGAGTGGGGATACTCGCCGCAGGACATCAAGGAGGCCCTTGACATTCCTCGAGGCACCGCGACGACCACGCTCAAGCGTCTTTTCGACGATGATCTCATCGGAAAAACCGCCGACGGCTACTACTACGCGTTGAGTGACCGGGATGACATTCGCCGATACATCTCTAGTCTGAACCAAGTGCATCGGCTGTTCGGCCATCACCGAGATGCGGATGCTACTCCAGCGACCCCCGATCAACGGATCGGTGAGGGTCGCACCGATGACGAACTCGAGACGGAACTTGCAGAGCTGGAGGCCGAAGTTGGTGACGTGAATGAGTAAGTTTTCGGCAGGAGATGTTTGCTGGGCCAAAGATCCAACAGATGCACATTCACAACGGCCGATCGTCGTTTTAGCTCACGAAACCCATCCGTTCAGTGCCACTGATTGTACGGTGATGTGTGTCGGGACGACTGCGGGGAAGTACCAACAAACCACTCCAGAACTCAAAGACAAGCACCTTGCGGGCATATCGTTCAGTGACACCTCGTACCTGATGCCGTGGGCCCTGTACACTATTCCTCCAGGGGTGATTACGAATAGCAAGATGAAGGGTGAACTCACTGAGGCTGGCCGTACACTCCTCAAAAAATCATTGATTTCTCTCATTCCATAGCGATCGGAGATCGAGTGCGGGTCGACAGTTTCGTTCCCGCACATTCAACCGAATGAACACGGTGTTCGGTGCATCGTCCGCAGGATCACCAATCCGTATCTAGTCCGGGATGACGCTCCGGATTGATCAGCGACAGTTGGGCCCTTTCCAGTACAACCAGCTAATCTATACGGTATTTGTTACTATTTGGTATGGCCTGTGATTGATCGTATCAGCAATTTTTAAGACACCTCCACAGGCGACAACCAAAGGCATTCGTGGCAATAGCAACGTCCACTCGTCGATTTTTCCTGCAGGTGCTTTCCGGGGGTGTGGTCTGGGC
The DNA here is from genome assembly GCA_964579125.1 of uncultured Halobacteriales archaeon. Lineage (GTDB taxonomy): Archaea > Halobacteriota > Halobacteria > Halobacteriales > SKSH01 > CAZOFG01. The sequence goes on along the minus strand of CAZOFG010000009.1, from coordinate 49,346 downwards.
GAGTAGTCCTCACTCGACAACCGCCAATCTCGTGGATCCCGATCAGGCTGGTGTCGACCCCCTCGGACCGACACTGATCGAGCGAGATGACGAAGCGGGATTCAATTTCCCGTACTATCTCTATTCTCCCGAAAACGCCCGAGAAAAACCGATGCTGGTGGAACCGGTGAATTCGGGCGCGTGCGATGATGATTTCCAGACCGATCTCGATGCAGCCGAAGATACCGTCACCAGTGGCGTCGCTCGCCAGGTCTGTGATGAACTCCGTATTCCGTTGATCGTTCCCGTCTTTGCAAACCCGTGTGAGGGTGAGTTTTGGAACCGATTCATCCAAGCCCTCGATACCGCAACGCTCCATATCGATTCCGGCCGGTTCGAGCGAATCGATCTGCAACTGCTTCGTATGATCGATGATGCGCAACAGCGCCTTGCCTCCCACGGACTCGATCTCCCCGAGACGGTGATGTTGAACGGGTTTTCGGCGTCTGGCAATTTCGTCAACAATTTCGCGGCGTTACATCCCGACCGGATTGCCTCCGTGACGGCCGGTGCGGTCAATGGCATGGCGACCCTGCCCGTTGAGGAGGCCCAGGGGTACACGGTCAACTATCAGATCGGCATCGCCGATCTGGACGCCCTCACTGGGAGCGCGTTTGCGGTGGATAGCTGGCGAGCAGTCCCACAACTTTGCTACATGGGTGGTGACGAGAGTTCGCCGGAGGATGATACCCTCCCCTACCGAGACGTCTGGAGCGAGGAGCAAGCAGCGAAGGCTCGCAGTGTGTACGGAGACGACATGCAAACGGAACGCATGGTGTACAGCGAGTCAGTCTATAAAGCGGTCGATGCCGCGGGTCGCTTCGAGGTATACGACGATACTGGCCACTCGTATTCGGACGAAATCGTCGACGATATCATTTCGTTTCATCGCCGGCACAATGACATCGAATCCGCATCGTTCGTGACGGAACCGGCCGGCGGGATGGAGTCCGTGTCGGCCAATCTTTTCATGTCTACGGATGAAAGTGAACAGTTCGTCGCCCGAGTGTTCGTCAATGGGTCCGATCTGACGGCTGACTCAGCGGTTGTCCCTTCGAACGCTCCGACCGACGTCACTGTCGAGTTGACGGAGCCGTTATCGGTCGGGGATGCGGTATCGTTGGCCGTGTTAGAGTCGGCCGATAGCGAAGTATCGCAAGCGTCGTTGACGGTCGAGACGACGGTGACGGCAAAAGCGCACTTTAGCACGGCCCCCGGTGTTGGCGACACCGACATCGAGGTATCAGCCGCACTCGACGATTCAGCGGCGAGCTCTGCCACGTTGAGTATCGTTCCGGATGGACCGGGCCAATTCTGGCGACGGCGCATCCATCTCACAAACCTTGACCCGGGAGACTCGCTCACGGAGACCTACCAACTCGAGACGGGCAACGAAGGCGTACCGTTCGAATCGGGCGATGAAGTACAACTGTGGTTGATCCCCTCGGGAAATCAAGTTCGCCGACGCGCACACGTCATCGACTCTGTTGTCATCGGAGAGCCCTCCCAGGAAGAGCCGATTGATCGGTTTACACCGAGTGCGTGTGACGACGATGTGGTCCACGAGCAGGTCGATGTCGCGTTTGCCACCCGGCCATCCCTCGGTGACGATACCGTTACTGTCGATGTCGACGTCGATGCCTCGTTCGAACAGGAGGCCCGAATCAGACTCTTTCCAGAAACGGGCGGCGGCCCTTGGGGCGTGGGCCTCGGCTGGGTCGAACCGGATACCGAAAGCACCCAAACGTACGAGATCTCACCGAATCTGTTAACCTTGGGAGAAACGGTTGATGTTCGGGTGTTTCCGGAAGATTGGGGCCAGCTTGAGGACGTCATTGCGACCGACTGTGCCACCGTTGATGGCGTTCGGTTCGCGGAGACTCCAGTGACCGGGGCGTCGGAGCTGACGATCACCTACTATTATCACGACCGATTTGACGATCCTGGAACGCTCGAATTCACGGTCAACGATACCGTCGTTTCTTCGATTACGACGATTGAACCCGGCACGTTCGAGCGACGCGCCGTTTCCATCGATCCCGTTCCTGGCGAGGCTACTGTTGCTGCAACCCTCTATTCGGCAGTGGACACCGAGGTCGCTTCGGATACGTACAACACACGGCCGGCAGATATTGCGACCGTTGACGTCGTCGAATCGCCGTCGGTCGCTGACAACCACCTCTCGATTGAGTACGAGCTCTCTGCAGACTATGCCGTGGATCGGTTCTGCATCCTTCGGTTATATCATGCATCGAGCTCCTCGTGGGGTATTTTCCTCAAACAAATGGAACCCGGTGACAGTGGTTCCGAGACGGTGTCGATCTCTGTCGATGAACCCGGCGTCCCCTTCAAGGAGGATGCCGAATTGGATCTTGCCCTCGTCGATTGGGACGACCCATATGCCACGCGTCCGCTCGCCCAAACAACGGTGACTGTCGGAGAGCCCATTGAGGAACCCGATGGCTACGAGGTGCAGATCAGGGCTGATGAAGGCGGGACGACGGATCCAGCGCCGCAGCGATACACCTACTCGAACGGCGAAGAGGTGACGATCACGGCGAAGCCCGATCCAGGCTGGGAATTCGTGGGGTGGGCTGGAGATATTGAGCGAACTGATCCCGAGATTGAGATTACGGTAGATGAAGAGTTGGAACTCGTTGCAGAATTCGAGCGAAAGGAATACGACGTGATGGTCGACCTCGAGGGCGAGGGAGAGACCACCCTCGAAGAAGGAGTACATACCTACGAGTACGGGGAGGAACTCGACATCGAGGCTATCCCGGCTTCCGGGTGGACCTTCGTCGGGTGGACCGGCGATGTGACAGCTGAGACGCAAACCCTCGAAATCCCCGTGGAGCAGGAGCTGACGGTTGTCGCAGAATTCGAGCGCAAGGAGTTTGAACTGACAGTGGAGATTGAAGGCGAGGGGGCAACGAGCGTTCCGGAGGGAGTCCACACCTACGAATACGAAGAAGAGGTCGTGATTGAAGCAGACCCTGAGGCTGGGTGGGTCTTTGCAGGGTGGCGTGGCGGGGTTGACTCTGACGCGGAGACGGTTAGGTTGGTTATGGACGAAAACAAGACAGTGATCGCCGAATTCAGCCGGCAATCCACGCCGACACCAAGTGATCCGACGGCGACCCCCGAGGAATCGCCAACGCCACCGCCGGCGTCACCGTCCACCCAATCGCCGACGGAGGGTGACTCGATTCCAGGCTTTGGGTGGCTTGCTGGAGTGTCCACCCTCGGGGGCGTCAGTTACGTGCTCAAACGTCACCTCACAGACGATACCGACGCCGACGATTCCGGCGAAGAGCTGTAACGAACCGGTACCTCGTCACGCTCGCTATCGGCCCTACCGCAATCGAGATGGAAAAGAGGGTCCCTACCCCTGCACTTCTTCGATATCTGCCGTCGGCGCGTCTCGTTTCACGCTCTCGATACCCGCAAAGACGCTGTTGCGGTCAGCATAGCCCTGGCCGCCGTTCGCGAGGAGATTCCCGTTTCGGTGCCTGAGCCGCCAGCGGTGGTCACCACCCTCGTCCTCGTAAATTTCGAAGGCAGCCTCCCCCACATCGATCAGATCGGCCTCCGGGAGGAACGTCCGCACCCGCTCGACGGCGTCGCGAGCGGCCTCTCTCGTTTCGTAGCCGCTACTCGCGAGCTTGACCTTGGTATCGTCACCGGAAAGTCGCCAGCGGAACTCACCGGCGTCGTCCTCGTAGATCTCGATGTCCGCCTCGTCGATTGACGAACGAAGACGATCGATGACGCGTCGTGCTCCGCCTCGGTCTGCATAGCCTTCGCCACTGCTGGCGAGGATCGTGCCGTTGCGGTGCTGGAGGCGCCAGCGCCACTCACCGCCGTCACCGCGATAGATCTCGATCGCCGTTGGGTCGGGCTCGAGATATTCCGCGGGTTTGACGTAACTCTTGATCCGCTCGATCGAGTGCTCCACGCCGTTTCGCGAGGCGTACCCCTCGCCTGCGTGGGCGATGATCTTGCCGTTGTCGTGGCGGAGCCGCCAGCGGTGCTCGTCCCCCTCGTCGACATACACTTCGAAGGTGCCCTGGCTCTCGTCATCATCCACCATCGCCCCGGCGTCATCGGTCTCGTCGTCTACTTCAACTGCCAACACCGTCGCCCCGAAGGCGTCGCGGCGAACCGCTTGCATGCTGTTTTGGGCCTCGTTTTGAGTTCCGTAGCTCTGTTTGCTGGTCGCGATGATCGCTCCGGATCGATGTCGAAGCCGCCAGCGCCATTGGCTACTGTCGTCCTCGTAGATCTCGAATTGCGATTCGCTCTTCCGGTGTTGCTCGAGATTGGCCGCGAGGTCGTCCTGGTCGGCGTTGGCGTCGTCTCGCTCGCGTTGTGCCTTCTTGGTCGCTCGTCGAGCGGACGCAGCATCCGTTTTTGCTTGCGTGAGTGCGTCGTCATCGCTCGTATCACGCTTGCCCGGTGCCAACGGAACCGTGACTCCGGCGATACCCATCACGGCCAAGCCACCGATATAGGTGATAATCACGCCAGTGTGTCCCGATGTGGTCGACCACCCTTCCGGGAAGACGACCAAAAACCACCCCACGGCCGCGAGGGTAAGGAGCCCCCCGGCACCGACGATATAGGTGGCCCCGGTCCGAAGCGGGAATCGAAGGACGGCCCCTGTCATCAAGAACGCGGGGGCTGCAGCGGCGACGGCGTAGGCGACGCCGCGTCCCATCGTCGTCGCATCGGTCATGGCATAGATCCCGAGACCGAGCAGGCCGAGTACGACACCGACGAGAAACGCCCAATAGCCCGCCACCTCGTTCGCGGTCGTTGCCGCGCCGATGCGGCGTTCATAAAACGATACGAGCGGATTATTTTCTGATTGTGAACCCATACCGTCCACACGGATCGGATCCCGATACTCCGTGTGCATGGTGTACCATCCTACTCTCGTCAGGACCCCTTCCAATGGGGTGCCATTCTGGGCTTTGAGGATCCTGGAAGCAAGTGGGAGCGTGCGGCCCGTGGTGGGGTGACAGGGCGACATCACTCGATAGCTGCGGGCGGAGTATGCCGTGAGTATCCGGCGATTGAAGATCGATCGGAATCGAAGCCCCGGAGTGCGGGGAACCGGTCGGTTCGATAGTACATCTAATAGGACGATACATTCAATACATATTGGTACATCAGTCGTAGTATGCCAATCAGCAAGGATCGCTTCGAGACCCTGACCGAGGACGATTCCGGCCCGACCCCCGGGACGAACGCGGCTCGGATCCTTGCGTTTTTGCGAAGCTACCCAGACAAAGCGTTCACCCAAAGCGAAATCGCCGACGCAACGGACGTCAAAACCGGCTCAGTTGGGCCGACACTCGTTCGTCTGCGAGAACGGGGACGCGTCGATCACCGCGGGACGTATTGGCGGATCAGTGATCATGACACAACGGTCGATGCGGCCACCGGCCATGCAGAATCGACGCTCACCGAGCGGGAAGCCGAGGGCGACACCCCCAGCATGGATACCTGGCAGGAGTACGCGGTTGATCCACGAGAGCATCGATGAACGGCCGTTCGTTCGAGGCCGGAGATGTCGTCTGGGCACCGGATCCATACAAGACGACGAACAATCCACGGCCGTGGTTGGTATTGGTTGCTGATGCACTCCCGTATGCCGGAGAGGAGTACATCTGCGCTGGATTGACGACGAGTGATCTCCCAGCGAACATTCGCCTGACACCAGAGGACTGGCGCATTGGGCACGATCCATCGATGACTTCGTTCTGCTCGCCATGGGTACTTACAACGATCAAACACGAGACGATTGCCAACCCACAGGGATTCGTGACTGCGGCGTTTACGAGCCGGATCGTTGAGGACGCCATCTCGTATCTCGGTGGGGACGTGTCTGTCGAGACGTAATGTGGCTCCGCTCGTCTATCCGAAAGGGGAGGCTGGCGCCCTGTTTCCCTCACGTACGTGAAACACCTCTATAGACTGGTATTCGACCGTTCCGTGGGGACAGTCCTGTGTTTGCGTGACGGGCTGTTCGCGTCCGTGCTGTGCGGGATCGTCGACCGCACGGACACGAGGCTTTTTGTCATCCTCTGTGAAGACGCGTAGCAACGATTCACCGAGCACCATCCGGGACGCATTCGTCAACCCCATCAGCACTGTCGTTCATTGCAATGAACTCCATCATGAGGTCGACACGTCCAGAACCGACGACCATGGGGGGCGAGTAGCGTGGATATCGTCCTGGTTGGCGGCGGTGAAGTGGGCGAAGCGATCGCGCGGTCACTCGTCGATGACCACGATGTCACCATCGTCGAAGCCGACCTCGAACGCGCCGACGAGTTGCGATACGACCTCGACGTCATGGTCGAAGGCGGTGACGGCACCGACCCCGCCGTGCTCGAAGCGGCCGACATCGAGGCGGCCGAACTCCTGTTGACGGTCACCGACGACGACCGGACGAACATCCTCGCGGCTGGGACGGCGAAGGCCATCACCGACGTGTTCACCCTCACCCGCGTCGAGGACACGAAGTACCTCGAGACGTGGGAGCGCTCCGAAGGCGCCTTCGGCGTCGATTACATGGTGGCGACGGATCTGATCACGGCGCGGGTGATCACGCAAGCGGTGGGCTTGCCGAATGCGATCGATTCGGAGTTGTTCGCCCGCGGCCTCGTGCAGATGGCAGAATTCCGTCTCGATGCCGAGTCACCGGTCGTCGACATGACCGTCGCCGAGGCTGATCAGTACGAGTCGCTCACGTTTGCAGCGATTTTTCGCGACGATGAGGTCGAGATCCCGACGGGTGAGACAGCCCTCAACAACGGTGATCGCGTCGTCGTCATCGGCTCGACCGACAGCGTGGACGCCTTCGCTCGCGACCTCGAACCCGAGGCCACCCCCGAAAAGCACGCGGAGGTTGTCATCGTCGGGGGCTCCGAGGTCGGCTACCACGTCGCACGGTTGCTCTCGGAGCGGGGGCTGTCGCCGCGGTTGATCGAAGAGCACGCCGGCCGAGCCCGGAACCTGGCCGAAGCACTCCCGAAGACCACGGTCTTTCACTCCGATGCCACCGATCTCGCGTTCTTACGGCGGGAACACGTCGACACGGCCGATGTCCTCGTATCCGTCCTCGACAGCGACGAAAAGAACCTGCTTGAGGTGTTGCTGGCTGATCGCCTCGGGGTCGCTCGAACGATCGCGACGATCGATCGTCCGGCGTATTTCGACCTCTTCGAGGCGGTCGGCCTCGATGTCGGCATCAGCCCTCGCACGGTCATCGCCGAGGAGATCAAGCGCTTTACCATGGCGAGAAACCTGGAAAACGTCGCGTTCATCGAGACGGACAAGGCGGAGGTGATCGAGGTCGAGTTGACGCCATCGAATCGATTCGTCGGCCAGACACTCGCCGAGAGTCGCGAGGCGTTCCCGCCGGGGATGGTCGTCGGCGCGATCACCCGCGACCGGCAGTTCGTGGTGCCACGGGGCCAAACCCAGTTGCAAGCGGGGGACCACCTCGTCGTCTTCGCGAGAAGTGAAGCCGCCGACGAGGTCGAGGATCTCTTGACGGCCGCCTAACACACCTGCGAAGCCGGACGTACTAAGGTCGAACCCATCGATAGCCCGGATAACCTGCCCATCATGTCGATTCGGGTCGACTGGCGTTCGTCGGTGGCGTTCCTCGGGAGCATCCTGAAGTGGCTCTCGGTCCCGCTGGCGTTCCCCGCCGTATTGGCCGTCTATTACGGCGAGTCGCCGGTACCCTTCATCGTCACCATTGCGATCACGCTCGGGGTGGGCCTCGTCCTTGAACGGCTCCAGTCGGAGGACGAACTCGGCGGTCGCGAGGCCTATCTGATGGTGGCCTTGGCCTGGCTCACCGTCGGCGTGGTCGGGGCGATTCCGTTCATCCTCGCCGGCGAGGGCGTCACGGCGTCACCGATCGACGCGCTCTTCGAGTCGATGTCCGGCGTGACCACGACCGGCGCCACCGTCTTCCAGGATTTCTCGGTCCATTCGCAATCGATGCTCATGTGGCGCCAACTCCTCCAGTGGCTCGGCGGGCTCGGCATTCTCGTGTTGGCGATTTCGGTGCTCTCCCAACTCTCCATCGGTGGCGCCCAGCTGATGGAAACTGAGACCCAGACCGAGGACGTTCACAAGCTCACCCCGCGAATCGAGGGGACCGCGCGATTGCTCTGGAAGCTCTATGCCGGGATCACAGGCCTCTGTGCCGGGTTGTTGTTTCTCCTCTACCTCGTCGGCTTCGCGCCCCAAATGACGCCGTACAACGCCCTCGCACACGCGATGACTGGCGTCGCGACCGCGGGCTTTTCGCCCGATCCGGGCAGTGTCGGCGCGTTTTCTCGGGCGGCACAGTGGACGATTATTCCGTTCATGTTCATCGGGGCGACCAACTTCATCCTCATTTACTACTTCATCAACGGGCAGTTCCTCCGGCCGATTCGCAACGACGAATTCCGGTTTTACGTCGGCGTGGTGGCCGGCGCGACCTCCCTTCTCGTGTTACTGTTGGCCATCGACCCGGCGACCCGGATGCCATTCGAGGCACAACTGCGCCACGGGCTCTTTCAGGTCGTCTCCATCATGACGACGACGGGCTTCGCGACCGCCGATTTCGCCGCCTGGACGCCCGCGACGAATCACCTGCTGTTACTGTTGATGTTTCTCGGGGGGATGGCCGGGTCGACGACGTGTTCGATCAAGCTCCTGCGGTGGCTCATCGTCCTTCGATCGTTCAAGCGCGATCTCTTCACGGCCACCCATCCGGAGGCCGTCAGACCGGTTCGGCTCAACGGCCGGCCGATCGCCGAGGACACCATCGGCGACGTGTACGCCTTTACGCTCCTATCAGTCCTCATCTTCTTCCTGGGAACGGTCGTCGTCGCGGTCGATGGCGCGCGCATCGGGCTCGGCCTCTCGGAATTTGACGCGATGGGTGCGACGGCAGCGACGTTTCTCAACATCGGGCCGGCGTTCGGGATCGCGGGCCCCTTCGGCAGTTACGAACCCTTTTCTGCGGTATCGAAAGGGGTCATGATCGTCCTCATGTGGGTCGGCCGCATCGAGATCATCCCGGTCTTGGTGTTGTTCACCCGCTCGTACTGGACCTCATAGGCGGCGAGTTCGTCATTTATCCAGCCACGACACGATCAACGCGAGGACGGGCACGATTTCGAGCCGCCCGATCCACATCTGGATAATCATGACTGACTTTGAAATGGGCGAAAAGTCGGCGTAGTTACCGAACGGGCCGACCTCGCCAAAGCCCGGTCCGATATTCCCGATCGTCGCGAGCGAGGCCGACAGCGTCTCGAAGGGCGAGATGTCGTAGCCGATACGGGCGGAATCAAGCCCGATGATCACTGTCGAGACGACGAGCGTGACGAGGTACAACGCGGTGAAGGCGAGGATCGCCCGGACCGCAGGTTCGTCAATGACGCGCCCGGCGAGGCGAATAGGGCGCACATCCCGAGGGTGCGCGACGGTGAAGACCTCCCGGCGGATCGCTTTGACCGTCACGATCCACCGGATGACCTTGATGCCCCCACCGGTCGAGCCGGCAGAGCCGCCGATGAACATCGCGAACAATAGGATGAGGCGGGCGTGGCCGTCCCACTGGGCGAAGTCAGCCGTCGCGTACCCGGTCGAGTTCAACAACGAGGTGATCTGGAAGACGGCCTGTCTGATGGTATTTTCACTGAGAGAGGCCGTGTTCCCACCTCGCTCGAGGACGGGGGCGGCCCCACCGACGAGGACGACCGTCAACACCGCCGCGAGGACGGCGATCGCCCCCGCATAGGTACGAAATTCGATGTTATCGAGTAGCGTTCTGGGCGAGCCGTCCAAGACGTGCCAAAAGAGGGCGAAATTGACGCCAGCGACGACGATGAACGGGATGATGATCCACTGGACGACGCCGGAGAAGGCGGCGATGCTGTCGGCTTGGGGCGAGAAACCCCCGGTGGGAAGCGTGGTGAACCCGTGGCTGACGGCATTGAAGAAGTTCATGTTGGGGGCCAACTCGAGGAGATGCGCGCCGTACAACAGCGCGATCAGTAAGACGGTAAAGCCGAGGTAAATGAACCACAGCGCCCGGGCGGTCTCGGCGATGCGAGGGGTGAGTTTCTGCAAATCGGGGCCGGGGGCCTCCGATTGCATCAATTGGGCGCCGTTGATCGCCAGCTCGGGCAGAATCGCGATCATGAGCACGATGATGCCCATCCCGCCCAGCCATTGGGTGAGCTGGCGCCACAACAGGAGGGCGTGGGAGTGATGCTCGATCCCGATGGACTCCATGACCGTCGCGCCGGTCGTCGTAAACCCGCTCATCGATTCGAAAACCGCGTTGAACGGATCGGCCAGGGAGGAGGCAGTGCCCGCGCTGGCCAACAGATATGGAATGGCCCCGAGGATGCCCGCACAGAGCCACGCCATCGCGACCATCAACAACGCTTCACGTGGCCCGAGATCGGGATCGTCCTCGAGGCGTTCGAGTGCGAGGCCAATGCTCGTCACGATGACGACGGAGATGAGGAAGACGACTGCGTCCTCGCCGTACCAGAGTGCGACCGCAAACGGCACCAGCAAAATGAGCCCGAGGTACTTGATCGCCGAACCAACGAGCGCGACGCTTGCCTTCCAGTTCACGGCGGGACACCTGCGTTACAGCGCGGATTTGTCGGGCGTCGGTATAAGTGACCGGCGTTCGGACGACGGTCCGGCATCAAAGCGTCTCGGTTGCTTCCTGCACGCCATCGGTTTCGACGAAGATGATGACGTGATCGCCAGGCTCGATCGTGGTTTCGCCGCGAGGAATGACGAACTCGTCGTTTCGGGCGATGGCGCCGATGACGACATCCGTCTCCATCGCGGCCAATCCCTCGCGAATCGTCCGGTTGGCGAGGGCGCTGTCCTCGCCGATCTCGATTTCGACGATCTCGGCGAGATCGCCACCCACGAGGGCGACTTTCTCCGAGTGCCAATCCTCCGTGTACCGTGCGATTTCCTCGGCCACGGTTTCCCGCGGACTCAACGCGATGTCGATGCCGAGGCGTTCGAAGAGATCGATGAATTTCGGATGTTCCACGGTCGCGATCGTCCGATCGATCCCGAGGTCCGACCCAATCATGCATTCGAGGAGGTTGTCAGCCTCATCGGCCAATGCCGAGACGAGCAAGTCGGCATCACCGACGTGTTCGGACTCGAGAAAGCCGACATCCGTGGCATCCGTGTTGATGACGCGAACCGCTGGCAGGGCCTCGGCGTAGGTCCGTGCGATATCGGCGGGTTCGACGAGGTATCTCGTCGCGACACCGGAATCGGCGAACAACCGGGCGACGTGATAGCCCACTTCCGTCTCGCCGATGACGACGACATCCTCGATGTCGTGGGCGTCCCCGCCGTGCAGCGTTTGGCCGAAGGAACGGACGCTGGTCGGTGAGCCGATCACGACGACGCGCACACCCGGTGGAATCACCGTATCACCGCGGGGAATTTCCACGGTGCCGTTTTCGATAATCGCCGCGAACGTGAGGGAATCGAACCGATCGGCCGTCTCGACGGATTCGTTGGCGATGGGAGAGTCCTCGTCGATGGAAAATTCCGCCATTTCGACGAGGCCGTTGGCGAACGTCTCGAAGTCGTGGGCGCCGGGGATCTGGGTCAGTTGGACGATCTCCTGGGCGGTCACGAGATTGGTACAGACCATGTGGTCGATCCCGAAGACTCGTCGGCCCTCCTGCCAGGTTTCGTAGTAAGTATTCGATTTGATGCGCGAGACGGTGTAGACGTCGCTGATGGCCTTGGCCGTCGAACAGGCGACGATATTCGTTTCGTCCCCATCGGTGCTGGCCAGCAGCATCGACGCCTCCTCGATACCGGCTTCGCGCAGTGTGGCCGGTTCGGTACCGTCACCGGTCACCGCAAGCACGTCGTATCGCGATTGGATCGTCTCGATACGGTCTGGATCCTTGTCCACGACCACCACGTCGTGGTCGGACTGCAGGCGCTGGGCGATGCTCTCGCCGACTTGCCCGGCACCGACGATCAAGACGTACATGGAACGAGTCCAGTTGCTGGCACATCGTTTGGGTAGCAGTTAGCCGTTTCCTTCTGGGGCGACGGGTTGGTTACCACTCACCCGGTCTCCGTTCGCTGGTGGTCACGGAGCAGGCGGGCGGTTTCGGTCCGTCCGAGGCGTTCGTACGCCCGAGCCTCGTACGCGAGGTCGAGAACGGGGATGTCTCGCCCATCGAAGCTGACCCACGTGCGGTGGTCCGTGACGTCGACCGGTGGCTCCCACGCCCCGGTTGCATCCCGTTTTTGGAGATCGCCCATGAGTTCGACTTCGAGGTCGGCCAGTCGAAGCTTTCCGTAATGTGATCGCATCTCGTCAGATACCCGCTCGGACACCGGTTCGACGACGGTCTCTTCGAATTCGGCCTCGATCGCGTACGCCCCGTTTTCGGTCGTCTGAACGTCCACGTCGTTGGGTGTCATCGGCACGCCCTGGAGGGCAAAGCTCGTCGAGCCGGTCAATGCCCACGGTGGTGTGTCGTCCGAAAGCCGGTCCACGAGCAGGCGGACCACTCGTTGGTGGGCGTCAGGGAGGGGCGACATGGCGAGGGATATCGGCGGATATTCGAAAACGGTTCCGATCGGTCCCGGACCCGGCAGTGTCACCGCCCGATAAGCCGCTGTAGCAGCGACCGCGAGGTCGGTCTCTCGGTCAACACCACCGAACAATCGACGGTCTCGACTACGCCGGAAATCGGTCCTCCACCCACGAGTCGGGCGAGGAGTCCTTGTTCGGTCGCTCCCATGATCACCAAGGTGTGATCCGCGGCAACGGTTTCGATCGTCGCCTCGACGGATGAGCTGGCGACGACTTTCCGGTCGGCTTCCTCGAGATCGTGCTCCGCGGCCCACTCGGCGAGGAATGATTCCCCCGCCTCGACCGCGTCGGGTTTATCGACCACGTGTAAGAGCGTCACCGTCGCGTCGGCGACATCCTGAAGCGTCGCCGCCGTTTGGGCGCCGAGGACCGAATCGGGCCCCCCGGCGGTCGGCAGGAGGATGCGCGAGGGGTCGAAGCCACGGTCCTTGAGGAGGAGGACGTCACATGGCAACGACCCGAATAGCTCCGACATCGGTTGTTCGACCCGCCCGGCCGACCAGCGCGAGTCGGGCCCCCAGCCCATGACGATCGTGTCGACATCCAGTCGGCGGGCGGCGTCGTAAATCTCGCCGTACGACCGGTGGGAGACGATCGTCGTCGTTTCGACGGCGACACCTTCGTCCTCGAGTTGGGCCGTCGCCGCCTCGAGGAGGGCCTCCGATTCGGCATCGAGATCGGTCGCATCGGGGCGTTCCAGTGGGGTTTGATCCGGCACCTGCACGATGTGGACGGCATGCACGACGGCGTCGTGCGGTTTGGCGAGCGCGCCGGCGAGGGAGAGCAAGGAGGCCTCGGTCTCCGGGTTGGCCAGGGGAACGAGGATGCGTGGCGGTTCCGCGGCATCGGGTGCGGCCATCTCCGCGGCTGAGACGGCCACGTCGGGCATTTCGTCGGATTGGTCGAGCACGTACTGACTAAGGAGTCCCTGGACGTCCGTATGTCTACGGGCATAGAGCCAGTACCAAACGACCGCGAGGGCGATGAATCCGAGACTGAGGAGAATCACGACGGGGTCCATGAAGGCGATCAAGCCGAACGAACAGACGGCACCGACGATCGGCGTGAACGGATAGAACGGAACCCGAAAGTCGGGGTCATAGTCGATCGCATCACCCTCGCGAAACGCGATGAGTGCGAGGTTCATGAGCGTGTACACGATCAAATGTAACACACTCGCTGCCGTTGCGAGGACTTCGAGGTCCTGGCCGAGTGCCAAAATGAAGACGATGATCATCCCCCCTGTCAACGCAATCGACCGATACGGGGTGGCATAGCGGGGATGGATTTCGTTGAGCCAGTCGGTGACGATGCGATCCCGTCCCATGGCGAAGTTGATCCGAGCCGAGGCGAGAATCGAGGCGTTCGCACTCGAGGCCGTCGCGAGGAGGGCACCGATCGAGATCAGGCCGACACCTATCAGTTCAAGAACAGGGATATTGGCGAAGGTGATTTCGGCGACTTGCGACACCGGTGTTTCCTCATCGAGGAGGTTCCATTCGACGATCCCCACCATGAGGCCGACCAACACCGTATAGATCACCGTCACGATGGCGACGCTGCCGATCACGGCGATCGGCAGGTTCCGTCCGGGGTTTTGCAGTTCTTCGGCGACGGTCGCGATCTTGGCGTATCCGAGGAAGGAGACGAACACGAGGGCCGTCGCAGGCAAGACGGCCCCATAGCCCGCGTCGGTGGGGGCGAATCCATCGGCGAACACGACTCCCCAGTCGAAGTGCAACAATCCACTCGCCGCGAATACCGTCAAAATACCCAACAGCAGGGAGACGATTACGGTCTGGACTGTCCCGGTTTCCTTCGCCCCGATGTAATTGACACCGATAAAGATCGCCCCGGCGAGGAGCCCACCGACCTGCACCTCGGTGAGGGTGATGAGCACCAAATCGATACTGGGAAGCGCGAGTATCGTCCCCGAGAGCACCTCGGTCAGATAGCCGCCAAAGCCGATACAGTAAAACGCCGAGGCGAACGCGAGGCCCATCCAGTCCCCCATGCCGGATATCGATCCGAACAGGGGCCCTAGCGCGCGATTGATGTAGTAGTACCCGCCACCGGCTTTCGGCATCGCGGTGCCGAGTTCGCTCACGGCGGCGGCGTTGACCATGGCGATAATGCCACCGACGATAAAGGACACGACCACGACGGGACCGGCCTGTCGGGCAGCAACCCCCGGCAGGACGAAGATTCCGGCGCCCACCATCGTCCCGATGCCGATCGTCAAGGCGGAGACGAGCGTGAGGTCTTTGGCGAGTTCTTCATCGCTACTCATAGGGCCCACCAGTCGAACATCCGGGGAAACCACGTGAGTACGTAAAGGAATTGCCAATGCGGCGATTGTTGGGGCTCACCAAGGAAACCTATCACCTGACAGACCGAAATTTGCTTCTGGAAAGGTCAATAATCCCCGCCGTCTAAGCAGGCCATATGGCTGAACAGACCCAGCCGGATGTTCTCGAAGAGCTCGCCAGCCTGCCCTCCTTCCATCACCCCGCTGCCTCCCCTGATGGCTCCCGGATCGCCGTCTACTACGACACGACGGGCCGGAACGAACTCCACGTCATCGACGTGGAAATCGGTGAGATGACCCAGTGGAGTGACGGTGAAGTCCCGCGCAATGCGCGGTGGTTCGTCGAGTGGAGTGCCGACGGAGAACAGATCTACTTCCACAAGGATGCCGACGGCAACGAACAAAACGACATCTACGCGATCGACGCTGATGGCAATACCGACCACATCGTCGATGTCGATGGCCAGTCGGTGTTGATGGACGTCTCCGATGATGGAGACTGGTTGTTGTACGGGGCGACCACTGGTGGCCAGATGAACCTATATCGACACGACCTCGACGCCGGCGAGGACACCAAACTCACCGACTACGAGCGGGCGGCCTCGCCCGGCATCATCGACCCCGAGGGTGACCGAATCGCCTTCGCCACGAACGAGACCGACGACTTCGACAACCAGGACGTGTACGTCGCCGAGGCGAATGGGACGAACCCGCGCAACCTCGAGATCGGCGAGGTCGGTGCCGAGGCATCGCCGGCCGACTTTCACCCTGATGGCGATCGCCTCCTCGTCAGCGACAACACGGAGGATCTCAATCGATGTGGCGTCTACGACCTCGAATCTGACGAGGTGAACTGGTTCGGCGATTTGAGCGCCGAGGAACAACCGGTCGAGTTTCTCCCCGACGGCGAGCGCTTCCTCGCCATCCGGACTGACAGCGCCGCCATCATGCCGGTGGTGTACGATATCGAGACTGGTGACGGGCGCGTTCTCGATCTACCTGACGGGGTCGCGAGCTACGGCGGGTTGTACGGTGCCGGACGGGCGAGTCTCGACGACGATCAAGTTCTCGTCACGTTCACGACGCCCGATGAGCGATCCGAGCTCTACGCCTACGATCTCGAAACCGATCAGTACGAGACGCTCATCGAGGCCGAGTACGGCGATCTTGATCCGGACATGTTCGTCGATGCGGAGTACTTCCGCTTCGAATCCCACGACGGCCTCGAGATCGGAGCCTTGTTGTACGACTCCGGGGAGCGCCCCTCGCCGTTGATCGTAAATCCCCACGGCGGCCCCCGCGCCGCCGATTTCAAACGCTTCGATCTGTATACGCAGTTCCTCCTCACCCGTGGATACAGCGTCTTGCAGGTGAATTACCGCGGCTCGGTCGGGCGTGGCCGCTCGTTCGTCGAGATGCTCATCGACGACTGGGGTGGCGACGAACAGGCTGACATCGCCGCCGGCGCCGAACACGTCCTCGAAACCCGCGACTGGATCGACGAGGACCGAGTGGCCGTCTTCGGCGGCTCCTACGGCGGGTATTCGGCGTACCTGCAGATGCTGCAATACCCCGAGCTCTATGACGCCGGGGTGGCCTGGATCGGCGTCACGGATCTCCCCGACATGTACGAAAACACGATGCCACACTTCCGGACCGAACTCATGGAGAAGTACCTCGGGACGCCGGAGGACAACCCCGAGCTCTACGAGGAGCGAAGCCCGACCACGCTCGTCGAGAACCTCTCGGCGCCATTGTTGATAGTCCACGGCGTCAACGACCGGCGGGTGCCGATCTCACAGGCCCGGCTCTTCCGTGAGGCCCTCGAAGACGCTGGCTACGAGGAGGGCGAAGACGGCGACTTCGAGTACGTCGAACTCGGCAAGGAAGGCCACGCGTCGACGGATATCGACCAAAAGATCCGCATGTTCCGGATCCTGGACGACTTCCTGCAACGTCGCTTCGCCTGAGGCGCGAACGCTCAGATCGCCCCACGAGGATCGTCGGTCGGATCGGTATCGAGTTCCTCGATGTCGAATTCGTCTTCGTCGTGTCCGGCTGCATCGAGGACATCATCGGAGATTTCGATCGGACAGTCCACCCGCAGTGCGAGGGCGATCCCATCGCTCGGGCGGGCGTCGTAGACGAACCGTTCCCGATCCCCGTCATCGAAGCGCTCGATGTCGATCTTCGCGTAAAACGTTCCATCCGCGAGGTCGTCGATGCGAACGCGATCGATGGCCCCACCGAAATCGGTGACAATCTCCACGAGGAGATCGTGAGTGAACGGCCGTTCGAGCGGGACGCCCTCCAGCGCATGTTGAATGGCTTGTGCCTGGCTCGGGCTGATCAAGATCGGGAGGATCTCCGAACGGGCGGCAACGAGTGCCACTGGCACGCGTCGGTCCTCCTCGTCCACGCTCAATCCCACGCCGCGCACGGTCGCCTCGTGGCCCATGCACTGAACTTCGAGGGCCACACACGTAGCTTCTGGGTTGGACCATTGCTTTGTAACTCGCGCCTGAAGCATGGGCTATGGCGCCGGGGCAGCGGGCCATCGCTGTGGCTGGGCTCATCGCCGTAGCGATCCTCGTCCTCGGGGTCCTTGCCATCGGTGGTGGGGTCGGAACGCCCTCGATAAGCGTCGACCCCGGTGGGCACTCACTCACCGCGACGGATCCCGTGGCCATCCAGTCAACCGTCACCGTCGAGAATCCCCTCCCGGTTGGGTGGCCCGACCCGGTGGCGACGCTCGCGCACACCCTCTCCCTCAATGGCCTTCCCGTCGGGACGGTCACCGCGTCGGGAATCGCCTCCGGGACTACCACGTTCACCCCGAAGACGAGGGTGGATACCCCGTTGGATCGATGGTGGCCGCGCTTTCTCGAGGCGAACGAGACGCTATCCTTGCAATCAAGTGCCAACGCGACGGTCGGGATCGACCCAGTTCGGTCGAGTGTGCGTGCTGCGATGAACGTCTCCTCACTGGAGGGAGTCCGACCGTTCGAACAGGTGATCCAACGGGCCGCACAGGAGCTCCCCGGGGAGTATGGCGCTGCATCGGGGACGGTCTCTGAGCGGTTGGTCTCGCTCACACTCGAGGGTGTCGATGTCTCCGTCGGCCCTGCCTCGCAGTACGAGACCACACTCCGGCTGGGTTACTCGATTCGAAACCGTGGCGAACTGGCCGTACCGGCGATTCCGCGTGCGGTCAATCTCACGCTGATGGGGGCAGGCCACGAGGTGCTCGTGTTGCGGGCGACTCCGGCTGTAGATCGGGGCACCCACATGCTCGGCCCCGGCGAGGGGGACGATCTCGCCGTGACCCTTACCGCGACGACGGCCGAACCGGCCGCGTGGCTTCGGACACACCTCGCGAGCGGGGAGCGTAGTGACCTAACCGCCAGACTCGAGGTCCGCTTCGAACTCCCGACCCAAGGCATCGAGATCGTGGCCCCGGGGACGCAGCCGGCGAACGCGACGTGTACCCTCCGAACCGATCTGCTCGCTGACCAGCCCGACGGCTTCGGCGAGTGTACGTGAGGCGGTCGCACAGAACCGGTCGAATGAAAACTGTTTACCACTCGGTAGGTATACGACAAAATACGACTTCCTATGGATCCTGCCGCCTGGATTGCCGAGTGGACCACGCAACGTCGCCTCCTTGTCATCGTGAGTTTGTTGGTGTTGACGGCCGCAATCGGCTACGGCGCCACCCAGATCGAGCAACAGACCGATCTCGGACAGTTCGAGACGGACTCGGTCGAGGCCGAGAAACTCGAGTACATCGATCAGAACTTCGGTGCCGACGGTGAGGACTCGACGACGTCAGTCCAGATCATCATCCAGGGGGAGAACGTCCTTTCACAGAGCTCCCTCGTCTCGTCGATCGAGGCGCAGATGGCGTTTCGTGACGATCCGTTGATCAACGATACCCTCGCCACCGATCCGTTCGGCGATGTGGCCTCGGCGATCGCGATCGGCGTCATCCAACAAAACCGCAGTCAGCAATTAGCCCAGGAGCAGGCCGAGCTCCAGGCCGAATTTGATCAAGCCAACGAGACCGCGGCAAGCCTCGCTGGCACCCTCGAGACCGTCCAGGGCCTCCAGCAGGAATACTACACCGTCGAGGAGGCGTTCCTCGCTGGCAACATTACCGAAGAGCAACGGGATACCCAACAGAGCGCCCTCGAGAATCAGATCGACGAGGCCGTCCAATCCGCTGGGGCCGCCCTCTCAGCGAGTGAGTTCCAGGCCTTCCAGGCGGTGGTCACTGACCTCCGCGACGCTCAAGAGCGCATTTTCGAGGCCCAACTGTCCTATCAACAGGGCGAGATCACCCAGGCCACGCTCGATGAGCGCGTCCAGGAGGCCGAATCGACCATCGCAAGCGCGTACGATCGGATCCAGACCGAGGTGCTTGGTCAGCGTTACGCCGAGTTGACCGAACGGGCCCAAACGCTCCAAGAACGCGGAGCGGCCCTCCGTAATCTCGACCCGACCCTCGAGGAGCAACGCCAGGCCCTCCTCGCCCTCTCGGACGAACAACTCGCCTCCGCCATCGAGCAGTTGTTCACCTCAAGCCAAGGCCAGCAGCTGCTGGGCTTGATGCCCGGCGATTACGAGCCGGGCGCACCCACGAGTGAGGTCCGGATCGTGACCGTCTCCCAGGTCGTCGGCGACGAGATGGTCGCACAGGGGAGTGCCCCACAGGAGATCATCGACAGCCAGCTGCGAATGAATGACCTCCTTGAGGACCAGTACGGGGATGACGCCTTCGCGTTCGGCCAGGGGGTCGTCACCGATGAGCTCAACCGTTCGATGGCGGACAGCTTGACGCTGGTGGTTCCGTTCGCCCTGGTGATCGTTCTCGGTGCGTTGCTGATCGCGTATCGCGACATACTCGACATCGTCCTCGGGATTCTGGGTATCGCCCTCGTGTTAGTGTGGACCTTCGGCTTCATGGGCTGGGCGGGGATTAACTTCAATCAGATCTTCATCGCCGTCCCGGTCTTGCTCATCGGACTCTCCATCGACTACGCGATTCACGTCTTCATGCGCCAACGCGAACAGCGCGAGGAGGGAGACGATCGGTCACCCGCCTCGGCGATGAAGATCGCCCTCGCTGGCCTCCTCGTGGCGTTGACGTGGGTCACCGCGACGGCCGTCTTCGGCTTCCTCGCGAACGTCATCAGCCCGGTAGGGCCGATTCAGGACTTCGGTATCGTCAGTGCCGTCGGGATCACCTCGGCGCTCGTGATCTTCGGGCTGTTGATCCCGGCGATGAAGGTCTCGATCGACACGCGCCTCGAAGGCTGGGGCTTCGATCGACACAAACGGGCCTTCGGCACCGAGGGTGGTGTGTTCTCCTCGATGCTTGCCTCGGGACAAGTCCTCGCCAAACGGGCACCGATCCTCGTACTCGTCGTCGCGCTGGTCGTCACCGCCGGGGGTGCATACGGCGCCTCACAGATCGATACGAGCTTCGACGTCCAGGATTTCATTTCCGATGACCCGGCCGAATGGACGAACGACCTCCCCGAGCCGTTCAGCCCGGGCGAGTATCGGGTGAAGAGCTACCTCAATACGCTGAACGACCAGTTCGCCAGGGAGGATCTCCAAAGCGAAGTGCTAATCGAAGGTGATGTCGCCGGCGATGGCGCCCTCGAGCGGGTCGCGAACGGAACGGCGTATGCCGCCGATCTCGACGCGATCGTCACGTTGGCCAACGGTGAACCGGACGTCCAGGGCCCGCTCCAAGTGATGCAAATCGCGGCCGCGGAGAATCCCGATAGCGCGTTCAATCAGACGTTCCACGAGGCCGATACCAACAACGACAACGTCCCCGATCAAAACTTGGATGCGGTCTACGCGGAATTGTTTGAGGTCGCCCCGGCGCAGGCCGGCCAGTACATCCACCGCACTGACGACGGCGACATCGAAGCCCTGCGCATGGTCTTCTCGATGAGCGGTGAGGCCGAGTCCAACGCGATCATCACCCAAATGCGCGAGGTTGCCGACGAGATCGCCAACGGCAACCTCGAAGCCACCGCTACGGGGCAGGTCGTCCTCTTTTCGATCATCGAGGACGAGCTCTTCCAGAGCGTCTTCGAAAGCCTCCTCATCTCCCTGCTATCGGTCATCCTCTTTTTGATGATCGTCTATCGGGTGACCGAAGGGAGCGCGATCCTCGGGATGGTGACGCTGTTACCGATCATCCTCTCGGTTGCGTGGATCCTCGGAACGATGTACCTGCTCGGAATGCCCTTTAACGTGGTCACCGGGACGATCACGAGCCTGACCATCGGCCTCGGGGTGGCGTATAACATCCACATGTCCGAGCGGTTCCGCCTCGAACTCGATCGGGGCTATGACGTGTGGGAAGCGTTACATCGCTCCGTGACGGGCACCGGTGGCGCTCTGTTAGGCAGTGCGGCGACGACCGCCGGTGGTTTCGGCGTCCTCGCCGTGGCGATCATCCCGATCCTCCAGCAGTTCGGGATCATTACCGCGCTGACGATCATCTACGCGTTCCTCGGTAGCGTGCTCGTCCTGCCGACCCTCCTCGTCCTCTGGCTCAAATACGTGGGGCCGGACGACGTCGACGGATTGGGCGGCGACGGTGACGACGTGGCGACGGACGACGAATGGGAGTGGATCGACGGGACGGGGGCTGAGGACGACGCCTGAGGCCGATTAATCGGCCTCTTCGACGATTTCGAGCCCCCGATTGTTGATGGCGTGGGGATCGAGGCCGAACTCCTCGAGGGCCCCTTCGTATTCACGCTCGCATTGTTCGGCGGCTTTCTGTCGTTCGCTCGCGTGATCGCAGGCTTCGACGAGGTCGACCGGAATCTCGTTCGTGTGGACGATCCAGTGGTTAACGAGGTCAGAAAGGCGTCTGATGGGGCTCGTGAAGTGCCCATAGATCTCGAAATTCAGGGCGTGATGCCCGCCGAACGGATCGTTCATGTACATCGCGCGTGGCATGACCTTGAGCACGGCCCACTGAATCTTGCCAAGTTGGCGTTCCGGGGCGGCTTCGAGGGTCGCGTTCACCGCTTTGCGTGGATCGTCCAGGCTCTCGCTCGGGATCGAGACGTCCTCGAGTTCCTGAATCTCGCGCAGCGCCTCGTCCCATTCCTCGGGTGCGGGCTGGGGATGCACCCGATACATCGCTTCCATCCCTCGATTCCACATGAGTTCGTGCGTGACCGCTTTGTTCGCTTTGAGCATGCACTCCTCGACGATGGTATGAGCGCGATCCCGTCGGGGGTTCAACACGAGGGAGCCGTCGGCCTTGCGCTGTTCGTGCATGCGATCGGCAAGATCGAACACGGTCGAGAGCTCCTCGTGTAACGGGGCCGAATCGTCATCGAGGCGGTGTTCGGCCTCCGTGTAGGTGAGGCGTTCATTGCTTCGAATCACCGATTTGTAGATATCGACCGTCTCGAAGGAGAGGGATTCGCCGTCGATTTCCATCTCAACCGTGTGCGCAAGGCGGGCTTCCTTTGGCACGAGCGAACAGACCGTCTCGGCCAGCACCGGCGGGAGCATATGGATCGTATGCCCGGGCAGGTAGACGCTCGTCGCGCGACGATAGGCGGCGTCCCAAAGCACCGTACCCGGGTGGACGTAGTGGGTGACATCGGCGATGTGGACCCACAGGCGATAGTCGTTTCCCTCACGTTGGATGCTGATGGCGTCGTCGAAGTCCTGGGCGTCGACCGGATCCACGGTGAAGGCGGTCAACTCGCGGAGATCGGTCCGCTCATCGAGGGCCGCGTCGACATCCGCCTCGATATCGTCCGTCATCGCTTCGGCCTCCTCGAGCACATCCTCGGGGAATTCTTCCGGGATTTCGAACTTCTCGAGCAACTCATCGCGTCGGGCCTCGATGCGGTCGGCGAGGTCGGGCGTGACCTCGACGGGCCCCTGCTCGTCACCAGCAGCCGAATCGGTGCTCATGAGCGCTCGCTACAGGACACGCCCCCAAAGTCGTGTCGGGCGCCCATGAAGCGGACCACTCATGGCGATGTCCGTTCTTTCCGAATCTATGGAGGTCAAGTCGCGACATCACCTCCGCAGCGACGAGGTGGCAGCGATCAGGGAGACGTTGGCCGAGGATATCGGCATCGAGGTACCCGAGGGCACCTTCGAACGCGTCGAACTCGAGGGGGATCACGCCGACGTCGTATTGCGCGATGGCGAGCCATTCGTCATGTATGTCGATGCCGAGCCGTTTTTGACCGTCCGGGGGGCCAATGCCGTCGATCCCAAGCGTCGAACGGTGACCGTCGATGCCGGCGCGATTTCCTTCGTCAGTGATGGGGCCGATGTGATGCGACCCGGCATCACTGCCGTCGATGAAGACATCGAGGCGGGTAATCTCGTGATCGTCACCGAGGAAACCCACGACAAGGCGCTCGCGATCGGGCGTGCGCTCGTCGACGGTACCGACATGCACGGCGACTCCGGGCGCGTCGTCGAGACGATTCACCACGTCAGCGACGAGTTGTACGAATTCAGTCCCTAACGGACGAACTGCTGACGGGCGTCCTCCGTCAATTCATTCGTCGACCGAAGCCAACTCGTCTTCCTCGTAGGCCTCTTCGTATCGATCGAGCATGTCCCGATACCCCTGTACGGCGTTCTCGTAGGTGGTGCGCAAATCGGCGATCGGCGTTTCCGTTGCATCGACTCGGAGTTGATGATACACGGGATCGGGTTCGAGGTCTTCCGTCGTGGCCACGAGGACTGCGGCCGACTGGATCGGCAGTCCTTCACGTTTGTCGCCACCCTCGGCGTGCCCGGCCGCCAAGGCATCGATCAGTCGCGAGACGAGGGTGTCCGCATCGGTCTCGGTCCCCGGTCCGGCCGGTTCGGCATGACGGGATGCCTGATACGCCGTCGCCGTCGCGTCGATGACGGCTTCGCCGGTGAGAAGGTTTCCCGCGACGGTGAAGGTCCCTTCGTCGCGATGTCCGAACCAGGGTCGACACTCGTCGCCGGAAAAGACGAACGACCCGGAGCCGTCCACGCCGTGGAGCTGGCGGGAGGGAGCACCATCGTCGGCGTTCAAGAGGGCCTCAAGCGCGTCTTCGACGGCCAGCCCGTCTTCGATGTAGGCCAGGCCCTTTCGGCCGAGTTCGATATTTACGAGACTTTGCGTGGCGATGGCGCCGTCTTCGCTGACGAACGGACACATCGTCCCGACCGCTGGTAACCGTGTCGTGACCGCCACGCCGAAACGAGTGTGTTCAGCGCCGTCACGTCCCTCGTAGGGCTCGCGAACACAGATGCTAAACGTCATTATTCGGAGGGTCTCACGCGGTCGTAAAAACGCTCACGCCGGAGTGGACGGCAACTAAACGCTTTTACCCCTCGCCAGTGGGGATGTTGGTATGGGCTTCATGGAGAAACTCCTCGGGGGTCGGGAGTCACGCAAGACATCGGACTACGTGGAACTTGACGTTGAGGAACTCGAATCCGGCGCTGAGGAGGCGATGATGCAGATCCACATCGCCGAGATCGACGGCAAGGAACACCTGATCGATATCAAAGACGCCGTGTACGATGGCGATGTCGTCATCGCCGACATTACTCGACTGCGCACGCAGGACAAAACGGTCGAGCATATCGTCGACGAGTTGCGCCAAGTCGCCCGCGAGGTCGATGGAGACATCGTCCAAAAGGGCGAGGATCAGTTGATCGTTACACCGACGGGCGTTCGCATCAGTCGCGAAAAACTCGGCAAGCTGTGAGCCCCCGCAATTTGGGACCGAACCACCAGTGAACGTTCTGTCCAAGCGAGAATTTCGGCTGATTCTCGGAGGGGGGTGAACCGATGCCTATAGGGACGCGCGGCCGATAAGACACGTCGAATGGCGAAGGAGTTTATCGAGGTCCGTGGCGCGGAGGAAAACAACCTGAAGGACCTCGACGTGGACATTCCTCGGGAGGAACTGACGGTCGTCACCGGTCTCTCCGGCTCCGGCAAATCCTCGTTGGCGTTCGAAACGGTCTATGCCGAGGGCCAACGCCGCTATATCGAGAGTCTGTCGGCGTATGCGCGGAACTTTCTCGGGCAAATGGACAAACCCCAAGTCGAGACCGTCGAGGGGTTGAGCCCGGCCATCTCCATCGATCAGAAAAACGCCGCCAATAACCCTCGCTCGACCGTCGGCACCGTTACCGAATTACACGATTATCTGCGGCTGTTGTACGCTCGAGTGGGCGTTCCCCATTGTCCGGAGTGTGGCAACCGAGTCGGCGAACAAAGCGCAGAATCGATGGTCGATCGCCTCTTCGAGTTGCCCGCTGGGACGCGGGCGAAAATCACTGCGCCCGTGATTCGCGATCAAAAGGGCGCCTTCGAGGAACTCTTCGAGGAACTCGTCACGGCGGGATACAGTCGGGTGGAGGTCGACGGCGAACCGATCGATTTGACCACCGACGAGCCCGATCTCGACGAGAACTACGATCACACGATCGACGTGGTGGTGGATCGCGTCGTCATCGAGGAGGACCAACGCGCTCGGATCATCGATAGCGTGGAAACGGCGCTCGAGCGGGCGGAGGGCCTCTTGAAGGTGATCGTTCCGGATCCGC
>CAZOFG010000009.1:0-23591 GCA_964579125.1 uncultured Halobacteriales archaeon | reverse complement strand
GAAACGGCGCTCGAGCGGGCGGAGGGCCTCTTGAAGGTGATCGTTCCGGATCCGCCGGGTGACATCGATCTCGGCCAGGAGGCCCGCTCGACGGGCGATCTCGGTGGTGCTGGCGAGGATCGCCTCGTCGTCGAATTCTCGGAGGCATTGGCGTGTCCGTCATGCCACGTCGATATCCCCGAGATCGAAACCCGCTCGTTTTCGTTCAACAGTCCACATGGCGCCTGTCCGGAGTGTGAAGGGATCGGCGAAACGAAGGAAGTCGACGAAGCCCTCGTCATCCAGGACCCGACGAAATCCCTCAAAAACGTCTTCGAGGCGTGGAGTTACGGCCGCTCGTATTACCGCACTCGCATCGATAGCGTCGCCGAGCACTTCGGCGTCTCCGTCGAGACGCCCTGGAACGAACTTCCCGAACGCGTCCGCGAGGCGTTTCTCTACGGTACGGACGACCCGGTCCGATTCAGCCGGAGCACCCGTAGCGGCTCCCGCCAAAAGCGCAAACCCTTCGAGGGAGTCATTCCGAACCTCGAGCGGCGGTACGTCGAGACGGACAGCCAGGGCACGCGCGACCACATCGAGGAGTACATGGCGGTGACCACCTGTCCGGCCTGTGAAGGAACTCGGCTCCGACCGACGAGTCGGGCGGTGGAAGTCGCCGGGACAAGCATCGACGAAGTGAATCGACGATCGATCGGCGATGCCCTCACCCACTTCGAGGGGCTTGAGGACAAGTTGTCGGACCGCGATCGACAGATCGCGACGGAGATCCTCAAAGAGATCCGATCCCGGTTGGGCTTCATGGACGAGGTGGGCCTCGAATACCTCACGCTCGATCGTGAAGCCTCGACGCTCTCCGGTGGGGAAAGCCAGCGCATCCGGTTGGCCACCCAGATCGGCTCCGGCCTCGTCGGCGTGTTGTACGTGTTGGACGAGCCCTCCATCGGCCTGCACCAGCGTGACAACGATCGCCTCCTGAACACCCTCGGGGAGCTGCGCGATCTCGGCAACACCCTCCTCGTCGTCGAGCACGATGACGAGACGATCCGACGGGCGGATCACGTGATCGATCTCGGCCCCGGCCCGGGCAAGCGCGGGGGCCAGGTGGTTGCGGCGGGCGATGTCGAGACCGTCATGGCCGCCGAGGACAGCATTACCGGGCAGTATCTCTCAGGAGAACGGGCCATTCCGGTGCCGAGTGAGCGACGGGAAGCTGCGGGGGCTATCACCATCCATGGCGCCCGGCAGCACAACCTCTCGGACCTCACCGTCGATATTCCACTCGGGAACTTCGTCGCGATCACCGGCGTCAGCGGCTCGGGCAAGTCGACGTTGATGCACGAGGTATTGTACAAGGCCATCGCGCGCGAGATGCATGGCAACACGAGCGTCGAGCCGGGCACACACGACACGATCGAGGGTCTCGACCAGATCGAAAGCGCCCGCCTGATCGATCAAAGTCCGATCGGGCGGACCCCGCGATCGAATCCGGCTACCTACACCGGCGTCTTCGATTACATCCGGGAACGCTTCGCCGAGACGAAACTCGCCAAGCAACGCGGCTACGAGAAAGGGCGGTTTTCCTTCAACGTCAAAGGCGGCCGCTGCGAAGCCTGCAACGGGCAAGGGACCGTCACCATCGATATGAACTTCCTCTCGGATGTCGAGGTACCCTGCGAAGCCTGTGACGGCGCTCGGTACAACGATGCCACCCTCGAGGTGACCTACAAGGGCAAGACGATCGCCGACGTGCTCGATATGTCAGTCGAAGAAGCAGTGGCCTTTTTCGAACACGACGAAGCGATCACGCGCCGGCTGCAATTGCTGGAGGATGTCGGGCTGGGCTATATGCGCCTGGGCCAACCGTCGACGACGCTGTCAGGAGGGGAGGCCCAGCGGATCAAACTCGCCGAGGAACTCGGGAAAACCCACAGTGGCGATACGCTCTATCTCCTGGATGAACCCACCACCGGGTTACATTCGGCGGATGAGCGCAAGCTCATTTCGGTGTTGCACCGCCTCGTCGATGCCGGCAATACGGTCGTCGTAATCGAACACGAACTCGATCTGATCAAAAACGCCGATCACGTGATCGACCTCGGCCCGGAGGGCGGCGACGCCGGCGGCGAGGTCGTGGCGACCGGTACGCCCGAGGCGATCGCTGGCGTGGATGCGTCCCATACCGGCCGATATCTCCGAGATTTGCTGCCGGGAGTCGATCTCGAAGGCCCACGCGACGATCGGGTTGCCCCACCTCGCGTGAGCGACGACTGATCGCCGCAGGGGCTTTGGTGCTCCTGGAGGTAGATGGAGGTATGCGGCGGCTGTTCGTGGGACTGCGCGATCGCGTACTCGTCGCCTTGAACGCCGATGGCGAGTGGAACGTAACGGTCACGCACCAAGGAATTCGCCCGGAGGCCCTCGGCGTTGGCTCGGACCAGCCGAGGCGTGTGTTTCTTGGAACCTTCGACGCGGGTCTTCACCGAAGCGAAGACGCCGGGGACACCTTCGAGCGCATCGGCACCGAGACGATCGAATCCTCGCGGGTGACCGCCGTGGCGGTGAGCCCCCATGACCCGGCGGTCGTGTGGGCGGGAACCGAGCCGAGCGCGCTATACCGATCGTTCGACGGTGGCGAGACCTGGGAGCACCTCCCGTCGATGACCGACGTCTCCTCCGTCGATGAATGGGCGTTTCCTCCCAGACCCGACACCCATCACGTCAGATGGATCGAACCCGATTCGAAGGATCCCGATCGCGTGTACGTCGGGATCGAAGCGGGTGCGATACTCCGAACGACCGATGGGGGTGCGTCCTGGGAAGACCGCCCACCCGGGTCGCGTCGCGACAACCACACGCTCGCGACCCATCCCGAGGCACCGGATCGCGTGTACGCGGCCGCGGGCGATGGCTATGCGGAGTCGGCCGATGGGGGTGCCACGTGGACTCACCCCGAGGATGGGCTTCAGCATCGATACGTCTGGGGGCTTGCGGTCGATCCGGGAGATCCGGAGCGGGTCATCGTATCCGCTGCCAAATCGGCCAACCGCGCACACCGCGAACCGGCTCGATCATTTCTGTATCGCAAATCGCCGACCGGCTGGGACCGCCTCGATGACATCGCGGTGCCGACCGGTGATGGCGCCCATCGCGCCGTGGTGGCCGCCGGTGTCGAGGCTGGTGAGTTCGTTGCCGCGGCCGATGACGGCTGTTATCGCACGGTGGACGGTGGTGACACGTGGCGACGGATGTCCTTCGCCTGGCCCGACACGGCTGCGGCAATTCCAACCCGGGCTGTGGCGCTGGTTCGACACCCTGTGTAGCGATTCGCTTCGAGAAACACCTTAGTGACCGAGGTGGGAAGGGGCGTGTGATGCATGACTTCGTCGTGGTCGGCGCCGGGCCGCCGGGCTCGCGCTTCGCTCGACGAGCCGCCGAGGCCGGCCACGATGTCCTCGTCCTCGAACGTGGCGAGGTCGGGCCACCATTGGCCTGTTCGGGCCATGTGAGTACCGACATTTGGTCGTTCGTCCCCGATGGGGCCAAACAGGAGCTGTTCCAAAACGAGATTCATGGCGCCCGTTTTCACCTCGGCGGGCCGGACTCCACGGGCTATCGCTTTTTCACGGAGGAGCCAATCTCGAACGCGATCGATCGGGTCGAGTTGGACCGTCGGCTCGCGGAGGCCGCCGCGTCGGCCGGTGCCGATGTCCGCACGAACCACACCGTCACCGGCCTCGAGGTTGACGATGCGGGCGTGACCGTGTCGGTGAGTACACCGGAGGAGGACTTCGAGGTGCGCTCGCGGCTCGTCGCTGGCTGTGACGGGCCGACCTCACGGGTGCGACAAGCGGCCGGACTGCCCGACCCGGACGAGACGCTCCATGGCGTGCTCGGGTTCAGTGCGGAAGACGATGCGGACGATTTCGTCGATGTCCACCTCACGGTCGATCGGTTCTTCGCCTGGCGGATCCCCCGCGGCGAGGCCGGGGTGGAATATGGCCTCGCGGCGCCACCTGGCGCCATCGACCCCAGCGATCGGTTGGATGACCTCGCGTCGGGGTATGGCGTCGAGCTCGTTCGTCGCTGTTCCGGCCTCATTCCGATCGGCCCGCCCTCGACGGTTACCGGCGACCGGACGTTTCTGATCGGTGACGCTGCCGCCCAAACGAAGCCCTTCACCGGTGGGGGCATCCTCTATGGGATGCGATCGGCCGACCACGCCGCCGCAACCATCGATCCGACCGACCCGGAGACGTTGGCGGACTACGAGGCGGCCTGGCGCGGCGATCTCGGGCGTGACATTCGCCTGGGGAAGGTGATCCGGTGGGGCTATGACGTTCCGGCGCCGCTGCAACGCATCGGGCTGTGGCTGACAAGCGGCGAAATCGGTGTCCACATGGATCGTCCGACGAGTTTCTTTTCACGGCGCCATCTCAGGAAGATGCTCCCGTGGTGAGGCTCAGCCGTCGTTGAGCTCGTATCGGGGCAGCCGACCCGAGGACGCTGAGGTGTCGAGAAACGGTACGTCCGTAAGCGTCGCGGACCCTCCGTTCGCGTCGACGCGGTCGCCGGGAGCACACTCGGCCTTGACGAAGGCGAAGGCGATCCGCCCCTCGCCGCCCGGCGCCGATATACATCGGGTACATTGACCCACCCGACGGCCGTCGACGCGTAACTCGGTATCGCCTTCGAGTTCGACCGCGGCCTCGACACCGATCAACCGTCGCGTCGGCTGCGCGAGGTTCGCCACGCGAGCGACGGCTTCTTGCCCGACGAAACAGCCCTTCTCGAGGACCACCCCGTCGGTGTAGACCTGCCCGCATTCGTTTGGTGTCCGCCCGGCGAATTCACTTCGATACAGGGGCGTCCCCGCCTCGAGCGTGAGTGCCTGCCAGGTCTCGTCGCCGAACGGAGTTGCGGCGGCCCCGAGCGTTGCGAGGGCTTCGAACACGGCACTTGCGTCCTCGTGGGGACAGATGACGGCCACGCCGGGTGCGCCCGTCGGCGCGTCCAACCGACACAGCGTCACGCCGATGTCACGAATCGCACCCCGGCTGACGGTCATCGGGTCGCTGGGGACGGTGCCCGTGCGCAACACGCTCGCGAATTTCGTTTCGAGGGTGGGCCCGTGCACGCCGATAACGGCGATATCGCCCGATCGATCTCGGACCGTCACGTCCTGAATAAAGGTGCGGTCATCCCAGGTTTCGGCCACCGCTGGGGCCGTTCCGGGCGCGACGAGACAGATCAGTTCGTCGTCGGACGCGAACAGGTAGAGATCGGTATCGATCGCTCCCTCCGGTTCGAGCAAGAAGCCATAGCGAATCTCGTTCGAATTTGGTGGCAGCCGACAGGTGAGCGTATCCTCGAGAAACGCGCGTCGGTCCGCCCCACCAACGGCGATCGCGCCCCATGGATGCTCGGTCACGCCGACCCCATTTCTGACCGCCTTACGGGCCCGTGCGGGATTCGCGAAGCGAGCAGGGACCTCGGTACCGCCAACCGTTGTCACCTCGGCCCCGAGTCGATCATACAGCTCTCGACGGGTCGCCATCGCGAATTCACCCGCTGAGCCAGGTCTTGACCCGCTCAAGAACCGAGGTTTCTGGATCATCGATGCCCTGTTCGAGAGCCGTCTCTGTCGGTCGAATCACGAGGCGTTCCCCCTGTTCGTCGCACTCGATGAGACCGTCACGATCGAGTGTCGTCAGGGAGGATTGAATGCTGTCGATGTCGGCTGTGACCTGATTGCGGAGTTCGAAGATCGTCAAGCCTTGATCGGGATGTTCGAGAAGGACCGAGAGGATGACCCGGTCTACCTCGCTCCGCGATCGATCGGCCATGTACAAGACAGTCTGATTCGTGGCGATTTGGCTTTTTTGACCGGGGTGGTGCAAACAGTACGTTTTAGAGTGCAGCACCGAAACTGTAGCCCAATGGATGTCCGTTGCTCGATCCTGGGCCATAACTACCAGGAGACCGAGGTCGAGCGCGACCGTGAGCGCCGAGGCGACGAGGAAGTCATCACCATCCGAGAGTTTCAGGAGTGTCGTCGGTGTGGCCATCGGGATCTCGTGAGCGAGAACAAACACGTTCGATCGATTTCTGTCGCCGATGCCGATTCGGACGCGGCCGAGGCGGAAGCGACCTCGGATGCAGCCGCGGACGAACCGGCGGAGGAGCCTCCGACAGATGCCGGAACGGCGAACGATGACACCGACCGGGATCCGGGCGAGTGGCCGGAGGATGAGACCACCTCCGACGAACGCTCCGGCCCTGAGGATCCGACGGCGTGGCCGGAGCACGACGGTCGGGAAGACGAGGGATACAGCGCCGAACCGAGCGACGGCGAGGCGCCCAATGTCGAATTCGAGGGCGGCCTCACGCCACAAGCTCGAACACCGCCGGAAGACGGCGGTGGAGAGGTCCTGACCGATGAGGATTCGTCGGATGAGCCCCAACAGTACGTGGGCCCTGAGGCGAGCGACCAGCCCGACTCGATCGAACTGCCGAAAGGAGACACCTCCGCGGGTACCACGGAGCCACCGGGGTACGTCGACATGGAGTACTACTGCCCGAACTGTGGGTTTTCCGCTGGCGAGGAGTCTGCCTCCCTTCGCACGGGTGATATTTGTCCGAACTGTCACGCCGGCTACCTCGGTGAGCGCGAGGCGTAATACCGGACGTGACGAAACTGGTAAATTACTCCATCTCATGGCAGGCGGGTATGCGGGAGTACAAGATGCGACGAGGGGAGACGCTGGACGAGCGAGCCCCCGACCTGAAGGGGCTCATCGAGGAGTATTTCGGGCCTGTGAGCGGCACAGAGGACTACGAGGGGCACGAATTGTACGTTATCGAGGATCCGTCATCTCCGGCGTTTGAGCGGATCGTCGCGGGGGCGATGCGCTATGACAATCGCAAGGACAAACTGGCCGTCCACTTCGAGGAGACCGAGGTCGAACAACTGATCGAGGCGGGGCAAGTCGACGCGGCTGAAACCGCGCTTTCGTTGAAAAACGAGTTTCTCAAGGAGGTGACCGGTCGCGATGCGAAGGCGCGTCGGGAGTCGATGAAACGCTCCGTGGAGGACGAACCGAGCGACGAGTTACCCGGGGACTGATTCACCCCGACGCAGCTGTTTGTATTCCGAGTGACCAGTGACAGCGAGCCCCTGCCGTTCGCGGATATCGCCGATGTACCCCTCGGCGAAATCACCTACGAAGGCGCATTCGAAGTGGTGATCGATCGCGAGCGATGGACCCACGACGGTGTGGTCACGCCCCGCGACGATGGCCGTCAGTGCTGTCGCGGCGCTACCGCGACTGAGAACGGTGGCCATCACGCCACCTCCGGGGCGACCGGTTCCACCATGAGGTATTAGCGTTTATTCGGGAGGGGCAGGTCAGGGTTTTCATGCGCGAGAACGAGGATCGCGAGTCGGTCCAAGACGTGATCCAGTGGTCGCCGGGGACAGCGTTCGATCACGGTATCGTCCGCGTGTACACGGCATTGCACACCGGCCTCCGGTGGCTGGTGTTCTTCACAGCAGCTATAATTTTGGTGTCGATCCTCACCGTGACGAGCGTGGGTTCGGTTGCCGAACCGACCGTATTCGCCCTCGTGGCGCTCTCGATCGTTCCGGCCGTCGGGCTCTTCGCGTTCATCTATTTCGCCGATGTCGGCACGCGAGAACCCCTGTCCGTGTTGTCCGTCACGTTCTTACTCGGTGTGTCATTTGCGGGATTCGCGGCGGTGCTCAATGCCCTCGGCCTCACGCTTCTCGAGGGATTACCAATCGTCTCGTGGATCGCTTTCTTCTATCTGGTCAGCGGTCCCGCCGAAGAGGGCGTCAAACTCCTCGCGGTCAGATTGTTCGCGTATCGGGATCGCCGGTTCGATGCGGTCATTGACGGGGCCATCTACGGTGGCGTCGCTGGGCTTGGCTTCGCGACGATCGAGAACGCGTTGTATATCACGGACGCGGTCGCGGCCTTCAGCGATTCGACGGTCGGTCTCGCCCTCGGGGGTGAAACCGCCGCATTGCGCGCGCTCACTGGTCCCGGCCACGTGATCTATTCGGCCATTGCAGGCTACTACCTCGGATTGGCCAAGTTCAACCGGCGTTACGCCGGGCCGCTCGTCCTCAAGGGACTGACCCTGGCGGCGGTCATTCACGCGACGTACAACGTGGGCGTCCAGGCAATCCCGGGGACGATCGCCGCCGCCACCGGTGTCTCGCTCTTTGGGGCCGTCGTGGCCTTTATCGTCGTATATGACGGCCTCGCGGCGTACTATCTCTACCGCAAGCTCGCCCGATACCGCCGCGCACACACCCGGACGCGCAACGTCGGTGGAAACAACGGCCCCGAGTTAACCGAGTTTGACCCTTAATCGACCCAGTCGAGCTGTCGATGGACGTACCGGGCGATCACATCAACTTCGAGGTGGACCGGATCGCCGACGCCCTTCCGATCGAGCGTCGTCCGCTCGTACGTTTCGGGAATGATCGCCACCTCGAATCGATCTTCGGAGAGGTCAGCGATCGTGAGACTGATGCCGTCGACGGCGATCGAACCCTTTTCGACGAGATACGGCGCCAGTGCGTCTGGCAGGGCGAACGCGAATCGCCAGTCGTCACCGACGGACCGACGATCGGCGACGTGGGTCGTCCCGTCGACGTGGCCTTGGACGAGATGGCCGTCGAGACGGCCGTCAGCCGGGAGTGGTCGCTCGATATTGACCTCGTCGCCGACGGACAGCGCTTCGAGGTACGTTCGCTCGCGGGTTTCCTCGGCGAGAAAGACCGAGACGTGGTCCTGGGTCACCTCTTCCGCGGTCACGCAGACGCCGCTGACCGCGAGACTTTCACCGGGTTCGATCGCGCTCGCGAGATCCGTCGCCAACCTGAGTCTGAGTCCCGCGTCGGTGGCCGTTCGCTCGGCGATCGAGGCGGTCTCTTCGACGATGCCAGTGAACATGAATGCGACTTTGTCCGAGTACTGAATGCTCAGTCCGCGCCGACGGCCTCCCACGTTTCGACGAGGAGGTCTTCCGGTTCGTCGTCGGTTCGTTCATTACACAGGATTACATCGATGGGGAGCCGGGGCGCCCCGGAGGTGAAGTCATCCAGAAGCACGAGCCGTTCGCGGGCTCGACTCATCCCCACGTAGAACACGCGGCGCTCGTTGTCGGTGAGGATCGGGACGGGATCGGTCGTCTTGGTAAACTCGTCGACCCCGGGGACCGCCGTCGGATCATCGACGGAGGCGGCCATTTGTTCGACCACCTTCTCGGTCAGGTCGGTCGCGACGTAGACGTGATCGGCCTCGCGACCCTTGGCGCTGTGGATCGTCCCCAGCCTGACCTGATCCGCTGGGATGTCGTCGAACCCGTCCGTTGCAAAATACGCCGCTAAGCTGCGTTCCTGAAAGCTATTGATGTGACGGACCATCTCTGCAGCCGACCGCGGTGCCGGGAGGAACGGTACGTGGTCATCGATGAGATCGGGATCGACCTCGATCTCCTCCCGCGTAGCCTCCTCTGGGGCGGCCTCTTCTCGCTCCTCGAGCGCGCCATACAGCGCATCCCGGCTGTCCGTTCCGAACGCCGAGTCGGCCAGCATCTCCGCGAGTTTCCGGGCCTGGTACAGCGTAATCGGTTCGTCGGCATCGAGGCGCTTGACCGCCTCAACGTAAGCCTGCAGTCGCGGTGTCCACATGCGCTGGTCCGTCATCACCTGAAACGGCATGCCCCGCTCGATGAAGTCGTCCATGAATTCGAACATTTGGTATCGCGCCCTGAACAACACCATGACCGAATCCCCCTCGGCGACCGTCGTGTCGATGTCTTGGATGATCGTTACCGCGGCGGGACGCTCGCGGGTTTCGACGACACCCCCTTCGGTTCTGGGGCGTAAATCCTTGCGCTGGCGTTCATCGACGTGTCGGATCGAGCGCTGGACCGTCTGGAGGATCTTCGAGGGGAGTCGATACGAGTTCTCGAGAATGACGTCCTCGCCGCCTTCGTCCAACAACAAGCGCGGATCGGCGCCTTGCCAGGCGTAGACCACTTGATCGTCGTCGCCCGCGATGTAGACCTCATCCATATGGGGTTTCCATTCCTGATAGACGTCGTATTGCAAGAGCGTGATGTCCTGAAACTCGTCGATGAACAGGTAGTCCGCGGTGGGGACGAGCGAGCGCTGGTGGACGCGCTCGAGCATGTCGGCAAACCCGACAAGGTCGTGCTCGCCTTTGTAGGCCCGCCAGGCACGAATCGCTTCGGGGATGTCGATCCGGTCGTCATCGCTCGGCCAGGTGGGGGTGTATTTGTTGCCCTCCTGGGCGTTCGGATCGACATCCGGTGGCAGGCGAACCTCCTCGACGTTCCAGTGAAACGGCACGTCATACCAGTCAGCGACGTCGCGACGGGTTCGTTGCAGCCACTGGCTCGTCGAGATGATCTTGTTCCCGATCGTCGTCGACCGAGCCGTCCGCCGAAGCGAGCCCTCGTATTCGTCTTCGTATTCGATGCCGTATTCCTCGCAAAAGGCTTCCTTGTCGCTGTCCCCGATGACGTCATCGCGCGAGAGCCCAAGCAGGCTGTAGGCTTTCGCGTGCATCGTACAGACGTTGCCCTTGAGCGAGCGCGGGGATACATCGAGGCGCTCGGCCAGTCGCTCGCGGACCTCGGTCGCGGCGGCTCGGGTATAGGAGACGACGAGAATGTCGTCAACCTCGACCGATGGATCCTCCTCGAAGATCGTTTCGACCTGGTCGAGGAGGGCGGTGGTCTTGCCGGAGCCAGGGCCCCCAAACAGGCGGGTCACGCTCGGGGACGAGGTAGTCATACCCTGGTACAGGGGCGGCTCTGGCATAAGTCACGCGACTTGGCAAGCAGGGACCGCAACCGGGGAAAACCGAGTCAGTTATTTCTCGGAGAACGAGCCTCGCGGACGTCACCACCGTCGCGAATCTTGTCCTCGCAGGCTGGACACACCCGAGGGTCGTCCATGCCGGGTGGGGTGAACACTCGGGCGTACGCTTCGGTGACAAAGGAGCCACAGTTTTGACATTCCGGCATCAGTATCTCCAACTCAGGCTGACGGGAGTATGTATAATAATATTGTTGGGTTTGGCATCGAGGTTCGAAAGGAGTAGGCCACGCCGGACCAACAATCCACATATGGACGCCGCCGTCATCGCGATCGGCTTCGGGGAACCGCCACGGCCGGACCGGGATCTCGTTGAAACGTACCTCGAGCGGATCTTCTTTGCGAACATGGCGATCGAGGGGGAGATGCCCGAACCCGCCGCTCGCGAGCGGGCACAGGAACTCGCGAGTGAGCGCGCTCCTGGGCTGATGTCCGAGTACGAGGCCATCGGGGGGTCACCGCTGATGGACCACCTTGAGGGACACCGCCAACGGCTCGAAACCGAACTCGAAGACCGCGGCCTTGAGGTGGAGGCGTTCCTGGGGACGCAGTTTTTCGACCCCACCATCGAGGATGCCGTTGCCGACGCAGCCACGAGATCGGCCGACACCGTCATCGGGCTCCCGGTGTATCCATTGTGCGGCCCCTCGACGACAGTGGCCGCGTTGGAGACCTTCACGGCGGCCGTGACCGACCAGCCCGGGTGGGAACCGACCGTCCACACGATCGGTGGCTGGCACCGTCATCCCCGCTATAACCGTCTTCGAGCGGCAAAGACGCGTGCGACCGCTGGTGAGCATGGCTATTCGGTGACGGATCCGAACGTCGAACTCGTCTTCTCCGCCCATGGGACGCCGATTTCCTATCTCGAGGAGGGGAGCCGATACGATCGATATGTCGACGAGTACTGTGAGGCTCAAGCCGCGTTGTTGGGGGCAGAAACGTACACCCTCGGCTTTCAAAATCACGAGTCCCGCGGTGTCGAGTGGACCGAACCGGACATCGAAACAGCGATCGAGGGCGTGACGGCGGACACTATCGTCGTCGACCCTGTGAGCTTCGTCCACGAGCAATCGGAAACGCTCGCCGAACTCGATGACGACCTCGCCGCGGAGGCTGCCGAGCTCGGCCTCGAATTCATTCGTGTGCCGGTCCCGCATGACGAACCCGGGATCGGCGGGGTCCTCGCGGATTTGGTTGAGCCGTACGTCGCCGGGTTCGCTGGCGAGTACTACGGCCACCGGCCCTGTCAGTGTGCGACTACCGATGGAACTCGGTGTCTCTGTGCGCCGCAGTAGGGTTACGTGGCGTAGTCGGTGGCGGCATCGACGAAGGCGCCGACGTGTTCGGGCGGCGTCCCGCGATCGACGCCGTGACCGAGATTGAGGACGTGGCCGCGGGATTCCGTCGCATCGATCAGCTTCGTCGTTTCGGCCGTAATGGTCGCCGGGTCCGCATGCAGTACGGCTGGGTCGAGGTTACCCTGGATGGGCACGGCCGGACCGAGCACCTCGCGAGCGGTCTCGATATCGACGGTCCAGTCGAGGCTCACCGCGTCGGCGCCGGTCGCCGCCAAGTTCTCTAGCTGGCCCCCCATGCCGCGGGCGAAGATGATGGTCGGGACGTCAACGGCCGAGAGGATGCGCTGATGGCGGGGGAGGAGCCACTCGCGAAATGCCGAAGGGGAGAGAAACCCGGCATACGTGTCGAACAGCTGGATGACTTCCGCCCCCATCTCGGCCTGGTATGCGACGTACTCAGCGGTGGCCTCGGTGAGGGTGTCCAGAAGCGACTCCCAGGCGGCTTCGTCGGTCATTCGCAACCGTCGGACCGGGCCGTGAGACCGCGTCGGTTCGCCGGCCACGAGATACGATGCAACCGTGAACGGGCCACCGGCGAAGCCGATCGTCGTGGCATCATCGCCGAGTTCGGCGTGCAATCGTTCGAGGATCGTTCCGACGTACGGGACGGCTTCGTCCATCGGTCGGTGAGCGTCGGGGAGGTCATCACCGCCGTCGATTTCGTCGTCGATGACCGGCCCCACCCCGGATTCGAGGTGGTACTCTACATCGAGTGGATCGAGAATCGTGAGGATGTCGGAGTACATGATGACCCCGTCCACCCCGAAGTGCTCGTAGGGGAGGAGGCTGATTTCCGTGGCCACGTCGGGGGTCGAAATCGCCTCACGGAAGCTATGGGATTTCCGCAATTCGCGATAGCGGGGGAGATAGCGCCCGGCCTGGCGCATCAGCCACACCGGCGGCCGCTCAGTTTGCTCCCCACGTAGGGCCTTCGCGAACAGCTCGTGCATGCCGAGGGGCACACGACCGAGCGGGAAAGCCGCTTGGATCCACGTTCAGCCAGTGACGTCGGCGAGAGACACCTGTTCGGCTCGGCGCTCGACGGCCGGGATGACCATCTCGACATCGAGGGCGTAGCCCTCGCGTTCATCGCGTTGCGGTCGTGCGGGAATGCGACTCAACGCATCTTCCGGGCGTGCGGCGGTGGCGGCCAGTGCTAACGCATCGAGGACGTCAGCGCGTGCATCGCCGCCGAGTCGGCGCGCATGCGGTGGCGGCTCGATGAACGTTTCCACGGTGTCGTCGTAAATCGATACCGCGTCGTCGAGTTCGTCTCGCAACAGCGATAGCCGCGTCTCGCGCCCCGCCGCGGTGTGTTTCGAGCTGGTGAGTGGCTTCGCGCCGTTGAATGCCCAAAAGCACACCTCGGGATGGGACTCCCGGAGCACCGAGACCGTCTGATCGGGCCAGAGGGCGATCAGATCGTCGACTTCACGGATGCGTGGACAGAGCCGCCAGGCCTGGTTCTGGACGCTGTGGCCGGTCGCTCGCTGATTGATCCGTTTCGCTGCCTCGAGGGTTCGACTGTAGACTGCCTCGCGCACCGGCGTCCAGAAGATGCTGTGGTGGCGATGGGGTGCCAGGTACGTGGCAGCGACGACTTCGCATTGTCGACGTTCGTCATCGGTCAGTCCGATCGGGACGTCGACGAGGATCCGTCGGGCGTCCCGATGCGCCCGCCACGCGGAGGCGATCGCCGGATAGAGGTCCACCTCGTAGCCGCCATCAGCGTCCAGCGCGATACCGAGCCAGCCGTCGCCGGTCCAATCGAGCCCGAGGTAGGCCGCCATGGATCGGGCTTTCCCCGCGGGCGAATTAGGTGTTCCCCCCGAAGGCTGCCTCAAAGCCGCGCTCCAGGTCGGCTTTGAGATCCGCCGCGTCTTCGATGCCGATCGAGGCGCGCACCAGCGTGTCAGTAATGCCGCGGGCCTCGCGCACGTCAGGATCGATCGATTGATGCGTCATCGCGGCCGGGAGTTCGATCAGGCTCTCGACGCCTCCGAGGCTGACTGCGAGGGAGAAGGTCTCGAGTGCCTCGAGGAAGGCGCGAGCGTCGCCGGCAGTGCCGTCGAGTTCGAAGGAGAGGACGCCGCTGTATCCCGACATCTGTCGGGCTGCTAGGTCGTGTTGTGGATGGCGTTCGAGGCCGGGATAGTTGACCTCGGCCACATGGCGATGCGCTTCGAGGAAGCGGGCCACCTCGAGGGCGTTTCGTTCGTGATGTGCCATGCGGGCGTTGAGTGTTTTCATGCCCCGCAGGACGAGGTAGGCATCCGATGGCGACAGCGGATTGCCCATCCCGACTTGTTGGAGGAAGCCAATCTCCTCGGCGAGCGCGGCATCGTCCGTGACGATGGCGCCACCCAAGCCGTCGCTGTGGCCATTGAGGTATTTGGTGGTCGAGTGAATTTCGAGGTCGGCACCCAATTCGAGTGGGTGCTGAAAGGCGGGACTGGCGAACGTATTGTCGACGGCCAGGGGGACGTCGTGGGCGTCGGCGATGTCGGCGATGGCGCCGAGATCGCAGAGTCGCATCAGCGGGTTCGTGGGTGACTCCATGAGGATGAGGGCGGTGTCGGCCGAGATGGCCGACTCGACCGCATGCGGCGTGCGAGCATCGACAAATGTCACCGTCATTCCGAGGCGATCCCGAGCGAGTTGTTCGAGGAGTTTCAACGATCCACCATAGAGATCCTCGAAGGCGACGATTTCCTCGCCAGGCCGAACGGTTGCTAACACGGTTGTCAAGACGGCGGCGGTCCCGGAACTGAGCGCGAAGGCCGTCTCACCGCCACACACACTCGCCAGCCGACGCTCGAGTGCGTTGCGTGTGGGGTTGTTCAACCGCGTATAGAGGTATTCGCCGGCGTTTGGATCCAGCTCCTCAAAGGCGACGTCGACCGGCACGGCCTCCTGTTCGAACGTCGAACTGAGGTGGATCGGCACCGTGACGTCCCCCGTCTCGCTGCCGTAGTCCCCGCCATGGATCGACCGTGTCGCGAATCGAGTCTCGTCATCGTTCGTCATGCATCCGACAACCAACACCCAGCAGCTAAACGTTTCGCCGTGGTGATAATCTCAGCAGACGCCCTGATGTCTGACGGGCATTCGTCGGGTTCCGATACCGTCATTTGCCCACCGGTCCTGGGCCGGGACGGATGGAGACGACGCATCGGATACGCCAAGGCGATGCTCGAGAGCTCGCTGTCGTGTCCCCCGACGCCGTCGAACTCGTGGTGACCTCCCCACCGTATCCGATGATCGAGTTGTGGGACGAGACTTTTTGCGACCTCGATTCTGCCATCGACGACCACCTCGATGCCGGTCGAGGGTGGGCGGCGTTCGAGGCGATGCATGCCCAACTCGATCGGTGCTGGCACGCGCTCGCCCGCGTGCTCGTCCCCGGCGGTATCGCCTGTATCAATGTCGGCGACGCGACGCGCAGCCTCGATGGCCACTTCCAGGTGTATCCGAATCACGCCCGGGTGATCGACGGGATGGTCGAGGCGGGATTCACCCCGCTCCCGGGGATCCTCTGGCGAAAACCGACAAACGCCGCGACGAAGTTCATGGGCTCGGGCATGCTCCCGCCAAACGCGTACGCGACCCTCGAACACGAGCACATCCTGATCTTTCGCAACAAGACGGACCGCCGGTCGTTTCCGGCAAATGACCGTCAGCGTCGTGAATCGGCCTATTTCTGGGAGGAGCGCAACGAGTGGTTCTCGGATCTCTGGAGTGACATTACAGGGACCGATCAGACCCTCACCGGCGACGCCGACCGTGAGCGGTCGGGCGCGTTTCCGGCCGAAGTCCCCTTTCGGCTGTGCAACATGTATTCGGTCTACGGCGATACCGTGCTCGATCCGTTCTGTGGCACCGGAACGACATCGCTCGCGGCGATCGCGTCGGCTCGGCATTCGATCGGCATCGAGTACGATCCGGCCGTCCGTTCACGAGTATTCGATCGGCTTGAAGAGGCCTCGACATGGGCCAGTGCGAGACAACGAAATCGACTTCGGGCCCACGAGGCGTTCGTCCATGAATGCCAACAGGACGGAGATGCGTTAGCCTACGAATCTCGGCAGTATGGGTTCCCCGTCAGGACGGCACAAGAGCGTGACCTCACATTGTATGCGCCTCGCGAATACGAGGTGGACGATCCAGTCGTTCACGTGGACCACGACATTGTGCAATGGGATGGACCACGCTCGGAA
Source organism: uncultured Halobacteriales archaeon (assembly GCA_964579125.1). Lineage (GTDB taxonomy): Archaea > Halobacteriota > Halobacteria > Halobacteriales > SKSH01 > CAZOFG01. The sequence goes on along the minus strand of CAZOFG010000009.1, from coordinate 7,074 downwards.
TCGTCTGACCTGTCGTGAGAGCGGGCGAGGTCCCAATCGATGGGCAGTGCCATCGGGTGAACGCTTGAAATCGGAACCTTCTTTGTCGTCGTTGTATGTCTGGTAATAATATAGGATGGAGAAAAATGAGTAAAGAGTATAGTATTGACTGTCGTCGGTGGTGTCGATGAGCTTCGGTAGCGATCTCCGCGCCTGGGATCGACCGATGGTCCTGTATGAAGTGGTACCGCCGGACCGAAGCGCACCCCGGGAGACCGTCGGGGATCAGGCCGCCTACGTGTCGCGGTTGTTAGCGGACCACGAGATCGATGCGGTCAACGTCCCGGAAATCAGAAACGAGGAACGACAAGACGATCAGGTGACCGGGCTGCTCGAAAAGTACGATCCACGCCAATTCGGTCGCACCGTCAGCGACGTGATCGACGGCGACGTCGATATCCTCGTCAATCACGTGGTCGTCTACGACGAAACGCCCGATCAACGCGAATGGTTCGGCGCCACGTACGACGAATTCGGCATCGAAAACGTCGTGCTGGTTGGCGGTGAATCCTCAGATGTCGAGTATCCGGGTCCGGGCGTCACGGATGCGGCTGAACTGGCCCGCGATGTAGGTGACGAGCGCGATGTGGATGCCTGTCTTGGCGGTATTACGATTCCATCACGCCGTCGTGATGACTTCGATGAACCCCAGCGGATGCTGCACAAACAACGCCATGGTATCGAGTTCTTCACCAGCCAGGTGATCTACGAGCCGACAACGACGCGTGAGCTCTTGCTCGATTACGATGCGGCCTGTCGTGAAGCCGACATCGAGCCGGCGCCTATCTTCCTCAGTTTCGCGCCCATCACCGGCCGCAAGGACATCAGATTCCTCGAATGGCTCGGGATCGACATCCCCGAGGACGTTCGCGAGTGGGTACTTGCCCCGCGATCGAATCCGACGCATCGCAGCGTCCGCGTCGCCGAACACGTCCTGTACGATATCCTGTCGTTCGTCGATCGCCAGGAGTTGTCCGTCCCGATCGGTATCAATGTCGAGCACATCATGCGGTACAATTTCGAGGCGAGCGAGTTGCTGTTGGATCGGCTGACGAGCCTGCTCGATTGGAACGAACGAAAACGCGAAACGACCCCGCTTACCTCACAGTCATGACTACGATCGAACCGCTTATCCCCGGTATCTACGCCCGAAGCGAACAGCTCGTCCAAACAACCCGCGATTACGATCGCGACCGCGTCGATGTGGACGATCTCTCGAGTGCACAGCGTCGCGACATCGAGAATCTCATCGGGGTGCAGGTTGCGGCCGGCTATCGAACAGTTAGCCCCGGCCTGCTCACCTGGCAAGATCACTTTCGGCCATTCGATGCCGTGATTCCGGCGTTGGAGCCGGAGGCATTGACCCGATTTATCGATACGAATACGTTCTATCGACGCCCGGACATCGAGGGAGATGTCGAGGTCGACGAATCCGCGGTGTCGGACGCGTTCGACGATCACGTTCCCGATACGGGATCGATTCCATCCGTCGGCACGCTTCCGAGTCCGACCGCGTGGGTCACCGCTGCGCAGCGAGATGACGGAACGTATCCCGACCCTGACCGCGCCAGGGCGGTCGCCGAGTGGGTGTATCCACCTGTCCTCGACTTTCACGCCGATCGTGGCGTCGAAACAGTGGTACTGACGGATCCGTGGTTTGCGAGATACGACGGCGACACGGGGGCCGTGGCGGCGTCATTGGAGACGCTCGCTGCGACCACAGACACCGACCTCGACGTGCTCGTACAGTTGCCCTTCCAGGACGCCGAATCCGTTCTCCACGCCATCCCGACCGCTGCCGTCGATGGCGTGATCGTCGATCTCACCGAGACCGATCGGGAGGCGCTCGCGACCCTGCCGGCCGACACGGCCGTCGGCCTCGGCTTGGTCGACGCCCGATCCAGCCTGATCGAACGCCCCGACCTCTTGCGTTCGGCGATCGAGAGCGCGGTCGCCCACCTGGAGACCGACGAAGTTCTCGTCACGCCAACCGGCGATTTGCAACACGTCCCCGAGCCCATCGCACGTCAAAAAGTCCGACTGGTGAGCGAAGCCGCACAAACAGCCCGCGACACGCCAGCCGTCGTCGGAGGTGAGACCGCATGAGCCACACGGCCATCGCCGAGGATCCCCTCGTTGACGACGCGTTCGTCGTTCACGAGATCGGTTCGCTCTCCAAACCGGAATGGCGGGTCAAAGCCAAACGCGGCGATCGCGTCACCGACGCGGACGTGACGGCCGCTCGAGAGTGGGCCGACCGTCTTGACATCGAGCAGGAGGCCGCCGACCTCTTCGAGTTATTCGACCGAAAACGCGAGAGCTTCACGGACGAAGAGATCGAGTTCATTACGAGTCAGGCATCGTTGTTCGCCATTCGCCTCCAGGAGGACGCGGGGATCGATTGGGTATATGACGGCGAACAACACCGCTCCGAGATGTATCGGTATCCAGTCACGCACTCGGAGGGATTCGAGTTCCGCGGGTATTGCCGCAGCTTCGATAACAAATACTGGAACAAGGCGGCTGTCGTCGACGAACCACGCGCTGACGAACCGTATCACACCGACGAGTTCGCCACGATCGATGGCCACGCCAACACACCGGTGAAAGTCCCGATTACCGGCGCGTACACGTTGATCGACTGGAGTTTCGAGGAGTACTACCTCGAGAAACACCTCCAGGAAGCGGGCGTCGAACCGGGCAGTCCGGAACGGGCCGACGCCCGGGCGAACGCCCGCCGCGAGTTCGTCGTCGACGTCGCGCGGAACATCGTTCGGCCGAACATCGAGTCCCTCATCGACGCCGGTGCGCAGTGGATTCAAATCGATGAGCCGGCGGTCACCACACACCCGGACGAGGTGGACCTCTTCGTCGAGGCGTTCAACGAGTCGGTAAAGGGCCTGACCGATCGGGCTCGATTCTCGACGCATATCTGTTTCAGCGATTACACGCAGCTGTTCCCGGAGGTCCTCGAACTCGATAGCTGTGCCGAGTTCGCGGTCGAGTTGGCGAATCGCGATCCGTGGGAGCGAGGCGTCGATCGGGAGACACGGTCGGGTTATCACCTCCTCGATCCCTTCGCCGAACACGACATCGACGCCGCGATCGGCCTCGGCGTCGTGGACATCCACACGGACGAACTCGAGCCGCCGGAAGTGGTCGCCGACCGGATTCGATACGGCCTCGAGGTGTTCGATGACGATCCGACGAAGATCTGGCCCTGTACCGATTGCGGCCTACGTACCCGGAGTTGGGACGTGGCGCATGCCAAGCTCGACCGATTGGTCGAGGGGGCTCGTCTGGTTGCCGAGGAGCGCGATATCGCGTTCGACGCCTGATCGACCGACCGTAGCAAGGACAAGGCCTTTGACGGCACGAGCAAACGCCCGGTATGGACCACCCGGCGGAAGGGTTCTTCGACGAACTTGCCGAACTCTACGATCCCACCCACCGGGATCGTGATCCGGGCGACGAAACCTTCTATCGCGAACTCGCCGTGGAGTCCGATGGCCCGGTCCTCGAGGTCGGGTGTGGGACTGGGCGCATCTACCTGGAATTGCTCCGTGCCGGTGTCGATGCCGATGGCTTCGATGTCTCTGAGAATATGTTACAGGTCCTCGAATCGAAAGCCGAGGATGCGGAATTGGATGCGTTCGTCTGGCGGGACGATATGCGGAGCTTCGAGGCGCCCCGAGAGTACGAGCTCGTTATCGTACCCTTCCGGACGTTTTTGCACAATATTACGGTCGAGGATCAACTCGCCTCCCTGCGGCGCTTTCGCGAGGCCCTCGCTCCGGGTGGGCGCCTCGCGTTGAATTTCTTCGCCCCGAATTTCGATTACATCTGTGATACGTATGGCGCGCCCGATACGTGGACGGTCACCCACGAGGGCGAAGAGTACCAGGTAACCGACATCACGGCCTTCCACGATGAAGTCGAGCAGGTCATCGCCTCGACTCGGCGCGTTACCCAAGGGGAGACGGTCATCGAGGAGGCCACCTTCAAACTTGCACTAATCTCAAAGCGGGAGTTCGAACTGTTATTGCGAGCCACCGGCTGGCGGGACTGGTCGGTCTTCGGCGGGTTCGGCGGGGCCGAATTGGAATCAACCGATCAAGAGATGGTCTGGATCGTAGAGAAGTAAGCGACGTACTGGGTTCCTACGGGTGTTTTTGGCGGAGGTATTTGAGCCCGAGATACCCGGCGATATTCACCATCGCGGCCGCCATAAAGCCAATCGGCGGAACGCCAGCGAGTACCTCCTGTATCGGTACCGGCGCTCCACCCACCGCACTCAGGTGAGCGAGGATGAGCCAGCCGACGACAACGGCGACGAGGCCCACTACTTCGCCGAGGACGGGCAGGAGGGGTTGATGGCGGACGGTGTACCTGAGGGCCATATTCGAGGGCATGGATTCGAGGCCCTTTCAACCGCGCAAAGGTAAAACGAGCTTCTCAGTCCTTATAGCCGGTCGTCAAGTTCCGCGAAGAGGATATCGCCGACATCGTCGGTCGTTGCAGCGTTGGAGAGATCGACGAGTTCGCCATCGATCGCCAGCGAAGGCGTCGAGTCGACGCCGAGGTCTTCGGCGTGGGATTTGTCACTCTCGATGACCGGTCGATACGTCATCTGATCAGCCGCTGACCGGGCTGCTTCGCCGACAGAGGCGGCTGTGTCGGCCTCCGCTTCGATCGTGTCGAGAGAGAAGGCAGATTGGCGCTGAAAGATGGCGTCGGCGAAAGCGAAGAATGCCTCAGCATCGGCCTCGTCCTGGACGGCACGGGCGGCACTAGCAACACGCCAGGACCATTCTTCATGCACCGGAATCGGATAGTCGCGATGCTGGTACATGATGTCGCCGGTATCTACGTAGTCGCTCATAACCGTGGGTTTCACGCTCTCGTTGAAGGTCGCACAGTGGGGACAGGCGAAGTCCTCGTATACCGTGAGGGTCACGGAGGCGTCTGTTGAGCCGATGGTCGGTGGCGGGAGCTCGTCGACCGTTTCCCCGCTTGCGTCCGGCCCGGAATAGCTGTCATCCCCGAGACAACCTGCTAGCGTCCCAACACTGCCGGCACCGAATGCGGCGAGGAAGCGACGACGCGAAGTCACATGCATGGACAGATGTTACCGATAGGGCGCATTGAGCGCTGCGATCGGGTATGGGGGATAGATTGTTTGACTGATAGACCATGTATCCCCAGTTAGAAATCGAGGAATTCATCAACGAGACGCCACCCTTCCAGGTACTTCGACCGAAGGAGTGCGACGGTCATTGGGCGAGGTCGAGAAAGGATTACGTACCCCTCGGCCGTGGGACGACGTGGGACGAACATCGATGACTGAAAGCGGCGTTACTGACGATTTGGTCAAGATTGCCGTCTTCATCTTTGCCCTCATCCTGGTGTTCCCCTTGTTGATGATGGTCTTCGCCGCCGTATTCATGGGATCTAATGGCTGGATGGGTGGTGCGATGATTGGCGACGTTCATCCAGCCTGGGGATTCGGGTCGGTACTGCTGGGCGTGCTCCTCGTGCTCGGGTTCGTCTATTTCATGCGGGAGCTGTTCTTCGGCACCAAAAGCGAAGAAGAATCCGTGGATCCGGCCCTCGAAGAACTGCGGATCGCCTACGCTCGCGGTGAGCTCACGGACGAGGAGTACGAACGCCGTCGCACAAAGCTCGAAAACGATTCGTAAGGTGGACCACGTGTTTTCTGGGTGGTCACGTGGGGTACCTCGGCGTTCGAACCCTCCTTAAGCGGCGATTCGACTCCGGAAGAGCCCCAGCGGTGGCGTCACGCGACGACGTCGTACCCTGCGGCTTCGACCGCGTTGACGAGGGCGGACCGGTCGGCTTCGCCCTCGATCGTCACTTCGCCAGCGGACCGATCGGCGTGGGCTGCGGTGACGTTTTGGACGGACTCGCAGGCGTCTTCCACGGTTTGTTCGCAGTGCTCACAACTCATGCCATCGACAGGTAGCGTGAGTGCCATACGAATTGCTACGCGATGCACGATTTTTTCAGTTCCGTCTAATTTTTCAAAATTATGTATTATTTGCTGATCCACTTGTTGATCGATATACCGCCTGATTAATCAGACGAGGGTTCTCTCTTCGAAAAAATAGTTTGAATAATAATTCATCATTGGTTAATTCCTTAGAAGTATTAACCACAAAAACGTTGAATGACGCTCCCGTGTGTTATACTACGATCGTGTCGCATCAAGGCGTTATTCGGTCGCTTACCGAATTACGGGGTACTGAGTGCACTATCGGCGTATGTCGCCAGTATTGTGGATCTCCATGACGAGTGCATTACTCCCGGATACACTCGAAGCGCTCCGGATCGGTCTCGGGTTTCTGTGGACAGCTGCCTGGGCCATCATCATGGGGCTGGTCATCACCAGTCTCGTCCAAGTGTTCGTCTCCAAAGAGCGCATGGCAGCTGTCCTCGGTGAGGGCGACGTCGCCGGACTCACGAAGGCGACCCTGTTCGGTGCGGCCAGCAGCGGCTGTAGTTTCGGTGCCGTCGCCATCGGGAAGGGCCTCTTCAAGAAGGGCGCTCATGTCGTCAACTTTCTCGCGTTCATGTTCGCCTCGACGAACCTCATCGTCGAACTCGGGTTGATGATCCTGATCCTGCTGGGCTGGGAGTTCCTCGTCGCCGAACTGCTGGGCGGGGTGATCCTCATCGCGGTGATGGCGGTCATCGTCCACCTGACGCTCCCGGAGAACCTCTTCGAGCAGGTTCGCGAGGAGCTGAATCAACGCGACCACGACCAAGGGATCACCGAGGACCCGACCTGCGGGATGGAGGGCACGGACGAGTACTCGCTCGTCACGGACGGCGGCGAGACCCTGAAGTTCTGCTCGGAAGGCTGCATGGAGACGTACCAGCAGGAAGCCGCCAGCAGCGGTGGCTGGCGGGACGAACTACTGTCGTGGGGTGGCTGGTACAAGGTCGGGAACCAGTACCGGAAGGAGTGGTCGATGCTCTACAAGGACGTCATCGCCGGCTTCCTCATCTCGGGAT
>CAZOFG010000008.1:20997-67666 GCA_964579125.1 uncultured Halobacteriales archaeon | reverse complement strand
GGCCGTTACCCCACCGTCTACCTAATCGGCCGCAGTCACATCCTGTGGCGCCGGAACGTTTCCGGCTCCGCCCATTCCAGGGCTGGAGCCGTATTCGGCATTAGCCTCAGTTTCCCGAGGTTAGTCCGATCCACAGGGCAGTTTGACCACGTGTTACTGAGCTATTCGCCACGGGTCTGAACCCGTGCGACTAGCATGGCTAAATCGAACCCCAATAGCAATGGCCTCCGGCAGGATCAACCGGAATGTCCCGGTCCCAGGGTGGGACCGGGGGGATGGCGGGACGACATTCGTGAAAATGCCGCCCGTTAAGGGGATGTCGTCGGCGCGATCCAGACGGCGAACCGACCGGATCGCACCGAGCTGTCGAGGCTCACGTCGGATCCCATCTGTACGGCGGACCGCAGGGGTGGGATCCCCATTTCGTCCGGACACGAACGTATCCCGGGCAATCGCTTAAACCCATCGGACCAAGCCGACTCGGTCATTCGACACCGCGGGCAGCCACGTCCGGTAATCGCATTTCAAGCGGAGGATTGACGGCTACAAAAAGTCAGCGATTCACCGGGCTGCGTGGGGGTGTCTGGCGTGGCAGTCGCCGCCCAGCCCAGCGACTCGGAATCCGGAACGGAGGGCATCGGCTGAGCCGACAGCTACCCCCTCTTCCGGACGGGGATACGCGCGAGATCGGCGAGGCTCGTTACTCCTCGAGGTGTTCGATCCCTTCCTTTGACACGTTCGCTTTGGTGATGACATCGGGCATCCAGTCCGGCGCGTCCGCGGGGGCCTCGTCCTCCCAGGCCCACCCCTCGTAGATGTGGACCTTGTCGGTGCCCTTCTCCCTGAGTCGGATCTCGGCACCGTCGGCCGCCCGCTCAGAGCGGGCCGGCTCAAGCCGGCGAGCGGCCTTCAATGCCGCCTGCCGGGGGGTGTTGCCCGAAAAGATGCTCGTTTCCTCGCCCTCCTCTCGCTTGGCAAAGTTCCGTTTACCGTCCTCCCGTGGCATATCTAGTCCCTCCGTCACAAGAGTCCACATGACCTATAATAAATATACCCCACGTGAGCGGGCCTGAGCGGCCGAATCGCAGACACGAGACCCGTAAACACTTAAGTTCCCCCTGCGGTGAGTTCCCGAAGTAGCAAGGTCGATGGTCCGGAAAAAGAAGCTCAGTCCGAGTGGGTCGAAGGGTGAAGACGGGGAATATCACAACGTCCACATCAACCTGCATGAAGACGAACTCGCCGTCGCCGGACTGGAGATCGGTGACGAGGTATTCGTTCGAGTGCGAGACAACAAGATCATCATTCAAAAAGCCGACCCCGACGAGGTCGAGCACGATTTCTAACTCGGCGATGGCCGCCGCTTCAGCCGTTCACGACGCGGTATGAGGGCCTATCGCCTGCTTCGGCCGTTGTTATTTCGACTCCCGTCCGAACGGTCTCACGCGCTTGCGCTCGGGACGCTCGCCCGGATCCAGGGGACCGCCATCGAACGACTCCTCGCAAGTCGATACACCGTCCGTGACCCACGGCTCGCCCAGACGGTCTTCGGTCTCGAGTTCGAGAACCCCCTCGGCATCGCGGCCGGACTCGACAAAAACGCCGTTGCACCGAATGCGCTTGCCGCGCTCGGTTTCGGCCACGTCGAAGTCGGTGGTATCACCGGTTTACCCCAGGCCGGAAACGACCGACCGCGGCTCTTTCGGCTTCCCCAAGACCGCGCGTTGATCAACCGAATGGGGTTCAACAACGAGGGGGCCGATGCGATCGGCGAACGCCTCGATCGGTACGATGACTTTCGGGTGCCAATCGGCATCAACATCGGGAAGTCAAAACGCGTGACGGAGTCGGAAGCCCCGGGTGACTATCGGTATACCTACGAGCGTGTCGCTGACGCGGGCGATTACTTCGTCATCAACGTCTCGAGCCCGAACACCCCGGGGTTGCGATCGCTCCAACGGCGGGAGGCCCTGGAAGCGATCATCGACGAACTCCAAGCGGCCGGCGCCGCGCCGCTGTTGGTCAAGTTCTCACCCGATCTCGCGAAACCGGCACTCGAGGAGGCACTCGAGCTCGTCCACGACCGCGATCTCGACGGTATCATCGCGACGAATACGACCACGAACCGTCCCGAGGGCCTCAGCCATCCGAACCGGGCGGAGGAAGGTGGGCTCTCGGGCGATCCGTTGGAGGAGACCGCGACCGAACTCATCAGCTTCATCGCCCGCCGGACCGATCGACCGATCATTGGGGTTGGCGGCGTGAGCGATGCGGACGGTGCCTACGCGAAAATTCGCAACGGCGCGTCGCTCGTCCAGCTATACACCGGCCTCATCTACGAAGGGCCCTCCCTCGCGCGGCGCATCAATCGTGGCCTGCTCGCCCGGCTCGAACGCGATGGCTTCGACTCGGTCGCTGCGGCGGTCGGCGTGGACGCCTGATCACTCCCGGACGATAACCGGGACGCCCTCCGCATCGAGGAGCGTCCCCGCACCCTCGTAGCGCTGCTGGCGTTCGAGCTCGAACATCTCCGCCTCGAGGACTTCGCCAGCCGCGTGGAGTTGGCCGTCAACGAGTTCGTACTCGCCAGCTTCGATCGCCGCCTCGATCGCCGAGACGCGTTCGCCGAATGCCGGACCCACGAGATCGTACGCGAGGTCGACGTCGGTCGTCACCGTCTCGATCGGTGCCGCAGTATCGGACTCGACGGTGAACTCATCGACGTGCATCACGCTCGCGATGTCGTCCGCAAACGCCTCGATATCGCCGTAGACCGTGACCGAGGCAAGGGGGGCGGTCGGCGGGAGTTCGTGCGCCGTTTTGTACTTTCGCAGCGCACTCACCACGGCCATCGCCGTCTCGCCGGCCTCGCGATCGGCCGATATCCCAAGCGGCTCCGGCCAGGTCGACCGGTGGATACTCGCGGTCCCGAGGTGGTCGGCATCGCTGACATACATGTCATCCCATAGCTCCTCGGTGATGTGGGCCACCAGTGGTGCGAATAGCTTCAGGAACCGGCGATGCGCGGTACGAACCGTGTACGCAACCGCCGCGTCCTCGCGTTGTTTGGCCACCTCGAGGTAGTCGTCACAGAAGGTGTTCCAGAAGGTGGTCCGAAGCGCTTCCCGGGCCTTGGCAAACTCTCGCTCCTCGAGGTGGGCGGTCACCGTCTCAGTGAGCGCGTCCACCTCGGCGAGGAGCCAGCGATCGATCTCGCGAAGCGTGTCAGGTCGGTCCGGGTCGGGCTCCGGCGCGAGCCTTTCGACGAGCTTCGAGGCGTTCCAGAGCTTGTGAAGCAGCCGCTCCCCGGCGCGGAGGCCTTTCACCTGATAGGGCAGATCGTCGCCGATGGCCGAGCCGGCTGCCCAGTAGCGAGCGGCGTCGACGGGGAATTGCGCAAGCACTTCGTCGGGAGCGACGATGTTCCCTTTCGATTTCGACATCGCCTCGCGGTTTTCGTCCAGGACCATCCCGTTGATCATCGCCGTCTCGAAGGGGACCTCGCCCGTGTGTTCGTAGCACTTGACGACCGTATGAAAGAGCCAAAACGAGATGATGTCGTGGCCTTGGGGACGGACGTCCATCGGATAGATCTCCGGTCGGTCCATCGAGAAGGCCGCCTGGTCGCTATCCCAGTCCCACCGAGCGTTGATCAGGGGCGTCAGGGACGAGGTCGCCCACGTATCGAAGACGTCCTCCTCCGGTTCGAAGGTGTCGTGCCCGCAGGAGGGGCAGCGTGCAACCGGCGGCTCATCGGCGATCGGTTCGACCGGGAGGTCCTCGCGGTCGGCGAGGATCAATTCATCACAGTCAGCACAGTACCACACCGGAAACGGCACGCCGGAGTCGCGCTGGCGGGAAATGCACCAATCCCACTCCAGCCCCTCGATCCAGTGTCGGTACCGGGTAAACATCTTCTCCGGGTACCAATCGATCTCGGCCCCGGCCTCGAGATACTCGTCCGTCTTGTCGAGGAGTTTGATGTACCACTGCTCCGTCACGAGGAATTCGATCGCCGCGTCACAGGAGCGTTCGTGCACCCGGACGGTATGCGTGATGGCCTCGCGATCGAGCAACGCACCGGCCGCCTCGAGGTCCTCGACGATCGCCTCGCGAGCCGCCTCCGTGGAGAGTCCCGCGTATTCGCCAGCCCGGTCGGTCATCGTGCCGGATTCGTCGATCGCGATGCGCAACGGGAGATCGTACGCCTGGTACCACTCGATGTCCGTCTGATCGCCGAAGGTGCAGGACATCACGATGCCACTGCCGGTCTCCCGGTCGACGCGGTCGTCCGCGAAAATCGGCACCTCGTGGTCGAACAGCGGTACTCGAGCGGTGCCACCGACGAGGTGCGCGTTCGCCTCGTCCTCTGGGTGAACGAACATTGCGACGCACGCGGGCAGCAATTCTGGGCGGGTCGTCGAAATGACGATCTCGTCGCCGGGGTCGGTCGGGACCGGATACGCTCCCTCACCCTCGGGATCCGCCGGAGGGTCGCTGCCGGGTTCGACGAGTTCGAAGGCGATGTCGTGGAAGTGGCCCTCGCGCTCTTCGTCCTCGATTTCGACCTGCGAGATCGCTGTCTCACAGTCCGGACACCAGATCGCCGGCGCCTGTTGGCGATACTCCCGGCCTTGGTCATAGAGATCGAGAAATGACAGCTGGGAAATACGCTGGACCCTGGGTTCGATCGTCTTGTACGTATTGTCCCAGTCGATCGACAGCCCCAAGGACTGCATCTTCTCGGTAAACAGGTCCTCGTACTCGCGACAGACCTCGCGGCATTTCTCCTGAAACTCCCGGCGGGAGTAATCGCCGTGATTGATGCCGAGTTCGCGCTCGGTCAACCGCTCCGAGGCGATCCCGTTGTCGTCGTAACCAAACGGGAAGAAGACATCCCGGCCGCGCATGCGCTCAAAGCGCGCGACGACATCCTGCAGGATCGACCCGTATACGTGGCCCCAGTGGAGATCGCCGGATACCGTCGGCGGCGGCGTGTCGATGGAGAAGGCACTCGCTGGCGTTGCATCCTCATCTGGATAGGCGTAGGTGGCGTCATCGACCCACGCCTCCTGCCAGTGCGATTCGACGGCCGCTGGGTCGTATTCTCCACTGGGCATGGCCGTGTCTCCTAGAGCAATCGATCGGCTGTTAAAACGCTCGGGATCGCGGGGCGGCTCAGGTCCGATCGGCCAGTTCGGCCAGTCGGCACTCGAAGGCCGCAACGGGCACCTCGAGATCGTGGCGTTCCAGCACTCGCGGATGAACCTCTCCGACGACGCCGGCACGGGTCCCGTCCAACTCGATCGCCGCGACGCGTCCGTCCAGGAACGTCGGGTGTTCGATCGGCGGGGTCGCCAACTCGCGGTCGTGTTCGCTGGCGAGGAACTGCAAGACCGCCCGCGCGTCCTCGTACCCGACCTCGGACTCGGCCACCACGCCCGCGACGGCCCGATGTTCGGCCACCCCCGTCGGTTCGCTCGAATCTACCTCGGCCACGAGGCCGACCTCGGCGAGACGTTGGGGGTATGGATGGTGCGTGTTGTTCTCGAGGACTTGCATGAGCGAGGGGAGCGCCCACGTTCGAAGCAGTTCGTATTCCTCGCTGTAGGGCTCGGCAATGCGGGCCGGGCGGCCGCCGCCGTAATCGTCGGTGTCCGGCTCGATATCGAGCCGATCGAAATTCCGCTCGTGACCGATCAAGTGGAAATTCACCAGGTCCTGAAAGCCGGCACCGATGAGCTGTTCACGAACCGCATCCCGGGCCCGTGAATCGAGCGTCCGACCGCCGATCGTGCCGACCTCGGGATACCGGGCCGACAGGTCGTTGAAGCCGTACGCCCGGCCGATATCGTCGATTACATCGATCGGGTGCAACACGTCCGTTCGATACGGTGGGACCGAGACATCGTACGCGTCACCCTCGGCCGTCGGCTCGGCATCGAGGCCGGCTCGGCCGCAAAGCTCGAGGACGGTCTCGGAGGTCAATTCGATGCCGAGGACGGTTTCGATACGCGCATGTGACACGCGTTTCGTGCGGACCGAGAAGTCCGGACGGATGAGTTCGCGATCCTCGTACCTGACGGTGACGGACTCCAGCCGGGCGCCGCGTGCATCGAGCGCGTACGCGAGAATCGCGGCCATGCGGTCAATCGTCCACTGATCGGTCCCCGTGAGTTCCACCAGCAGTGCGTGCGTATCCGTCGTTACCCGCGTGCGAGCCCCATTGATGATCGGTGGGAGGCTGAACAACCCGATGTCGTCGTATATGGCCGGGAACCGATCGTAGTCCTCGACGAGATAGCCGTACTCAGAGGCAATATGGTGGTCCTCGATGACCTCGGCTGGGGTGAACTCGCGATCGGATTCAAGCGGGACAAACCGATCGCCATCACCCTCGATGCCGACGTATCGAATCGCCTTTTCGGCCGCCTCGGGTGACGCCCCCTTGAGCATGGTGAGGTCGTGCAGCCCGATCGCACCCTTGCTGCGACCGCGACCCATCGTGGCGTGTAACCGCTCCTGGAGGTCGATCAGGGATTCGAGTGTGCCATCGCCCAGGTCGACCTCTCTGGCGATGAAGGCCGTCACGTACGGGCGGGCCTCCGGCACCGACGGCTCCACGATAGCAGCCCATTCCGGATCGTTCGTCGCCGGGACGTCCACCCCCTCGTCGATGCCGTATTGATAGCGCAACGACCGGGCGATCCCTTCGACGCTGAGGCGATCCAGCCGATCCGGGGCAAACTCGAGTTCGAACGCACCCGCCTCGGTCCGGCCCTCGAGTTCGAGGCCGAGGCCGAACAGATCCGCGATCAGTTCGTCCTCCGGGACGTCACGCCCGACGAGTGAGCGCAACTCGTCGGGATCGACGGCGACGGTGGGCATCAGTAGATCACCTCCGCGGAGCGGAGAAAGTCGAGGTCGACGAGCGTCCCATGGACGTCGCGAATGTCAGCCTCGCCCGTGATCAACATCGCCAGCCGTTCGAGGGCGAGCCCCCACGCCATGACGTCACTCTCGATGCCAAGCGGCTCGAGCATCTCAGGTCTGAAGATGCCGCTGTTGCCGATCTCGATGAGTTCGTCGGTCTCCGGATGGGTGCCGAATAGCTCGAAACTCGGCTCCGTGTACGGATTGTAGTGGGGTTTGAACTCGAGGTCGTGGATGCCGAACTGCGCGTAAAATTCCTCGAAGGTCCCCATCAACTCCCGCACGGAGAGATCCTCGGCCATGACCCAGCCCTCGATCTGGAAGAACTCGAGCAGATGCGTCGGATCGAGCGTATCGTTGCGGTAGACCTTCTCGACGCTGAAGTATCGCTGTGGCGGCTCGAGCTCGCCGACGGCCTCCCCGGCGAGATAGCGAGCGGTGAGCGACGTGGTATGACCGCGCAACGCGAGGGTCCGCGCGAAGTCTCGATCCCAGGGAGAGCGATACCCCTCGCCGTCAGACCCGACACCCTCCCGATGAGCCCGCTCGACGCGCTCGACGAGATCGTCCGGAAGGTCGTCGATCTTGGCCGGTTCCGCGAGAGCGAAGCGATCCCAGTGGGTGCGCGCCGGGTGGTCCTGGGGCATGAACAGACAGTCATTGATCCAGAAGTCGGCGTCGACGTGTGGGCCGGTCATTTCCTGAAAACCCATGCCGATGAGCACGTCCTTGACGCGGTCGGCGACCTGTCTGAGCAGGTGGCGCTTTCCGGTCGGGCGTTGTGGGGCCGCGGCGGCGACGTTGTACGGGGCGTATTCGCGATCGCGCCAGCTGCCGTCGGTGAGATCGTCGGTCGTGATCGCGCCGGCGCGCTCGGCGACATCGACGCCCATCATCAACGCATCGACGCCATCGTCAGTGAGCGTGACCGATCGCGTCGTCGTCTCAACCGCCTCAACGAGGCCGCGTCGTTCGAGCGTCTCGAGCGCCTCCGTCTCAGGCGTGTCGCCTCGCGCGAGCGCCTCGATCGCTCGCCGATCCGGATCGGCGGTCACGTCCATGGTTGGATCGGCAGTGAGGGAGCCGCCCTCGATCGAGCCATAGCCCTTGCGAGCGAAATTCGAGAGGGCAATCTCCACGATATCACCGTCAAGGCCGGACGCCTCGAGGGCCTCCTCAATCGAGATGGGCTCCTCATCGGCGCCGAGCTCAAGGCCGCTCTCGTACAGGCGGAGTTCGGGTAGTTCCTGCTCACGATACCGCTTGGCCTCCTCGGTCAACTCGTAGCGTCGATCCGTCTCTTCTTCGACGGTCAACAGCCCCTCCTCCGCGAGGGCGAAGGCTGCACCGGCAGCGCGGTTGAGATCGAGGTCGGCCTCGGTGGCAATCTCGGCCAAAGGCGTCGCCTCGCTCGCGCTCGCGGCGGAGAGGACCGCATGTTGTGCTGGGGTGAGTTCCATCGTTGGATGTTCGCTGTCACCGAAAGCTGGTCAGTTAGCCGTTCCGGACCGAATGCGACCGGTTTCGGTCGCGCCCGCCGCGACGTTCACCGATCGCTGGATCCGAAAAACCCGAAGCCGAACCCACGACCGAAACAGCGCTCGAGGCTCGTCACACCGATATCGGTGGATTCGGCAGCCATACCAACGGGTTTTCGAGCCCGTGACAAAAACCTTACCCGACCGCTAGACGCCCGGTCGGTCGCTGTCGACCTCGTAGTCGAGTTCGTCCAACCGATCGGCCCACGCGTCGCGTTTTTCCTGGTGTTCCTCGAGAAACTCCTCCATGAGTGCCGCGGCTTGGGCTTTGCAATCGCCACAGAGGCGGTCGCCATCGGCACATTCCCGATAGACCCGCTCGGCGAGCTCGTCATCGCCTTGATCGAGGATGTACGCGTAGAGTTCATAGACGGGGCATTCGTCGGGGCGACCGCCGAGTTCGCGTTGTTTCGCGGCCGTTTCACGACCGCCGGTGGTGGCGGACATGACCTTTTCACCCGCCTCCTCTGGCTCGTCGAGCAAGCTGATGTGACTGGCGGGGATTGAGGAGCTCATCTTATCGCCCGTGAGGCCCGTCATGAAGCGATGGTAAATCGAACTCGGTAACTCGAAGCCGAAGCCCCCGTGCGCCACCTCAACGGTACGCGCCAGCTCTCGTGCAGCGTCGACCTCGAGATCGAAGCTGTCGACGTGCGCTTCGTAAACGCGCTTTTCGCCCTCGATGGCCTCGATGAGGGCCTCGAAGGCGTCCTCGGGAGCGTTGCGGACGTCGATGCGTACCCGCGGTCGAAGTGGTTCCTGGCCAGCATTTTCGAGCTTCTCGACGGCGCCGGCACGGACCGACGGATCGCCGAGTTCGGCTGCCTCGAGATACGTAGCCGCCTCCACGCACCGAGGGCGATCCGGTTCTTCGGCATAGCTCTCGCGTTCGTCGAACGCGCGTGCCAGCAACGCATGCTCTGCCGGGGTCGCTTGAAAGCCCGCGTACGCTTCGCGAACGCCGAAAAACCGTGTCCTGGCGGCGAGATCGCGTGCTAACCGGACGTGTGGATCCTGATCGGGACCGACTGGAATGACCGTCGGCATCGGCTCAACGTCGAACTGAGGATAGAGGATATCGGCCATCTGCGTCACGACGCTTTGCATGTGCGAGACGTCGGTCTCGCCGTCGAATCCATACAGCGCCTCGAGCTCGGAGAAGTTCGCCTCGATACCGAGTTCGAATCCGAGGTCTTGCACCGATCGATTCGACGACTGGCGATAGATCGTCCCTGCCTCCGGATCGAATCCACTGGCGAGAAACGAAAGCACGTAATCCCGGCCGTAGCGATCGATATCCTCCCAGGTCATCCCGCGCGCACTGTGGGCCTCGAGGTCGGCGACGAGTCCGTAGACATGGCCACCGTGTTGTTGATGCCAGACGAGTTCGTCGAAGACCAGTTTGTGACCGATGTGCGGTTCCCCCGTCGGCATAAAGCCCGACAGCGCCGCGAAGGGCTCGTCCGCGTGGATTGCCTCGAGGACCCGCCCGTACTCCCGATGCCCGAAGATGACGCCGCGTCGCATCAGGTAATGCGGGGCGGGGACCGACTCGAGGACGTCCTCGAAGGGCTCGATCCCAAACTCATCGAAAAGCTTGCGGTAATCCGAGACCGTGGCCGAGCCCCACGGGTCCAACACCGTCTCGTCGGCGCCCGGGGCCGAGGCTTCGTCCATAGGCGTGTCGCCACCTGGCGGGCGGGTGCCTTGAGCATTGTCGTCCCGAGCCAGCTCTCCCTACATCTCTATAAGGCCGAACCGCCGAGATGCACGCAATGAGCTTTCGTGACCGACTCGCGAACGTTTCTCTCGAGGGGGTCGGGCACGTTATCGGCCTGGCCGCGGTGATCGTCGCCACGGCCGGCATCGCCCTCTCGATCGGTTTTGCGGAGTCGTTTATGCTTCGGGAACACGCGCTGTCAGATCTCGGCGCCGCCGACGCGGAGACCGCGTGGCTGTTCAACGGGACCGTCATCCTCGCCGGCGTGCTCGCGACGCTGTTTTGTCTCAGCCTGTATCCGAACCTCGCGAATCGCTTCCGCCGGCTCGGCACAGGGCTGATGGCAATTGCCGGCCTCGGCGCCGCCGGCGTTGGGGTGTTTCCGCTCGGGCATGCGTTGCACGAGCCGGTCGCCGCCGTGTTCTTCATCGGCCTAACCGCAGGACTCGTCGCCTTCGGCTATGGCGATCTGGAACGGGAACGACCGCGACGGGGACAGGTGCTGTTGAACCTGGCACTCTTGCACCTGGTGGCGTGGTCGTTCGCGATCGTCACACTCGATGGCCTCGCCCTGCCTGAACTCGTCGGGATCGCGGCGTACGGCATTTGGATCATTCTCGTCGTCATCCATCGCGGTCGGTTGTTGCCCTGATTACGGGGTGAGTCGGCGAATCGCCCGAAACGTCACGTCCGTGCCGTCGGTCAGCGCCACGAGCAGCGTTTTTCTGACGCCGGTTGCGACGCGCACGGCTCGAGACACCGTCCGCGGCGAAAGGGTCGTCTCGGGAGCGCGGACCGTGACGAGCCAGTCCGAGTGTCCCGGATCGCCCGGTTCGTCCAGGTCGCGATAGACTCGGAAGTCAGTGCCGAATTTCAGGCCGGGGCGGGGCGCGGTGCCAGCCTCACGGAGGCGTTCGTAGACCCGGTAGCGCCGCTCGTCGATGGCTTCCGTCGGGGGCTCCTCCATCGCGAGGCGGTCCAGTTGAGCGAGATAGCGCACCTCGAGGGGGTTGAGCACCAGCCACCCCTCGAGCGCTGGTGCGGGTTGGCCGAACAACGCGCTGTCGTGAAAGGCGTCCGGGGGATCCGCGAGGACGGCGACATCCCCGACACGCATGGCGTCCGGGCGGGCCGTCGGTGGCGTCGGGATTGACCCATCCGGCGTGAAGGATTCGATGCCGAAGTAGGTGACTTCCAACTCCTCATCGACGACCGAAACCGTCCGGTCAGTCAGTGATGCGATGGAGAGCGCATCGGCCTCGCGGGCCACGCGGACGTGATGGGCGACCGTATCGGCGGTCGGGGCCGCACCCCGTGGTCGGACGTGGAGGTGCACCTCGTCCACAGGGGGCGTCCTCCCAGCGTCATAGGTCGGCGAGACGTAATAGCCGCGCGCGCGCAGATCGCGGTACACGACGAGGCGTGAGAGCGCCCGATCGTCCGGTGGGTCCGCGAGGACCGTTTCGAAGTCGGCCCCCGCCACCGCGGTGAGATCACCGCGGGCCAAGAGGTGGCAGGCCTCGATCCACCGCAGCGCGAGGCTGCCATCGGACCGGACTTGGCCGATGCCACTCGGTTCGTGAAACCGGTGGACCGCGTCGCCGTCGACCACGATGATATCTGCGTCCCGCCGAGCCTCCATATCGAGCCGGTCGGCACCGAGTGGGTAAACGCCTTGGTTCCGATCGCCTGAAGCGCATCCCTTTAGGTGCGGGACCACGCCAGCCGATACATGAGCAGCGCCCGGAAGCCGTCCTGGCTCCGGATGGATCCGCCATCGGGCCGGGAGTTCGCCGATATCCGGGAGACCTTGCGCGAGCACGACCTCCACACGGTTTGCGAGGAGGCAAGCTGCCCGAACATGGGCGAGTGCTGGAGCGGGCGCGATGGCACGCCCGGAACGGCGACGTTCATGATCATGGGCGATACCTGCACGCGTACCTGCGACTTTTGTGACGTCGCGACCGGTGGCGGCGACCCACTCTATCCGAATGAGCCCGATAATGTCGCCAGTGCGGTCGCCGAGATCGGCCTCGATTACGTCGTGATTACGTCCGTCGATCGGGACGATCTCGAGGATCAGGGTGCGGGCCATTTCGCGGAGACGATCCGCGCGGTGCGTCGCGAGCACGAGGACGTCCTCATCGAGGTCTTGATTCCCGATTTTCGCGGCGAGGCGGACCTCGTCGATCGGATCATCGACGCCCGGCCGGACGTGATCGCCCACAACGTCGAGACGGTCGAACGCCTCCAATCGAAAGTGCGCGATCCCCGGGCCGGCTACGACCAAAGCCTCGCCGTGCTCGACCGGGTCAATGAAACGGCCGATATTCACACGAAAACCAGTCTCATGCTCGGCCACGGCGAGTACGACCACGAGGTGTACGAAACGCTGGCCGATTTGCGCGAGCGCGATGTCGACATCGTCACCCTCGGCCAGTATCTACGTCCCTCCCACGATCACCTGCCCGTCGAGGAGTACGTCCACCCGGACAAGTTCGAGCAGTGGCGCATCGTTGCCGAGGAGGAACTCGGCTTTCTGTACTGTGCGAGCGGCCCGATGGTTCGGACCTCCTACAAGGCCGGAGAGTTCTTCGTCGAGGCGTTGCTTCGGGAGGGTACCTCCGTCGAGGACGCCCGCTCGCACGCACGGGACGAAGCCGCGTGACGGGCTAACTGGTGGACATAGGCGGGCGTTATCGGTTACGAAAGCCCTAATAACCGAGGTGCGGTCGTTTCACCATGGGACGGAGGAGATCCTCGTGAGTGTCCTTGAGCGCACTTCTGACGATCTGGTCAGGATCCTCGATTCGGACGGAGAGCTGGTCGAGGGGGCGGATGTCCCCGCCGAGCTCGGCGACGAGGACCTGATCGAGATGTATCGCTATATGCGCCTCGCTCGCCATTTCGACGAGCGGGCGGTGAGCCTCCAACGGCAGGGGCGGATGGGAACCTACGCCCCATTATCGGGCCAAGAAGGGGCCCAGATCGGGAGCACGATCGCCCTCGAAGACGAGGACTGGCTGTTCCCGAGTTATCGGGAACACGCCGCCTCGCTCGTCCACGGCCTCCCCTTGGAGCAGACGCTGCGTTATTGGATGGGCGACGAATCCGGTAATCGGGTCCCCGACGATGTCAACCTCTTCACCGTCGCCGTGCCCATTGCGACGCAGATTCCACACGTCACCGGGGCTGCGTGGGCGTCGAAACTCATGGACGATGAGGATCGCGCCTTCATCGTCCATTTCGGCGATGGGGCGACCAGCGAGGGTGACTTCCACGAGGGGCTCAACTTCGCCGGTGTCTTCGACGTACCGGCGATCTTTTTCTGTAACAACAATCAGTGGGCGATTTCGGTGCCGCGAGAGCGCCAAACTGCAAGCGAGACGATCGCTCAGAAGGCAACGGCGTATGGCTTCGAAGGCGTCCAGGTCGATGGAATGGACCCATTGGCAGTCTATCGGGTCACGAAGGATGCCCTCTACAAGGCGAAGGATCCGGCGGGCGATGAGTTACGCCCAACGCTTATCGAGGCGGTGCAGTACCGGTTCGGTGCGCACACTACCGCCGACGATCCCTCGGTCTACCGCGACGAAGAAGAGGTCGAACGATGGAAGGAACTTGACCCGATTCCCCGCCTCGAGTCGTTCCTCACGAACACTGGACGGCTCGACGAGGAGCACATCGATGCCATCGAAACCGAAATTCAGGAAGACGTGGCCGAGGCGATCGACGCCGCGGAGGAGGCCGCCGATCCGGAACCATCGGAGATCTTCGAACACACCTTCGCCGAGCGCCCCGCCGAATTGACGCGCCAGCTCGAATGGTTCGAAACGGTTCGCGAGCGACACGGGGACGAAGCGCTGCTGGAGGAGTGATCTACCATGAGTGCATCAACCGACGATCTCACGCTCGTCCAGGCCGTCAGAGAAGGATTGCACGGCGAACTTGCCCACGACGAATCGGTCGTCCTCCTCGGTGAGGACATCGGCGTCAACGGCGGCGTCTTCCGCGCCACCGAAGGGCTGTACGACGAATTCGGCGAAGATCGCGTCATCGACACGCCGCTAGCGGAGTCAGGCATCGTCGGGGCGTCGGTCGGGATGGCCGCGTACGGCCTCAAACCGGTGCCGGAGATCCAGTTCATGGGCTTCATCTACCCAGCCTTCGATCAGATCGTCAGTCACGCCGCTCGCCTGCGCACCCGATCGCGGGGGCGGTACACCTGTCCGATGGTCGTCCGGGCACCATACGGTGGCGGCATCCGCGCACCTGAACACCACTCCGAGTCGACGGAGGCGTTTTTCGTCCATCAACCGGGACTCAAGGTCGTCATCCCCTCCACGCCCTACGACACGAAAGGGCTCCTCGCGAGCGCGATTCAGGATCCCGATCCGGTGATCTTCCTCGAACCGAAGCTCATCTATCGGTCCTTCCGCGAGGAGGTGCCCGATGACCGCTACGAGGTCCCGCTTGGAGAGGCCGCAGTCCGCCGCGAAGGAAGCGACGTTTCGGTCTTTACCTGGGGGGCGATGGCCCGACAAACGTTGGAGGCTGCCGAGCAACTCGAGGGAGACATCGACGTCGAGGTGGTCGATCTGCGCACGCTCTCGCCGCTCGATACCGAGACGATCGTCGAATCCTTCAAGAAAACCGGCCGTGCCGTCGTCGTCCACGAAGCGCCGAAGACAGCCGGGCTCGGCGCCGAGATCGCCTCGCGGATTCAGGAAGAGGCGCTGTTGTACCAAGAGGCACCGATTACACGGGTGACGGGATTCGATACGCCGTTTCCCCTCTACGCGCTCGAAGATTACTACCTCCCGGAACCGGCGCGGATCATCGATGGAATCCGTGACGCCGTAGACTTCTGAGAGCCATGGTGCATGAGTTTCGCCTCCCGGATGTCGGCGAAGGGGTCAGCGAGGGCGAGTTAGTCAACTGGCTCGTCGAATCTGGCGAGACCGTTAGCGAGGATCAACCCCTCGCCGAAGTCGAGACGGACAAAGCCCTCGTCGATATCCCCGCGCCGGTCTCCGGCACGGTCGAGGAGTTGCGGTACGAGCCGGGCGATGTGATTCCCGTCGGCGAGGTCTTCATCACAATCGCCACCGAGGAATCCCCGGCCGAGCCCGAGACGCCGGAAGCCGAGACCGAATCGGAGACCGACGACAGCACAGCCGGGCCGACCGTCGCCCCGCCATCGGTGCGTCGCCTCGCTCGCGAACTCGAGGTCGACCTCGAGGCCGTCGAGGGGACCGGCCCGAGTGGACGCATTACGGAGGCCGACGTCAGGGCTGTTGCTGAAGGGGCTGGCGAGGACTCGCCGGCGGAACCCACCGAGGCGACCCAATCGGCGCCCGAGCAACCGACCGAACCCGCAGAACCGACCGAGGCGTCGGCCGCGGCCGATCGCGATCGAACGCTTGCTGTGCCCGCGACTCGGCGGATCGCTCGGGAGGAGGGGGTCGATCTCGACGCGATCCCGGCGAGTGACACGGTGGAAGGCGAGGCGTTCGTCTCCATGGAGGACGTCCAGGCGTACGCCGAGCGACAGGTTGCAGCGCAGGCGGCCGACGGCGAAGCCGTCCAACGAAGCGCCGCAGGGGACCGGGAAGAACGCATCGCGTACCGCGGCGTCAGACGCACCATCGGCGAGCAAATGGAGGAATCGAAGTATTCCGCCCCGCACGTCACTCATCACGAACTCATCGCAGTCCCGAACCTCGTCGAAACCCGTGAGCGGCTCAAGCCCGTCGCTGAAGATCGGGGTGTCAACCTGACCTACTTGCCCTTCGTGATCAAGGCCCTCATCGCCGCGTTGCGCGAGCACCCGTATCTCAACGCCGAGCTTGATGAGGAGAACGAGGAGATCATCCTCAAGAAGTATTACAACATCGGCGTCGCCGTGGCGACCGATGCGGGATTGATGGTGCCGGTCGTCAAGCACGCCGACGAGAAGGGGCTGGTCGACCTCGCCGCCGAAACGCGAGAACTCGCCCAGCAGGCGCGTGATCGCGAAATCGCCATGGAGGACTTGCAGGGGAGTACCGTCTCAATCACGAACTTCGGGGCGATCGGGGGCGATTACGCGACGCCGATTTTGAACTATCCCGAGGTGGCGATCGTCGGCCTCGGCGAGTTGAAACAGCGACCGGTTGTGGAAGAGGGTGAGGTCGTCGCCGAATACACGCTCCCCCTGTCGATCACGATCGATCACCGAATCGTCGACGGGGCACAAGTGGCCGCCTTCGCGAATACCCTCGGTGAGTATTTGCAGGATCCCGAACTGTTGTTGCTCGAGTGACGCGCGTCCAGGATTTCGAGAATTTGCTCCCAACGAGACCAACGCCGTTTCACCCCGTTTAAGCCGCGGGATCGCGAAGACGACTGTATGGTTGTCGGAGATATAACCACCGGGACCGACCTGGCCGTCATCGGGGCCGGCCCCGGCGGCTACGTGGCCGCGATTCGCGCCGCCCAGCGCGACCTCGATGTGACGCTCATCGAGCGCGATGCGTACGGCGGCGTCTGTCTGAATTACGGGTGCATTCCCTCGAAGGCGCTCATCTCCGCGACGGACGTGGCACACGATGCCCGCACGGCGGAGGCGATGGGCATCTACGCCGAGCCCGCGATCGATTACGGCCAGATGGTCGGCTGGAAGGACGATGTCGTCGACCAACTGACCGGTGGCGTTGAGCAACTGTGCAAGGCCAATGGCGTCAACCTCCTCGATGGCGAAGCGGCCTTTGCCGACGAACAGACGCTACGCGTTGCGCACGGGGGCGATGGCCAGGGGGCGGAGTCCCTCGAATTCGAACAAGCAATTATCGCAACGGGCTCGCGTCCGATCGAAATTCCCGGATTCGCTTTCGATGACGAACCGGTCCTCGACTCCCAACAGGCGTTGGCCCTCGAGTCGATACCGGACGACCTCGTCATCGTCGGCGCGGGCTACATCGGCATGGAACTCGCCGGCGTCTTCGCCAAGGCGGGCGCCGAGGTGACCGTCCTCGAGATGCTCGATTCCGTCTTACCAGCGTATCCGGATGATTTGTCGCAACCGGTCCGCGATCGGGCCGATGAGCTCGGCATCGAGTTCCATTTCGAGACGACGGCGACCGAGTGGAGCGACGCTGGCGAGAAGATCGTCGTCGACACCGAACCGGCCGCAGATGCGGAGGAGGCGCCCGGAGCCATCCGTGCGGACAAGGTCCTTGTCGCCGTCGGGCGCGAGCCGCGAACTGACACGATCAATCTGGAGGCGATCGACCTCGAACCGGACGAGGACGGCTTCCTCGAGACGGACGACCAAGCCCGCACCGAGCACGACCACATCTTCGCCATCGGCGACGTGGCCGGTGAACCGATGTTGGCCCACAAGGCCAGTGCCGAAGGGATCGTCGCCGCTGAAGTGGCTGCCGGCGAGCCCGCTGGGCTGGACTTTCAGGCGGTTCCCGCGGCCGTCTTTACCGACCCCGAGATCGCCACCGTTGGCTACAGCGAGGAGGAGGCAGCCGACGCCGGCTTCGACCCAGTGATCGGTCGCTTCCCGTTTTCGGCCAATGGCCGGGCACTGACGACCGACGAACCGGAGGGGTTCGTCCGGCTCATTGCCGATGCCGACACCGAGTTCGTCATCGGCGCGGAAATCGTCGGCCCGGAGGCCTCCGAGTTGATCGCCGAGCTCGGCCTCGCCATCGAGATGGGGGCCACCCTCGAAGACGTTGCACGAACGATCCATACCCACCCGACCCTCGCCGAGGCCGTCATGGAGGCAGCCGAACACGCCAAGGGCGAGGCGATCCATACACTGAATCGATAACAATGCCCCTCGAACCAGGTGAGCCGGCCCCGACCGTACGCGCACCCACCCAAGACGGCGAGGTCCTCGAGGTGGACACGACCGGGCCGACGGTGGTGTACTTCTACCCGAAGGACGAGACGCCCGGGTGTACGACCGAGGCTCGTCAGTTCGAAGCCGAACGCGATACCTACGACGCAGCCGGCGTGCAGGTCATCGGTGTTTCCACGGACGACGTCGAGAGTCACGCCGCCTTCTGCGAGGCCGAGGGGTTGTCATTCCCCCTCCTGGCCGATCCCGAGGGCGACCTCGTGGACGCCTTTGACGTCCCGACGCGACGCGGTGTCGCCGCCCGGACGACGTTCGTCATCGTCGACGACGAAATCGAACGGGTTTACGAGGACGTCTCTCCCGACGGGCACGCCCGAGCGGTGCTTCAGGACCTCATCGAGGCGGGCGTCGCATCGCTGCCGGAGTGAGCGTTTTATCTGCGCGAAGCGCGTACCCGGTGGTGTTATGACACGCTCACCGTTCGGCGACCTCGATCAGGTATTGAATCAACTCGGAGGCGAGTTACCGGTGCCCCTTGGCGGCGTCGCCGTCGACCTGCTCGATCGAGGAGATGACTATCTCGTCCGAGCGAACGTCCCTGGCGTCGAGCGCGAGGATATCGAACTGACACTTCGGGACGGCCAGTTGACGATCACGGTGGACTGGGAGGCGGCCACCACGACGGAGGAGGGCGAGTATGTCACCCGTGAGCGACGCCATACCTCACATTCCCGGACGATCTCCCTCCCGGAAGGTGTTGATGCGGCCGACGCAAGCGCGACGCTGACCGACGGCGTCCTCGAGGTGACCCTCCCGAAGCAACACGGCGGGGACGGTCACCGTATCGACGTGGAGTAAGAAACGCTCAACCGCCGTACGTTTCTTCGAGGTACGCGACGATATCGTCGCTTTCAGCCATGCCGTCGATGCCGTGGTCCCGATCGACGATGACCGGCACACCGGTCTGTCCGGTGAGTTCACGTACCGCAGTCCGACCGCTGTGATCGGCTGGCACCTCGTGTTTCTCGTATGCGAGGTTCAGTTCCTCGAGTTTGCGCTCGACTTTTGCGCAGTACGGACAACCCGGGAGGCAGTAAAATTCGATCTGTCCCATGAGGGGAGGTAGGACTGGACGAGCAAGAAGGCAAGGCTTCCTCAGCGGAGGCCACGCTCGTCCGCTTCTGCGAGCAGGTCCTTTGCGGTCACCAAGGAAGTTAACTCGACGCCAGCGTCGGCGAGTCGTTCGCGTGCGCCCTCCTCACGATCGACCACGACCAGCACTTCCCCAACCGTTGCTCCCGCTTCCCGGAGCGCCTCGACCGCCTCCAGGGCGCTCGTCCCGGTCGTCGCGACATCCTCGATGACGACCACTTCCTCATCGGACGAGAGCGATCCCTCGATGCGATTGCCGGTTCCGTGATCCTTGCTCGCTTTCCTGACGATCACGTACGGTCGGCCGGTTCGAAGACTGGTCGCCGTCACGAGCGGGACGGCACCGAGGGCGACGCCGGCCAGGCAACGCTCGCCAACGAGCGCCCCGAAGGCGTCGGCGATCGCATCGAGGGCAGCGGGATCCGTTTCGAAGCGGTATTTGTCGACGTAATACTCGCTCGTGCCGCCGTGGGAGAGCTCGAACTCGCCGAAACGAAGCGCATCAGCGTCGAAAATGGCCTCGATGAGTGCCGCGCGATCGACCATAGGCGGCCTTCACCAGGGGTGCGCAAAAACCCAATCGCTCTCGGCTACCAGGGAACGTCTGTGATGCCCAGTGCGTACGCGAGTACGTTCGTCCCGACGTGGAGAATGGGGGTCAGAACGAGGATCACGGCGAGGACGGGCCAGGTGAGGACCGACCCGAGCCACCCGCCCGAGACGAGGGCTGTCAGCCCGAGCGCACCGGCGACGAGATCGTACTGATCGAGACCGGGGACGGCGGCGCCACGCTCCCGACCGAGGCGGCGTTTGAGAAAGCTGGCGGCGATGTCGCCGAGCATCGCCCCGATCGGAAGCGCGAAGATCGCCCCGGCCGGAAAGACCGGCACGTCACCGGGTAGCCACCCACCGAGACTCGGTTCGAGGCCGTTCAGCGCCACCGCGAGGATCATCCCGACGAGGCTACCCCCGAGGGTGCCTCGCCACGTCTTGCCATCCCCCAAGAGGCGAGCGCCGCGATAGGTCCACCCGCCATCGATCGGACGCCCGCCCCCAACAAGCACCGCCGCGTTGTTGGGAACGTAGGCCGGCAACATGAGCCAGATGGCGACCACGACGCTGGCCAGGGGATCCATGTATCCGAAACCTGGTTTGCCCGACCAAATAACGACTCGGGATCTCAATACCTCCTGTTTTCGAGTCAGACTGACCTCTGTTGGCGGCCCACCGGAACCGTTATCGAGGCTTTCGAACATTACCTGGCATGACAGAAACGGCCGAAAATCTCGATGTTGGTCGTTTAGTGCCGTATCTCACCGAAATCATTCCGGGCGAATCCATTGACATCGACGTGCTCCAGCGCGGTGTGAACCTCACACTGCGACTCACGACCGATCGCGAAGACACATACATCCTCCAGCGCCCGGAACCACCGCGTAGTATCGATTATTTTGCCGACCTCGAGGTTGAACATGCAACCCTCTCCTCTCTCGTCAACCATCAGGTCGTGACACCCGCTCCTGTGACTCTGTGTACTGATCCTGCCGTTTTCGACGGCCCGTTTCTCGTGATGACTGCCCTCGATGGGGTGGGAGTTCCATGGGGCGAATCGTTACCGGCGGAGCTCCAGACAGCCTCTGCGCGTCGGACCGTCGCCGAAGGAATGATCGATACACTGACCGAACTTCACGGGATAGATGATACACCTTCTGGCCTCGATACGCAACCCCCACGAGCGTTTGTCGAGGCCGGACGACGTCGTCTCAGCGAAGCCACTGAGACGACAGGAGAACAGTGGCCGACGCTCAACGCAGTTGGAGACTGGTTGGCTAAAGCGGCTCCGACCGAGTCCCGGTTGACCCTCACCCACGGCGACTACAAACCAGACAATCTCCTACTTGATATCACGGATCCGGAGGGCGCCATCGGGGTCATTGACTGGGAAGCCACGTCTTACGCCCATCCCCTCACCGACCTCGGAATGTTGTTGTCCATGTGGCGGGATAGCGGCGATCCAACGATAGAGTTGGACCCAATCAGGACAAGATACCCGGAACACGACGCATTGGGCCGTCTCGTCCAAACGAATGAGCAGGGGTTTTGGCCATTTACTGACGCACCTGGCAGTCCAAGCAGGGGGGAGCTCCGCACCCGATTTGAACAGGTATCGGGTATTGATACCGATGAACTCCGATTTTTCGTCGCATTGGCTCCGTTCACGATCGCCACCGTCTGGGCGGCCTTTCATCGACAGGCCGAATTGGCCGATCGAGAGTCCCACTGGGGCCCCATGATCGCGTACATGGGACAGCGAGCACAGCTCATTACGGAGGGTCAACTCGAACTGTGAAGCCGAACCAATGGCCAGATATGAACACACAAGTAACGAGCAGGGATAGCTGTAGGCCATGATCCCCCCAATTGCCAGTCGGTTCGTCGCGGGGGAATCCGCCGAGGCCGCCCTCGATGTCGCCGCCGATCGCAACGCGGAGGGGTTGGCCGTGATCCTCAACCAACTCGGCGAGCACTACGAGGATCACGCTGCGGCGGCGGGGGACCGCGACGATTACCTGGATCTCATCGAGGCGATCGATGCCCGGGAGATCGATGCCTGTGTTTCGGTCAAGCCGAGCCAGCTCGGCCTCGATATCGATGAATCAGTCTTTCGAGACCATCTCGAGGAGATCCTCGAAACGGCTGCCGAAGCCGACCAGTTCGTCTGGCTCGATATGGAAGATCACGAAACGACGGATGCGACGTTGGATGCATACGAGGACTTCGTCACCCCCTACGACGGCCGACTCGGGATCTGTCTCCAGGCCAATCTCAAGCGCACGCCGGACGATCTGGAGCGCATCGCCGAATACCCCGGTAAAATCCGGCTGGTGAAGGGTGCCTACGATGAGCCCGCGAGCGTCGCCCATCAGAACAAAGCCGCCGTCGACGAGGCCTATCGAGGATTGATCGAACAGGCGTTCGACGCGTGCGAAGATGGGATTGCCGTGGCCACCCACGACGACGCGATGATCGAACACGCACAGGCCTGTCATGCCCGCACCGAGACCCCCTTCGAATTCCAGATGCTGATGGGCGTGCGGCAGGACTACCAGCGACGGCTGGCCGCCGACCACGAGGTCTACCAGTACATCCCCTATGGTGACAAGTGGCTCTCGTACTTCTATCGCCGACTCCTGGAGCGCAAGGAAAATCTCCTGTTCGGGCTCCGGGCAGTCTTCCGGGGTTAGGCACCGGAATTCGGGCGGCGAACGGTACCGTTTAGAGGCGGGGACACGCGATTGTAACCGACATGAGTTCCTGGCAGCGTGATTTCATCAGCGGCCTGATCGTGTTGGTCCCGCTGATCGTGACCATCTGGGTGATCTCCTGGCTGTACTCCTTTCTCGCCGGGGCCCCAATTTTCGGCGTTATCGAGGAAGAACTCTTCCTCGAGTATGGCATCGATCCGGCCTACGCCAACCATCTCCGGGTCGCGCTAACGTTGGTCGCGTTCGCGTTGCTCGTCTTCGCAGTGGGCTACTTGATGCGCACCGCTCTGGGCGAGGTGGCCGAATCGCGTATGGATGCCTTGGTAAATCGCGTGCCCGGCGTTCGGATCGTCTATAACGCCTCGAAAATGGCGATCGAGACGGCCATCGGACAAGAGCGGACCCTACAAACACCCGTGAAGGTCGAGCCGTGGGAAGGGATGCGGATGACGGCGTTCAAAACCGGCCAGGAAACGACCGACGGCCGGGAGGTCATTTTCATGCCGACCGCACCGAACATCACGACCGGCTTCGTGATCGAAGTCCCGTCTGAATACATCATCGAGACGGACGAGCAGGTGGAGCAGGCAATGACGCGACTGCTGAGCGCTGGCTTCGCCGAATCGGACGAAACCTACGTCCACCTCGACCTCGATGAGGATCAGACGTAGGTGAACCAATCCTCGTAGGCGTCGGTCTCGCGGTGGACGACCTCGAAAAACCGTTTCTGGAGTTCGGCGGTGACGGGGCCGCGCCCACCCTCACCAACGGTCACATTATCCACTTTGGCGATCGGCGTGACCTCCGCCGCCGTCCCGGTAAAGAACAATTCGTCGGCGGTGTACAACTCGCCGCGACTGATCGTCGCGGTATCGTCCACCGGATAGCCGAGGTCACGGGCGATCGTAATCATCGCATCGCGGGTGACGCCGGCCAGACACCCTTCGGCAATGCCCGGGGTGAATATCTGGCCGTCCCGCACCAGGAACAAGTTCTCGCCGGGGCCTTCCGCGACATTGCCCTCTTTGTTCAACACGATGGCCTCGGCGTATCCATCGCGGCGGGCCTCTTCGCCAGCGAGAAAGCTGTTGACGTACGTCCCCGTCGTCTTGACGGTGGTCGGGATTTGACTCGAGGCGTATTTGCGCCAGCTCGAGACGGCCACCTCGACACCGTCTTCGTGAGCCGCCTCCCCGAGGTATGAGCCCCAGGGCCAGCAGGCGATCGCGACCCGCGTCGGACAGTCCCCGGGCGGGAGGCCCAGACTGTCGTAGCCATAAAAGACGAGCGGGCGGATGTAACAGGCCTCGAGGTCTTGCCGATCGATGAGTTCGGTCGTGGCGTCTGTCAGCGTCTCGCGGTCGTACGCGATGGCGAGCTCGTACGGTTGCGCGGACCGATACAGTCGATCGAGGTGGTCCTCCCACCGAAAGATCGCTGGGCCTCGCGGCGAGTCGTAGCTGCGCACCCCTTCAAAGACGGCCGTTCCGTAATGCAACGCGTGTGTAAGGACGTGAATCTGTGCGTCGTCCCAGTCGACGAAGTCGCCGTCGAACCAGATCATCTCGACGGGCATCTCGTCAAAGCCCATGGGGAGTGGTCACGACCCGCACTAAAGAGCCTAACTCGTCATCGACGCAGGGCGTCACAAATCGCCTGTCCCGAGACGTACACCAGATCGTGCTGGCGAGCATAGGCCCGTGCCGCGTCGGGCGCCAGGGCGGTGCCCGTCTCGTCATCGAGCATCTCACAGCCGGCGATCGCCGCCACGTCGTCGGCCTCACGGGCGAGGGCGAGACCGAGTTCCGTGTGCCCTTGTCGGTCAGCGAGGAGCCCCGGAGCCCCGCGCAACAGGTGGACGTGGCCCGGTACGCGAAACGACGCCGCGAAGGTCTCCGGATCGGGGGCTGCGGCGAGGTCGCCGAGTTCGGCGATCGTCAGCGCGCGATCACGATCGGTGACGCCGGTGTACGTCGAACGGTGATTGACAGAGAGTGAAAACGAGGGGCGGGCATCGTAGCCGACGTCGTCGTACTCCGTACTCGGATGATCGATGGCCTCGTGTAAAAACGGCAATTCGAGGGTGCGTGCGACCGCATCAGACAGTGCCACGAAGACCAGTCCGCCGGCATCGGTCCGGAGCCGCGTAACTGCGGCAGGATCCACAGCTGCAGCCGGATACAACAAATCAACCTCGTGTTCCCGTGTCACCCCATCGTGGACGAGTACCGGTTCGCCCGCTTCGAGGGCCGCCACGGCATCGGTCACGTCGGTTCGTACCGATGCTTTGCTCATTCGAGATCACCCACCCGAACGAGGACGCGATCGCTGTCGGCTAAGTCGAGTTCGTCCCTGAGTTTCACCGGGGCGATCACCTCCAGGCTCGATTCGTCGTGGTGGGTCCGATCGGGCACGATTACGTGGGCGGGATCCACGCGGTCATCGTGGGGGCCCTCGATGACGGCTGGGTAACACGTCGCCGGCCCGTAGGTGCGCTCCTCGTCGGCCCAGCCATCGATCGGAATCGACGGGACGGCCTCGAGGCTGGCTCGGCGCGCAATGCTTTGTTCGGTTAACTCGAGATTGAGTGTCCCCGGAAACGGTTCGTACCCGAGGCGCTCGACGAATTGCTCGTGGTAGCCCGACAGCGTGATGTAGTGGCGGCCCTCCCCCATGCCACCGGTAACATGGCCGACGAATTCGACGATCGGCGGCCCTTCGAACAGTTGTCGGTAGGTCTCGTACTCCCGGCGAAGAGCCTGGCGACCATCTGCAGTCAGCTCGATCCACTGGCCGTCGCCGACAGTTTCGCGGGTGACCAACCCATCCTCTTCAAGGGCGCGCAATCGCCGCGAAGCGGTCTGAGTCGAGGTGTCGAGGCGGTCGGCGAGGTCGGCACAGGAGAGCTTTACGGCCGCCTCCAGCGTTGTGGCGCCATCCGCCTGGGCGAACGTTGCGACGGCCCGAAGCGCCCGCAATTCTGCCGGCGAAGCAGGTGCGGACGCGAGCATCGACATACGCGGCTACTCGATGGTGGGAAGCCTAAAGCATACCGACTTCGTGATGCATCACGGAATCGTTATGAAACGGAGGCGGGATAGGGCTCTGCCGCCCAGAATTCGCTGTCTTGCTCAAGCTTGGGGATCCACGTGTCCTCGGTGCGCGCAAGCATCGCCACCCGCGAGCGGGGGACGCCTTTGAGCACGTCGTGTTCGGGGAGATGTTCCTGCACGGTTTCGGCGAAGTCGACGACGGCCTCGTGTTCGGGCATGATGTCGCGATCGAGGCGATCCTGCGAATGGCCCACATGCATGTAGGCTTTGAGTTCGACGAAATCGGCATCCGCCCGCCTGTACAACGTCGCGTACCAATCCTGGTCGACCATATTGACACCCTGCAACAGCGTCGTCCGGGCAACCGTTCGTGTCTCGTCCTTCGCGGCGAGGACATCGAGCGTCTCCAATAACCGTTCCCAGGCGTCATCTTCGAGGGGGTTGACCACACGCTCGAAGACCGCCCGATTGGGTGCATCCACGCTCACGTACAGCTGTGTCGGGTCGCAGCGTCGCACCACATCTGGCCGCGTCCCGTTGGTGACGAGGAACGTCGTGATTCCACGGTCGTGAAACGCCTCGATCAGCTCCGGGA
This sequence comes from uncultured Halobacteriales archaeon, assembly GCA_964579125.1. Taxonomy (GTDB): domain Archaea; phylum Halobacteriota; class Halobacteria; order Halobacteriales; family SKSH01; genus CAZOFG01. The sequence continues at coordinate 41,554 of CAZOFG010000008.1, read as the reverse complement.
GATACGGGTACAGCGTCGGTTCACCGTCGAGGCTAATCGCCACGTGTCTGGGCCGCATCGCCTCCTCGAAGCGCTCGCGGGGCACCTCGTCGTTGCCCCCGAAGCCGCTGAGGAGCTTGCGTTGGAGTTCGATACTCGCATCGGCGACGGCTTCGGGGTCGTCCCATTCGACGCCATCGAGCTCGTAACCATGACCCTCGTGGTCGCGCCAGCAAAACACACAGCGCTCGTTACACCGCACCACCGGAGTCATCTGGATACACCGATGCGAACGGATCCCATAGAAGACGTTCTTGTAACATCGGCCCTCCCCACGGAGGGCGTTTTTCGTCCAGCCACAGGCCTGTGAGGCCGTGTGATTGACCGAGTGGTAGTCGGGGTCGGACACCTGCTTCGGTACCTCCCCTGACTCGCTCATCGGCGCCCCCTTTGGGTGGTCGTGGCAAAAACCATGCGATGGAACCCGACACCCCTATGTCGCCCCCACCGCGACAATCTGCTCATGTTGCGGGCGATACGCGCCGAGTTTCGCGAGGTGTTGGCCGCGGCGCTTCGCGAAACCGATTTCGACGCCGATGCGCTGGCCATCGAAGAGCCTCCAGAGGATGTCGAGGCTGTGGTGGCCTCAAGCGTCGCGTTTCGGCTGGCGCACGCGGCCGGTGCCTCACCACCCGAGGTGGCCGCACGGATCGCGGCGGCCATCGACGTAACGGACACGACGTACCTCGAGTCGGTCACGCAGGCTGGCCCGTACATCAACGCCCACCCGAGTCCGGCCTATTACCGAGATACCGTCGACGCTGCACGTACCGACGACTACGGCCAACTCGCCGATCGGGACACGTCGATCGTCGTCGAGCACACGAGCGCGAATCCGACCGGACCGGTTCACGTTGGCCGAGCCAGAAACCCGATCATCGGCGATAGCCTCGCCCGGTTGCTCGACGCCGCGGGTTACGATGTCGAGGTGCACTATTATGTCAACGACGTCGGGCGACAGATGGCGCTGTTCACCTGGGCGTACGAAACCTTTGACGAGGACGAACTGCCCGAGCCTGAACGGGACCGTATCGAGTACGACCTCGTGCGCTACTATCGAAAAGGCAATGCGTATCTCGAGTCGGCCGATCCCGAAGAAACGGCCGAGATCGAAGCCGAAATCGCGTCGATCATGCAGGGGTTGGAAGCTGGCGACCCCCAGGCGTACGATCGCGTCGGCGAGGTCGTCGATCAAGTGCTGTCCGGAATGCAAGCCTGCCTTGCGCGCCTGCCCGCCGAATTCGATCGATTCGTCAAAGAATCACGCTTCATGCGTAACGGTGACACGACCGACGTCGTCGAACGCCTGCAGGCGACCGAGGCCGCGGAGCAAGCCGAGGGCGCCTGGCAGCTGGACCTCGCCGCGTTCGATATCGACAAGGAGTTCGTGTTCGTGCGGTCCGATGGAACGACGCTGTATACCACCCGTGATATCGCTCATCACGAGTGGAAATTCGACAAGTTTGACCGCGCCGTTACAGTCCTCGGGGAAGAACAGGAGTTACACGCCCGTCAGTTGCGAGCCGCGTTGGATCTGCTCGGTAACGAGACCGACAAGCTCGAGAACGTCTTTTATGGCTGGGTGACGCTGCCCGGCGGCGAAGGAATGAGTACCCGGAAAGGCACTGGCATCGATCTGGATGACCTCCTCGATGAGGCGATTTCGCGGGCCCGGAGTGAAATCGAACACCGCCGGACCGACGCGAGTAGACACGAACCGCTTTCCGAGGAGGAACTCCAGGAGACGGCCCGGCAAATCGGCATCGGGGCGGTTCGGTACGACATCGTCTCCACCCAGCCCTCGAAGGCGATCACGTTCGAGTGGGAGCGAGCCCTCGATTTCGAAGGCCAATCAGCGCCGTATGTGCAGTACGTCCACGCGCGTTGTTGTGGCATCCTCGATCGGGCCGAGACCGAGCCCGCATCCAATCCTGGCCCGTTCGAGCACCCGAGCGAACGCATGCTCCTCGATCGGCTCGCCGCGTATGAGTACGAACTCGAACAAGCGGCCCTCGATCGGACACCCCACCGGATGGCTGGCTATCTCCAGGACCTCGCAGACGACTTCAACGCCTTTTACCGGGATTGCCCGGTGTTGGACGCAGACGCCGACACGCGTGCAACCCGCCTCGCGCTGGTCGATGCGAGCCGGCGAACCGTCGCTGGCGGACTCGCGTTGTTGGGCATCGGCGCGCCGACATCGATGTGATTACCTGCCGAACAGTCGCGCCAACAACCCACGGGACTTTGCTTCGGCCTCCTCATCCGGTTCCTCGGTCTGGTCCTCGGGGATGGCCGGGGGTGGCGGCTGTGGGATATCGAGTCCAGTGAGTGCTCTGGTAACGGAGCGAAACGCCTCCGCCGCGGGATCATGTGGCGTGTGCCAGATGACGGGATCGGCTGCACGCAGGCTTTCCGGCACGGCTGCAGATTCCGGCACCGTTCCGAGGTGTTCGACGCCGAGGCGGCTTGCGACGGTCGCGGGGGCAAGGGACGGATCGTCGCCGACGCGATTGACGATCACGCCGCCGAGGTGGCCATCGGCCCGACGCGTCAACGCCACCGTTTTCCGGGTGTCCTGGACGGCCGGTGGCGAGGGTGTTGTCACGAGGACGACTTCGTCGGCAAGCCCCAGCGGGATTGCATTGTCATAACTCAGGCCCGCACCGCCATCCAACACAACGTACTCATAGCGCTCCCGGACGGTTTCGACGAGGTGGTCCAGCCGGGTCGGTTCGATATCGGCGTACTCCTCGAGATCGATCGCGCCCGGAATCGCCTCGAGATATTCACCGACATCCAGGATGGTGGCGTCGACGTCCGCCCGATCGGCCAACACGTCATGGAGAGTCGGTCCATCGCCGCCGAGACCGTAGTGATCCGCCAGATTGGCCATCCCAAGGTCGGCATCCACCACGAGCGTTCGGTGACCGGCGTCGGCGATCGCGGCGGCCACGTTGACCGCGGCGGTCGTCTTGCCGACACCGCCCTTTCCACTGGCGATCGTGTAGACGGTGCCGTTCGGCATAGAGGCACGTCGGTGCCATCCCATATAAAGCCCGCAGCGTTAGCGTGGCATCGGCCGGTTCAAAGGTTTCTTACGCGGACTCACGAAACCATAGGTCCAATGAGCGACAGTGCGGACGCCGACGCCGATCGGCGGGAATACGCGTTTCGGAAGGTCCTCGAGGAGCTCGGGGACAAGCGAGGGACCGGAACGCAACTCGTCTCGATCTATGTCCCGCCGGATATGCAAATCAGCGACGTCGCGAACCACGTGCGCCAGGAGCGATCCGAGGCAAGCAATATCAAATCCAAAGAGACCCGCACAAACGTACAGGACGCGCTCTCGAGTATCTCGTCCAGGCTGCGATATTACGACAACCCGCCCGAGAACGGACTCGTGCTCTTCAGCGGGGCGATCGACGCCGGCGGAGGCCAAACCGAGATGGTGACCGAGGTCGTCGAAAACCCACCCCAGCCGATCGAATCGTTTCGATATCACTGCGACTCGACGTTTCTCCTCGAGCCCTTGGAGGAGATGTTCGCCGATCAGGGGCTGTATGGCCTCATTGTGCTGGATCGACGGGAGGCCAACGTCGGGTGGCTCCGCGGCAAACGCGTCGAACCCGTCAAAAGCGCCTCGTCGTTGGTGCCGGGCAAGCAACGCAAAGGTGGCCAGTCGGCACAGCGCTTCGCCCGATTGCGCCTCGAAGCCATCGATAACTTCTACCAGGAGGTCGCGGAGATGGCGAATGACCTCTTCGTCCCCGAACGCCACGAGCTCGATGGGGTCCTCGTCGGTGGCCCTTCGCCGACGAAGGACGAATTTCTCGACTCCGGCTATCTCCACCACGAAGTCCAGGACAAGGTGCTGGGGAAGTTCGATGTCTCCTATACGGACGAGTCCGGTCTCGAAGAGCTCGTCGATCAGGCCCAGGACGCCCTCGCCGACGCTGAGCTGATGGAGGACAAGGAGGTAATGGACCGTTTCTTCAGCGAGTTACACGACGGCGAACGGGCCACCTACGGGTTCGACGCTACCCGTGAGAACCTCATCATGGGATCGGTGGAAACGTTGCTTCTCAGTGAGGATCTTCGCAAAGACGTCATGATCCATACGTGTGAGAATGATCACGAGACTGTCGACTTCGTCGACCGCGGGGAGACGGTCGACGATCCGACGTGTACCCACTGCGCCGCTGAAATCGTCGAGACCGAACGCGAGGATGCAATCGATCACCTCATCGACATCGCAGACCAGCGCGGCTCCGACGTGCAATTCATCTCCACCGAATTCGAAAAGGGCGAACAACTCGCCAGTGCGTTCGGCGGGATCGCGGCAATTTTGCGGTACGCAACTGGCGTCTAAAGTGGCGATTACAACAACTGCTCGAGTTGGTGGCGCCGTCGATCCAATGCGATCGCCGGTGAGAGATCCGGATCATCGGCCAGTCGATCAAGCACGAGCATCGGGTCCACCCCGTGCTCGGACTCGAGGTGCTCGACGACGGCCTCGATATCGGGGCGATTCAACGCCAAAGACTCGAGTAATCCAAGTAACACCGCGATGCCGGCGGCAGCCGGCGGATCACTCGGAAAGGCCTCGCTCACGGCGTGCAGTGACTCCTCGGCGGTCGGCTCCGTATCAAGCTCATCAACGGTGAGACACACCCGACAGATCGTCGCCCAGTCACCGTTCACGGCCCGATGGTCACGCAGCGATTCCGGCACGCGAAACGGAACCGAATCCGCCCGACAATTCGAGCACTCGACGGCCATCTCCTTCACGCGTCGTCGGCCTCGGCGTCCTCCTCGGCCTCGTCCTTTTTCGCTTTGATCTTCTTCAGCCGGAAGATCTCCTCGCGTTCTTGCTCCTCGAGCTTTTGTTCGATGTATGCCTGATTCTCACGGAGGTCGGGCAAGAGCTTGAACTCGAGCGCGTTGACCCGCCGTTTGGTCGTCTCAATCTCTTCGAGGAGTTTCTTCATCGCGGTTTCGACCTCGGCCGCGAGGATGATCTCTTCCAACAGGGTCTCGTACGCGGCGGCTGCCTCGTCGATGCGCGAGTTCGTGCCCAACATGCCGTATCCGCGCTGATCGAGCCGTTTTTGGACGCTTGTCGACTCGATCTGTGGGACGACGACGCCCATGATGTTCTTCGAGGTGATCGTGATCTCGGGATGTTCCTTCAGTGCCGCGGCAGCGCCACGAACGGCCACGTCACCCTCCATCGCCCGGGCCATATTGAGGCGTTTTTGGGCGGTCTCGTAGGTCTCTTCGACATCGCCACGGACTGATTGGGCCTGATCGAGAATGTCCATGAACTCCATAATCAGGCCATCCCGCTTTTGCTCGAGCGTATCGTGGCCGCGTTCGGAGAGTTCGATGCGCTCCTCGATCTCCATCAAATTCTTCCGAGTCGGCTTGACGTCCTCGGCCATTTGCTAACGGCAGATTCCGCCCCAACGGAAGTAACTCTTTTCACCTGGATCCAAGACCGTTCGACAGAATCAGTGGAGACCGACCGGTTATGCTGAACCGAAACCGAGATTACTCGTCCGCGTCGTCGTCATCGTCCTCGTCTTCATCTTCTTCATCCTCCTCTTCGTCGGAATCGTCATCTTCGTCCTCGTCCCCCTCGTCGGCATCGCCGTCGTCAGGCCGATCATCATCGCCGGGCGGGACGTCATCCGGGGGGCCTTCACCGGGGTGATCGTCACCGGGTGGTACGTCGTCCGGAGGCCCCTCGCCGGGGCGATCATCGTCATTGCCACGGTCGTCATCGACGTCGATCTCGACCAGCTCCAATGACCCGTCGACCTGTTCAAATTCGAGCTCGACCGTGAGAAAGCCCTTCTGCAGGGTCATCTCGAGGCCGTCGGTCACGTTCGCCGTGAACGTGAGGGTGCCGTTCGATCCGGTCACGTCGACGAGGGTCTCATCCACGTACCCACGCATCCCCGGGACGCCGTCCCCGTCGAAGCTGACCGTTACGGTAATTGACTCGTTCGCCACAGTCCCGGCGACATCGAGTCCCTCACCGATGCGTTCCAACTGATTCGACTCGTCTCCTCCGAGCTCGAGTTCGAGTTCGCCTTCACGATCCGCATGCGTCGCCTCGAATTCGGCCTCGCCGGACGCCGGAAGCTCGACAACGATCTCCCCCGCGTCATTCGTCTCGCCTACCGTTCGATCGTCGAGGGAAACATTCGCACCCGCCACGGGCGCTCCGTCGGCGGTAACGCGAAGAGTCACGTTCGTACCCGGCTCCATGGTTCCCGCAACGACCGTGAATCCGAGGGTGTCAGTCTCCTCGCCTTCACCCGGTTCGAGTTCTTCCTCGAACGCAAAGACCTCACCCGTCGTCGCGTCGACACTCACCTCGGCTTCGCCCGCCGCCGAGGCGTTTCGCAACGCGAAGCTGAACGCATAGGCGCCGTCATCACGGTCGAGTTCGAGTTCCGTCAGCACCCAGGTGCCACCGTAATCGGTCGAGAGCGTCGATTCGGCCGTCTGCAGGGCCGTTCCTGGATCGACGAGGATGCTCCCGTTGCCCGGTTGTTCACGCTCGTACTCACGCGAACGTTCTCCGTCCTCCTGCTCGACTGCCAGTTCGATGCCGCCGTCAGTCTCAATAGCGAACGATCCCGAAGCGTCCCCGGTGAATTGATTGAACAATGCGTCGAAACCGGCACCAGTCACCGAGCGAAGCTCCGACTCGATCGATTCAGTCACTGTTTCGTTATATCCGGCCGCCTGCAGTTCGATCGGGGAGACGTCGGCCGCGTACGCCTCGAGTTGGGCAAAGGCCTGGAGCACACCATTGGCCTCTGCATTGAGGATGGCGAGATCCCGTGCGAAGTCATCCATCGTCACGTTCCCGGCTTCATAAGCCGTCGTCGTCGCGCGAACGTCGCCGGCGATCTCCTCGGCGCGGTCGATTAACGCCGAGGCTCTGTCAGCGATCGCTTGGGCGCGTTCGGTTTCATTGTCTGATTCAAGCGCTCGCTCGAAGGACGCTTGTTCGAGCTCGATGCGTACCTCGCCGTCAGTTACCGAAATAATCGTCGCGAGCTTGTCGCCTGTCTCGGCCGTGGTATCGGGGGTCGGACCCGCCCCCTGCTGGGCCGGCGGACTCGCTCCCAGCGAGCCACCCAACGCCAGCCCGGTGACGACCAATCCCACAACGACCAAGACGGATAGCGTGCGTCGTGTCATCGGTGTTCCCTTTCGATGGCACACCCGTAAAGGGGGTAGACGCGCCCGCCCGTTTGCGCCCATTTGCACGCGATTTCGTCCGATTCAACAATCGAGACCGGAAATCGGCCGATCGAGATTGGGCCATTTATTCGAATTGAGGTTTTACCCTGTGTTCATGCGAGTGGGTCTCGTCGCCGCGGTTCTCATACTGACACTCACAGCAGCGATTACCGCGCCGGCCAGTCTGTCCTTCGACGGCCCGGGACCCACCCAAACCGACGACGGCATCCTCGCGCAACTCGGCCCCGAGGGTGACAACACCATCACCCACATCGATGTGAACGAGACGGGCGCCGGGGCGTGGACGATTCAGATCCGCACGCGATTGGAGACGGACCAAGCCGTCGAGGAATACGAGGCGTTTCAGGACGCATTTCGAGCGAACGCCAGCGAGCGGCTTGCGACCTTTCGCGAGCGAATCACGAACGTCGTCGAGGCCGCCGCAGACGAACTTAATCGCTCGATGTCGGCGACCGCGTTCGACGTGGGCACGCGGATACAGGAAGTGCCTCGACAGTGGGGGATCGTCGAGTACGAATACACGTGGATCGGGTTTGGGGCTATTTCTGACGATGAGATGGCCGTTGGCGATGTCTTTGGAGGCGGATTTTACCTCGCGGAAGACGATGCACTCGAGATCGCCGCCCCAGCCGCGTACACTATCGATGAAACCGCCCCCAGTGCCGACGAGGTCGTCGATGGCGTGGCGACGTGGTACGGGCGTGAGGACTTCCTCGATGGCCAACCCCACCTCGTTGCGACAGCGAACGATGACGGCGGTGGAACCAGCCGTGACGGGATCGGTCCGGCCCCGATTCTCGCGTTTGGGGGCGTCGTCCTGATCCTCGCTGGGCTGGGCATCGCGTGGCGGCACGGCCACCTGTCGGGGCTGTTTGGACGCGAGGACGACACGGACGCCCACGAAACCGAATCGACCGATGCCGATGTAACGCCGACCGTGGCTCCCGATGACCTTCGAAGCGACGAGGATCGCGTCATGGCCCTCCTCGAAGAGCGTGGCGGGCGGATGAAACAGGCCGAATTGGCCGAGGCGCTCGAGTGGTCCGATTCGAAAACCTCGCGAGTCATCACCGAGATGGCCGAGACTGGTGAACTGCGAAAGTTCCGTCTCGGTCGCGAAAACATCGTCGAGTTCGCCGACGGGGACGACGGTGGATCAGGATGACGGTGCTCACGGTACGCCGATCGACCGCTCTCGTGTTTTTCGGCCTGGAGGGCCCGACTGTCCCGGAGGGTGACCCGTGAGCACGTTCCTTCTCGTCCACGGCTCATGGCACGGGGCGTGGTGCTGGCACGAGGTCGTTCCGCGACTCGAAGCCGCCGGGCACCGCGCAATTGCGTTCGATCTACCGGCACATGGCGTCGATTCGACGCCGCCGGATGCCGTGTCGTTCGAGGACTACGTGGACCGAATCTGTCAGGTAGTCGACGACGCGGATGAACCCGTCGTGCTCGTCGCCCACAGCATGGGCGGCCACGCGGCCACGCAAGCGGTCGAACGACTGCACGAGGTCGTGGAGGCGGTCGTATACCTCTCGGCGTTCCTCCCGGCCGACGGCCAGGCACTCACGGATCTCAATCTGGACGGCCACGATACAGTTCTCTCGGAGTACCTCGTCGTCGACGAGGAGCGGGGCGTTGTCGACCTCGATCTCGGGGGTGTGGAGGACGCCTTCTACCACGACTGCTCGCCGGCCCAAATCGCCCTTTGTCGCGCACTCCTCCGGCCGGAGCCGATCGAACCGCGGACCGTGCCCGTCGAGGTGACTGACGAGGGGTTCAATTCGGTACACCGGATCTACGTCGAATGCACGGAGGACCGGGCGCTCCCCCTCTCATTCCAGCGGGAGTGCCAGGAGGCCGTCCACTGCGATGATGTCCACTCCCTCCAGACGGGCCACGCGCCGTTCCTCTCTGCACCGGACGCGCTGGCCGACGTACTCGTCGACGTTCCTGGCGGTTGATTGACGAAAAGGCGACGACGGCTCGCGCTCAGTCCGCGCTCGCCTCGACTTCCTCTGGCTCGGACTCGACGTGGTGCTCCTCGATGAACTCCTCGTCGATCCGATGCAGTTCATCCTCGGGGAGCATCGACAACAGCTCCCAGGCGATTTCGAGGGTTTCCTCGATGTCGCGGTTCGTGTTGTAGCCCTGTTGGACGAACTCCTCTTCGAAGCGATCGGCGAAGTCGAGATAGCGGTTGTCCCGCTCATCCAACGCCTCGCGGCCGACGATATTGACGAGGGCCCGGAGATCCTCACCCTCGGCATACGCGGCGTACAACTGGTCCTGGACGCCCTTGTGGTCGGCCCGAGTGAGCCCCTCGCCGATCCCCTCGTCCTGGAGGCGCGAGAGGCTCGGGAGCACGTCGATCGGCGGCTCGATGCCTTTGCTGTCGAGGTCGCGATCGACGTAGATCTGACCCTCCGTGATATAGCCGGTTAGGTCGGGGATCGGGTGTGTGTCGTCATCGCCCGGCATCGTCAATATCGGGATCTGCGTGATCGACCCGTCCTCGCCTTGAATGCGCCCGGCTCGTTCGTATAGCTGGGCGAGGTCGGTGTACATATATCCCGGATAGCCCCGGCGGCCGGGGACCTCCTCGCGGGCGGCGCCGATCTCTCGGAGTGCCTCGCAGTAATTCGTCATGTCCGTCAGAATGACGAGCACGTGATAATCCTCCTCGAAGGCGAGGTACTCCGCCGTCGTAAGGGCCAGTCGCGGCGTGACCGTCCGCTCGACCGATGGGTCATCCGCGAGATTCATGAAGACCACCGAGCGCTCGAGCGCGCCCGTACGCTCGAAGTCATCGATGAAGTCGTTGGCTTCCTCGGCCGTGATACCCATCGCAGCAAAGACGACGGCGAACTCGCTCCCCTCACCGGCCTCCTCTTCTTCGGGAACGGTCGCCTGACGGGCGATCTGTAGCGCGAGTTCGTTGTGTGGCAGGCCTGAGCCCGAAAACAGCGGCAGTTTCTGGCCGCGAACGAGGGTATTCATGCCGTCGATTCCCGAGATTCCCGTCTGGATGAACTCCGAGGGGTACTCCCGGGCGTGAGGGTTCATCGCGGCACCGACGATGTCGCGTCGTTCTTCGGGGACGATCTCCGGACCGCCGTCGATCGGTTGGCCGGAGCCATCGAGTACCCGTCCGAGGAGATCCTCGGTGACGTCCATCTTCATCGTCTCTCCGAGGAAGCGGACGGTGCAGTTCTGGTCGATACCTTCGGTCCCCTCGAACACCTGGATGGCGACGAAGTCCTCCGTCGATTCGAGTACTTGGCCGCGTTTGGTTTCGCCTGCCGGTGTCTCGATTTCGACGATCTCGTCATAGCCGATCGGTTCGTCGACTTCGGCGAAGACGAGAGGGCCGCTGATCTCGTTGATAGTGCGGTATTCCTTCATGGGTCTAATACAGCGCTTGGAGTTCCTCCTCGATCTCGTCGGTGACCTCCTCGATGAACGCTTCGTACTCCTCCGTCGTACCGATGCGATTCAGTTTCGGCGGGGCATCGGCATCGCGGATCTCTTCGACCGTCGCCCCGGCGTCCAACGCCGCGAAGGCCTCGTCGTTGAAGACCTTGATCGCTCGGAGGATCTCGTAAGTCTTCTCGGGCGGACAGTACTGGTCGACATCGTGGAGCGCGTTTTGTTGGAGCCACGCCTCGCGGAGGTATCGTGCCACCTCGAGGGTGAGTTGTTGATCCTCCGGGAGTGCATCCCGCCCGACCAGTTGCACGATTTCTTCCAGTTCGCTCTCCTCATCGAGGGTGTCGACCGCCCACTGGCGAAGCTCCGGCCAGTCCTCGGCGACGTTCTCGATGAACCAGTCGTCAAGCTGACTTTTGTACAGTGAGTATGACTCATCCCAGTTGATTGCCGGGAAGTGACGCCGTTCCGCGAGGTCGTTATCCAGCGCCCAGAACGTCTTCACGATGCGTAGCGTGTTCTGGGTGACAGGTTCGGAGAAGTCCCCACCCGGTGGCGAAACGGCCCCGACGACGGAGATCGACCCGTCCCCCCCGTTGAGCAACTCGAAGCGACCGGCGCGTTCGTAAAACTGTGCGAGCCGGGCGGCCAGGTAGGCGGGATACCCCTCCTCGCCGGGCATCTCCTCCAGACGGGAGGAGATCTCGCGCATCGCCTCGGCCCACCGGGAGGTGGAGTCGGCCATGAGCGCCACGTCGTAGCCCATGTCGCGGAAGTACTCCGCGATGGTGATCCCGGTGTAGACGCAGGACTCGCGGGCCGCGACGGGCATGTTCGACGTGTTGGCGATGAGGCAGGTCCGGGCCATCAGCGGGTTCCCGGTCTGCGGGTCCGGCAGTTCCGGGAAGTCCTCGATGACCTCCGTCATCTCGTTGCCGCGCTCGCCACAGCCGATGTAGATCACGATATCCGCGTCGGCGAACTTCGCGAGGGACTGTTGGGTGACCGTTTTCCCGCTCCCGAAGGGGCCCGGGATGGCGGCGGTGCCACCTTTGGCGATTGGGAACAGCCCGTCCTGGACGCGCTGGCCGGTCACGAGGGGCTCGGTCGGGGTGAACTTCTCTTCCGTGGGGCGGGGCTGGCGAACCGGCCACTCCTGGTGCATCGTGATGTCCTCGCCACCATCGATTTCGATGACGGGATCCGTGACGGTGTAGTCTCCCTCATGGGCGGCCGTGACGGTCCCACCCTCGTGATCCGGCGGGACCAGCACTCGATGTTCGATGCTTTCGGTCTCCGGGACGACACCAACCATATCACCGGAACTGATCTCGTCGCCTTCCTCGACGCGGGGTTCGAAGGCCCACTCGCGCTCGAGGTCGACGCCCGGCGCGTCGACGCCGCGATCGAGGAACGAGCCCATCAGATCCTCCAGGACATCCAGCGGGCGTTGGACGCCGTCATAGATCGAGTCCAACAGGCCGGGGCCCAGATCGACCGTCAGCGGGTTGCCGGTGTTTTCGACCGGTTCGCCCGGCGAAACGCCCGAGGTTTCCTCGTAGACCTGGATGGTCGTTTCGTCGCCTTCGATCTCGATGACTTCACCCATCAACCCTTCCTCGCCGACGTACACTACGTCGTTCATGCGCGCCTCGAGCCCGGTGGCTGTGACGACCGGGCCGCTCACTCCATTGATCGTGCCGTCGTCCTCGACGGTGTCGGTCTCCGTAGCTTGACTCATTCGTTATCCTCCTCCATGAGGTCGATACCGATAGCTCGTTTGATCTGTTCACGCAACCCGCCAGACCCGGCGCCTCCGCCGAGGGTGACGACCGCGGGCTCGACGCTCGTCTCGACCCGCTCGCGGACGTCGCGTGAGAGGTAGTCCAGATCCTCGTCGTGCATCACGACGATACCCACCTCCTCGTCGGTCAACAGCTCATCGATCGCCCCGTCCAACTCCTCCTGTTTGTCCCCCTCAGGGACGTTTGCGAAGCGACGGACGCCGGCGAGGCGAAACCCAGTGGTGAACTCCGGGCTCCCGACGACAGCGATTTCCTGGCTCATAGGATCACCAGCTCCTCGCGAATTTCCGCTTCGGTGAGGCCGGCTTCGCGCCCACGGGCGATCGCCCGAACGTTGTCGACCTCGCGTTCCTTGGCGAGGATGTAGGCCATGACCGGACAGACCGAGACTGGATAGCGCGAACCCAGCCAGTCGCCGTAGTCGACCAACGCGCGGTCGATGGCGTGTTCGACCTCGAGCAGGCTATCCGCATCCTCGAGGGCGGTCAAGGCTTCGTCGAGTTCGTCGCCGTACGGACCCGACCGGATCGTCGTGACGAGCTCATCGATGTCAGTCACCAAGCGTCCGAGGGTCGTCGCATCGAAGAGCCGCCCGCCCTCGATGAAGTATTCGTCCGGATCGATGTCGGCGCCGCTGTGGGCGATACGTAACGCATTGCGGACGTTCAGAAAGTCGATCTCGGCGGTCAAAAACTCGTGATAGAGATCCTGCGGCGAGCCGGTCGCCAGGCGCTGTCCGACGAGCACCCGTGCCGTCAGTTCGCTTTCGGTTTCGACGTCGGCGATCAAGTGCTCGTAGAACGTGCGATCGACGGCGTTCTCCAGTGGGAACAACAACTCGGTTTCCTCGAACTCCTCCAACGCGGCCTGGAGTGGATCGTAGTAAATCGTCCCAGCGAGAGCCTCGACGACACCCTCCACATCATCCGGCTGCAACAGCCGATCGAGTTGGCGATCATCGAACTCACCGGCCTCGATGAGATCGGTCTCGATCGCCTCGGGGTCGGTGCTCGTATAGACACCCCGAAGCACCGTCTTGATGTTCCAGGCATCGAACTTGCGGAGGTAGCGAACGAGTTGGGTATAGAGGGTTCCGTCGGCCCAGCTCAACAGATCATCGAAATGTCGTGAGAGGTTCGCGTTGAGGACGTACTCCACGAGGTCGACCCCGCTGTACCGGGCACCGAGTTCGTTCACTTCGCGCTCGTATTCGGTCTCCTCGAGAAAGCGAGCGATCTCGTTCGGGCCCATTCGAACCAGTTTGCGGTAATCGCTCTCATCGAGCAACGCTGCTCGCCGCGCTCTCACGCGTGCGTTGACGTACGCCGGATTCGCGCCACCGCTGGCACGCCCGGCCGGATTGAGCGTGGTCATTCCTCAAACAGCTGATTGCTGATCGAGCGAAGGTTATCGTCCCAGACGTCCGCCAGGATCGAGTCGAAGGTGTGATCGACTCTGACTTGCGTTTGGGTTCCCTCGACGACGACCCCGCCGAGGCACTCCACCGGCTCCCCGACGGTGAGACGATCACGATCACCAACGAGGTCGGTTAACAGCACGTCGTCGTCATCCCGTCCGTGGACGGTGAGCGCCTCATCCGGGTCGAACTCCTCGAGCGCGGCATCCAGCAGGGTTTCCGTGAGCTCCCGGCGGTCGTCACCCTCGATGGCGGCGATTTCCTCCTCGACGGCCGACCGGACCTCATCCAATAGCTCCCGTCGCGTCTCCAGGCGGAGTTGCTTCGCCTCGAGTTTCGCGTTCGATCGACGTTGCTCTCGGAGCTGTTCGATCTCTTGTTCGACCTCGCGTTCCCGTTGGGCTTTGATCTCCTCGGCGTCCGCCTCGGCGGCTTCAATGAGTTCTTCGGCTTCGGCTTCAGCCTGTTCGCGGATCTCCTCGGCCTCGGCTCGGGCCTGCTCGCGGATGTCCTCTGCAACCGATTCGAGGCTCATTGTTTGCCCCAAATCAGACCACGAAGATCACGACAATCGCGAAGATGACCAGCGTCTCCGGGAGGACCGTCATGATCAGTCCGCGTCCGAACATCCCCGGATCCTCGGCCATGGCGCCGACGGCGGCGGCGCCGATCTGGCGCTCGGCATAACCCGCGGCAAGCGCGGCGAGGCCGACACTCAATGCGGCGGCAGCAAGTTTGATGCCTTCCGCCAAGTTCGCGGCGTATTCTGGGTCTCGTGGTGCTCCTGACTGTGCGAGTTCTAGTGCGTCGTTGAGTAGCTCAAACATGTTATTCAGTTCTCCTGGGTGTAGCTTCTTTTATAACCGAACGGTTGGAATTTCTCCCCGCCGCCTTCATAAAACTTCCCAAAGAATTCGACGTACTCAAGGCGTGTCATCTGGATTCCTGCCGCCGTGATACCAAGCAACATGACCACCACGTGACCGAGGATGAACAACAGAATCGCGATCGGGATCGTGATGAAGATCGGATCGAGCCAGATGAGTCCCTCGAAGACGGCTTCGCCGTGTGCTTCGGTGCCGGGCAGTTTGAAGACGGTGTAAGGAATCTCCTCACCCGCGTAGTTGTGATGGGTTTCCTCCACGCCACCGAAGACGATCAGGTTGACCACGAACGCCATACCGGCCTTCGCCAGCAAGACAGCCATCATCCGGATGTACGAGACGGCGTGACCGAAGGCATTGGTGGGGAGTTCGATGAGGCCGACGCCCCCTTCACCCTGATAGACGAAGACGATTCCCACCAGCATCGACACGAGGGCGGCAACCGCCACCGTCTCGGAAAAGCCCGTGAAGCCGAGCTCGAACATGTAATTCGCGTTCAAGACGCTGTCGGGGCCGACGAGGAACGCCGGCTTGATGCCCGATGCGGTGAGATCGAGGTTCGCGACCGCGCCGATCCCCTCGAACGTCCCGACCTCCTCCGTCGTGAAGAGCCACGCGAACAGCCCCCACAACACCAACAGCCACGAGGCGTTCTCCGTGAAGGCATGATAGAGGCCGTGTTCACGGTCGTTGAGAAAGCCCATGACATAACCGATGCTCAGATGGAGCACGCCGAAAAGGATACTCGCGATGATCCACAGCTGGGCAACGTCGACCATCTGCAGCCCCTTCGCAAGGGTACCCGCAGCCGGGAGATGTAATCCGAGGTCGGCGAGGTGGACGCCGAACGCCTCGTCATACAGGTAGCCAAAGAGCATCGTAAATCCGCCGGCCCACATCCCGACGACGCCGATCGATCGGAGGCCGTCGGAATTGACGAATTTGAGGACGCCAAGGCCCAGCAGGAGATACAACAGCCCGTATCCCATGTCGCCGATCATGAAGCCGAAGGCCAACGGGAAGGTGAGGAAGACGAACAGCGTCGGATCGAGTTCGTGATAATGCGGTCGGTTGACCGTCTGGACGAATACTTCGAAGGGTTGCAGAAAGCTCGGGTTGTCCTGTTCGACCGGGGGTTCCGGGCGGTGGAGATCCGGCTGTCCCCCATCGGCCGCCGCTTCGTGGTCGTGTTCGGGTGGGTCATAATCGACCTGTTCGAGTTCGTCGAGGGCGACTCGATCACCCACCTTGGCAGCCAGGGCCGACCGGAGGGTCTCGACCTCGGCAGTCGGCACCCACCCTTCGGCAATGAAGGAGTGTTCGGTCGTCGCAAAGCGCAGCGGTGCCTCGGCTCGCTCGACGCCGATGGAAAGCTCCTCTTCGAGGGCGAGGAGGAAGTCGGCGTGCTCGTCGGTGATCTCCTCGAAATTCGACTCGAGTTGTTCGAGCTCCGCCTCGAGTTCCCGCCGTTCCTGTCGGAGTGCGTCGGCCCGTTCGGACGGGTCCCCCTGTCCATCGGGCACCTCGAGTCGGTTGAATTCGACCCCGACCAGGGCATCCGAGACGCTCGCCTCTGGGCTGGCCGGCTCGGCCGCGATCGCGATCACGTCCTCAGCGACGAAGAGCTCGAATGCGGCAACCTCATCGCTCTCTTCCAGGGCCGTTCTGACACCCGATTCGGGGCCCTGACCGACGACGACTTCGATCGACGCATAGTCCTGGAGTAACTCAAGGTCGATCCCCAACGTCGCCAGCGGTTCGAGTCGATTGAGGTCGTCTTCGATCGCCCTGAGCTCCTCGTTCAATGCGGCCCGTCGATCCTCGAGCTCGGTGACCTGCTGCCGAATCTCCTCGAGGCGTCGATCGATTTCCGCCTCGTCAGGCAGTTGCGTCGGCTCCACCGCCTCCGGATCGATCTCGAGGGTGTTCTCCAAGGAGCGAACGGTGACGAGGCGTTCGGAGAGGTCTTCCGCCATCGGGAGCGGATCGCCCGTCTGAAAGTCCTCCCAGGACTCGTCGTACTCCTCGAGGTGGAGCAACGACTGCTCGTGCAACACCTCGATCGTCTCCGCCATGACCGTCTTGGCCCCCGACAAGGAGACCTTGCTCATTCGCTCAGGCCTGAGCATCGACAGCCTCCCGGAAGTCCTCGAGGATCGACTCGACGACCGTATCGAACGCCGACTCGGCCCGCTCGCGCATCGCCTGGGCCTCGTCCTCGCCCTCTTCGATGATCTCCTCGCGCTCGGCCTCGAGCTCCTCGCGGACGGCCGCGAGTTGCTCTTCAGCGTCCTCGGCCGCCTCAGCCTCCGCTTGCTCCCGGATTTCGGAGGCGCGTTCGCGTGCCGTTGCTAACCGTTCTTCCCGGTCGGCTTCGGCCGCTTCGACGATCTCTTCGGCGTCTTCCTCGGCCGACTTGATGTTTTCTAACACCTCTGGCCTCGGCATAACAATACGGGAAGCTTGTCAACCCGGGCTATTTGGGCGTTGCGAGATGGGTCGATCGCCTTCCGACGCTTCAAGGGCCATGCGCCCATGTACCACCCAATGGCCTTTCTCGCGAATCGCCGCCGTGCCCGCGCCTTCTATCGCGTGCTTTCGCCGATCTACGACGTCGTCAATCCGTTCGTTTGGACCAAGGAGATGCGCGCGCAGGCGATGGACGCCTTCGATATCTGTCCGTCCGATCGCGTTCTCGATCTTGGCTGCGGGACCGGCTTTGCAACCACCGCATTGTGCGAACACGCTGACACCGTCATCGGGCTCGATCAAAGCGCCCCACAACTCGCCCGCGCGAAGCGCAAACTCGGCGAGCGCGTGCCACTCGTTCGTGGTGACGCTCATCGACTCCCGTATCGGGACGATTCCTTCGATGCCGTCTGGTCCTCGGGCTCCATCGAGTACTGGCCCTCCCCCGAACGGGTGCTCGCGGAGTGTCGTCGGCTCGTCCGACCTGGTGGACCGGTGCTCGTGGTCGGTCCGCACGAGCCCTCCTTGTGGCCCTTCCGCGTGGTCGCCACGGCAATCATGCGGTTTTATCCGGCTGAGCAGGCCACGGCGTGGTTCGAGTCGGCAGGCCTCGAACGCGTCGAGAACTTCACCGTCGGCCCCTGGTACGACCGCGATCTCGCGATCGTGACGCAGGGCTGGGTTCCCGATTAGGCGGGAGAGTCGTCGATCACTACGTCATCGCGTGCGACTACGGTACCATCATAAATGAGCTCCACTTCGAGGGGTATCCCAGGCGCCCAACTGGCAGGGCGCACTCGCGGCGGCACGTAAAAGCCCCCAGCATCGCCGGTAGTGAACATGTCACTTGTTTGTCGGTTGAAGGCACCACTGCCGAAGCGATTGTAACCCTCGCTCTGGCTCAGGGGATACCTCGGTTGTGGATCAAGCGGATCACCCCCAACCGTCACCCGAAACGCCAGAGCGTGGAGGGAGACGGCCTCCCCACCCGTATGTTCAAGCCAGATTTCCGTCGCCGATGCGTCGTACCTCACGTCTACGGTAAACTGCGGTGGCGCCGAACTCCCCGGACCGTCGAGTCCGATCGCCACCACGCTGGCAGCCACGACGACGAGTGCGAGCAATGCGAGGACGCCGACGATTGGCGCCATCCCCCGGTGACGCATCGGCGGCCATTGGTCGCGTTCTGCGTGAAAAACGTTGGCGCTCAGACGAGGGTGAGATCGACGCTCCCCTCAGCCGTCGAGATGTTCAAGCGCATGAGCCGTCGGGGTTCGACCAACCAAGCGGTCCCGTCGGCGCCGGATTCGACGGTGACGTCCTCGTTCATGGTGACCGTCGCCGGCAGCACCTCACCCGTGTCGGCGTCGACAACAGTGACCTTCATCGGACCGTCATCGTACGTTCGATTGACTGTCACTGTAATACCGTTGGCCGTTTCGACGGTGCTGTCGGTGAACGTGATCTCCGATTTGTGCTGGCGTTGATGGGCTCTGACGACGGACGTTGAGCCACCATCGAGATAGGCCGTGATCGGCCCGCGGACGAGTCCGAACTCGACGTAAAACAACCCCTCAAGTGGTTGTCGCAACACATTGAGATCGTTCTCCGTCGCGGGTGGGAATTCAGCCACCGCCGTGCCCAGAACCTCACTGAGGCTTTCGAATTGGTCCGGTGTGTCCGGGCGATAGCGATCGTACCGGACGGCGTCGCGGATGTATTGATCGTCGGTTACTGCAGTGAGGATGAGGCTATCGTCGGTTCGAGAATAGTACTGGACGCGCGCGTACTCGTTGGCACGAATCGCGCGCAACAACTCCGAACGGGCCTCGCTCGAAAACAAATCGAGGCTGTGCTGGCGGTCGACGATTTGTGGACGCAAGGTAGTGCCGGGGAAGGTGTCGTCCTCGAGCAACAAGCGGTCGAGGTTGTCCTGGTGAGCCTCGGCCTCGGCAGTAATGAGGCTCAATTCCCGGAGGAAGTGACCGGGTTCGTCGTTCGCTTGGACGGCGGATTGTTCGGCCTCCATCAACGCTCGGACCCGATCATCGATCGCCGTGAAGTACGACTGCAACACTGCCTCCCGGGCGCTTTGATTCGGCGCTGCGGCGAGGCGTTCCTCGAACAGGGTGTACGCGTAGTCGCTTCGAATGGTTCGCTCACCGATCGCGGCATCGTTCGCCATATTGAGGCTCGTTTCGCCGAACGTCGATGTGGGTTCGGAGCTGTTTGGATGCTCAATTAGGGCCGTCTCGGTGGGCGTTGTCTCGCCAGTCGGGGCTGCAATGACGGCAGCCGTGCTGACCGTCAACACGAGGAATACCGCCGCCAGAAGGATCACCCGACTGTTCATCGGGCGAAACCATGGCATCGCCGTACAAAAGCAGGTCGCCTCGGGGTGGGAAATTGATTAGCGGACCCCTCCGGGAGTATGGAAAGCATTTTCCCGCCTCCGTCCCCCTTTTAAACCCATGTGGCGGTCCCTGCTGCCGGTCCTGCTGTGTGTTCTCCTCCTCACAGCCGGGATTGGGATCGGCGTCGATACCGCCCAGGCCGATCGAACGGCTGGTTCACCCGAACAGGTCGAAGTCGACCTCCCGAGACCGGACGTGTCCGTCTGGTTTCGCGTCAGCGTTGAGAGTGACGGGACAGCCGTCTGGAGCATCGAATACCGGTTTCTCCTTGAATCCGACGAGCACGAGAACGCGTTTTACAACCTCGCCGACGACATCATCACCGGGAATCGTGATCCGCCCCTGACCATCGATCAATTCGACGCGTATCGCGCCGCGTCTGAGGCGTATACCAATCGGGCGATGACACTGACCGGTGGTGATTGGAGCTACTGGACGACTGATAACGTTGGGGTGCTCGCTTTCGAATTCGACTGGCACAACTTCGCCCAGGTCGATGGTGAACGGCTCCATCTCGGCGATGCATTCAGGACCGAGAACGGTACGTGGCTCCCGGAACTGCCAGACGGCTACCGGTTGACACTTGACGCACCCGCGGCATACGCCGTCGAGAGTTCGCCGCCAGACAAGGGCGTCGACAACGGGACGATCACGTGGGATGGCCCGCTGCAGTTCGAACCAGGCGACATCGACGTGACCTACGTCCAGATCGATGATATGACGCCGACACCGACGCCCACCCCCACGCCAACACCCACGGTGACGCCAACTGCGACCCCCACGGACACGCCACCCCCTGGGACCGGTGATGGCGAT
>CAZOFG010000008.1:0-20897 GCA_964579125.1 uncultured Halobacteriales archaeon | reverse complement strand
GACGCCAACTGCGACCCCCACGGACACGCCACCCCCTGGGACCGGTGATGGCGATGGGTCGATACCGTACGTGTTGTTGGGTGTTATCGCGGTGCTCATCCTGCTCGGAGTCGCCTACGCCCGGGAGTGGTCCCAACCTGGAAGCGACGACGCCGAGCCAACGGATGGGGGTGACGCCGACGGACCTGTCGATCCCGAGTTGATCAGCGACGAAGAACGCGTCATGCGTTTGCTCAAGGACAATGGCGGCCGAATGAAACAAGCGAAAATCGTCGAGGAGACCGGCTGGTCGAATGCGAAGGTCTCGCAACTCCTCTCGGAGATGGCCGAGGATGACCAAGTCGAAAAACTCCGACTCGGGCGGGAAAACATCATCTCGCTCCCGGAGGAGTCGGACGACGCCTGACCGGCGCGCTTCGAAACAATTTACCGCCGAACTGGTCTAGTTTTGGCCAATGAAAATTCTCGTCGCCGTCAAGCAGGTCGCAACCGTGGATGACGCCTTCGATATCGAAGGGACGGAGATTCCGGAGGACTACCTCGAATACGAACTCAATGAGTGGGATGATTACGCCATCGAGGAGGCCGTCCAACTGGCCGAAGCGCACGACGATGCCGAAGTCATCACGGTTACCATCGGTCCCGAACGGGTCGAGGAAACCATCCGCGTCGCGCTCGCGAAAGGCGCCGATCGCGCGATCCGCGTCTGGGACGACGCCCTCACCGACCAACAGCTGTTAGACGTCTCGACCAAGGCCCGCCTCCTTGCTGCAGTTATCGAACAGGAAGCCCCCGATATCGTCTTCACCGGCGTCCAAGCCGACGATGACGCCTTCGGCGCGACCGGGGTCGCGGCTGCCGCCCTCGCCGAGTACCAGTGGGCGGCCGTCGTCAATCAATTCGAGGTGGACGTGGACGACCAGATCACATCGGTCCATCGCGAACTCGAGGGGGGTCTCGAGGAGTTGACTGACGTCGACTTGCCCGCCGTCTTCACGATTCAAACCGGGATCAACGAGCCGCGGTATGCAAGTCTTCGTGGCATCAGGCAAGCCCAACAAAAAGACATTGCCCACCACACGTTGGCTGATCTCGACCTTGGAGCGGATGCCGTGGGCGACGAACTTCACGTAACGGAGATGATCGAGCCGGAGACCGAGTCGGAGGCAACGTACTTCGACGGGAGTCCCGACGAAACCGCCGCCGAACTCGCTGACACCTTGGCTGAATTGGGGGTGATCGACGCATGACGGACGTGCTCGTCATCCCCGAGCATCGCCGCGGCGAGGTTCGCTCAATCAGCTACCAGCTGTTGAGTTGTGGGGCGAAACTCGCTCATGCTGGCGACGGGACCCTCCACGTTGGCCTCATCAGCGGCCCTGTCGAGGACTTCGCCACTAAACTGAATCGCGATGGGGTCGACTTCATCCACACGGTCGCAGCTGGCGAAGAGTTCAACCACGATCTCTATCGCGCCACCACATCGGCACTGATCGACCGTCACGATCCTGATATCGTCCTCGCACCGCATTCGGTGAACGGGATGGATTTCGCCCCGACGGTCGCCATGGATCATGACCTGGCCCTCGTGACGGATGCGATCGGGATCGAGACCGGCGACGGGTTGTCCGTCATCCGAGAGATGTACGGCTCGAAGGTCGAAACGACGATCGATGTGGAGGCGGACACCGCCGTCATCACGATTCGGGAGGGGGCCTGGCCGGCTCTCGAAGACGACGGGGAAGCCGTGATCGAACCGGCGGACATCGATGTAGATCCCGACCAGACCGGTGCTCGCGTGACGGGATATGAAGAGATGGCCGGAGGGGACGTCGACATCACCGACGCTGACGTCCTCGTGAGCGTCGGACGCGGGATCGGGGAAGAAGAGAACCTCGAGCTCATCGAGGACCTCGCCGCCGCCCTCGATGCGACCGTTTCGGCATCACGCCCGATCGTCGACGCCGGGTGGCTCCCACAGAACCGACAGGTCGGACAAAGCGGCAAAACGGTCAGCCCGGATGTTTACATCGCCATCGGGATCTCCGGGGCCGTGCAACACGTTGCCGGGATGCAAGGGGCCGACACGATCGTCGCCATCAATACCGACCCCGATGCACCGATTTTCGATATTGCGGATTACGGTATCGTCGACGACCTTTTCGAGGTTGTCCCGACACTGATCGACGCCGTCAATGAGTGACGCCCCAACGATGGACGACCGACCCAACCTCGCGTACCTCACCGATCGACGAACGGCAATCGAGCGTCGGCTCGCGAGCAGCGTCGAGACCGTCGAACCCGAGGGGCTTGCCGCACCGATGCGCCACGCGTTGCTCTCGGGTGGCAAGCGAGTGCGGCCGACACTCACGCTATTGACCTGCGAGGCGGTCGGGAGGGACCGAGAGGACGCGCTTGAGTTTGCGGTCGGTATCGAGCTCGTCCATACGGCGTCGTTGGTCGTCGATGACGTGATCGATCGCTCTCAACTTCGTCGAGGAACAGAGAGTACCTGGGCCGCATTCGATCATAGTGATGCGTTGATCGGAAGCGACGGCCTCATCGCGGAAGCTTTCGCCCGGTTTCAAGCGAACCCACAAGCAATGGCGATCGTGGCGGATGCACTCGTCGAACTCGGTGAGGGCGAAGCCTCAGAACTCGTCGATCAGCCGACGACCGAGGCCGAATACGTCGAGCTGGCGCGACGGAAGACGGGGGTGCTCTTTCGAGCCGCCGCCGAAGTCGGCGTCATCGCCGCCAATGGCCCTCAATCGGCGATCAACGGATTAGGGACATATGCCGAACACGTTGGCGTTGCCTTCCAGATTCGGGACGATGTGCTCGATGCCACCTCGGATTCGGAAACCCTCGGCAAGCCAAGCGGACGTGATGACGCCATGGATCGACCGTCTCTTCTCGCCATCGAAGACGTCACACCGTCGACGGCGAACGCCTATGCCGAGGAACAAGCTGACGCGGCCTTGGAGGCGCTTGCTGGCGTCGATCTCGTCGACGACGAAATCGAGACGTATCTCGAGGAACTCGCCGACTTCGTCGTCACACGGACCCGTTAAGCGTCGACCGACTGGGCGTCCTCCGTGGTCCGGGACTCGGCGACGGCAAACGCGAGTGTACTCGCCAAGCCGAGCATCGTTCCAGCCGCGAGGACGGCCGCCATATACGCCAGGGAGACGTCTTCAAGGACGTACCCGCTTAACCCGTGCAAGACGGCCGCGATCGCGACGACGTAAAACGGCGCATTGAGATACCGCGGTCGGAAGTGATCCGTGAGGTACGCGTCAGTGATTTGCCCAAGACTCGTGGTGATACCTGCGGCGGTGACCCACACGAGCGCACCGTCGACGAGAGCCGCGACAACGGTCAGTGCCGAAGGTGAGGTAACCGATGCCTGAACGGCATCGAGGCGATTAATACCGCTAATTCCCGCCACCACAAGCAGCGCCATCGCCACCGAATACGTAATCAGCGTCACGCGTCCGGTGTACAAGGCCTGTCGGCCCCGCCGGGCTGCCGAGACGAGCGTCGTGTGTAAATCCAATCCGCGGGCGATCAAATACAGTCCGATCAGCCCGGAGGTTACGCCGACGACGGTGGTCCCTGGGACGCCAAGGAGGCTTGCTCCGATCGCGAGCGGGTAGATCAACAACAAGATCCCGAGGGGTACGAGAATGGTCCCTCGGGTTTCCGGATCGTTCAACACCTGTTTGATCGTATAATAAATCGACTCGAGATCCTCGGCTTGGCGGACGACGACGCGGCGGACGCCATCCACGGTGACCCGGGATCGGATGACGGGAATGACGCTTTCGTCCTGCGCCCCATCCGTGACGACGACCGTCCGCACTTCCTCCGGTGGGACGGCCAATTCAGTGAGGACCCGATCGAGTTCGCGCCCGACGGCCAGCGACGCATCGGTTTCCCGCGCGTCCGTCCCGGCGACAGCTGCGACGGTGACATCGCCGGCGAGGTCGGCCTCGATCTGGAGACCCTTGAACAGGACGTTGACGTCGCTGTCTTCTGGGTCGGTCGTCGCGAGCGCCACGGCCCCTCCCTCGACGGCCTCGCGACCCACCAACGGCGTTTCGAGCTCGGTCTTGCGACCGATGTCGTCGTCCATATCCACGCACAATACCAACAGCATCCTCATGGGGGCCTTCGGCGCCGCCGTACCTATGTGTTGTCCCGCTCGGTCCAGAAATCCCTGATTCGCGAATCCACTTCATCCGGGGCGACACGGTCGAATTCGGTGGCGTCTGGGAGATGGTCCGCGACGCCATCCCACCCGCGTTTGGCATATCGCTCATCGATCAGGGCGCGAACACCGACCTCATCGGGCCCGCGAATGACCCGCCCGAGTGCCTGACGCGCCTTCCGCACTGCCGGGACGACGAGCGCCTGTTCGAAGCCGTCTCCGAAGCGCCGATCGTAGGCCGTTTGCATCGCTTCGGTCTTGGCATCGCCCGTGTTGATGATGGGAACGCCAACGACCGCGGCGGTCGCCAGTCGATCGCCGGGATAATCGACACCCTCGGTCAACGTCCCGCGAAGGCTCGTCACGAGGACTTTGCCCTCCCCCGCGAAGAAGGTGTTTTTCAATGCCGTGGTCGTCTCGCGGTCGCTGGATTCGTCAGCGAGGACGGGCTTTTCAAGGCGATTCGAGAGCACCTCGGCCGCCCACGTCGCCTCGGCGTAACTCGGCATGGCCACGAGCGCGTTTCCGGGACCGCGGGCGACGGCGGCGATCGCGTCGGCGTGAATTCGCCGGGTTTGGGTGTCCGCTCCTGGCGGGCCGCGATTGCGGTAGGTGAACTTCGGTGCATCGACGATGAGACTGAGTCGATTCGTTTGCGGGAAGGGTAGCCCGAAGCGACGCGTCTCGATGCGTTGTCCCGCCGCGGCCAGTCGATCCAATCCCGTCACTTCGGTGAAGATCTCCATCGGTTCGAGGGTCGCGCTCATGAGGATACCGCCGCCAAACTGGGAGAGCACGTCGGCGATGACGTCGCCAGGCACACAGTTATCGAGTTGTAGACGCACCCGCGAGCGCGCCCGCAAGTCAGACCCCCGACCAGGAGCTTCGCGCTCGGTGAGTTCGATTGACCGCAGGTAGGATTCGTGATCGCAGTCCCACCATGACGCCAAGAATCGGCCGGCGGTCGGCGTCGCCCGCCAACGTTCCTCGCCATCGACGGCATTGAGGATGCGTTCGATTGGTGGACCCAAGTGCTGGACCGCAAGCCAGGCGCCCTCGCCGTACCCCGCCTCCTCAAGTGCGTCCGTCAGGCGATCGACCGTTACCTCGGTTGGTTCCCGGAGCGGGATCGTCTCCTCGGGGGTCGGATCCGCGGCCTCGATCAGGTCGGTAATCGCCTCGACGACCGCCCCGAGAAACGTGTGGGCCAAGGACAGATCCGACCGCGAGACGCCCGCCTCTTCGAGGCCGGTCCGGGCCACCTGCTCTTCGCCTCGACCGGCACGTCCTTTCGCATACTCGATTACATCCGCTAGTTCATCGCGTGCACGCTCGATCGTCGTCAGTGCGATGGACTCGCTCGCGAGGTCCCGAACCCGCGATTCGAGCATGTGGGCCTCATCGCAGATGAAAATCGTGCGCTCATCGAGCAACGGGCCGGTAAAAGCCGAGACGGTTCGATCGTCGAAGGCGTGGTAGTAGTTGCCGACGACGACCTCGGCGTCTTGGAGTAACGCGCCCATCACCGAGTGGGGGCACGTTCCGGCTTCTACCCCCCGTCGAACGAGCTCGGTTGGGCGCAAGGGTCCGTCGCCCCGATAATCGAACGGAATCGCCTCGGTGGGATCCCCCTCGCGTGGCCGATCCGCGAGGTACTGAGCGTAAAACGGACAGTACTCGACCTCGCCCACACCCTCCGGCCCGGCCGCGGTCGGCATCGGCCCGGGATATGGTGCCGTGGTGTCGGCGACGGCGAACCCGTCGCCGCTGACCGGGCGGGCATCTGCCGCCAACCCGCTCGGATCACGTCCCGCTTCAACCAGTTCGCGCGTTCGGTCTCGTAAGTTCTCACAGCGCTCGTACAGGACGTCATCCGTCATCCCTCCGGTATCGGCGAGATGATAGGGACACACGTCCGCCTTCCCCACGAGCGTGACCGCCCCGAACGGATCGGCGGAGGCCGGCCAGTGTTCGGCGATCCGGTCCAAATCGGCTTCGAACTGCGCGAGTTGTTGCTTGACGCTGGTGACGACGAACACCCGTTCGTACGGATTCGAACGATCGCGAACCGCTTGCAGTCCCGCCGTCAGAGCGAGCATCGTCTTGCCCGTGCCGCAGGCGCCCTCAAGGGCCAGATAGCCGCCGTCGCCGAACACCGACAGCGCGGTCTCGATACCCGCAGCTTGGTTCTCATACGGCGTCGCGTGGCCGAAGACGGCCCGCCAATCCGACATCGGTCATCCCTTGGCGACGACCGCCTGATAGGGCTGTCGTGTGGGGCCCAATCCGAGGGGGTATTCTTAAGGGAGTGTCGCCGAAGCAGGCCGGTATGCAATATCGGCTCGGAATCGACGGCGCCCCGGAATCCGTCGCGGCCGGAACCAGCGTGTTGCTGGTGCATCCGTCTACGGCCGAAACTGACCGCATCGATACCGATTTTCTCGGAGAAGACACCGACGAGTACCTCGTCGTCTCGACGCGAACGACGGCCCGAGAAGTCGAACAGAAATTGGAGTTTTACGACGTCCCAAAAGAAGACGCGACGATCCTCGACGCAATCAGTATCGAACGCGGCTATTCACGCCGGCAGAGCGACCGGTTCGCGTACCTTCCCTCTCCGGATGATGTCGACGGACTTGTCGATACCGTTGAAGGGTTTCTTACCGACTACGATGGAAAGCTCAAGGTGAGCTTCGATTCGATCACGGAGATGGCCTATTATGCCGGCGACGCGCCCACCCAGGCGGGGGTCGAAGAGCTCGTTTCGCTGATCGATGAACACGGTGCAGTGGGGCTGTTCCATCTGGCGGCCGGCGTGCACGATGCATCCGTGATTGATGCGTACAAACACCGCTTCGATCTCGTATTGTCACTCGATGAGAACGGCGAACTTACCGTCTCCGACTGATAGTTCGCGGCCACGAATTCCGTTGTGAACTCGGCGGATTGTTTGGAGAGTACCCGTGAGAGACCCGGTATCGACCGGTGACGATCGAATGGCATCGAGTCGGGGGGTCGGGAGAGGCACTACGCCGTTTGGACGATATCAGTCACCTCCTCGATGTCGAGATAGTGCGTATGGCCCTCACGCGATTCCAGTTCCACCTCACCGGTATCAAGATAGTGATTTCCGAGGACCACCTTCCAGGGAATGCCCAGGAGATCACTTTCGGCGAATCGCTCGCCCATCGTCTGCTCGGGGTCATCGAACAGGAGGGTTCGTTCCCACCCGAGCGTATCATGCATCTGGTCGGCGACACCCCGGAGGTCGCCGTCGTACTCGAGGGGGACGATCGAAACGTCGAACGGTGCCACGTCTCCGGCCCCGTCGCCGGGCCAGCGACACCCGGCCTCATCGGCATGTTGCTCGAGAATGACATGGAGCAACCGTTCGATCCCGATTCCGTAACTGCCCATTACGACCTCCCGTTCGCCCCCGGTTTCGGTGTCGACAGTTAACCCGGTGGTGCCGGAATACCGCGTGCCGAGTTTGAAGAGGTGGCCGATCTCGACGCCCTCGCCTGCCTCGAGAACCGATCCACATGCGGGACAGCTATCGCCCGCTGTGAGCTCCGCTCGGGGAGACTCATCGGTGACCCCAAAGTGACAGTCATCGGCGGTACACCATCGGAGTTCGAGGGTACCCGTGGAGGCGATGGCGATGAACTCCTCGGAGGTGGACCCGCCCATTACACTGTTGTCGGCGCGGGTAATGGCGTACTCGATACCGAGCGTCTCAACGATCCGGCGATAGGCTCCTCGGACCCGATCGTAGTAGCCGTCGAGTGATGCCTCCGTGTTATGGAGGCTGTATGCGTCCTTCATGGTGAACTCCTTCATCCGGAGCAGGCCGTTTCGCGCGTGATCATCGCGATACTTGGAGTCGATTTGATAGAGCAACAGGGGCAGGTCGTCATAGGACCGCACGACCCCATCGACCAAATGGACGATTCCCTCCTCGTGAGAAGGGGCTAAACAAAGCTCCTTCCCCTCGCGGTTTTCGAGGGTGAACATCTCACCTTCGAAGTTTTCCCAGCGACCGCTTCGTCTCCAGATATCGCTATGATTCAACGCGGGAAGGTCGATTTGCTGGCCACCGATCGCTGACATTTCGCGCTCGATCAGTGAGCAGATCTTCGATCGGACCCGGTGGCCGGTGGGGGTGAAGCCATACAGTCCACTCCCAAATTGCTTGATGAGGCCGGCTCGGAGCGTCAGCGCGACGGTGTCATTCTCATGGGTGGGTGCCTCGCGATTGGTACACAGGAAGGCGTCACTCCGTCGCATGGCTCTCACCTCCGGTGAGAAGCATCGCCTGATCGTTTCGTCGTACGCGGCCGCTAATGCGAGGCCGACCATCGAGGTACCAGCGAACGCTACAGACATCGCGTCCACCTACTGAGAACAAACCGATCACGAACTTATCAACAACCGTACTACTGTCAACGCGGAACCCAGCCGTGGGCCACACCGGACCCACGGTTGCTGGAACATGCATTGCGGAACATGCACTCGAACACTTGTAGCCGATGTATAAAATAATTGGGAGGAATTGTGATTATTAATCGATATAGATGTAGTGACTCGATCTGGGTCGGTCTTCCCAGCAAATCGACGTTCAATTCTTCGAAAAGAGTATCCCCCCACCTTACCTCATCCGAGGACAGCACCGGCAGCCAGCACTGCCCCGAGGATTACCGTGAGCACGGTCACGCCAAGCACGATCGCCGTCGCTTCGCTCATAACTGACCGTTGCACCGCCAGCAGAAAAGACTGGAGGGTATTCCAGCTGAAACAATGGGGTGGGGGGATTTATTAGGGAGGCGATCCGTGCCAGGACTCCGGGACGTCGATAACGTACCGGCCGTCCTCCTGCAACGAAATGATATACGTTTCCCGATCGTACAAGCCCATCAGATTCAGCTCATATTGTCCGGGTTCGAGAATCTTGATACTCTCGAACTGACTGTCGAGCTCGGCGCGTAATTCGTCGAGATCCCGCGGGGCACGATCTGTCTCCGGCGCCGTTGTCTCCTGTCCTGACGGAGCCGGAGTGCTCCCGACCGCAGACGCTGAAACCACATCCTCATCGATTACGTCCCGTCGTGCCGAGGCCTGCGCATCGTCTTCAGTGGGGCTATCCGCCGGTTGGAACCGGAACTTGTTCCCGCCACACTCCGGACAGCCATCGAGCATCTCCTGGGAGCCATCGGCAAACGTCCGTCCGCACTCGGTGCATGCGTGGGGCATTATCGCTGAGTAACCAACGCCGAGATCAGCTGTTCGTCTTTGTGCAATGTTTCGATTTGGTTAGCCGGTCCGATAACGGTGAGTTTCCCCTCTCCCGTGCGACCCATCAACCGATCGAGGAGACTGCCAGAATCAGCACTCGTTCGTGGATACGTCTCGATTTCTATGCCATTGAACCCGTCAGGCGTGATTTCGCTCATCGTGACCTCGATGAGCCGGCTCTCTTCGTCGGGGCTCAATCCACGCTCGAGGATGACGATGTTGCCGTCATGAACCCCATCGAGAATCATTCGGATCTTCTCCATGCTGGCGAGATCGTTCATTCGCTCTGCACTGATGAGGTCGATGCGCACGCCCTCGCCATCCGGTTTTTCGGTTGCTTCTGCCATCTCGATCACCCGAAGTACTCCGCGATTTTGTCGTAGACAACGTCCATATTGTCCCCTTCAAGCGCCGACAACGGGACGGTCTCATGTTGTGGGAACGCGTTTTTGATCCGTTGGACACTGGATTCCTCGAGGTCGATTTTGTTCGCGAAAATCAACACCGGGAGATCCCGACTCTCAATAATCCCGATCAACATGGTGTTCACCTGCGTGATCGGATCCTCAGCGCTGTCAAGAACGTAGATCACGCCATCGACATCTTCGCGGAGCCAGTGCATTGCCTCCGCAACGCCCTCGGTTGCTTCTCGAGAGCGTCTAATGGCGTCTTCTTCCTCCATCTCGAAATCGAGAAACTCCTCGTAATCGACCTTCGTTGCGACACCGGGGGTGTCGACAACGTCGATCGTGACCGATTTCCCATTACGTTTGATCTCAACGTTTTCTTTCCGTCGAGCTCGACGCGTTTCGTGAGGGATTTGGCTCTCCGGGCCCATTGCGTCGCCCGTCCAATCGCGTGTAATCCGATTCGCGAGTGTGGTCTTGCCAGCGTTTGGGGGGCCGTAGATACCGATCCGTTTCGGTTCTTCACCGGCGAAGAGGCGATCAGTCGCGCGTGCAATACTTGCACGAATATCCGTTAACAGTCCCATCCTTTCCCACCCGCTATCGTTTCGGGGATAGCTGGTTATCTTACACACTCAACTGGGCCGTCTTAAGGTTACGTCAGACATACATAAATTATCTTAAATATAGAGAAACGTGTTGATGGCAATCGCACCCCATCCCCTTGATTTCACCTGGAAGACATGAATTAGCTGACCACAGCCGACTTTGCCAAGTAATTAAATTCTAGTGTTTATAAGACTGTAATATACACTTGGTTTAATTCAGTACGGGTATGGTTTTACCTATGTATATATTAATTTTTCCTATCTATATCCCGTCACTGATGAGGTCGGCTGTTTTTTGTTCCAGTTGAAACAATGGGGGTGGCCGGGGGTTTATAACGCACGTGATGACGTAAATAAGGTTAACAAAATGAGACTCTGAAATCGGAAGAAAAAGTCGGTAAATCAGGCTCTTCGTGGCAGTTTACGTTTTTTTGTCACTCGATGAAGGTACAACGAAGGTCGTTCCAGTCGAAAAGAAGGAACCGATGATCGCGAATGTCTCGAGTGAATGTATCGGGTATGATCATACGTGTCATTACTAGAGGGAAGATTTTAAGGTGTTACTCCGCATCGGTGCTGAGCACACACGAACAGAGCCTTGGGTTTGGGGGGCTCTGATGGACCATCGCGGTCAATAGCTGTGCGACTGCGCGTGGGTTCCACCTGAAACAAAGGGGTGTACGCGTTCGATATGACAGACGAGGAACAAGAGGTTGAGTGGGTCTCGCCGGCCGTTCAGTCTCCAGAGCACGGACACGAGGATCCGGTTACTGGCGAGGATTTCATTTCGGCCGAACGGGATGTCGACGAGGCAAGTCTGTTCGACGATTTGCTTCAGGGGGAGCCAATATTCGACAACAAAGACGTGCTACGTCCCGCTTATACGCCATCGAAATTGCCCCATCGTGAACAGAAGATCAATGAGATGGCATCGATTCTCGTCTCAGCGTTGCGAGCCGAAACGCCGTCAAATATGCTCATCTACGGGAAGACTGGTACCGGCAAGACGGCGTCTGCGAAGTATGTCAGTGACGAACTGGAGCGAACCTCGGAACGGTACGAGGCCCCGTGTCATGTCGAGTACATCAATTGTGAAGTCATCGATACCCAGTATCGGGTCTTTGCAAAACTCGCGAACAAGTTCGTCGACAAAAATCTCGAGTTGATCGACGCCGAACTCGAGGAACTCAAAAGCTGGGCACGACAACTACGGGGCGACGAAGCCGACATTGAGGACCTCCCGGTTTCGGATATGCGCTCGCTCATCGATCGTATCGATGAACTCGAATCGGACAAGGAGTCCTTCGAGCACGTCCCAATGACCGGGTGGCCAACGGATCGCGTCTACGAGGTGTTCTTCGACGCGATCGATTACCGCGAGCGTGTCGTGATTATCATGATCGACGAGATCGACAAGTTGGTGCAAAAAAGCGGGGACGACACGCTGTACAACCTCTCGAGAATCAACAACGATCTTCAGCACTCGCGGGTCTCGATCATGGGAATCAGCAACGATCTCCGGTTCACCGAAACGCTCGATCCCCGGGTTCGCTCCAGTCTGGGGGAAGAAGAGATCGTGTTCCCTCCGTATGACGCAAATCAGCTCCGGGACATTCTCGAACACCGTGCGGAGGTGGCATTCAAACCGGATTCGTACACCGATGACGTCATTCCGCTGTGTGCGGCGTATGCGGCGCAAGAACACGGCGATGCCCGCCGGGCCCTCGATTTGTTACGGACGGCAGGTGAACTTGCCGAACGGGACGAAGCGGATCGGATTCAGGATGAACATGTCCGCCAGGCACAAGAGAAACTCGAGATCGATCGGGTTGTTGAGGTGGTCCGGACCCTCCCCCACCAATCGAAACTCGTGTTGTTCGCCATCATTTTACTAGAAAAGCATACGGACTCGAACAGCAAGACGGGAGAAGTGTACGACGTGTACAAACAACTTTGTCAGCGGTTGGACTCCGATCAACTCACCCAGCGGCGTGTGACTGCGTTGATTAGCGAACTCGATATGCTGGGGATCATCAACGCGGTCGTGGTGAGCAAGGGCCGATATGGTCGTACCAAGGAGATCAGCATCTCGAAGCATCTCGATGAGACGGAGGCGGTACTCACGTCGGATTCCCGGTTCGCCGAGGTCGATGACCTCCAGCCGTACATCCAGTCCCGTTTCGACTAGAGATTGAGGCGGAACTCGCCGAGGAACGGGATTCGCACCAGCGCCCGCCCAGTGATCCAGTCCTGTTTGATGACGGTCGATTGACCATTGGCCTGATCGTAGGCCTCGTTGGCATCACCCTTCGTGATAAACCCATCATGTGGGGCCGGGCAGTGGGTAAGCTCGGCACAGCTGTTCGCGCCACCCAAAAACTCCGGATTGGCGCGATCGAACCAATTCTCGCCCTCTTGCACCCACATGTGTAATCGGTGAATGATCGAGGTTCCGTCGCCCTGGTTCGTCTCAAAAACGACGACGTGTCCCGGTTGACCGAAGGCGGTATGACCGATATCACTGCCCTGTTCATAGGTCATGAAGTTGGTGTCGGCGACGCCGTCATAGCTCGTGAATCGGTCCCCATCCACGAGAAACACGAGGTCACCCTCAGACATGTGGGGTTCCATGCTCCCGCTTTCGATCGCGACGAACGGTGGCCAGACCCCACTGATCAGAAATAACACGAAGACTAACGCCACGACGACGCCGATACCGACGAGGACATCCTTCGCCATGGTGCGTCCCCACCATTCCTCGTCGCCGTCATCTGGGTCCGCATCGACCGGCTCCATCGATTCAGGGAAACCGGCTGAGGAGTAAAGTCGTTCCGTTCACTGGCCGAGCATCTGGCTGGTCGCAACGATCCGTCGCAAGGCGTGTCGTTTGAGCAGGACGAATCCAAAGAGGATCAACACGAACCCGGCGATCGTGAAGGGTGTAATCGGCTCCGCTAAGAGAACCGCCCCGGTGATCGTTGCGACGACGGGAATGGCATAGGAAACGAGGTTCACCTGGATGGCGCCGACGCGTTCGAGCAATTCGAAAAAGACCGCGTATCCGATCGCACTCGCGCACAATCCGAGGAACAACAACGCGAGCAGCGGTTCGAGTTCCGGCTCCGGCAGCTGTTGCGCTTCCCCAAAGACGAGGCTGAACGCGTGTAGCAGGCCCCCACCGACGAGCATCGCCCACGCCGTCATCACCAGGTTCGAAATCGACAACTCGAGTTGGTTGAGGCCGACGCTCGCGACCGAGACGGCGACGACGCCGAGAAAGATGACGCCAACCCCGGTGGCCATGCCGGCCTCGAGGTTGGCCGGGTCGGGCTGGGCCACAAGGCCGACACCGACGAATGCACCGAACAACCCGAGGAGACCTCGGCGATCAAGCCCGGTTTCACCGACCCATACCGCGGCAATCGCCCCGGTGACGATCGGAACGAGCGAAAACGTGATCGAGGAAATGCCGCTCGTGGTAAACTGTTGACCAACGAAGAGGAAGGCATTGCTAATGGCGACGGTGAGCACACCGGAGAGGAAGATCCCGCCGACATCGTCGCGGGTGCTCGGCCGCACGGGCCGTTCTCGGACCAACACGATTCCGAATAGGACGAGCGCGGCGAGGTCAAATCGGTACGCGGCGAACAGAAGGGGTGAGTAGTACTCCAGGCCGACCTCGATGGCCACGAACGACCACCCCCAGAAGGCGGCCAAGACGATGAACAACCCGGCATTTCTCGGCAGACGCACACCGGATGCTTCGCAGGCAGATAGTTAGCCGTGTTCGTTTGCCAGCGGGTGACCGTGAGCTTTTAGCGCCGACGGCGCGACTACTTCGGTGGTGTCAGAGGCGAGCCTCAGCCAGATCGTAGCCCTGTTCGCCGAGCGCGGCTACACGGCCGAGAAGGCGGCCGTCCGTCGCATCCAACGGGAACCGGATCCATCACGCGCTGTCGAACACGTCCTCGAGCGAGCGCCGGATTCGGCGATTACGATCACCGAGACGACTGTCGAGGCAGCCCTGGATAGCACGAATGGAGCCGCTGTGTCGAGCCAACACGGCCCGGCCCTTGAGGTCACACGAGACATGACGGGGGCCAGCACGGGAACCGGTAGCTACGAGGATTTCGTCGCGCTCTTTCGAGACCGCTATCAACGAATGCGCTCCCTGCTCGAGGGGCGCGTGCACGCCCGATCGATCGCGGCCCTTTCGGAGACGACTCGAGCGCACGGGATCGGGGTCATCGGAATGATCCGCTCGATTCGCTCGAGTAAAAACGGACACTGGGTGCTCGAACTTGAGGATCGAACCGGGGTGTGTCGGTGTCTGATCAACAAAGACGGCGAGCATTTCGACCTCGTCGATCGCCTCGTTCACGACGAAGTGATCGGCGTTGAAGGCTCCCTGTCTGACGATGGTGACATGTTGTTCGTCGACGAGGTGTATCTCCCAGAAGTCCCGATTTCAAACGAAGCCAGCCGGGCCGATCGCCACGTCGAGGCAGCCCTCGTCAGCGATTTGCACGTCGGAAGCGAAGATTTCGCCGCGGAGGCGTGGGACAACTTCGCGGAGTGGTTGCATTCGGAGGCGGCCGAGCCCATCGAGTATCTGCTCATCGGCGGCGATATGGTCGAGGGGGTAGGCGTGTATCCAGGACAAGCTGAGGAACTGTCGATCGTGGACATCTACGCGCAATACGAGCGCTTTCGCGAGGTACTCAAAGACGTCCCCGGCGATCTCGAGATCGTGATGATCCCGGGCAACCACGACGCGGTCCGGCTCGCGGAGCCACAACCCGGCTTCGACGAGGAACTCCGCGGTATTATGCGCGCTCACGATGCGACCATCGCGAGCAATCCCGCCTGGGTAAACCTCGAGGGCGTGTCCGTGTTGATGTATCACGGCACCTCCCTCGATGACGTGATCGCAAAACTCCCCGGTGATCTCGCGACCTACGACGCGCCCGATCGGGCGATGCGTGAGCTGTTACGCAAACGCCATCTCGCGCCCACCTATGGCGATCGTACCAGGATCGCCCCGGAAGAACGGGACCACCTCGTCATCGACGAGGTGCCCGATGTCTTTCATGCCGGTCATACCCACACTCTCGGCGTTGACGGCTATCGGGACGTCCGACTCGTCAATAGCGGCTGTTGGCAGTATCAGACCCCCTACCAACGTCAGATGAACATCGAACCCGATGTCGGAACCGTGCCGATCGTTGACCTTTCGACGCTGGATGTGACGGTGCGAACCTTCGCGTAGCCGGAGAGGAGGCCGTTTTATCACGACGCCGCGACCAGACTCACCCGATGCGTTCATACCGAACGAAGGTCGCCGAGGCCGTGACCCTTCCCGAAAGGGACGAGCGCGAAGCCGCCCTCGCGTCGGCGGGATACAACGTTTTCAACCTAGACGCGGCGGACGTCTTCGTCGATCTGTTGACCGATAGCGGCACCGGTGCGATGAGCGTCGACCAGTGGTCGGGGCTCATTCGCGGCGACGAAGCATATGCGGGAAGCGCGAGCTTCGAGCGGTTCGAGGCGGCTGTCCAAGAGGTCATGGGGTTCGAGTACGTCGTCCCGGCTCATCAGGGGCGCGGGGCTGAACACCTCCTGTACGGCGCCATCCTCGATGAGGGTGACATCGCGGTGAACAACACCCACTTCGACACGACGCGCGCTCACGTGAGCGAGGCCGGTGCGGAGCCGATCGATTGCCCGGCGACGCCGCTTGACGAACTCGATGCCCCCGGCTCCTTCAAGGGGAATTTTTCCATCGAGCGTGCCCGCGAAGCCGTGGCCGAGGCCGGCGCCGACCGGCTCGGCTGCGTAATCGCGACGATTACGAACAACTCCGCGGCCGGGCAGCCGGTCAGTGTGGCGAACCTCGAAGCGGCCGGCGCGTTCGCGGCCGAGCACGACGTGCCGTTCGTGATCGATGCGTGTCGGTTCGCCGAAAACGCGTATTTCAACGCGGAGGAGGGGGACGACGTCGCGGCCATCGCTCGCGAGCAGTTCGCCGCGGCCGATGCGGTCGTCATGAGCGGCAAAAAGGACGCCCTCGTCAACATGGGGGGATTCGTCGCCGTGCGAGACGAGGCGCTATACCAACAACTTCGCCAACGATGTATTCTCTTTGAGGGGTTTCCCACCTATGGCGGCCTGTCGGGTCGGGATCTCGAAGCGATGGCGGTGGGGCTTCGCGAGGCGGTCGAACGACCGTATCTCCACCATCGGGTCGAACAGATCCAATCGCTCGCCGATCGATTGGACGACGTCGGGGTTCCGGTCGTCCAACCGGCGGGTGGCCACGCCGTGTATGTCGACGCTGGCGCGCTGTATTCACAGCTCTCGCCCGACGTCTTCCCCGGACAGGCGCTCGTCTGTGCGTTGTATCGAGAGGGTGGGATCCGGGCCGCCGAACTCGGTCGCTTTGCCTTCCCCGGAACTGATCGGCCCGACTTCGTGCGACTGGCCGTGCCCCGGCGGATGTACCATGACGAACACCTCGATCACGTGGTGGACACGTTCGAGACGATCGTTGCCACGGCCGAGGACGAGTCAGGTCTCGAAATCGTCGACTCGCCCGGCCGTCCCGCACTGCGCCATTTCAGTGCCCGACTCGCCCCGATCGATGACTAACGCCCCTCATCGAGGCGGGAGGCGAGACTCTGTGGCAGGTCGGCCTCGTGAACGGCCACTTTGACGCGCTCGCGGTCGTACTCGACACGATGCGTCGTGACCTCGAATGTATCGAGGTCGAGGACGGCAAAGCCAGCCCGCGGATCGCCATCACGGGGTTGGCCGACGCTGCCGGGATTGCATACGAGGCCATCAGGGAGTTCTTTGACGAACTGCACGTGGGTATGGCCGAGCACTAGGACCGGTTCCTCCTCGAGAATGGATGGGGTCACATCCGCCGGATACGTGTACCGATCGGGATCGCGTGGGTGGCCGTGCACGACGCGCACGCGGTCGTCGAAACAGACACGATCGTCCGGTAACCCCCGAAGCCAGTCGCGGTGTTGATCCTCGAGGCGTTGGTCGGCCACCTCGAGGCCGGCGCGAGCACTCCCTCGGAAGTTGAAGGTCGTGTCCTGCACGAGGGCGCGGTCGTGGTTGCCCATGACCGTGGGGACCGATCGCTCCATCATCGCATCGACGCATTCGGCGGGCCATGGGTAGTACCCGATCACGTCGCCGGCACAGAGGAGTTCATCCACCTCGGGCATCGCCTCGAGCACGGCATCCAGGGCGGGGAGATTGGCGTGAAGATCCGAGATGAGACCGACGCGCATGGGTCAGGAGATGGGGGCGGGCCAATCAGTCTTGCGACCCGTTTTCGATGGCCACCTTCGAGCTACCGTCTTCCAACACGAGCCCGGCCGCGCAGATCGGGTGCTCGTACTCGAGGTCGAATAAGGAACGGGCGATATTCGCGGCATCACCACCCTCGAGGTCGATCGGTGTCGGTTCGTCGAGTTCGTACGTTGCCACGAGCGTGGGTTCGTCGACGACCTGCACGTGAAGAGCATCCCGGCGAACGATGCCGATGTACGATTGCTCGCCGATCACGCCGGCGAGACGGGGCGTGTCGTAGGCGTCGCGTTCGAAATCGAGGGCGAACAGCCCCAGTCCGAGGGCGTCCCGAGGGGGGTAGCCGAGTT
Source organism: uncultured Halobacteriales archaeon (assembly GCA_964579125.1). Classification (GTDB taxonomy): domain Archaea; phylum Halobacteriota; class Halobacteria; order Halobacteriales; family SKSH01; genus CAZOFG01. The sequence goes on along the minus strand of CAZOFG010000008.1, from coordinate 2,704 downwards.
CGAGCTTCTCGGCGATGTGATCGACGTGCGTGCCATTTCCGATGACGGCCGTATCGTCGAGACGGCGCAGGCAGTTGTACGAGATATAGGGGTTGTCGGTGGGTTCAGCCGCCTCAGTGGGAACGACCGTGAGCGTCTCGTCTCGCTCGACGATGCGGCGATGTGGAAACGACCTCGAGGAGACACGATAGCCGCCCCAGGATGGCGCCACGACGACGAACCGACCAATGTACATACCTCATCCTGACGCCCCGGCGACCGTAGCCGTTGCGCTCCCGACTCAGTGGCCTTCCAGATGTTTATATACCGATGCAGAACAAACTACCACTGCACAGTCCCATGGGGTAGCGGCCAATCCTGCGAGCTTCTGGGGCTCGCGACCCAGGTTCGAATCCTGGTGGGACTATCCTCCTTCAATTGTCTCGTCCACTGTGCCGGTTTCCAAAGAACGATAGTGACCGCTCCAGGAACTTGTGGTAACGCCTATGTCGACAGCCGACTCAGGCGGCGAGGCTCCGGCCGCCTACGATGACCTCATCGAGCGATATACCCGAATCACCAACTTGCAGTACGCGGCCTCGTTTCTCAACTGGGATCAGCAGGTGATGATGCCTGAGGGAGGCGCCCCAGGCCGCTCACAACAACTCTCGTCCATTTCGGCGACCACCCACGAACTCTTCGTGGACGACCCCGAGGTGGGCGAGTGGCTTGACGCCCTCGAGGACGCTGACCTCGATGGCGATCAGGCGGCGAACGTTCGTGAGATTCGTCGATCCTACGAACGACAGGCGGACATCCCCTCCGAGTTGGTCGAAGAAATCTCCCAAACCGCGGCGGAGAACCAACAGATCTGGCAGGACGCCAAGGCCGAGGACGATTTCGAATCCTTCGCACCGCGACTCGAACAATTGCGCGACCTCCAGCGCGAGCGCACCGACTACGTCGACCCAGACCAGGACACCTACACTGTCCTCTACGAGGACAGCCACCCCTACATCGAGCTCGAGACGATGGAGGACATCTTCGATACGTTGCGAGCGGAGCTCCCGTCGCTCATCGAGGAGATTCGCGAGAGCGATGTCGACCTCGCGACACCGTTCGTGGGCGATGAGTATCCCGAATCCGAACAGGAATCGCTGTGTGAGGCAGCTCTCGATTTCCTCGGATACGACCGCGATCGCGGCCGGCTCGATACCGCGCCGCATCCGTTCATGGCGGGTAACCAGTTCGACGCCCGGGTGACGACGCGGTTCAAACCGACCGACCCGCTCGATGCGTTGACCGCAACGATCCACGAATTCGGCCACGCGACGTACCAACTGGGCCTCTCCAAGGAGGACTACGGGACGCCGCTTGGCAACCCCGACGGCAGTCTTCACGAATCGCAATCGCGTTTTTGGGAGAACCACATCGGCCGCACGCGACCGTTTTGTGAGGTGTTCCTCCCGACGGTCAAAGAGCACCTCCACGGCGCTGACGATCTCACCGCCGAGGAGCTTTATGAGGCGGTCAACCGCGTCAACCCGGAGAACCTCATTCGCGTCGAGGCCGACGAGGTCACCTACCACATGCACATCATGCTGCGGTGTGAGATCGATCGGGCGTTCGTCGAAGGTGAGTTGCCCGTAGAGGAGATCCCCCAGGTCTGGAACGAGAAAATGGAGGAGTACCTCGGGATCCGCCCGGAGACCGATACCGATGGGTGCCTCCAGGACATCCATTGGACCTCGAGTTTCGCCGCCTTCCAGACGTATACGATCGGGAGTATGGCTGCGGCCCAACTGGACGCGGCCATTCGTGAGGACCTCGACGTGGACGGCCTCGTCCGTGAGGAGAACTTCGATCCGATTCACGAGTGGATGACCGAGAATATCCACCAGCAGGGCAAGCGATACAAGACTCAGGAGTTGCTGAAGAACGTCACCGGCGAGCCGCTGTCAGCAGAGTACTACGTCGAGTACGTCCGCGACAAGTTCGAATCGCTGTACGATCTGTAAGCGTCTGGCGGGCAGCCAGTCTGTCGATACCGGTTCCACTACCCTTCATTTTACGCAAGGATTGAGCGGTGACCCACGCATCACCGGCCTGTACGCGGACCGACGACGAATCAGACGTGTTCCTCGAGAAACGCGGCAATCGATCGATACGCCTCGATCCGGTTCTCGAGTTTGGCGAAGCCATGGCCCTCGTCCTCGAAGATGAGCGTCCGCACCGGCACGCCCTGTTCGCGCGCTTGCTCGGCGATTTGTTTGGCTTCGCCGACCGGAACGCGTGGATCGTTCTCGCCGTGGAGGACGTACAAGGGGGCCTCGATCGACTCGATGTTGTTGATCGGTGAGATGGATTCGAGAAACGCTCGATCCTCATCGAGACGCCCGTATTCGGCCTCGCGAAGCTCTCGGCGCCAGTCGCCGGTGTTCTCCAGGAAGGTAACGAAATTGGCGATCCCGACGATGTCAACGCCCGCCGCCCAGCTATCCGGGTACTCAGTGAGCGATGCGAGCACCATGAATCCGCCGTAGGAGCCACCGAGGGCGACGAAGCGATCCGGATCGGGAATGGGGTGATCGCGCAACCAATCCAAGCCCGCCTCGATATCGGCCACGCTATCCATCCGATTCTCGACATCGTCGAGGTGGGTATACTCGCGTCCGTAGCCCGTCGAGCCCCGGACGTTCGGCTCGAAGATCGCGTAGCCCTGGCC
>CAZOFG010000007.1:0-78034 GCA_964579125.1 uncultured Halobacteriales archaeon | reverse complement strand
CCCCCGAGTGCCAGTGCCACGAGACCTGGTACAAGCCCGAAGCCGGGACTCCCGTCGGAGCCTTCCTCGATATCACTGGTCGCTTCGAAACTACCCAGGCCACGATGCTCTTCGAGGGTCCACCGGACGGTGGAGTCGCCCTCAACGTTACCATTTGAGTCCGAGACCGGACCGGGCATGTTCACCACGTACTCCATCTCGATCTGCTCCTCGAATTCGGACAGGTCCTGCTCCTCGCCAGCGAACCCCTGAAAGCCATCGCTATCAGTGAACGTGACCTGGCCGTCCTCCACTGACACAGAAAGGCCCTCGACGGCACTTGGATCGCCGTCACTCGCAGTGATCTCGATCACGACACCGTCATCGGTTTCGGTCTGGTCGTACTGTATGTTCGACCATGCCTCTTCATCCGCGTCCGCGAGGAGGCTCTCCTCAACGGAGTCGTAGCCATCCTGTTGCGCTTGTGTTTGGAGGCTATCGTACAGCAGTTGGTTCATATCAATCTCGGCATACATCTCTTCAATCGACCCATCTTCGCCGACATCAACCTCGACCGTCATGCTCAGACAGCCGGAAAGCACCACGATCGCAATAACGCCCAAAATAGCGGCCCGCTTTCGGGTTCGTGTAGCCATAGTCGCTGGTTTCGAGCGGGTCATATAACGAATCCGATTCGTTTCTTGCCCAAAGCGATCATCACCGGATCCATCGGTTTTACACCGTCTGCCACTTTCCGTCACCCTATGGCGACCACGTGGGTCGATGATTTTCTCACCGATGACCCAGTGGACTGGGAGCTCGTGGTGGTCAACCGCCAACAACCGGACGCACTACTCGATTTGCTCGGAGACGTCTTTCCCGACCGCACGGTCAATATATCCGAAGCCGATCACTCCGTCGCTGCCGAGGATACCGTTGTCCTCATCCAAGACGACGCGGTTGTGGCCACCTCACCGCTGTCTGCACTGCAGGACTCATTGTTGCTCGTCAACTCGGATTTATACAAAACCGGCAGTGTCGGTCTGGGGGAGATCGACCCACCAGAGGTGATCACCGCCCTCAAAGAGACCCCGTTTATCGTTCGGGATTACCCCGCATCGAATAAGGAGAAACTCCCGCTCATTCTCATGTCGCGGTATATCGAGCAACTGGCCTGGGAGGCCGAAGCCGGTACACTCCGGAGTGCCTTCCAACAGTTGTCTCGAATCGGCGACGAACAGGGTACCCACGAAGCGTACACCAATATTGCCCGGACCGACGTTGCCGTCCACGTATATGGTCGCCCGGACTGGTTGCCTCCCCAGAACATGCCGATAACTATCCACGGCGCTCGACGCCCAGTCTATGCACTGACCTGGTTCGTCGTCTATACTGGGCCGGGCGAATCCGCAGCGCTCGTCGCTGAGCAGCGCGATCCCGGTATCTACGAGGGCATGTGGACGTTCGAAGACGAACGAGTCGACCAGATCGAAACGCGAATCGTCGCCGAGATGGCTTAATAAATCAATTCGTCGTCGCTTTCGACCATATACAGCGTCCGTGCTGCAATGTTGACGGCATGATCTCCCACGCGTTCGAGATCGCGAATCGTCAATAACATCCGAGAGACGTCGGTGAAGACCCGTTCGATGTCCGCTTCGTCGGTGGTTTCGAGCTCACTCGCGATCAAGTCGGTGAGAATGACCCGGCTCGCTTCCTCGCACTTGGCGTCGATGTCGTCGTCACGGTCGGCAATCTCGTAACATACAGCCACGTCTTGGGATGCGTACGCCGCCATCGCATCCTCGACCATTTGCGCGGTGTCATCACCGAGCGTCCGAATGTCTACCTCGGGATAGACGTCATCCTCCGCCTCGAGCGCATAATCCCCGAGGTTGGTTGCGAGGTCCGCAATCCGTTCCAGGTCGGTAATGATCTTGAACGAAGCCGCGACGAAGCGAAGATCGCTCGCAACGGGCTGTTGGAGCGCAAAGATATCGACGCAGTCCTGTTCGAGGTCGAGATACATTTCGTTGATCTCGTGATCGCCTTCGATCACTTCCCACGCCAGTTCCTCGTCTTTCGTCTCGAGAGCCTCCAGGCCCATTCGGAGCCGCTCGAGAACCACCTCGCTCATGTACAGGACGTCCTCGCGTAAAGTGTCGAGTTGTTCTTGATAGCCTTCACGTGCCATGGGTGGAAACCTCTTCTGTGGATTGTTTCTGCGGCTGATGGTGAACGAGTGCGGTAGTGTGTCGGGTCATCCGAATTTGCCTGTGATGTAGTCCTCGACCCGTTCGTGGTCCGGATTCTCGAAAATTTTCGTCGTCGGTCCGTACTCCACGAGACGACCACCGGTGAGGAAAACCGCCGTCCGATCGGAAATACGGGCCGCCTGTTGCATATTGTGCGTGACAATAACGACTGTGTATTCCTCGGCGAGTTCCTCGATCAGATCTTCGATTTTCGAGGTGGCAACCGGATCGAGCGCGCTCGCCGGTTCGTCCATGAGGATGACCTCCGGATCCGTCGCGATCGCCCGAGCGATACACAGCCGCTGTTGTTGCCCGCCCGAGAGATCCAGCCCGGAGCTGTCGAGTTGGTCATTGACTTCCTCCCACAAGGCAGCCCGCTTGAGCGCCTGTTCGACCCGGTCGTCAAGGCCATCCGTTTGGCCCTGGACGCGCAGGCCGTACGCGACGTTATCATAGATCGATTTCGGGAACGGATTGGGCTGTTGAAACACCATTCCGATCCGGCGGCGTAGGGCGACCGGATCGACATCCTCGTCGTAAACGTTCTTGCCGTTGAAGCGCAACTCACCGTCGACGCGCGCCGCATCGATGAGGTCGTTCATTCGATTGATACAGCGCAAAAACGTCGACTTGCCACAGCCCGAGGGACCGATAATCGCCGTCACGCGCCGTCGCGGGATCTCGATATCGACGTCTCGCAACGCCTGGTCATCCCCGTAAAACACGTTCAAGCCGCTCGTTTCGATGATCGTCTCAGCCCGCAGTTCCGACGGGGAAGTCCCCTCTTCCAATCCACCGCTCGCTGGATCGACCGCGGGACGGTCCTCGTCGACGTCGCCGGCCGTCATGTCTGTTGTCATTGGCTAACACCTCGTTGATATCGGTTGCGAAGGTAGATGGCGATCGAATTGATCGAGAGTAACGCGACCAGCAATACGACGACGCCGGCCGCGACGATGCCGTACTGGAACTCCTCCTGAGGGTACTGTGCCCACGTGTAGATCTGCATCGGCATCGCACTGATTCGGCTGAAAAGACCCTCCGGAGACCCGAAGACGGTCGTCGGGGCGCCGATCATGATCAACGGAGCTGTCTCCCCGATCGCCCGCCCGAGTGCGAGGATCGTCCCTGTCAGGATGCCGGGCAGTGCCTCGGGTAAGACAACGTTCCGAACCGTCTGCCACTTCGTTCCACCGAGTGCATAACTCGCCTGTCGTTCGGTCTCCGGGACCGACCGGATCGCCTCTTGTGCGGAGATGATGACGATTGGCAAGACCAAGAGCGACACAGTGAAGCCAGCAACGATGAGCGTCCCGAAGCCGAGATCCAACAGGCCGACGAACAGCCCGAGTCCCAGCAATCCGTATACGACGGAGGGGACGCCTGCCAGATTCGAGATGTTGATCTGAATCAGCCGAACGATCGGGCCATCGCCGGCGTATTCCTCGAGGTACACCGCGGCGCCAACGCCGAGGGGAAACGTGACGACGGCGATCACGAGCATCAACGCGAGCGAGCCGATGATTGCCGGATAAAAGCCCGCCTGGAACGGGTCCGGATGCGGCGGATTCGTCAAAAATTCGAGGTCGAGCCAGCTGGTCGCGTCATCGAAGATTGCGAAGGCGTCGAGGGTTACGTACAGCATCAACACGGCCAACGCGACGAGCCCCACCAGCGTGGCGCCGAGGGTGAGATATCGAAGGAACGTATCCCGGACTCGACTTACGCGGCCGAACTCGGGTGGCTCCTCTTCGCCGGTTGTCGTAGCCATCAGCGATACACCTCCCGATATCGCGAGGCGATCCACTCACTTGCAACGTTCATCACAAGCGTCATCACGAACAGCACCAGTCCAACCGCGAACAGACTCTTGTACTCGATCGATTGCCCGGTGACATCGGAGGCGCCGATCTGGACCATCGCCGCGGTCATCGTCTGAAGCGAATCGAGGAACACCCCAGCAGGATCGGTCAGCTCTACCAACCGAGGTGTTTGTCCCGCCGCAATCGTGACCGCCATCGTTTCACCGATTGCCCGAGACAAGGCGAGGATAAAGGAGGAAAAGATCCCCGAAAGGGCGGCCGGGACGACGATGTTCGTCGACACCGTAAATTTGGTCGCCCCGAGCCCGTACCCCGCCTGGCGCAAATCGTCCGGCACCGCATGCATTGCATCTTCGCTGATCGAGGAGACCATCGGGATGATCATAATTCCGACGACGATCGACGCTGAAAGCGCATTGAACGTCGATATCGGCAAGAACACGTCCAACGCCGGCGTGATGTACACGAGGGCGAAGTATCCGTAAATGACCGTTGGTACACCGGCAAGCACTTCTAACGCCGGTTTGAGGATGGCCCGTCGTCGTTCGCTAGCGAATTCGCTCAGATAGATAGCCGTCAACAATCCGATCGGTAACGCGATCAGCGCGGAACCGATCGTTATGACAAGTGTACCCGAAATGAGCGGTATGACGCCGAAGGCAGCCGGCTCATTCGTCGGACTCCAGCGCGTCCCCGTGAGGAACGAAAGTGGATCGATCGCGCTGAAAAACTCGATCGCATCGAGTAAGAGGGTGAGGACGATGCCAATCGTCGTCAGGACGGAAACCGCCGCACAGACGAGGACGACCCCGTGAACGATACGGCCCCGCATCGAGCGGCCGGATCGAACGAGGGATGATGCCTCAGAAGAATCGGTCCGCCCGGCCATCACTCAGTCACCTCCGCGATGGTTTCTTCAAGACGCTCGAGGTTCGCCGCTCGTTGCTCTTCAGTAATCGGCACGTAACCGACCTGGGAAACGAGATCGGTCGAAGCCCGTTCGAGGTAGAACCGGACAAATCGTTGAACGGGCTCGCGCGCCAATGCATGCCGATCGACGTAAATGAACAGCGGACGCGAAAGCGGCGTGTACGCCCCCGTTCGGGCGTTATCGAGGGAGGGCGCGACGCAGCCGTCGCCATCGTCGATTGCCACGGCTTTGATCGAGTCAGGATTCTCGCTATAGTAAGAAAAACCGAAATACCCCATCGCATACTGGGAACCCCGCACGCCCTGGACGATCGTGCGATCGCGTTCGGTCGGGTAGTAATCGCCGCGATGGGTCGCCTCCTCCCCGATGATCGCCTCGACGAAGTAATCGAAGGTTCCAGACGTCGTGGCGGCACCGTAGAGCTCGAACGGTTCATCCGGCCAGTCGGATCGAATATCGCTCCAGCGATCCGCCCCGTTTCGCTGCCAGATCGAGCGCAACTCCTCGACAGTAAGACAATCGATCCAGTTAGCTTCGGGGTTGACGACGACGGTCAAAGCGTCGATGCCGATTGGGAATTCGATTGGATCGACGCCATTCGACGCGCATTGCTCGCGCTCCGTGTCGGCGATCGCCCGGCTTGCGTTGTTAATGTCAGTCATCCCGGGACAGAAGAAGTTCCCGAATCCACCACCCGTGCCGGTCAGGCTGATCGAGACCGTAATGTCGTCATATTCGTGATCGAACGCGGCGCCGATGGCCTCGGTAATCGGGAAAACTGTCGAACTCCCAGAAATCGTCACTTCTCGTTCGGTACCGGCAAAAACTCCGAGACATCCGGCGACAGCGGTCGCGGAACCGACAGTTATGGCCGATAACACTGCACGACGCGACCGGGAAAGCCCTCGGCCTTCCGCCATCGTTTGTATGGATGTCTTGGTTGGGGTAAATACCCTGCTAATAGAACTATATAGACAAATATAGTCACACTGATTTCCCAGATATTCCGTTGCTACGTGCTACGCGTTGGGGGGAACACTGCTATTGGAATTGAATTCCCCATCTACCGTTGCCCCATGTATAAATCAATCTTTCAAATGACAGCATATATACGGAGGTATTTGCGTATATATTGTATTAGTTTTTCGAATATATAGAAATAACACATTTTATAGTGTTTGGAGCGAAGTTCACCACATGGAAACCCGTAAAGTCCAGTTGACCGGCGGCTCTACCTACACGGTTTCACTGCCGAAAGAGTGGGCGAATCGGAACGACGTGGATGTAGGCGCTGAATTGGCGTTCCACGACGCCGGCACTGACTTGCTCGTTACGACCGAACCCGATCCCGAACAGTCACGAGGGCATCTCGACATCTCGGAGCTCGAGGGCGAACATTTGACCCGGGCTGTCATTGCGATGTACGTAAGCGGATTCGATGTCATTGAACTGTCTGGCAATCGCATCAGTGCAGAGCAGCGCCAAGCGATCCGCCTCGCGACACAGAACCTCATCGGCGTCGAAGTGCTCGAGGAAACGACCGAGGAGGTCGTCATCCGCGATCTGCTGGACTCGTCGGAGCTCTCCGTAACGAACGCGGTCGAACGGATGCATCTCATCGCAACATCGATGCTCGAGGATTCCTTGGATGCGTTAGTGACCAATGACGACGGACTCGCGGACGACGTGATCGAACGTGACGACGATCTCGACCGGCTCTGGTTCATCGTCTCGCGCATCTTTCGGAGTACCCTCCGATCGCCGGCCGCCGCCGGTGAACTCGGGGTTTCCCGAGAGGCCTGTTTCGATTACCACACGACAGCTCGCCAACTCGAACGGATCGGTGACCACTCGGTGAAGATCAGCCAGCTCGCCCGCGGGCTCGAAGGGGTTCCGGACGACGTTGCAACCGCCCTTGAAGAGCTCCATGCGGACGTGATCGGAGTCATCGAAGAAGCAATTGAGGCGCTCGAAACAACGGATCAGGATCGATCGCGCCAGCTTGCAAATCAGGCCCGCTCCTCGGTGATCGATATCGACGAGCACACCCGCCATATCGATCAGCTCTTACGCGATCTCGATCCACACGAGGCGCAGTCGCTCGGGTTGATCGTGGACTCACTCTCAAGAAGTGCGGACTACGGCGGGAACATTGCCGAGACGGCGCTCCAACAGGCGGCGCCGCGGCCTTAGTCCTCGAGCAGCACCGCGTTGACCTGGCCGTCTTGGCCAGGGCGACTCCGTACGCGGGCGCGACCGGCATCAGTCTCGATGATCGCGCCCTTGGTAATGATGTTCCGCCGGGCGAAGTTCGGGTTGGCCTCGTTTTCGACGACGTCGGTAATGGCGACGGATTCGGTCGATCCATCATCGGTGGCCACAGTCGCGTGATCCACCTGCAAGGCACGAATCTTGGTGTCGGTGCCCCGAACATCCACGGTTCGCAATATCGGCTCGCCGAGTTCGGTTTCGGTCGGGGCTCGGCCCTGTTCGTGTTTGCGTTTATCTCGATTCGGTCGACGTCTTCCGCCGGTCCGTTTGGTTTCTGACCGGCCGTGGAAGGAAGTCATAGGAAGATGTCGGGACGGTACGGACTTCAATGGCTCGGGATGAAAACCGTTAGATGTTCATCGCCTAATGCAAGGGTGATGACCCTCAAGCGCGTTCTCGCGGCCGCGTTCAAATATCACGGTGGGTCGCCGCTTTCAGAGACCGAACTCGTCGCAGCACTCGCCTTGGAGCGAGGGTGGGTCACCCCTGATGAGGCACGCGACCTGATCGAACGCGCGCGGAACGACGGTCTGCTTTCCGGCGAGGATGACGCCCTTTCGGCCACGTTTGATGTTAGCGATATCGCCGTACCCGCGGATTTCGAACCGGATAGTGCCGAGCTTACCGATGCCGTGTCGCTGTTCGAACGAATGGTCGATAGAGTCGCGGAAACCGGCCGCGACCGGCAAGGGGTCGTCGCGGGAATCAATGAGTTACAACATTCCCTTGACGTGTCGAGTGATGCGGCCGCGCTCCTCTACGCACACCAGGCCGGGCTCGACGTCGAGTCGGCCGCCAGCGAGTTGAAACGGGAAATCGAACAAGGCCCCCTCACATGATCGCGACCGACCTCTCCGGTCCCAGACTCGCCGAATTGTTACTCGCAGAACTCGATGGTCGCGACCTCGGTCCGCTCCAGCGTATTTCAATTCCCGAGAGTGACGATGCAGCTCGCGTGCAGATCGAGGGGGGAGAAACGTATCGGGTGGACATGGACGGCCGTGAAGTGGCGACTATCGAGGTCGGAAAATCCGCCGTTCACGTTCGGACTACCAACGGTCGATTCCGCATCGAAACCGGTCCACAGGTGAAAGCCGCGGTGGACGAGGTTGTTCGCCAAGTACAGGCCTCATCGTGATATGTTGGGAGGAGGTTCGAAATAGACCCACCAATCTCTTCGAGTGCTGCCAGGGCACGTTACGTAACATTACCAGTCTCCTGAGAGTATCGAACGAGATTTCTCATTGCTGATCCACGATCGAATCCGACGCGGACGCCACTCTCGCAACGCCGACGGGGGTTCGACCTTCGTTTGGGCTGGGCAGGCACGCTGAGACCCGCAACCGTAAAGCCGGTCCATGGGCGACAGAACCCATGGGCTTTTTCGACCGGCTTGCCGATCGCATCGCTTCGACGGAGTCGGTGCTATGCGTCGGGCTCGATCCGGTCCCGGATCGCCTTCCGGCTCACCTCGAGGGGTATGAACTCCCGCGGTGGGCATTTAATCGGCGGATTATCGATGCCACGGCCGAGCACGTGGCCGCGTTCAAACCCAACGTCGCGTTTTACGAAGATCCCGAGGGGTGGCGAGCCCTCGCCGAGACGATTGCCTATGCACACGGAAAGGACGTGCCGGTCATCCTCGATGCGAAACGGGCCGATGTCGGTCATACGGCGCGTCGATACGCCACGCACCTCGACGACGCCGACGCCATTACGGTCAATCCATATCTCGGTCGGGACGCCCTCGAACCGTTCCTCCAACGCGACGACGCCGGGGTGTTCGTCCTGTGTCGCACGAGCAATCCCGGCGGGGCCGATATCCAGGACCTCGAACTCGCCGAAGGCGATCGGCTCTACGAGCGCGTGGCGGCGCTTTGTTCGTCATGGAATGCCAATGAGAACGTCGGCCTCGTCGTTGGAGCGACCGCCCCGGACGAGCTCGAAACCGTGCGCTCGATCGCGCCGGAGCTTCCGTTTCTCGTACCGGGCGTGGGGTCACAAGGTGGGGATATCGAAGCGGCCGTCACGTACGGACTCGCTGACGGCATCGGCGTGATCAATTCGAGTCGAAGTATCATCTATGCCGGATCCGGTGAAGACTTCGCCGACGCCGCACGGACGGCGGCCACACAGTTGAAACGTCGGCTCAACGAGTACCGAGCCGCAACGGACACCTAGAGTACACTTGGGTGATCCTCAAACGAGGACCCCCTTGCACACTCGACGCACAGTCCCTGTGACCGGACGAAATGCTCCTGACAGACCAGGGCACCGCAACGCTCGCATTGATGCTGGGCTTGCGCGCGTTCACACACCTGACACAGCCCCGAGTCGCTCATACCGGGGCTAGTTTCCCCGGCTCCTTGAATCGGTCACCTGGGCGAACGCTTTTCAGGCAATGTCGCCAACCGATCGGGTATGCCCCCCGACCGGGCCCGCCTCGAGGCGGCCCTCGACGCGGGCGAGTCGGATGGTGGCGCGATCGAATTCAAGGAACGGCTCTCCGAAGACATCCACCTTCGGGACGGACGCTTGGAGAGTCTCGCCGCGCAATTGCGCCATCGCGTGTTGTCCGGTGACGGTGAGGCAACGTACGTCATCGGCGTGACCGATGATGGCGGGTTATCGGGCATTCCTCCGTCGACGTTCTCCGAATCGATGGACGTGCTCAGCCTCATCGCCGAAGAAGCGGATGCCCACATCGCCGATGCGGAGACATGGCCGGTTGAGGACGGCCTCGTCGGCGTTGCGGTCATCGAAGAGGGCGCCGTCCTCGCGATCGACGAAGATCATCTCGTCATCGGTACGGCTGGCCACGTCGATCACGGCAAAAGCACCCTCGTTGGTAGTCTCGTCACGGGCGAGGCTGACGATGGTGATGGCGCCACGCGAGCGTATCTGGACCGCCAACCCCACGAGATCGAACGCGGACTCTCCGCCGACATCTCTTATGGCGTCTATGGATTCGACGGTGACGCCCCGTTACGCTTGGACGATCCCACTCGCCGGAGCGACCGCGCCCACCTCGTCAATCGGGCCGACCGGGTCGTTTCCTTCGTCGACACGGTCGGTCACGACCCATGGTTGCGAACGACGATCAGAGGGATTGTCGGCGGCAAGCTCGATTACGGGCTGTTGACCGTCGCTGTCGACGATGGAGTCACCGAGACTACCCGCGAACACCTGGGTATCCTCCTCGGGACGGAGTTGCCCACGATCACGGCCATAACGAAAACCGATCTCGCCGATGCAGACCATCTGGATCGGGTCGAAGCCGAGATCGAACGCGTCCTTCGGGAGGTCGGACGGACGCCGCTTTCGGTGCACCGACATGACGTCGAAACGGCCATCGATGAACTCTCCCCCCAAGTCGTTCCGATCGTCCGGACTAGCGCTGTGAGTGGGGATGGGCTCGACACCCTTGATCGATTGTTTCGAGCGCTTCCGAAACTCGCCGGGCAGGATGGGGCGTTTCGGATGTACGTCGATCGGACGTACCGTATCACCGGCGTCGGGGGTGTTGCCTCCGGGACGATCCAATCCGGGTCGGTCGCGGCCGGTGATCGCCTTCTGCTCGGGCCCTTCCCGGATGGGCACTTCGAACGGGTCGAAGCGCGATCGATCGAGATGCATTACCATCGAGTCGATACGGCCAAAGCGGGTCAAATCGTCGGCATCGCGCTCCAGGGTGTCGACGCGGATGCCATCGAACGCGGCATGGCGCTCGTACCGATCGATGCCGATCCGACTCCAGTTCGTGAATTCGAGGCCGAGGTCATGGTCCTCAATCATCCGACGAAGATCTCAAGCGGCTACGAACCGGTGGTACACCTCGAGACCGTGAGCGAAGCTGCACGGTTCGAACCAGCCGAGCAGAACCTCCTACCCGGCGATACCGGCAACACGACGATTCGATTCAAATTCGGTCCGCATCTCGTCGAGTCGGGCCAGCAATTCGTCTTCCGAGAGGGTCGATCGAAAGGGGTGGGGACCGTTACTGACGTGAGGCCGGTGTCGGATGAGTCGACACGTCGATAGCGCCACTTCGACGGGTCACGCATGATAGAGTCCTGTTGATCCCATCCGCGATACGTACCTCTCAACCATCTCAGACCATGTGTCGACTCGATCAGTTCCCTATCTAAGCAGATGGGGCGTGATCGCGGAAGTTCGGTACTGTGACCCCGCTGGGATGGCGACAGCCCGTTTACGTCTGGAGTTCATCAAGAACGCGTTGGTCGAGACGGTAGCCAGCGGCTACCTCGTCGAATACGCCGAACAGAACCCCCCATGCGAGGAGTCGTTCCGTGCGTTGGCGCCACGTCGTTTCCCAGGTATTCGGATTCTGCTGTCGCTCCCACGCCGGTACCGCCGAGCGGACTCGCTCGAACGCCTCATCAACCGAGAGTACATGGGGTTCACCCTCAACGAGCTCCTCAACCCCTACCACGTTTGCCACGAATCGGTGACGCAACACCGGCAGCTCGGGAAAGGATCGCGTTCTCGTAAAGCCGGTGGGGCCCTTCGAAACCACCTCTAGGGCGCGCAGTAAGGCGATCCACCGTCGGGCCTCGTCCCGATCCACCTTGGGAAGGCGCCCAGCCACTCGCTGACAGCAGGCACCTTCCGCCTCAGGAACCAGCGGAATCGCCCGCCACGCCGCCTCAAGCGTCTCCAGAGATGCCGGTGCTGGGGGAATCGCTTTGAACCGCATTGCTCAGAGGGACTGAAAGTACGTCTTGTACTGTGGCGTTCCAGTGGTCTGCAGCCCCGCAGGTCCCGCAATCGTCCGTTCAGCCGGATGGCCGAGGTCATCGATGTCTTGGACGCCATCGGGGAGGGATTCCGGTACGGTGTCATCGACGCGTAAGTGGACGGAGGCGGTCAGGGTCCGGGCAGCCGACCCGACATCGGTCGCCCGGGACGGGTCCGTCACCGGCGGCAACAACGCGGAGGCCGACGCAGATTCGAGGGTGAGATCGGACGGACGTGCGGCCGACACCGCTGCGGCGAGTGCGCGCACACTCGCGTCAACACACCACGCTTGCGAGCCAGGAGCGACTTCAAGGACGTACAGCTGGTCGCGGGGAACATCGATATCGCCTGCAATAGCGTCAATATCATCCTCATCCACCGGATCGACACATGGCACGACGACCACAGCTGCTGGATCATCGTATCCATGGACCCCTGGACCGCTCACGGCACCAATCGACGAGCTGGGGACCTCACCTCTGCGAACAACCGATACGGCCTCGTCCGGGCGGTCGCTGAAGACATCGACTAATGGCCACGCATGCCCACCCACGGAGTTCGTGTGCACATCGGCAGCCACCCGTCCGCCGTGGTGCACTTCCGTGAGCGCGAGGCCCGCTTCGAATCCGCCGGAAGCCCGAACGCCGAAATCGACCACGGTTACTGAGTCGGCCACCTGCCGGACCTCGATACCTAACTCAGCGGCAAAATCGATCGCTTCGTCGACCGTTTCGACAGCCTCGAGGCCTGGAGACGCCATGGGATTCATCGCCCCCGCTCCAAAACAACCATGATGGAGCTTACTTTCTCATCTGGGGAATCCTTTTCGCTGCAATGGGGCTCCACCCACTACGGAGCATGACAGGAGAATCGAAGGAATGCGCTGGCCGGGATTTGAACCCGGGTTGCGACCGTGGCAGGGTCACGTGATACCGCTACACTACCAGCGCGCACGTTCGGCTAACCGCCGAAGCCTGCATAAGAATTGCGAATCCCGCGGTGGCATCGATGCTCGAACCGGGACACGGCACCCGGAACGGAACTTTAAAGGCTGGATCGGGGATCAGATTGATACGATGGACGGGGCGCTCGCGATCGAAACGTTCGCGCTCGCGGAGTTGCCACTCGCCTGGGTCGACCAGGTATTACTCGATTATCACGTTGGCCACGTCCTTATCGTTATGTTCGTCCTCGTGATGCTCGCAGCGGTGCCGTTGCGATCGCCGAAAGTGCTCTCGTTGAACGTGGTCGCATTCGGATTGATTTTCGTCCTCACCCCGTTTTGGGTCGTGGAGGGCTATGACGCCTATATCTACGCCGGAATCGCCATGATCGTCGTCGGGACGATGGCCTTTGCCTACGCCGAGTCCTAACCGAGTCGGGAACGGCGCATATAACACACCGAGTGCCGTAGCCCGGACCCGAGCGAGGGTGGCCGAGCCAGGCCAAAGGCGGCGGGCTTAAGACCCGCTGGGGGGAGCCCCGTCGTGGGTTCGAATCCCATCCCTCGCATTCACACAAGTAATTCACACAGAGGTGCGCCATGGACGAATCGACCATTCGCGACGCGTTCGCCGCCCACGAGGCCTTCGCCGAGGCCGCCACCGGCTACGCATTGACCACGACTCCCGTCGACACGGTGGTTCACCTCGAGGACGGCGAGGTCGTTGTCGAAGTGTTATTGCCGACACTCAATGAAGTCGTGACGACTGAACCAGTCCCGGCGGTCGTGGAGGAGAGTTGGCGTGAGACGATGACCACCCGCCTGCAGGACGGCTACGACGTGGTACATTCTCGTCCAGCAACACCCCCCACCTTCGAAGATGCTGACGAAACGCTTGCAGTTACGTACCGCCTGCACCCGGAGGACAGCGACATCGCTGCCGATGCGAAAGCTCTCATCGAATTTGCCGTGGGTACCTACGTGCAAAGCGCGATTCCTGGCTATGAGTACGACGAGCCATTGCGGTCGTTACTGGCCTCAGCCCGCGCTCGGGGCGACGCCGAACGGTAGTCTTAGGACATCGCGATATAAGTGCTCGTGTCGGATACGCCCTCGAGCCCCTGGATCTCGTCGGTCACGACGGCCTTTACGGCACTCGGATCGGCCACCTCGGCACGAACGATAAAATCGACATCGCCAGCGACGATATGAACCGTTTCAACCCCATCGATCGCTTCAATATCGGCTTTCAGCCTGTCGGTCTCGGCAGTCGTCGCTTTGACCATCACGTACGCCAAAACCATCCTCATTCACCCACCTCAAGCGGTGATGCGTGCCCAACGACGATCTGTCGAACGTCATCGAGGACATCGAAGTCGGCAAGCACGACGAGGCGATCGCCCTCCGCCAGCGATTCATCCGCTTCAGGGAGGCGAAGCGGGGCGCCGCGTTTGCCGAAGGCCAGCAATCGAGCGTTCGCCGGAAATTGCACTTCGCTGATGGTATAGCCTCGCGTCGGCGACTCGGAAGACACCGTGAGTTCGACGACTTGCAGATGTGGTGCCACATCCGCGATCGCCCGAACATCACCCCCGAGAATGGCGTTTTTCGCCCCGATGGCGCCGAGGCGTTCCGGGTAGACCACCTCATCAACCTGGTCGGCGTACTTTCGGTAAATCTCCTCGCGATAATCCTCATCGATGCGACACACCGTTCGGCAGCCGTGGTGTTTCGCGATCAAACAGACGGCGAAATTGACGTTGAGGTCGCTCGTAAGCGCCCCGCAGGCATCGGCCTCCTCGATCCCCGCTGCGAGCAACGAAGACTCATGGGAGCCATCACCCTCGATGACCTCGAAGCCCTCGTCGCGGGCCTGATCAGCGTCATCTGGATCGAGCTCCACGATGACAACCTCGTGGTCCTCTTCACGCAGCACGCGGGCCGTTCGGAGCCCGACGCGACCGGCCCCGACGATCACGAACCGCATTGATGAGCTAAGATTTCCCCCGCACTCATAAAGCTCCTGCGCGGGCGAATACTTTTGCATACCCACGGCCAACCGCTTGAGCGGGATGGTCCATGGATTCGCGTTCTTAAAAACCGGCCCGGGTGACTCCCCCGGCGTGATCGAGGCACTCGGTGCACTCGAGTCCGTCCACGAGGCCCACGTCGTCGCGGGCGAGTACGATGTGATCGTCGAACTCGAAGATGCGGACGTCTACGGGATCCTCGAGACGGTCAGTGACACGATGCAATCGATCGACGGGGTCGTCGAAACGAAGACTTACATTTCGTTGGCGTCCTGATCCGTCGCGGCTCCAGCAGTGTCCCGTTCGCGGATGGTCTTGAGTTGATTCCGGAGAGTGGACGTGGGTGTCGCGTACGTGTCCTCGATGACCCCTGATCCATCTGGAAGATCGACGGACTCGGCCGCGTCGATAGCTTCTGCAAGTTCCGCCTCGGCCTCAGCTTCGATCGCCTCGATTCGCTCGGCATCGAGATAGCCTGCCTCTCGCAAGGCGTCCTCATATCGCTCAAGTGGATCCGCTTTGCGCCAATTCGGAAGATCCTCCTCCTGGCGATAACGTGAGGGATCGTCACTGGTCGTGTGGGCATCGTGGCGATAGGTCAAGCTCTCGACCATGAGGGGCGTGCCGGCACGCACCTCCTCGAACCGGTCGCAGAGGAGGTCGTATACGGCCAGGGGATCAGTGCCATCCACGCGTACGCCTTCGAAGCCATACGCTGTCGCCTTTTGTGCGAGTGTCTCGCTGGCGGTTTGCCGGTACCGCGGCAAGCTAATCGCCCAGTGATTGTTCTCACAGAAAAACAACGTCGGCGTCTCGAAGACACCGGCGAAATTCAATCCCTCGTGAAAGTCGCCTTCGCTCGTCGCTCCATCGCCGAAATAGGCGACGACCGCGTGATCGGCTTCGACGTAATTGGCAGCCATGCCAGCACCCGTCGCGTGCGGGATCTGCGTGGCGATCGGGACCGCTTGCGGGAAGATCGGCCGCTCGCGCGATTCGGTGTAGAATTCGCTGACCCCCCGGCGGAACAACAGCAATTCGGTCGGCGAGACGCCCATTGCAAGCAAGGCGGCATTCGACCGATACGTTGGAAAGAACCAATCATCCTCGCGCATCGCGTGTGCCAGCCCGATCTGTGAGGCCTCTTGGCCTCGAAACGGCGGATAGCCGCTCATCCAACCGCGACGTTGGAGCGCAATCGCCCGCTCATCGAAGGTTCTGGCGCGTACCATATCCCGGTACATGGCCACGACAGTGTCGTCGTCGATCGCCGTCCCGGCGAGACCACCCTCCCCCAGCACCTGGTGCATACGAGTGCCCAACAGGGCGGCCGGCCAAAAGCGGTTCCGATACGACAAAAAGCGATCCGTACGATGATGTGAATATGGCCTCACTCGGCGGCCTCATCGGATTCGGCCTGTTGTTGGCCGCCAACGTCCTCCTCGCGGGGATCGGTACGCGCTTTCTCAGACTTGCCTTCGCAACGCGGTGGGGATCGGGGCTCGCGATCCTTGTTGTCGTCCCGTTGCTGCTCACGGCAACAACCCTGCTGTTGAGCGGGGTCCTCCATCTCGGAATCAACTTGCAGGACGCCGACACGGCCTTCGTTGTGACCGTGGCAATTCCCGCTGCTGTCGGTGTGACGATCGATTTCGTCTGGGTGGCCTCGCCCGATGCAGTTGCGCGCGACCTCGAGAGTTAACGCCGAGCGTCGATCGCCGCCCGAACGGCCTCGTGCACCGCGTCGGGCGGTTGCTCGCCATCGATGACGGCAAATCGCTCCGGCGCAGCGTCGATAAGGTCCCGATAGTTCGCCCTGACGGTTCGGAGCATCTCCCGTCGTTCGAACTTCGTCTCTTCGCCACTTCGCTCGATCGCGGTGTCGAGATCGACATCGACGAAGATGGTGAGCGCCGGATAGATGGTCACGGGCTCGTGAATGGCTTGGACGTACGCAAGCGGTTCATCGAGGACACTTGCGAGGGTCGCTCCTTGGTACGCAATGCGGGAGTCAACATATCGATCGCAGATGACGAGGCGGTCCTGCTCGAGGGCTGGTTCGATCACCTCCTCGAGGTGCGCCGCGTGGTCGGCACAATACAAAAACAACTCCGCGAGTGGATCCGCCTCCGGATCGTCAATCGACCGACGGACGGCATCCCCGTACCAACTGTCGGTTGGTTCGGCGGTGAAGACGGCATCGGGATAGTCATCGTGGAGGGCCTGCCAAACCGTCGATTTTCCCGAGCCGTCGAGCCCCTCGAGTGCAATCAACATATGATCGAATCCGGGCTGGCGCGTAGATAAACCTCGGCGATTTGGCCCATCTGTTCGCCAGTAGGCTTACCGGGCGTGCCACCGACCATCCGCATATGCGCGTGCTCATCGCCGGCGGCACCGGCTTTATCGGCCTCGCCCTCACCCGTACCGTGCTCGACCGGGGGCACGAGGTTACCGTGCTGGCCCGCTCGCCAGCGGACGCGGAGCTCCCCGACGAGGTCGCCACGGATTGCGGTGATGTCACCGATCCGGATTCGCTCACCGCGGCGATGGACGGCCACGATGCCGTTATCAATCTCGTGGCCCTCTCGCCATTGTATTCGACCCCACCCGGTCTGTCACACGAATCGGTCCATTATGCTGGGACGACAAACCTTCTCAGGGCTGCCGAGGCGAACGATGTGGAGCGTTTTGTCCAATTAAGCGCGGTCGGAGCCGATCCCGATGGCCCGACCGCATACCTCCGTGCTAAAGGGAACGCCGAGGTCGCCGTCACCGAAAGCGACCTCCCGTGGACGATCGTTCGCCCCTCCGTCGTCTTCGGCGATGGCGGTGAGTTCATCGACTTCGTGCGATGGGTGTCGTTTCCACCAATGAGCAAGCGCCTTAGCTGGCCATACGTGTCCCCACTGCCAGGACGTCACAGCGCGCGATTCCAGCCGATTTACCGGGAAGACCTCGTCTCCCTGATCGCCGAGATCCTCCAGCGAGATGATGTAGTCGGTGAGTGCCTCGCCTTCGGTGGGCCGTCGGTCTATACGCTCGAAGAGATCGTCCGCCTTGTCCATGCAGCCGAGGGCAAACCCGCTCGCATCCTGCCAATGCCGGTATCCCTTGCGAAAATCGGGTTGAGCGTCGCCGGATACATTCCGGGCTTTCCAATGGGAGCGGATCAAGGTCGCTCGCTCGAACTCGAAAACGTCCCCGAGCACAACGATATCGATCGCTTCGATGTCGAAGCTGACGACTTGCTGTCACTCGAGTCGTACCTCGGGATCGACACCACTGGATAATTCAACTATCGAACACGTCTATCAGGCCGAAATTCCCAGTCCGGACCGAAACGAACGCGTGATTTTTTCGGTTTGTGTCAGCTGATAGACTATCAAAAGTTATTTACGTGGCTTGAATAGTGTTACCTCCACAGGAGCACCTACCATGAAACTCGCGATGATCGGCTTTGGCCAAGCCGGGGGGAAAATCCTCGATAAGTTCCTCGAGTACGATGAGCGAACGGGGGGTAACATCGTCGGCTCGGCCGTAGCTGTCAACACTGCCAAGGCGGACCTGCTCGGACTTGAGCGGGTCCCGAAGGAGAATCGAGTACTGATCGGACAGGCCCGAGTTAAGGGCCACGGCGTCGGCGCCGACAACGAACTCGGCGCTGAGATTGCCGAGGAAGACATCGACGAAATCCAGGGCACGATCGATCATATTCCAGTCCACGAGGTCGACGCGTTCTTGATTATCGCCGGCCTTGGAGGTGGCACCGGGAGTGGGGGATCACCCGTGCTCGCGAAGCACCTTCAGCGAATCTACACCGAACCTGTCTACGGCTTGGGCGTTCTGCCGGGGAGTGACGAAGGCGGGATCTACACGCTCAACGCCGCCCGCTCGTTCCAGACGTTTGTCCGCGAGGTTGACAACCTGCTTGCGTTCGACAATGACGCCTGGCGACGGACCGGTGAATCGGTCGAAAGCGGCTATGAGGAAATCAACGAGGAAATCGTCCGTCGGTTCGGATTGATGTTCGGCGCCGGCGAGGTCGAACCGGGTGACGAAATCGGCGAAAGTGTCGTCGACTCCAGTGAAATCATCAACACCCTCAACGGTGGCGGGGTTTCGACGGTGGGCTACGCGAGCGAGCAGATACAAACGGATGCCTCGAGCAGCGGCGGCTTGCTGTCTCGCTTTACCGGTGGCGGTCGGGACGAGGGAATCGATACGGCCCACACCACCAACAGAATGACCAGTCTTGTCCGAAAGGCCGCCCTCGGTCGATTGACCTTGCCCTGTGAAATCGATGGCACTGAACGCGCACTCGTCGTCATGAGCGGTCCGCCGGAACATCTCAACCGCAAAGGCATCGAGCGCGGACGCAAGTGGATCGAGGAACAGACCGGCAGCATGGAAGTCCGGGGTGGCGACTACCCGGTTCCTGGCGCCGACTTCGTCGCCTCGACGGTGTTGCTCTCGGGAATCACCGACGTCCCTCGTATCAAGGAGTTGCAACAGGTCGCCATCGAGGCCCAGGACAACATCGACGAGATCAAAAATCAAAGCGAGGAGAACCTGCGCGAGTTAGTCGACGACCAGGACGACGAGCTCGAGCCCCTCTTCTAACGGCCGGCCTCCAAGCCGACCGATGGACGTCTTCGTTCCGTTCGACGCCCGCGATCCGAAGTCACGACTCGCCCCCGTCCTGTCCGAGACGGAACGGCTTGATTTCGGCATTGCGCTGCTCGCAGACGTCCTCGAGGTCCTCCAATCGTCACCACATACGCCGCGCGTGCTATCGACAGCTCCCATCGAGGCGCCAGTACCGACCTTCGTCGACGATCGTGATCTCACCCGGGCCGTCAACGAGGTTCTCGAGGTAAATGACCCGCCACTGGCAGTCGTGATGGCAGATCTCGGCCTCGTGACGGAGGCCGCGATGCAGAAACTGTTCGCCCACGAAGCCGACGTGACCCTCGTCCCGGGTGTCGGCGGGGGAACGACGGCGTTTCTGGTGCGCGAGCCGGGCTTTCGCGTTGACTTTCATGGCTGTTCCTACCAGGACCACCGATCGATCGCAAGGGATGCCGAGCTGTCCGTCGCGACGGTCGATTCCTTTCGCCTTAGCATGGATATCGACGAACCCGACGATCTCGTTGAAGTCCTCGTCCACGGCGAGGGGGAGGCCCACAGATGGCTGTGTGACCATGGATTCGAACTCGAACGTGCGGGAAAACACCGGCTCGCGGTGACCCGGGAAGGCGGAAATTGAAGACCGTCAAGCCCGAGGATCTTTCCAGTGACGTCGGTCGCCATTCCCGGGACGGATGCGTACGACCTCGACCTCGTGATCGAGCCCCACGCTGTGGAGCGGCTCCTCGAGGTGAGCCCCGCTGACGTTGAGTCAGCCTCGACCCTGACCGTCGCGAAAAACGTCTTCCTCCCGCTCACGACCGCGTGTCGCTACACCTGTACGTACTGCACGTTCTACGATCCCCCCGGCCAGGCCGACCTCATGGCCCCAGCCGACATCCGCGAGACGGTCAGACAGGGTGTCGAGGCCGGGTGCACGGAGGCGTTATTTACCTTTGGCGACGACCCGGACGAGCGATACACAGCAGTGGACGATCAGCTCCAGGAATGGGGCCACGAATCGATTCACGAGTACCTCCGCACAGCCTGCGAAATCGCCCTCGAGGAGGGCCTGTTGCCCCATGCGAATCCAGGGGATCAGACCCGCGAGCAGATGGACCTAGTCGCGGATGTCAACGCGAGCATGGGGGTGATGCTCGAGACGACCGCTGCGGTTCGCGCCCACGATGGGCCCCGAGGGAAGAATCCCGGCCAACGACTCAACACGATCCGGACCGCCGGCCAGCTCGGCGTCCCGTTCACGACCGGGATTCTCGTCGGTATCGGCGAAGATCCGCGGGATCGGGCGATTTCGCTCCTCGCAATCCGGACCTTGCATGAGCGATACGACCACATTCAAGAGGTGATCGTCCAGCCAGTCGTCGAGAACGAGCGCTGGCAACGTGGCTCCCCGGGACTGGATGTCCTCAGACGAACCACGGCGATGGCCAGAGCCTGCCTTCCAGCAGACGTCTCCGTCCAAGTCCCCCCGAATCTTGCGCCCGTCGAGGAACTCCTCGACTGTGGGGTCGACGACCTCGGTGGCGTCTCCCCCGTGACGACCGATCACATCAATCCAGACTTCGAGTGGCCCGCATTGCGGGAACTGCAAACCCTTGCTGATACGGCTGACGTACCGCTTCGTGAGCGATTACCGGTCCACGAGCGATATCTACCGCGTGACCTCCGCGAGGGACATGAACTCAAACCGGCCGAGGGCTCGTGGCTTTCCGATTCCATTCGAGCGGCGATCAAGGCCGATGCTGAAGCAGGGCGACGATATCGCGCAGCGATCGGGGCTCACCTCGGTGGGCCAGAGGCGTAATTCAGAGTAGACGGAGTGGTTTGTCTCGATCGCGTCAGTGATCGGCAATCGGATCGTCCGATGGCAGCATCGGCGTCCCGTCCGCCTTCGGGCCGAGGGCCGGACCGAAGGGTGGTTCATTTGGATCGATCCGACGCCGCTGTTCATAGTCGGTCGATCGTTCGACCGGCACGCGCCCAATGGATGCGATCAACTCGACATAGTCGGCGACCGAACGAAACTCACCGAAGCCGCCACCGGCGCGTTTCGTGATCTCCTCCGATAAAATAGTCCCCATGAAGTCGTCCGCGCCGCACGCCAACAGTTTCAGGCCTTTCTCATCACCGTATTTGACCCACGATGACTGGATGTGCTCGATGTTATCCAGAAAGAGGCGCGAGACGGCGATCATAAGCTCGTCTTCCACGTCGCTCGCCCCGCCGGTGACCAACCCTTGCTCGTACAGCGGCGTCTCGGGATGGACGAACGACAACGGCACGAACTCCGTGATCGCACCGGTTCGGTCCTGCAAATCTCGAATCACAGCGAGGTGGTGGGCGCGATGTGCTTCGTTTTCCACGTGGCCGTACATGATCGTGGCCGTCATTGGCAAGCCGACCGCGGCCGCTGCTTCCATGGCCTCAACCCACTCGTCGGTATCGATCTTGCCGGGACAGATCACCTCGCGGACCTCGTCGACTAAGATTTCGGCGGCCGTTCCGGGGATGCTGTCCAGTCCCGCCTCGGCGAGACGGCTGTAGACCGTTTCATAACTCCACTCCGTGCCGCGTCTCGCGTGATAGGCCTCTTCGGGCGTCATCGAGTGGAGGTGAACGTCGTCCACGCTCATCGCTCCCATCTGCTCGCAGTACGTACCGGGGTCTTTTTCGTATTGCTCCGGTGGCTTGTAGTTCAAATCGCCGCGGTCACTCGTCTCGAGAATCTCACGATGCTCATTGTCGAGAACGAACGCCGGGTGAAGGCCGCTGACGGACGTCACCTCGTAAATACCCGTTTCGATCGCATCCGCCACGGTTTGGCGAGACTCGGCGGGCGTTTTGGTGAACCCCGGATGAGTGGCCTCGTTGTCGGCGAGGAACTGCTCGGAGCGGTCCTTGAAATTGCAAAACAGACAGCCGGTGTTGCAGGCCGTCGTGACGTTATTGTTGAGGTTGGCGACGAAGGTCACTTCCTCGCCGACCAGTTCAGCTCGTCGACGATCCGCCGCCTCCAACACCCGTTCTTTCCGTTGCAGATCGTATCCCGCGATGTCCGTTCCGGTCGTGAGTAACTCGATGGCGTCCGCCACCGAGAGTCGATCGCCTGAGCGTGCCTTTGCGAGGGCATTCTCGAAGGATTGGTCGGTCGTTGGGGTGAGCTCGAAGTCGAGATCAACACTGGAGCCCGACCCGGCGACACCGGCCATACCGTGAGCAAGCGAGCCCGGCTCTTGAAACGGTCGGTCATCACGACGGAGGAAAACGGCTTTCCCCGTCGGTCTCGCGAAGTCAGGTATGCAACTGCTGGCGACCGGCGGCGGTGAGTCAGCGTGACCAGCGTCAAGTCGATTATCGTCGGCGAGGAACCGACCGAAACCGAGCTCGGAACGGCGACGTTTCGCTTTTCGGACGCTTATTCGGTCTTCGACTGGGGCCAAATGCCCGACGCCATCCCCCATAAAGGTCAAAGCCTCTGTGTCATGGGTGCATCCAATTTCGAGGCGCTCGAGGCGGCGGGTGTTGCAACGCACTATCGCGGCGTGCAATCGAGGCTTGGCGACGATCCCGTCTCCCTCGAGGAGGTAGACGACCCCCCGCGAATCATGGCCATCGAGTATGCGAATCGACCCCCGCTGCCACAGACTGACGAGGCGTACGATTACACTGCCTATCACGAGGCAGCGGGCGATGCATTCGTCGTTCCCCTTGAAGTGGTGTTTCGCAATCGCGTCCCGATCGGATCGAGCCTGCGTCGCCGAAAATCACCGGATGATGTCGGACTCAATCGGACGGACTGGCCGGATAGCGCTGTCACACTGCCCGAACCCATCGTCGAATTTTCGACGAAGTTCGAGGCGTCGGATCGGTACCTCACCGACGATGAAGCCGATCGTATCGCCGGGGCAGCTGACCTGGCGGCGATTCGAGACGTGGCCAACCAGGTCAACGAACTGATAACCCAACGGGCGGAGACAGCTGGCTTCCGCCACGACGACGGCAAGATCGAACTCGTCTACCACCAAGGGACCCTCCTCGTCGCCGACGTTGTCGGGACGTTCGACGAAAACCGGTTCACGTTCGATGGTCAGCAGGTCTCGAAAGAGGTCCTCAGACAGTACTACCGAAAGTTCGATCCGGACTGGGTCGAGGCGGTCGAGACCGCCAAGGCGACCGCCACGGAACGAGACGACGCCGATTGGAAACAATATTGTGATCGCTCGCCGGCACCGTTACCACGGGACGTCGTCGAGACGGCTGGTGAGTTGTATGCGGCCGGCGCGAATCGCTACCTCGATCAGGCTCATTTCGATGTCCCAGACCTGGCAGCCGTCATTGAAGACATTCGAGCGTTCGCCCCGGCACAGTAACAAACTACGATGCACACGCAGTAGCGGCCGTGTCAAAAGGGCTAAGCGGACCGGTGGTCGCCCTCTTACCATGGGGGCGTACACGTCGACAGTGACGGTCCGACTCAAGGAGGGGGTACTTAATCCCGAAGCCGCGACGACCGAACGGGCGCTCGAACGCCTCGGATTCGAGATTACCGGACTCCGTGCGGCCGATCGCTTCGAGATCGACCTCGAGGCTGACTCCATCGACGAGGCCCGAGAACGAACCGAAGCGATGGCGGAGCGGTTGCTCGCGAACCCGACCATCCACGACTACGAGATCGACGTGACCGAACGATGACCGTCGCCGTCATCCGCTTCGGTGGAAGTAATTGTGACCGAGACGCCCGGGCCGCCTTGGAACACCTCGGCGTCGATGCCCGCATCGTCTGGCACGAGGATGGTCTGCCCGAGGATCTCGAGGGGATCGTGCTGCCAGGTGGGTTTTCCTATGGCGACTACCTCCGCGCCGGCGCGATGGCCGCCAACGCTCCGATCATGGACGAGATAACCGCGGCCGTCGAGGATGGTGTGCCAGTACTGGGCATCTGTAACGGCGCGCAAATTTGCGCGGAGGCCGGGCTGACACCCGGTGCGTTCACCGTCAACGAGAGCGCACGCTTTCAATGCGAGCACGTCCACGTCCGCGTCGAAACGACCGATTCGCCGTGGACCGCGCACCTCGACGAAGGCGCGGTGCTGACACTCCCAATCGCCCACGGTGAAGGCCGCTTCGAGGCTGACAGTGACACCATCGATCGACTCGAAGCAGACGATCGAATTCTCTTTCGGTACTGTACGCCCGAAGGGGCGATCACCGAGGCGGCCAATCCGAACGGCTCCCGCCGTAATATCGCCGGCATTACCGGGGAGGACGACCACATAGCGGTCTTGATGCCCCACCCGGAGCGGGCAACGCTGCCGGATCTCGGCCTAATCGATGGCCAACCCATCCTCGGTGGCTTCGACGCCACCGCCTAGTGTCCATTACTCGACGAGGGGCATGTTGTACGCCGTTTCGTGGCGTTTGACGGCCGCCCATTGGTCGCGGCAGGTGCAATCCAATCGATCGAAAACGGCTGGATCCTGTTCGAGGTTGAACGTCTTGATCGCCTCGTAGACGCGCTCGTCACACTCGCCGCAGTTATGGGGTCCGCGATCGCTGCCCTGTCCGACCGGATCCGAGATGACGATGCCCGGCGCATCCGCCGTCTTGCGCAACACCTCGACGATCGACCACAGCCAAGGCGGTCGGTACCCACCGCGGTAGTGCAATTCGTCGACCATCGTGTATCGCTGGACGTTCGTTGGGTTCATCGACACGGTATGACAGCCCGACACGGCCAAACACCGCTCGATCGAACTAATCATGTCCTCAATCGCCTCGGCCTCCGTGAGAAACGGCGGTTTCAACAGGAGGTACGCTTTGATCCCGGCCGAAGCGGCTTCGGCCCGACCGGCCGCCGCTCGGAAATCTGCGAAATCGAAGTATTTGTTGATGCAATCATGGCGAATCCGATCCGAAGCCGTCTCGAGACCGATCGCGACGTCGACATCGAGGCCGTACTCCGTGAAATCAGCGAGGGGCTCAGCCTCGACGAAATCAGGCAAAGACTCGAGGACGATCCGTTCACGATCGGCAAACGTCTCGGCGATGAATCGACGTGTCTCCGGTCCGACCTCGCGTTCATCGAGAAATGACCCCGAGGTGTAGATCTTGACAAGCGGGGCTGGACCATCCGCATTGGCGTGTTCATGCGCAAGTGCAGCGTCAATCTGGGACGCGAGTTGCTCGTGTGAAACGGTGCCACCTTCGACCGATTCGGCCACGTATCCACACATCGTACAGCCTCCAGCACGCGCCCACCGACAGCCGCCGGTGTTCAAAATAATCGTCAAACTGTCATAGACGCCGCCGGGCGTGTTGTCCCGATCCATCCAGACCCGGGTGGGCTCGGTCGGATCCCATTGCTCCTCACGCTGGCCGCGGATCTCTCGCATTACGAGATTGTGGGCGTCCATTCCCCGGCCCTGCTCGTAGACCTCCGGCGACGGCTGGCTCATTGAACCGGAGTAATGTGGCCAGCGATTAATGGGCTTCGTCCGGATGTGGGAAAAACGTCGACAGATGTCTGAGTTCGCCGAGGCTTATCGGCGGGCCCTCGTCGTGGCGGACGTGGATGGCCGTAAAGCCCGCGTCCCGGGCCGGCGCAATATCATCCTCGAAGTTGTCGCCGACATACATCGACTCCTCGGCCGACAAGCGCTCCATCGCCAGCTCGAAGATCGCCGTGTCCGGTTTGCTCACGCCAACCTCGCTCGAGATAACCACCTCGTCGACGAACTCGTCGAGTCCGTGGGTCTCAAGTTTGGCGCGCTGGAGCGCGCTTCCACCGTTCGTCAGAATGCCAACCGGATACCTCGTCGCGACAGCTGCCAGAACCGACTCAGCGCCAGGCACTAGCACCGAGCCGGCGAGTTCGCGCTCACAATATGATTCTGCCATGGCCTCGGGATCGAACGCGTAGTCGTGTTCCTCGGCCAAGGCGGCGAAGGCCGATTGGTATGGCGCTGCTTCGGCACGATCTAACGCGGTGAAAAGTCGGCGACGGAACGTTTCGTGGGCCGCATCCGATAGCTCCTCCGGCATCACGTCGCGGAGGAAACGCTCGAAGGACTCCTCGTAGGTGAGCAACGTCCCGTCGAGATCGAACCAATACGCGCGTTCAGTCATCTCGTTCCGTCACGTGTCTGACGTCCACGGCGATCCCTCTAGTGCTTTCGGTCATCGCTGGTCCGGGCATCGTTGCGCGCCCAACGGCGAAGGCATCCGGCCCCGAGACAATGACTTCATCCCCGACCCGAATCGTCTCATCCGCCTCGATGATGCCAGGCGCCAGGACGCTCCCGTGGGGCACGAAGGCATCGATCTCAACGGTACGGGGTCGTTCGACTCGATCCCGCCAGCGGCGCGCGCCGGCGAGGGTGAGCGCGAAAAGGCCGTAGTGGGGGACGAGTGTCGCGAGTTGGTCGTCGCCATCGTGGAGACGGAGCCGCGGATACCGCCCGCTGATGCGGGCGTTTGCGAACAACGCGGGGGCGTCGAACTGATAGGCGGCGATCGCGTCGACGATCGCCCGATAGCGCTCTTCACGCGTGTACGGTCTGATCCCGTCGAGTGCTAGCGCCAATTCGCCGAGATCGTCCTCAGACCTGGGGTGGTCCTCGACCGTGTAGGTAACCGGCAGGTCCACTGACGCGAGGGCCCCTGCCACGACCTCCCGATAGCCATCGTCAGGCACGTGTGCGACGACGCGATCGTACTCGGCGGTCCGAAGATATCGGTCCAACACGGTCTGGACGTGTTCCCGCTCGGTCGCACTCCAGCGACCGGTTACCGGCACGTCATAATGTTGGGCTGGATACGTCAGTTCCAATTCGTCAGGGACCACCCCGAGCGGGCTCGTCAGGGAAACGATGTGGCCTCGATAGCCGATCGCCTCGCGAAAGTCGTCGTGGCTGGGAGACTCGCTGTATGGTTTGGTCGCGGAACATGGCACCAACACGAGGGGATACTCCGAGAGGGAAGGACGATATCGCGACGTAACTCGATCCGCAAAACGTTGCACTTCGACCCGACGAATGGCGTCGTCGGTCGTCCAATGCTGCTCTCGCTGGGCGGCAACGGGTGATCGCTCCTCGAGGTAGCCCCAATGTTCGTCCAGAACTCGAAGGCCTGCAGTCAGCCACGGGACGTGACGGACCTGTGCGCTCACGAAATCGCGCAATGTGCCCTCGCGAATCCGCTCGCGAACGCGACGCATGACCGCCTGTAGCGTCGCCACGTTGTGACTCGCGATGGCGTCACCGGAGAGCTCATCCGGTGTCGTATCAGCACAGGTCTCGCAGGAACAGGGGAGTTCGCGGGTCTGTTCCAGATCCTGGGAGCCTTCTGGCGTGAGGTACGTGCCCCCGTGACCCGCCGCGACACAGCCAGCGGTGTCAACGACATCGACACCAGCGTAACACAAAAGCGGTGCCGAGGCCGGCGTGGCGAGTCCGGAGACGTACAGCGCCGTATCGTCTGGGATTGCCGTTCGTGCCTCAACGATGGATTCGACGAGCCGCCGGGCATGCCCGTCGTACCCAGAGATGCCCGACAATGCATACAGATCGACTCCCTGCTCGGTGGCGGTTTCAGGGCTGACAACAGCCCCCGCCGGATACGCGACATCCGGAGCAGGCACGCTGAAGGTCTCCGTGACTGGCTCGTGCGTCCCGGTCGGAAACGCGCGGTGGGGGAGGATCGTCACCTGATCGTCCGCACCCCCGGGAATCTCCCGGTCAGCGGCCCATAACGATCCGGCATCTGAGAGAATATCGTCACCGATGACCGGCGTGGTCACGGGTGGCTCCAGACGGAGCTCGCCGCGGCGGGCCGGGCCATCGCGATCGAGTACTTCGAAATATTCAGTCATTGACCATCGATTACGATGCGAGAGGGGTGAACGTACCGATCACGCGTCTCAGGAGTCGATTTCGATTTGCTGGGGTAACATCGCGTACGCCTGTGATGGCCACTCCGGTGCCGAAACCGTGATCGACACCGAGGCGCCCACAGCCAGGGCGCGAACGCCCGCAGCCGCCTGTTGATACGCCTGGACCGAACGTCGGTCGGGCGTTTCCGCGGTAAGTGGATACGTTTCCTCCAGCTCCGGCGGGATCGGACCGAACGGTGCCCGGAGCGGCCAGTCCGTCCCCGTCTCGCCCTCAGAGCCAGCAGGCGTGACGAGTCGAAGCCGTCCAGTCGGCTCCATCGCGCGTAATCGGCGATGGTGGCGATCGACTTCTGGCCGACGCGCGCTCTCAGTAGAGACGTGCATGAAGGTGTCCTTTACGGCCGGGTCGTGGCGTTCGAGATAGCCATCGTAATCGAGCAACCGGCGATACGCGCCGACGAGGGTCGGATGGCCCCGGACCCGGGACTCGAGGTGTTCGAACAACGCGCCATCGCGAATCGCCTGTTTGATCCGGCGAAGCTCCGCGAAGGAGACGTAAAGATTGTGCCTGGCGAGCAAACGCTCTCGCGCTGGTGCCGACTCAGCTCGGAGGGCATCTGGATCGTGGGCGGAACATACCGGGCACGCACAGGGAAACGTCGCGAGATCATCGAGGGCAGCCGTCCCGCTCGGCGTGAGATACCGCCCTTCGCGGGCATACAACGCATATGCCGCCGAATCGAAGATGTCACACCCCAGTGCCACGGCCAAGGAGAACATCATCGGATGGCCCGCGCCGAACAGATGGACAGGGAGTCCCGATCCGAGGCCTTCCTTCGCGGCGACTACGAGATCGACGATATCGGTGAATCGGTACGCTTCCAGAAGCGGGACGACCGCACCGATCGGGGCGATATCGACCCCGCTCCCGTGGACGGCTCGTCCCGCTTGGCGACGCAGCTGTGGACTCGTCCCTCCTTGGACCGGCCCAGTCAGTAGGCGATCGTCGCCGACCAACCGGCGAGCCGCCTCAATACGCTCATGCGTGACCTCGAGATCCCCGGCTGCCTGCTCGCGTGATGCATCAGGGTGGGTGGGGATGTCGATCGGCGTGACGATATCGGAGTCGATCTCGCGCTGGAAGGTCACGATGTCCTCGTTGCTTACCTCGATATCGCCGTATTCGGCCAATTGAAACGAACCCGAATCCGTCATTACGGGAACGTCCACGTCGAGGAGGCCGTGCACGCCCTCCGCCAGGGCCCGCTCCCGCAACTCGTCGGACTGTGACAATACGTACGCGTTGGTGATGAACGCCTGTGGATCGAATTCGGCTTCGATCGCTGCTGCGGGGAGGGTTCCGTGATTGGGATTGATCACGGGCAACAGCATGGGCGTCTCGATCGGATCCTCCCAGCCCGGGAGGGACAATCGCCCGAGCCGGGCTGGGCCATCGTGGTGACGCACCTCGAACCGTCCGGCCTCGCTCATTGGTTGTCGGCGGGTTGGAATCGCCTTGAAGGTGCCGTCACGAATCCGTCCCGGATTCTCCAGAGGTAGTCCCGTAAGCCAGAACCGCCGTCACGGTTCGCTCGTCTCGAATTTCACCGTCGTGGACCGCGGCTTGCAACACTGAAAACGGTACCGTGTGTACCTGGATCGATTCGTCGCTGTCTCGATCCGGCGCTGTAGGCGTGCACTCGGTTGCCACGAAGTACTGACGTGTCGAGGACAGGATTCCGTTGGCCGGCTCGGCAGCGAGAAGCGAGTCAAGTGTCCCCGGTCGATACCCGGCTTCCTC
The DNA here is from genome assembly GCA_964579125.1 of uncultured Halobacteriales archaeon. Taxonomy (GTDB): domain Archaea; phylum Halobacteriota; class Halobacteria; order Halobacteriales; family SKSH01; genus CAZOFG01. Next base: position 47,703 of record CAZOFG010000007.1, on the reverse strand, counting down.
GCGTAGCTCCCGGGCGGCCGTTGCGCCGAGATCCTCATCCTCGGCTTCAACGCTCCCGCCCGGTAATCCGACGGCCGTCCGTCCAACTGCGTGTCGATACTCAGCGGTCACGATGACATCTTCATCCGGAGTGAACGCGAGCACGACCGCACTGTCAGGTTCGTCGACGTAATCGATCCGTGTCGTCGTCCCATCGGCGAGACGGACGGTTTCCGTGTAGACGGTGAAGGCCTCACACGAATGAGCGACCCGACGATCGTTCGTCTCCCATCCGGGAATGTCCGGGATATCCATGGCGGTGCCTCCCCGTGGACAGGCAAAAAGTCCCTGCGAAACCCCCGATTATGCGCTCGGTCGCTGAAATCGACTGCCCGTCCCCCATCCCATGCGCTCGCGGACAAACTTGGCGAGCATCGGCAGATCGCGGAGATGTAACAATCGCAAAATGGCCCGCTTGCTCCCGTTATTAGCCTTCGCGAGCGTTTCGGTAGGTAACCGCCGGAGATCCCGCATAAACCGATCGTAGCGCTCATTCGACGCGAGATACATCAATTCGGTCATCCACAGCCGATTTTCCACATTGGGCGCGACGCGGTCGTGCCAGAGATCGTCGTACAACGACAGTTCCTCAGCGGTGGTGTCCACGGTGCCGGTAAGGGCGTGATCCGCCGTGATGGCGGCCGCCCGGCCGGATTCCATACACTTGTGGATGCCCTCACCCCACAACGGATCGACGGATGGGACGGTATCACCGATGGCCATGAAGGAGTCCGCACTCATCCGTCCTGGCAACTGGATATGGGCGGAACCGCGATGTTGCTCGCCGGCAATCCGCTCCGCATCCTGGAGGCGGGGATCTGACTGAAGCCAGTGATCGAGATAATCGTCAATGCTGAAATCGTCCCTGGCATACTCCTGGTGACGATCATTCTGGATGTAACAAAGACCGACCTTAGCGCGATCTTCGCCGGTATGGAAGATCCACGAGTAGCCACCCGGGGCGATATCGTGATCGAGTCTGAGCATCATCGCGTCGGTGAGATCGGCGAAATCTGGATGGTCGGCTTGAACCCCCTCGAATTCCCACTCGATGCCGATCGCGTGGTTCTCCCGGCGTAGATCGCTCAGCCCCACGGCCTTCGCCAGCGGTGCAGCGGGCCCCGTCGCGTCGACGACGATGTCCGCATATAGTTCCTCGTCGCCATTGAACTGGACGCCGATGATGTCCCCGTCATCGTCCGTAATCGGGGCGTTGACGCGCGCATCGAAACGGTAGCGAGCGCCGTTTTCTCGACCGGCGGCGACAAGCCACTGTTTGAACGCCGCGAAATCCAAGACAGCGCCTGGTTGTTCGATGTCGAAATAGCTACTGGGTGACTCAAGAACCACCGCGTCGGTGTAGTTCATGACGACCTCGCCCGGAACACCGAATGCTCCGGTCATGCGGGGAAACGTCCCTGCAGTTGATTTGTTGCTCGTCGATGGGAACGCCTCCTCGGTCTCCGTCTCGAGCACGACCACGTCGTAATCTCGAGCGGCGAGGTCGCGCGCGCATTGGGCCCCGGCCGGGCCCGCACCGGCGATGACGACGTCGTGACGCGGTTCCATTGGCAAGGCGTCCGGGTTGTCCGTTGATATAGTTTTACGACGCCTCGCCCGAGTGTCACGGGGTGCCCTACCGCTCGCTCAGCCCGATGTGTGTCGGATCGCTAACCTATACTTCTTGATACGGGGAAATTTTCCCGGAGACCAGCCTCTCGCAGACCAGATCGAGAGGGTCCGATTGACCACCGAGGCGATGTATCGCTTCGATAAACGTACCGGCGTCTCGACGTGTCGGGTGAACTATGGTGAGGTATTATGCCGGGGGCGCCCCTGGTGATAGGTCCGTGAGGGGGAGCATTGATCTCGGGTGCCAACAGCGGTGGCGGGCTTGCGAAATCCCACCATGGTAAACCCACTGGCGTACGTCATCGGGCGCTCGCGCGATCGGTCCGTCGTTGTCCATGAGTGTCGTGCATGTGGGACCACTGTCGAACGGGAGTCCGAGACCTGTCCGGCCTGTGGGAGCGACGAGATCGCCGTCTACGAGTTTGACGTCTCGGGGTCATAGTCGGCGAGTGCATTTTTCGCTCGCGGGCGTGACATTCCCGTATGGGCGTGGATGCGTTCGTCAGTGCTATCGAATCGGGCCAAACGGAATACATCGAAAACCAACGTGAGACCCTCCTGTCGGGAACGTTCCTCGATTGGCTCGATCACACTGCTCCCGTGGCCTGAGCGATTCAGACAGCCTAGCTGTTTGCCCGAAGGAGAAAGTGCAGCACTCAAGGGCTGCGGGATCATCGATTCATCCAATGCGCGTCAGCCACTACTTCGAGTGGGAATCACAGATTACGGGTGGCCACGCGCAATCGGTGGAAAACCAGCGAACTGTGCTCGATCGGCTCGGGATCGAGTACACCACCAGCCCCACGATCGACGCCGATGTGCTTCATCTGAACAACATGGGGCCGCGCTCGCTGTACTATGCAAAACGCGCGCGACGGGCCGGAGTCCCCGTCCTCATCCACACCCACCAAACCGCCGAGGACATGCGTGATAGTTTTCGATTCTTCAATGCACTTTCCCGCGTCGCCAAACCCTATCTCTCGTACGCGTACAACCACGCCGATCACCTCATCTGTCCGAGCGAGTACAACCGCGAAGTCATCGCTGAGTACTCCGACGTCCCCACCACCGTCATCAGCAACGGGTTCGATCCAAGGAAAATCGAGGGACACGACGACCCAGACCTCCGCCAGCGGTACCTCGATCGATACGACATCGATCCACCCGTCGTGTTCATGGTCGGACACGTGATCGAACGCAAGGGACTGCGGACCTTCATCGAAACGGCCCGAGCTCTCCCCGACACCGACTTCGTCTGGTTTGGCTACCTGAACCCAGGTGGTGGCACCGTGGACCGATTGCTGCGTCGGCGCTCGACGACGAAACTCGTCAATGGCGCACCGGAAAACTGTACGTTTACCGGCTACGTGGACGACATCGCCGGCGCCTACGCGGCGGGCGATATCTTCTGCTGGCCGACTCGAAACGAGAACGAGGGCATGGCCCTCCTCGAAGCGATGGCCTGTGGCGCAGCGCCAGTCATCCGTGACCTCCCCATCTACGACTGGCTCGAAGACGATCGGGAGTGTCTCAAAGCCCGAGACGAGTTCGCCTCAAAGATCGAACGCCTTCTCGATGACCAACACGAACGCGATCGTATCGGCCGGAATGCGGCGGACAAGGCGTCCGAGTTCACCCTGGATGCGATCTCCCCAAAACTCGAACACGTCTACGAACGCCTCGTCGATGCCCAGGCCTGAACGGGGGCACTTTCGGTAGCATCTTTACGCCGAATGCGCATGCACCGATATGCGCAGGCGGGTCCTCGCTCTCGCTCGTGATCACCCTGTTTTCGCCGCGATCGGTGCTCTCACGGCCGGTATCTTACTGTTCTGGCTTCCGATCGATTTCGTTTTGCGCCAGCACGACGTCGTGACACCGTTCGGCTTCAACGATTTCGGCGCATATACCGGTGCGGTCGATCGATGGGAGGCCGGCGAAATCATCTATGAGGCCGACGAGGCTGGCGGGTATCACGGCAGCTATCTCTATCCTCCCGTGACCCTCCTGGTGTTCGTCCCCTTCGCCACGTTCGACTTTTACCCGGGAGCGATCCTCTTCAGCGTCGTCTCGTTGATACTGCTCTGGGTCGGTCTCGAGGCGGTCGTTCGCCGCCTCGGCTACGCCCCGGGCGTCGGTGAACGCCTTCTCGGCCTGGTGGCACTCCTTTCGTTCCAGCCGGCGTTGCGCGATTTCAAGTGGGCACAAACGGCCAGCCTCCTCGCCGCCGCCTTCTGTTTCGCGTTTTACTGTCAAGAACTCGCCATCAACGACCGCCTCTCCCGGGGGTATCGACTGGCAAGCGGTGCCTTGACCACGCTCGGCAGTGCCGTCAAGTTGCATTATGCGCCGGCCGGTGCCCATCTGCTCAGGGATCGGTACCGACTCGCTGGCGCATTCGGCATGCTTGGCCTCCTCGCGATTGGGTCCTTCTGGGTATTCGGCCTCGAAAACCACGAGACGTATCTCGACGTGTTGACGTGGGGGAAAGGCTGGGGTGAGCGAACGCCATCAGCACTGTGGGACACCTCATCAGCATATTACCCCTTACACGTCTTCGGTGGCGTGAGCCTCCCACTGCGCGCCCTGGGCGTCATCGCCGCCATCGCGCTGGCGATTCTCGGCCGCCGATCCGATTCACGCCAGGCCAGGTTGAGCACCTTCGCCCTCGGTGTCGCCGCGATCCCCATCCTGGCCCCTGCTGCTGATTCACACGATCTCGTCCTCGTCTTGCTCCCGGCGGTGATACTCACCGCGGTGGAGTTCGAACACTCCGACGGGCGTCCGTGGCTCCCGGTGTTAGCCGTCCTGCTCGTCCACCTGCATCGATACGTGATCGAGGTTCTGATCAATCATCCCGAGTGGCTCCCGGCCTCGGAGTTCGTCTCGGCCAACGTCGCCTGGTTTCAGCCGGCAATGTGGGGGACGTTCCTGTTGCTCGGACTTGCCGTGTATCGACTTATCGAAGCGGCGGACGTAGCCGAGCTGGCCCGTGAGAACGCTGCTGGGGACGCAACGAGAATATAGTAGCGGGTGTAGGGTCGGAGGTAGCACCGAACGGTGTCCACGGGCTCGATCCGAAGTCAAGCAAGGAGGATGCCGGTGCGCAATGGGCCGGCGCAGATTTGAACTGCGGTTACGGCCACCCGAAGGCCGAAGGATACCAAGCTACCCCACCGGCCCGTATCCACATCTTGGGGGCCGAGACCGCTTTAACGGTTGCGAAGACCGGGAGATGAAGGAGAGCGCGCTCTGACGATGAACTCTTCGTTTCGTTGACGCAGAGGTCTCACTCAGACGAATTCCTGGTCGCCGCCTCCAGCGACGGCCGCCTCGGACGCATCAGCCGACTCCAGCCGGCGTTCAACGAGGGCATCGAAGTCCTCGACCTCGTCATACCGATCCCGTACTTGGAGCACGACACAGCCTTTCTCCGTGATCTCATAGAGACCGGAGTTGTTCGACGGGCCGATTTTGCGAACGAGGCCGTAATCGTTCAAAACCGGGAGCCGGGTATTGATGTTTTTCCGGCTCTTGTCGATTAGTTCCGCTAAGTTCGGGGCGACATTACGTCCGTGGCGCTCGAGTGCTTCCAAGATGAGGAAGTCTGTTGGTTGTCGAAGTTTCACGGTCGATTCTGGTTGGAATAGTTCGTCAATCACCATATATTCTTGCCTTTTCCGAATTGAAACGCCGAGATACCTTTATTACTTTAATCTTTATTCTAAAATATTCGCCCAGTCAAGAGCCAATCTGACCAACTGCATATTCGAATTACCTAGTAAAACGTGGATGGTTCAGTCGAATTCGAATTTTGTTCCCACTGCATTCGCGCTCACCGACCACCCACCTATCGAAGGCAGCAAACGGCGCGCAATCGATCTGCCGAGGAATCTTTTTCGGAAATAAATTGGCCTGGTACAACAGTCATCGTACCTTACGACACGACCTTTAATTCATAGCGGGAAGTGACTCATATGACCACACCGACGCGACGACGGACCCTCAGCCTGGCTGGTGGCGGTATCGTCGCCGCTCTCGCCGGCTGTATCGACTCGATGGCGAACGAGGACGGGAATCCAGGGACACCTACCCCGACTGGTCCGACCGTGACAGACACGTTTGTCCATCAACTCGGATCAGATTTGTCCCAGCCGGGGTGGCTGGGCGATGCAGACCACCAGGATGTCTATGCTGCCCTGTTCGAGGAACTGGATCAACTCCATACCTTCCTCGAGGCCCTTGGATATTCGACAGCGGCGGACGAACTTGACCTCGATATCGACGAGGCACTACTGGACGAGGCCGTCATTGGCTTTCTGCGCGGTCCGGGACCGAATACCTGTCACGATACCATGTCCGTCGACGACGTCGAATTCGTCGATGGAGAGCTAACCGTTGCCGCGACAGTCACGAGCTCCGCCGATGAGGACGCCATTTGCGGGGAAGCAATCACCTATCCCAACGCGGTCGTCGTGGCGGCGATCGACGGGGAGGTCCCAGATACTGCAACGGTCTCCATCACGACCGGGTGGGACGAGACGGAAACCCGCACCGTCGAAACCGGCGAATGGAGTGTCGCAGGAAATCTGGCGGATGGAATCCCCGTCTCGATGGGTCCTGAGGACGAACCCAGTTCCGTACCTCAATCCCTTTCGTGTGAGGACGATAACTTCGAGCGACTCCAGCCGGGATACGATCCGCAAGGGGCTTCCTCGGAGGAAAACGAAGCCAAGCCTCGCCCGGCGTTTTCACTCCGCGTCAATGACCTCGAACAACACCTCGGTGACACCATCGAGATAACCCTCAACAACGTCACAGACGCGCCCCAGCATACCGGCAACAGGCACAAATATAACCTCGAAGTCTTCACCGAAGCGGGCTGGCAGGACATCCGCGGGTGGGCCGACGGCTCCCCCCGACCATATACCGACGAGGCGATCGAGCATCAGCCCGAGGAGGGATTCACGTGGGAGATTTCCCTTACCCCTACTGGCGTCCTCGAAGGACACCGCCACGAGGATGCGCTCACAGTCTGTCCCGACCTACCCACCGGTCGGTACCGATTCGTTTTCTGGGAACCGCTCTTCGCGGTCGAATTCGACGTCCTCGATGCGAACTGATCAGGCGTCGTCTGGCGCCAATTCCGCCGCGATGCGTCGACCCTGTCTGAGTCGGCCGGGAACGCCGACCCGACCCGTATAGTTACCCGCCACCGTCAGACCTGAGGGCACGTCCGTAATATCAAGTCCATTCCAATCGTGATCGAAGCTCGGGATCCCAGGCTCGACTCGATGCACGCCACGTGCCCTTGCTGACGTCCCATGAATCGTCTCGAACTCCGAGACAGCCACATCCTGCAGTCGTTCATCCGACCAGTCCACAACCTCCGGGTGCTCCATCCCCCCGAAAAACACCGTGCAGAGTCGGTCTCGTCCGAACGCATTGCCGTTCCACGTGACGCCTCTGGTTTTCAAACCCGCTTCGGGAACGATCTGTACGCCCATGCCCTCCCGAGGTACGTCGCTTTCGAGATACACGAGCGCGAGGGGACTGTAGGTCAAATTCCGGAGGTTTGACGCGAGATCCGGGGTGATATCTGCGAGTAGGTCACCGGCGATCGGTGCCGGGGTGGTTATGACGACGTGCTCAACGGATTCCTCGAGGTTTGGTCCTCGAAGGAGATATTCATCTCCACGGGGTTCGATCGTCGACACCGGCGATTCCGTTACCACCGATGATTGGTATCTGGCGGCGATACGCGTCGGCAGTGTCTGTAATCCGTCCCGGAGCACGACAGCTGGTGGACGATCATCGCTCCCAAGTCGTCTGAGTGCCGCAACGAGCAAGCTGTTGTATCGTTCCTCGAGTTTGGCAATCGGCCCGAGGGTATGTTCGACTGGCATGCGGTCCGGATCCGACGCGTAAATCCCCCCGAAAAGCGGTGCAACGATCGCCTCGTATGCTTCATCCCCGAGCTTGCGTCGAAAATACGCACCAACCGTTTCACCCTCACGCCGGGAGGCCGTCAACGGTTCACGAAGGATGCGCACTTTGGCGCGCCTGCTGAGCAAATCGGACCGGAGAAATGACCCCACATCAGTCGGGAGGGGATGTAACGTTCCATCGCGATAAATGTAGATCGCCTCGGAGTCGGCGTGAATTAGATCGTCCGTGAGATCGAACGTCTGGAAATATTCGGAAAGGATTCCTGCATCTCTCATCCGTTGCGGACCCCACTCGCGGATCGTTCCATCCCGCTCGACCGATCGGATAACACCGCCCACCGTCTCAGACGCTTCGAAACAGATCGCGTCCATCCCGCGAGTTCGACACTCATGGAGGGTTGCAAGTCCCGTCATCCCAGCTCCAATAATGCCTACCCGCATCAGTACGCAACTTTGCCGAGGTCCCTCTCAAGACTGTTGTTTGCGAGTGGATCAACCCGTTTCCGCCCGATCGCAGATATTGTGGGCGATCGCAATCGCGTGATTGCCGTGGACGGCCTTCGGTCCCAAGGACGCTGTACGGTCCACGTGTCCATCGATGCGTTCCTGTTCGGCGTCGGTGAAATCCAGATGATCTGAGAGGATGAAGGTGGGATCTACGGGAACGGCGTCCGTCGAAAGTCGATCACCCATCGGCGACAAACGGATGCCCACCCCGCCGGCAATGTCGAGAGTTTCGGCGACGCCTTGGCGACGAGCGTAGATGCCTGGCGAACTTGCGACCGGACGGCTACCAAAGGCCCGATCATCAGCGGTTTTAAGCGCATCCCGAACGAGTGCCGCAGTCGAGCGTTCATCCGGATTGAGATTGCGAAGTTCGTCGCCCCGAAATTCGAGCGTGAGCTCGTCTTGAATGACCACAAAGACCCGAACATCGTCGCGAATATCATGTGACAAAAGAAACGCCGCCGTGATATACCGGCAGAGTACGTCGAGACGGCCAGCCGACCCGGCAAGATCGTCTAACGGAAAGTCAGGGGTGAGTGGAGCCGTATGACCGACAGCCACGAAGGTGCGCATGTGAATCCCATGAGGGGCACCCCCGAGAATCCCTCGGTTGCCCGAGCGATGGGAATCCACTTCACGCGCGGGACGAACGGTTTACCATGGATGTGGTGGCGATCGCGCATCGGGCGCTCGATACCGGCCCACTTTGTGATGCCTGTCTCGGCCGGACCGTCGCCGATCGGAGTTACGGATTGACGAACGCCGAACGGGGGAGAGCCCTCCGAACTGCTCGGGCTATCGCCGAGGATGAACCGTACGAAGCCGGTGTATCTGAGTCCTGTTGGGTCTGTGAGGGCCTTTGCAACCGGTACGATACGTACGCAGACCGAGTCGTCTCGGCCCTCTCCGAGTACGAGTTTGACACCTACCAAATCGGCACGCGCCCACCGGCGTTCGTGGAGGCGAACGACGAGTTACTCCGGGAGGACGCTCGAGGCGATCCGGACGCCGGTGAACGGTTCAAGTCAGCATACAATCGCGAGGTCGGCAAACGAGTTGGGGAGCTGACCGACGCCGACGTCGATTTCGACCGCCCCGATGTCCTCGTGGTGCTTGACCTCGAGGCCGATGAGCTCGACGTGCAGGTCAATGCCGCCTTCGTGTATGGCCGCTATCGAAAACACGAGCGAGGGATCCCACAGACGGAGTGGCCGTGTTCGGCGTGTGACGGGACGGGGCAAGTCGACGCCGAGGCCTGTGTGGAATGCGACGGGAGCGGGTACCGGTACGCCCGCAGCGTGGAACAGCTCTCGGCCCCGCACGTGAAAGAGGCGCTGGGGGGCTCCGACGCAACCTTCCACGGCGCGGGACGCGAGGATGTCGATGCGCGAATGCTCGGCACCGGCCGACCGTTCGTGATCGAAGTAGCCGAGCCAAAACGACGTGCAACCGATCTCGAGGAGCTGGCGCGAACCATCGAGGTCGAGAGCGACGGGGCGGTAACGGTCAGCGACCTCGCAATGGTGAGTTACGACATGGTCGAGCGGGTCAAGGAGCTCTCAGCGGACAAGACATACCGTGCTGATATCAGTTTCGCGCGCCCACTCGATCGCGACGACGTTGCCTCGGCGGTGGCGCAGTTGGCGGAAGCGACGATCGAACAGCGGACACCCACTCGAGTCGACCATCGCCGCGCGGACCGCATGCGAGAACGACAGGTCTACGAGGCGACCCTCGAGGCGTTCGAGGGCGACACCGCCACCGTACGGATTCGAGGTGAAGGAGGTCTCTACATCAAGGAATTACTTCATGGCGATGCGGGTCGCACCGATCCGAGCTTGGCGGACGAACTCGGCGTAGCCGTTTCCGTCGAGGCACTTGATGTCATCGCGGTCGAAGCGGCCGGCGACACCCAGTTTGTCCCCGAATCGGCTCGTCTCGATCCCTCGTAATTGGCCGCTTCCGAGCCATTGATGGTCGTTAGCCTCGGGTGGGTGAACACATGTCGGAAGCGATTCCCACGGAAGCCATTCGCGACATTACGTCGATCATGGATATCGCCGTGTCGCCTGACGGTGATCGCGTCGCCTTCCTTGCGAAAGAGTACGACGGCGAAGAAGATGAGGCGTATAACTCCCTGTTCACGGTCCCGACAGACGGTAGCCGCCAACCGCATCGACTGACCCGCGTCTCCGACGGCAGCGCACCCCGCTGGAGTCCGGACGGAACGAAGCTCGGCTTCGTCGCCAGCCGCGAAGAGGACATCGACCGTCGGGTCGGTCGGTCCGAGGACGAATCAGCGGATGAAGACGAGGAGACGGAAGATGAACCCACCGGAGGCCCCGGCGACGAGGAGCCGAAACCGCAGGTCTGGGCCTTCGACCTCGAGCGCGGCGGTGACCCGATCCAACTGACAGATCGCGAATGGGGCGTCCGCGAATTCGATTGGGGGCCCAATGGCGAGCGGATCGTCTTCTCCGCGAAAGATCCGACCGACGAGGAAGCCGAGTACCTCGAACGGCGGGAAGAGGACGGCCCCGTCGAAGTGGAACGGCTCCAACACAAGATGAACGGCGTCGGGTATACCGATGAGGTAACGACCTACCTGTTCGTGCACGACATCGACGCTGGCGAATCCCGTCGTCTCGATGAGGCATACGGTGCCGGCGCGTACGAGCCGCTACGAGGGCTATTGCCCCGGTGGAGCCCGTCCAGCGAGGAAATCGCGTTCGTCACCTGTCAGCAAGAGCGCCCGGACGACACGGCCGTGTCGAACGTCTTTGTCGTCGATGCACAATCCGGCGAGGTAACCCGTATTACCGATCGGGACTACACGTTCCTCGCACCGACGTGGGATGCCCACGGAGAACGCCTCACCTTCAGCGGGCGTGCGGCGGACAACTGGTACCTTCCTCGAAATGTTTTCGTCGCCGACGCTGCAGGCAATACCGTCGAGGTGTTGACTGATGAGCTCGATGCGACGATCTCATGGTTTGGCGAACCCCAGTTCCTCGATGACGACACCGTTCTCGCCAGTCTCGCCGAGGAAGGGTGGTCACGGCTGTATGCGCTGCCGACCGACGGGGGCGATCCGATTCCCCTCGACGCCGGACTTTCACAATCGCAGTCGTGTCGCTTCGTCGACGTGGGTGGTGAGGCAGTCGCCTATAGCATCTCCGACCCGGTGGATGGGCATGACATCTACACCATCGATGCCGAGGTACTCGCCACGGATGCCGGGGTGCCGTCCCGGGCGACCGATCTCAATCGGGCGTTCCTCGATGAATTCCCGACGGCATCGTTCACCCGGTTCGAAACCGATGCTGGCGAGCACGAGGTGGAGTCGATGGTGTATTACCCGGATTCATTCGATCCCGCCGATCCCAATCCGCATCCGGTGATGCTGTGGATGCACGGAGGGCCAATGTCGTATGACGATCCCGAGTTCAATTTCGATTTCTCGTACTTTACCAGTCGAGGCTACGTGATCTGCAAACCCAACTACCGGGGGAGTACCTCCTACGGCGCGGATTTCGCGGAAATCCTCAAAGGCGAATGGGGTAGCTACGAGGTCGAAGATATGTTATCTGTCGCCGACGATCTGGTCGATCGTGGCTGGGCGGATCCGGAGCGACTCTTCGCCCTTGGCTTTTCCTATGGCGGCATCTCGACGGGATATCTAATTACGCAGTCCGATCGCTTTGCAGCCGCAGCGGCCGAACACGGCATCTACGATTTGCGGGCCGATTTCGGGACGAGTGACTCACAGGTCTGGATGGGCGAGGAATTCGGCCTCCCGTGGGAGGTGCCCGAATCATACGACGAGAGTTCCTCGATCCTCGACGTCGAGGGGGTCGAGACACCGACCCTCATCACAGCCGGGGGGCAGGACTGGCGCTGTCCACCGACGCAGTCCGAACAGCTCTATGTCAGCATCCGCAAGCAAGGGACGGAAGCCAAGCTCGTGATCTATCCGAACGAGCACCACAACATTGGCGATCCGGAGCGGGCGATCCATCGCCTCGAAGCAATCGCTGAATGGTTCGACCAACACGATCCGGCCCCCGAGGCGTAACCCTATAGCGATCGAGGCTGCACAGCCAGTATCGATGGGCACACGCATCGGTGTCGACGAGGCCGGCCGTGGTCCGGTACTGGGGTCACTGTTCGTCGCTGGCGTCGCCGTGGCCGACGAGGACGCCCTTCCAGAAGGGGTCGCGGACTCGAAAACACTCCAGCCATCTCGGCGACAGACGCTTGCGAACGTCCTCCATACGGAGGACACCATTCGGACAGCGGTGTGGGAGGTGCCGGCCACCGTCATCGACGAACGCGATGCGTCACTTACGACCCTCGAGGCCGACGGCTATGCGGCCGTCATCGACGGGCTGGCAACATCGGATGCCACAGCCATCGTGGATACCGCCGAGCGCGATACGGATCGGTACGCAACGCGCGTTAAACGTCGACTCGAAACCGCCGTACCGGTGACCGCTCACATCGAGGCAGATGCGACCGAATCGATCGTCAGTGCGGCCAGTATCGTCGCGAAGGCCGCGAGAGAGCGTCACGTGCGACGGCTCGAGCGGAGATTCGGTGCGGTTGGGTCGGGCTATCCATCGGATCCCACGACCCGCGCATTCCTCGCGGAGTACGTGGACGACCACGGGGAGTTACCACCCTGTGCACGCCGCCGCTGGCAGACCAGTCAAGACGCGCTGGCCGCCGCCGAACAAGAACGTCTCGAAACTTTTTGACGGCCGTTAGAAATCCGTCTTGATCATCCGGAGGATGTTCCCGTAGGCGGGACGGGTAATCGCCACCCCGATGAGGACGCCGAGAATCGTGATGATGGCGAAACCGCGGAGGTCGCCGAGGGACATGAGTGCAAGCGGGCTCATGGCGACGATCGTCGTCGCCGCGGCGGTCCCGATGACCCAAAACGCCTTTCGGAACCGGCTATCGAAGACGCGACGCGAACGCACATCCGATTGGCCAAGGACGTCATCGGCGATGATGATCAGATCGTCCACCCCGGTCCCGATGACAGCGACGAAACCGGCGATGTGGGCGAGATTGAGCGAGAGGCCGACGGCCGACGCAAAGCCGAGCAGGAGATACAGTTCGGAGAGTGCCGTCACCGACATCGGAACGGCAATCCGAGGTTCACCGTATCGGAGGAAGACCATGAGCACGACGGCCAAGACGGCCAGGACGCCGGTGATCAAGGAGTTTTGCAGGAACGATTCGGCGAGGACTGGGGAGACGAGGAACGACGTCGCCGCCGGGGGCGTCGTGTTGAGTTGGGCCGCGAGTGCACCCTCCTCGAGATTGATCCGCACCTCTTGGGCCTCGTTGGGGTCGCTCACCGAGATGACGAACGTCGGATCGATCGCAAACTGCCGTTGTGGATCCTGAAACTCTTCACCGAGGTTCTGGTTGACACCGTACCCACTGAGGATCTCACCGTCCTGAACGATGAGGAGACAGTGCCCCCACCCATCCTCCGGGCGTTCCTGGGGTGGTTGCTCGTCCTCCGGGAGATCCACCGGGTACTCACAGCTCCCCCAGCCACCCGGCTGGTCGAAGCCACCCTCTTGCATCAGATCGATGAACTCATCCACGTGGTCCGAGGCGACCGTGACGGGGACCTCATATTGCTGGCGTTGGTCGTTGAACTGAACGGTGCCGATGTCACCGATTTCGTCCTGCTGGAGGGCGATTTGTTCCTCGTAGCCATCATCACCCGGGTAATGCATCACGACATCAACCACCCCACGATCGCCGATGACGTCGCGCAGCTCATCGACGGTACGTCCGGGTGATTCGACCTCGATGAAGCTTTCACCACCGGCAGTCGTGAACGACCGAACGTTGGCGCCACCGAAGCCGATCGCGTCGATGCGGTTGCTCAATACGTCGACAATGAGGCTGCGAGTCTCACTCGTGACACCGTCTCGGATCGAGAAGTCGGACAGGCCTGCAGACTGCAGTGCGTTACGAAACTGCCCCTCGGAAACGTTGGGTTCGAATACCTCGACCGTTCCGTCCGGCGTATCGATACGAACATCACGCTCGGTGATATTCAACGCCGAGGTGAGCGTTTGGGTGACCTCATCTGCCTGATCGCCAGAAGTAATCGAGACATCCTCCGCTGTGAGACCTTGGGGAGGTGCGGAGATTCGAGCCCCACCGGCGAGGTCAATGCCGAATTGGAGGTTCGTCACGCCGGTGTTTGCCTCGCCAGCGACCGTTCCCGAATCCCCGATCGTCGCCCCGGGGACGAACAGGAAGTAACTCGCAATGAGGACGAGGACGACGAGGAGGGTAATCCGCCAGTTGTTTCGCATGAATCCCGCGACGCGGCGCGGCGCGCTCATCGTGCCACCCCCTTGAACTTGTACCACCGCAACAGGCTCAGATTGAGCAAGTACGTGTTCATCAGATCCGCGGCCAGCCCGACGGTCAGAATCAAGCCGATCGCAGCGAGAATCTCGATGGCGAACAGTGAGCCAGTGACGAACATCACGGCCATTGCAGCCATCGACGTGAGGGTCATCGTGACGCCGGTTTGCATCGCTCGATACGTACTGTCATAGAAGTCGCCGCTTCGTTTGAGGATATGTGTATTCAACAGAATATCCGAGTCCACACTATACCCGATCAGCATCAACAGGGCGGCGACCGTCCCCAGCGAGAGTTCGATGCCGAACAGCGTCATAACGGCCAGCGGGATCATGAGATCGGAAAACGCCGAGACGACGATCGCAATCGACGGGATAAACGTTCGAAAGAAGAGGAACGCAAGGATGCTCATGCCGAGAAACGCGGCGACGATCGCCACCAGGGCCGTCTGTTGTTGCTGGCCGGCAAAGGTCGCGGAAAACTCCCGGCTTCCGATGACTAACTCGGCATCCGGCGAAGGCGGATCAAGGTTGGCCTCGGCCTGATCGACGAGGGCCTGTTGATCGATTATCGAAAATTCGAGAATATACTGATTCTCGCCTTGTACCCCTTGAATGGACTCGATCGGCTCGTCGAAGGCCGCCTGAAGGTCGGCGCGGTCAGCGTTGGTTTGGAGGGTCAGTTCGGTCCCCCCAGTGAATTCGATTCCGAGGTCGGTCGGCGTGCCAGTGAGGACCCAGGCTCCGCCGACGATAGTGGCGGCCAGCAATAACACGACCAATGGTATGGCCGCGAGTTGCCGGTTCGAGTACCGGTCGTACTCAGGCTCCGGTATCTCGAACTGTAGCATTGTCCGACGGTAGCGAGGTGTCCCCGGTTAAGCCTTCTTATCGGATTCCACCCGCAGGAACCGTTATACGCCCGGACTGTCTATCTGTGGGTATGAGCGATGCTGACGCGGCCACTGCGGTGACGATCAGCTATCCGGCCGATCTCTCCACGTGGGGGCGACAGCAACTCGACACCCGCCACTTTCGTGCGTACCTTCGCAAGACCCTCGGGACCGTCAGTGTCGGCGACGTCTTCGAGGAGTTCGTCGGTGTAGGGTGTTGTGGAAGCACCCTCGATGTGCCGCTGCGGATCGAAGCGCTCGACGGGGGCAAAACTGTCGGGGGAGAGACCGAGATCCGTTACGACGTTCGGGAAGCCTGTGACATCGCTGGAGGCTGGGAGGTCCAAAGTGCGGCCGGACCCCACGCCTAAGTGCGGTAGATTCGATCGATCGCGATCAACGCGACCATTGCTACAAGCGGCGGCACGATACCGGCGGCGGGCGGCATTCCGTACAGCACCTCCACGAGAGGCGCAATGGCGGCCGGCGGCGTCGTCTGTTCAGCAGGCGGTACGGCGATGAGCAGACCGATGTACACTCCGATGATGATCCCGAACCCGCAAAGCCCGTAAACGCGTTCTAGTCCACGGGCCGTCCCCGGGGTCGGACAGCGGCGCACCGCGAGATACACCGGCGCATACCACGCCACAACCAGCGCCAGCCCCACCAGGACGAGCAAGCCCGGTGCCAGCATCAACGTCGCGGAGGTATCGACCGCCCGAGCGATCCACCCGGGGAGCGCGAGAACCACTAATAGGACGACAAAGGCCGACAAAAGCACCGCGAGGGCCGCGTATCCACGCAAGACCCATGACCGGCCCGAATTGATCGCACTCCCGTAATGTTGGGCCAGCGCACTCGTCGAGGCCAGCTCCATTGGCGGCCCTCGCCAGCGGTCGCGCATAAGTCGATTGGTACGGAACGGTTTTACGGCCTCCCCGAGGCGCGCCGATATGGAACTCGAGCTCGGCCGGGCCCTCGCACACGGCGCCTCACCAGGGGTGAGTCGCGCCTCGCTGGAGCGTCTCGACGATACCGTCGAGTCGGTCGTCAGGCGGATTCGCACGGGCATCGAGGCCGAGGAACACGGCTATAACGCACTGAGCCTCCCCGATCGCGTCGACCCGAATCGCATCGAGGAGGTCTCCGACGAGCTTGAAGGGGACGGGGCGGTCCTCGTCATTGGCATGGGCGGCTCCGCGCTTGGCGCGCGAGCGGTTGCACAGGCGCTCGCGCCGACGCAGACGTGTTACGTCCTGGATGCGATCGATCCCGCGTACCTCAATCGCGTGCTTTCCGCCATCGATCTGACCAATGCACGCCTCCACGTCGTCTCCAAATCCGGGACGACGGTCGAAACCCGTGCGACGTTTCGCGTGGTGCGCGAACGAATGGCCGAAGCCGGTGTGGACTGGACCGAACGGACGCTCGGAACGACCGATCCGACGGGACCGCTCGGACAGCAACTAAAGGAGGCCGACGTACCTCTACTGGCACCACCTGCGGGCGTCCCCGGTCGATACAGCGTGCTCTCGACGATGGCGCTGCCCAGCCTCGCGATGCTGGGGATCGACATCGAGGCGTTGCTTGCCGGGGGGCAGGCAGCCAAGGATGCACTCAGACCCTCGCTGTTCGACTCACCGCCCGTCGCCTATGGCGCGACGATGGCGGCACTTGCCGCCCGGGGAGCCACCCAGAACGTGTTGCTTCCGTACGCCGAAGCGCTTTCGGCCACCGGGGACTGGTTCGCACAGTTGTGGGCCGAAAGCCTCGGCAAGGACGGCCTCGGCCAAACGCCGATTGCGGGTCGTGGCATCGCCGATCACCATTCCCAACTGCAGCGATGGCGGGACGGTCGGCGTGATACGGTCGTCACCGTCCTCAACGTGGAAACCACCCCTGACGAAGCGGTCCCACCCGCCGGTGACGACCTCGATGGGACGACACTCGCGAGCCTCGTCGATATCGAACGACGGGCGCTTGAGGCGGGGCTGGCCCTCGCCCACCGCCCGACGGTACGGATCGACATCCCCGAGGTGCATGCCGAGGCGCTTGGGGAGGTATTGGTCGGCCTCCAACTCGCGTGCATTACCTACGGCGAGCTCATCGGCGTTGATCCGTTCGATCAACCGGCAGTCGAGTGGGGAAAACAAGCGACGCGAGACGTGCTTGCGGGTCGCACGACGGAACGCACAGAGCACTTGCGAGACGACACGGGGCTGCGGATTTCCTGAAAACGAGGATTCTAAAGCCGTCCTACCACAAGGGAGGATATGGCTCCCCGCTATCCCGTCATTACGGCGCTCGTCGGCGCGGCACTCGGCCTCGCCGCAAGTGCCGGCACTTGGCCCGGGGCACTAACAGTCGGCCCGGATGTGGGTTGGCCAAGTGTCCTCCTCGCCGTCCTCACGGGATTCGTCATCGCCTGGCGATCGATCGACGAGCGGGAACGACATGCACCCACCGCGCTGATCGGAATCGCTGGGACGGGGTTTATCGCCCTCGGCACGTTCGCGTATTGGGCCTATTTGGTCGGGAACATCGATGGCCTTGCGGGTGCCCTGGGGTCGATCCTTGGCGGGAGCGTGATTCTCACGGCTGCGATCGCCGATTGGTACGCGATCCCCACGGCCGACGCCCGTCGCCGCCTGCGTGCGGTCGGCATCGGGACCGTCGTCGGCCTCGCCGGCCTCGTTTCGATGATCCTCTGGCAGTTCATTCTCCTCTTGGGCGGGTTGAGCGTCCTCGGCCGGGAACTCGCTGAGACCGAATTGATCGCCGTCTCGGCCCTCTCGTTGGGACTTGGGATGGGTTCGGTCGCGTTCCTCTATCTCAGAGGCTCATCGCGGGGGCCCGCGTTTATCGATCTCAAATGGCCCTCCCTCTCCGATGTGGGGTGGATCATCGGTGGGACCGTCGGCGTGTTCGTGGCCCTCATCGGGATCTCCCTGCTTATGCAGGCCCTCGGAACCCCGATGCCGGAACACGGAATCGTCGAGGTGGCAATGGAGGGCGATCCATTCATCCTACTTCTCCTCGTCCCGGCCTCGTTGTTGATTATCGGTCCCGGCGAGGAGCTATTGTTTCGCAATATCATCCAAAAATCGCTGTATGATCACTTCTCCCGACCCGCTTCGGTCTTCGTCGCCAGCTTGCTGTTTGGACTGGCACACTTTCCCGCCTATGGGGGGAGTCCCGACTCGATTGGCCCGATGTTGATCATTTTCGCACTTTCGTTGTTGCTCGGGGCGGTGTATGCACGGACCGAAAACATCCTCGTGCCCGCCGTCATTCACGGGCTGTACAATGCGATCCAGTTCCTCTCGTTGTACGTGGAATTGACCGCGAACGAAGAGACCGCCTGGCTCCTGTTGAACCTGCTGTGATTACGCGTTGGTCGGGCGCTTGCGAGTGAGGTCGCTGCCACAGACCGGGCACCGTTCCAGCTGCTCGTCGAATTCCCGCCCACAGCCTTCGCACATGAACCGCCAATCGCGTTCCTCTTCGATGCCGTCCTGTTCGACCGATTGGATCGGTATCTCGAGCATCGTCGCCACGTTCTGGACCGCGTAATCATCCGTCACGAGCGTGGCCTCGAGTTCGAAGGCGGCCGCGAGTAACCTGATATCAGTGTCAGACAGCGCATCGAGATCGCCGCGATCCCGCGCCGCCCGTTTGATGCGTTCGATCGATTCCGGATCCGGAATGTGAATCCGCATGCCGGCCCCTTCCTGGGCGTCAAACCGATACGCGCTCTCGTCCTCGAGTTCCTCACGGACGCCAGGGATCGACGCCGTCGCTTCGTTAACGTGGAACTCGTTGATGAACGCAGACGAATCGAGAACGTACATCTACCGTTCGACGACGATATAATCCTTGACGGCCTGGACCTGCTCGACCGGCACTTCGAGGCGGCCTTCCTCGTCGGTATCGAAATTGTGCGTCGTTGGGCCACGATCGTCGTGTGGTTCGACGACGATGTCATGCAACTGTCCGGTTCGGAGATCCATCGTCACGTTATATAGCATGCCTAGCTCGGTCCCGTCGGCGCCCATGACCTCCATTCCCGAGAGGTTCTTCGCAAGGATGTCCGTCATGCTCGGGCAGTTCCGCGTGCGTGTATGTGAACTTTTCCTTCATCAGCCCTCATGCGCGGAAACGACACCCATATGTGTCGGTGTGCGGAGGTTTCGATAGGGATTTCTCCCGGTCGCGCAATGTCAGGATCACCCGAAGACGCGTCGGGCCTACGCACCCCGATCGTAGCGGTGTTGGGCCACGTGGATCACGGCAAGACGACGCTGTTGGACCGGATCCGGGGCTCGGCCGTGACCGAGCAAGAGGCCGGGGCCATCACCCAACACATCGGCGCGACGGCCGTGCCACTCGACGTCATCGCTGAACTGGCCGGTGCGCTCGTCGATCCAGACGATTTCGACTTACCGGGCTTGCTCTTCATCGACACCCCCGGGCATCACGCCTTCACGACGCTTCGATCGCGAGGCGGCGCCCTCGCAGATCTCGCGATCCTCGTCGTCGACGTGGACGACGGGTTCCAGCCCCAAACCGAAGAGGCCGTCTCGATCCTGCACCGTAGCGAGACGCCGTTCGTCCTCGCCGCGAATAAGGTCGATACGATCCCCGGGTGGGATCCACAGGAGGAATCGCCGATTCAAGCGAGTTATGAAGAACAAACGAGCGTCGTCCAGGATCGCCTTGACGAACGCCTGTATCAACTGATCGGCTCCCTCAACGATGCCGGATTCTCCTCCGATCTCTACTGGCGAGTGCAAGATTTCCAGCGCAACGTCGGCATCGTACCGGTCAGTGCCATAACCGGCGAAGGTGTCCCGGATCTCCTCGCGGTGATGATGGGCCTCGCACAACGCTTTCTCAAAGAAGAGATGGCGGTTGACGTGAGCGGCCCCGGACGCGGGACCGTAATCGAGGTGAAAGAAGCCCAAGGGCTCGGAACGACCGTCGATGTCCTGCTCACCGACGGCCGACTCGCGGTTGACGATCAACTCGTCGTCGGGGGCGTCGAGGAACCCATCGTTACGACGGTCCGCGCGCTCTTGCAACCGCAACCGCTTGAGGAAATTCGAGAGGGTAGCGGGTTTCACCGAGTGGAGGCCGTCACCGCGGCCGCCGGGGTGAAAGTGGCCGCACCGGATTTGGAAGAGGCGATGGCCGGGGCGCCGGTGCTCGTTGTCGGCGATCGCGATGTCGACGCCGTCATCGACGAAGTGCAGGCCGAGATGGCCGAAATCGAGGTGACCACCGAGGAGGCCGGCATCGTCCTCAAGGCGGATACCCTCGGGAGTCTCGAGGCGATTGCGAGTACCCTCGAAGACGAACTCGAGGTGCCCTTAGTCAGAGCCGAAGTCGGGGACATTTCGCCGACGGACGTGCGCATCGCCGCGACGGCCGATGAGCCGCGCCATCGCGTCATCGTCGGTTTCAACGTGGAAGTCCTCCCCGAGGCCGACGAGGTGCTCGCAGAGGAACCCGTCCGCGTCTTTCGCGATGACGTGATTTATCAACTCATCGAGGAGTACGAGGACTATCTCACCGCCCTGGAGGAGGAACAACGGGAAACGATTCTCGAGCAGATCATCCGCCCTGGACACGTGCGCATTCTACCCGATCACGTCTTTCGCAGCAGTGATCCTGCCGTCGTGGGGGTCGAGGTGCTTGGCGGTCGCATCGAAGTGAACACTCCGCTTGGAAAATTCAGTGGGGACGGACCGCCCGAGCGCATTGGGATGATCCAAGGCATTCAACACGAGGGAGAGGACCTCGAATCGGCAACACATGGCGATCGCGTCAGCGTTGCCATTGACGGCCCGACAATCGGCCGGGGCGTCGACGAAGGTGACGAGCTATGGACGGATCTTCCGGAAAAACACGCGAAGATTCTCGAATTAGAACTCACCGACGAACTCCCGGATCACGAGCGAGAGACGCTCACGAACTATCTTGAGCGGATTCGAGAAGCGGAACCGTTCTGGGGGAAGTGACTCCTCACTGCGCCGCTGGGACTAATCGATCGCCGAGTTGCGTGCGGGCCCGCCCGACGGCCGTTGCGACGAGCGTGTGGGCCATCTCGGCTTCTTCATCCGCATCGGTGTTCTCCAACCGCTCGAGTGGAATGCCGGCCGTCACCGGCCGGGTATCAGGAAGATGGATCGAGACGGCGCCCTGCGGGCCGTCAGGCGTGGAAACGACGCCTGCATCGACCTCGAACACCTCGGTCAGATGGCGCCGAGCGTGATCGGCAACGGCATCCGCGGTCGATTGCAGCGTGCGCATCTGTTCGGGAGTAGCTGCCTCTTCGGCGTCGACCTGGAAGCCGCGATTTTCGTACATCGGGTATCCTGTATTGGCAAGCCACGGGGAAAAATGATTCGTCACTCCACCCACGGACTCATGCCGGCCCCAAACGCCGCGACGACCACGGCACAGCCAGCCGGTGCAGACGGATTCTCGATCGACACCGTCAGTCGGTCTCGGTCTGTCGCCTCCCAGTCTCTGAGCGCCAGGCCCTCAGCAATACCAGCCTCCAAACGGTCATCGACGCGTCGCATCGCCTCCGGACCAGTTGCTGACGCCTCGAAAAAGATCCCCTCACCATTCTCGCGTCTGGCCCACGCAAGCCCGGCCGCACCGATCGACTCGTCTGTCACGATTGCACGGGCCTGGACCACCGGCAGGAGCGCACCGACCGCCCCGCTCAGATCGATTCGGTCCTGGACGGTGAGGTCGGCTGCGGCGGGAATCATCGACGATAGTGACACCAGATTGAACCGTTCGATTCCGGCTGCAGCGAGCGCCGCGTCATAGGCCGCTTTTGGGACTGACGCCTGACCAGTTCCATCGGCGACGCTGATCTGCTCCATGCGAGGTGGCGGCTTGCGGGCGATAATAGGATTGCGCTTTATCAGTACGCGTAATCCGCCCAACCGTCGGACGTGACCGGTCCTGAGTCGGATTCCGACTCGAGGCGGTGTCGGGCGTCCATGAAGTCCTCATGGGAGACAGCCCTCCGTCCGTCACGAATGGCCACCATCCCGGCTTCCGTCGAGAGGCTTTCCAAGTCAGCACCGGTGTACTCGGGCGTCAACCGGGCAAGTTCCTCGAGGTTCACGGACTCGTCCAAGGCCATGTCGGCCGTGTGAATCTCGAGGATCGCTTCACGGCCTGACCGGTTCGGCGTGGGGACCTCGATAATGCGATCGAAGCGGCCGGGGCGAAGAATCGCGCGATCAAGCATGTCGAAGCGATTGGTGGCACCGATGATACGGATCTCACCGCGCGCATCGAAGCCGTCCATTTCGGACAGCAACTGCATCATCGTCCGCTGAACCTCGGCATCGCCGGAGGTCTTCGACTCCGTCCGTTTCGCAGCAATCGCGTCGATCTCGTCGATAAAGATGATCGCCGGTTCCTCCTCGCTCGCGAGCTGGAAGAGATCCCGGACGAGTCGTGAGCCCTCGCCGATGAATTTGCGGACGAGTTCGGAGCCGGCCATCTTGATGAAGGTCGCATCGGTGTGATTGGCGACGGCCTTCGCGAGCAGCGTCTTGCCGGTCCCCGGGTCGCCGTGGAGTAACACCCCAGCTGGTGGCGACACGCCGACCGTCGCGAACTGGTCCGGATCGCGCAGTGGCGCTTCGACGGCTTCGCGCACCTCCCGAATTTGGTCCTCGAGGCCGCCGATGTCGTCATAGGTGACATCCGGCGAGTGATCGACCGCCATTGCCTGGGCCCGGGCGTCGGTTTCCGCATCGAGAATCTCCTGGACGGTGAATGAGTCATTCACCGCGACGCGGTCGCCGACCTCAAGGGCGGCTGCCTGCTCGGCGGAGAGGTTCGTCAACACTTCTTGATTGTTGCCGTGTTGTCTGAGCAACCCCTCGCGTTCGTCAGCCCAGAGTTCCTCGACCGTAGCGACGTACAAGGCAGAGGTTTTCAACGCCTCGTTCTCCCGCTGGAGCCGGTCGACCTCCGTTTTGAGGTCGTCCCGTCGCTCGTTCGCCCGATCGACCTGCTCGCGCAGTTGGCGGTGGATCCCCACCACGTCCTGATAGTGATCGATCATCGCCTCGAGTTGCTCCTCGGCGGACATGTCCGGGTCCAATTCGAGGCGAGGGCGATCGGGAATTGACGGGCTCTGCGACATCACACGAGAGGTATGCCGTGTGGCGTAGAAGTGCCTTTGGGTCGCGGCACTTACGCCAACGTCGCCTCGAACTCATCGAGGCGGCGGTCGTACACGTCAATGGCCGATTCGATCGGATCTACCTCTCGGAGGTCGACCCCAGCCGTCTCAAGTAATTCAAGCGGGTAATCCGACGAGCCAAGAGCGAGAAACTCCCGATAGCGCTGCGCGGCTGGGGCACCCTCTTCGATGATATCAGCGGCGATGGCGACGGCCGCGCTGATGCCCGTGCTGTACTGGAAGACATAAAACGGCCGATAGAAATGGGGAATGCGCATCCATTCGCGATCGATGTGCTCATCCAGCTCGGCGGGTTCGTAAAACGCCGCTTTGCGCTCTCGAAAGAGATCGTCCAGCCGGTCCGCTGTGACCGCCTCGCCGTCGGCAACCAGTGCGTGAGCGCGCTGTTCGAAGTCGGTAAACATCGTCTGGCGGTACAGCACCGAGCGAAATCGCTCAAGGGCTTGATCCAGGACGTGTTGGCGAAACGCGGTGTCATCGATCGTCTCGAGGAGGTGATGGGTGAGGAGGACCTCGTTGACGGTGCTCGCGATCTCGGCGAGGAAGATCGGATAATCCGAGTACACGTACGGCTGTTCCTCGCTCGTGTATTCGGAGTGCAGCGAGTGGCCGAGTTCATGTGCCAACGTGTACATTGAGGCGAGATCGTCCTGATAGTTCATCAGGATGAATGGCTGCGTATCGTACGTCCCCCCAGAGTAGGCTCCCCCGCGCTTGCCCCGATTCTCGTACACATCGATCCAGCGCGACTCGATGCCCTCCTCCACGCGATCTTGGTACTCAGAACCGAGGAGTCCGAGGGCGTCGACCACGTGTTCGGTGGCCGTCTCGTAGGAAATCTCCGGTTCGTCCGCCGATGGAAGGGGTGCATAGAGATCCCACATGCGAACCGCATCGAGATCGAGAGCCCGCTCCTTCAACTCGACGTGTCGATGGACGACGTCCAGATTGTCGGTGACGGCTCCGACGAGGTTGTCATAGACGGTCGTCGGGACGTTGGGGCCAAATAGCGCCTTCTGGCGGGCGTCCTCGAAGGCCCGGGCATCGGCTAACTTGTCCTCGCGTTTCAGGACGTTTTCGTAGGCCGTGGCGACGGTGTTTCGATACGCCTGCCACTCGTTATAGTACGTCTCGTAGACGCGCTTGCGAAACGATCGATCCGGTCGTTTGAGTAACGTCGTGAAATTGCTGTTCGTGATCTCGACGGACTCCCCGTCTGCATCTTCGACCTCGGGAAAGGCCAGATCGGCGTTGTGAAACATCGTATAGATCTGGGAGGGAGCCCCGAGCACATCGGAGAGATCGGCCAGCAGTTGCTCGACTTCGGTCGAGCGGGTGTGCTCTTGGCCGCGCAAGACATCGTCGATGTAGTGATCATAGATTTCGAGACCATCGACCTCTGCGAGCCAGGCGTCGATGGTCTCCTCATCGAGCGCCTGTAACTCGGGTTCGATGAAGCTTGAGGCGCTATTTGCTTCGGCGTATAAGGACCGGGCTCGGGATTCCATCGCCTGATAGGCGTCTTTGCGCGTATCCTCGTCTTTCCGCATGCGAGCGTACGCGAAGATTGTTTCAGCAATCCGGTGTACCTCCTCATGGAGCTGGAGTACTTCTAAGAGGGCGTCGCCTGACGAACCAAGCTCACCTTCTTTGGCAGCGAGTTCGTCGATGAGCTCTCGGGCCGTCTCCACGTCGGCTTCCCAGGCGTCATCGTCAGGATAGATGGATTCGAGGTCCCATTTGTAGTGGGAGTCGATGTCATCACGGGGGCGAACCTCACTCATGCATTCGGCCTCGGGGGTGGGAGCTAAATGGCTCACGACTTCGCGGCTACCGGGGTGTTGGACACGACAGTGGGGGCGCGCATGCGACCGGCTCATCGGCACAGTTCGTGGCCGAGGAGCGGGCAGACTCGAGATGGCGTACCCCGGACGAGGGTCGAACGCGATTACTCCATCCCAGAACCATCGAGACCACGACGGATCGTCCGGAGCGTGCGGGCCTGGGTTCGAAGCGAGCTGATCGTCTCGCTGAGCGCGTGGTGGGCCTCCTCGCGAGCGTCTGCATCGACCTCGAACGTTACGGCTGGATACGTGACATCGGTGAGGACCAGTGATTCCGGCGGTGCGGGGCCGACGTTCAGGTGACCAGGGACCGCCTCGGCTTCGAGGAGTCGCCCGATTCGGGCCAGCGACACCTCGCCACGACCAACGCAGGCCATGACGGCAACAAGCCGCCGAACGAGGTGACGCTCGAAGCCACTCGAAGTAACCGTCACCTGACACCACGATCCAGTCACCGATATATCGATCTCGAGGCGACGTCTCGCGGTTTCAGCGTCGGTCACGAGATTGTGATAATCGTGCATCCCGGCCAACGCGTCCCCAGCACGACGAAGGGCCGCTTCGTCGAGGTCGGCCGCCGGGAGCTGATAGACGTAGGTTCGCCGACAGGCATCGTGCGTCGCGTGAAACGTCGGCGGTACCGGCGCCGAAGCCCACGCATGAATCGTATCGGGCAGGGCTTCGCTCAGCGTCGCGGCGGAGACCCACGGGGGTGCCCGCAGGCCGACGGTCTGGCACAGTGCCGAGACACCGGCATCCGTGCGGCCGGCAGCCGCGTATCCCGCCGGTGCGTCATCGGCTCCAAATGGGACCTCGAGCCGATCAAATGCCTCGAAGAGAACACCTTCGATCGTTTGTACGTCCGGTTGGCGCTGAAACCCTGCGTACCCCCGACCGTCGTAGGCGAGGCGAAACGCCACCGGTCGCGTGTCTGGGGCGTCCGCGTCGGTCGTCACGGAAGGAACTCCGAAACCGATCGTTGCTCCTGCTCGCCGGTGTCCATATCCCGGACCGTGACTTCGTCGTTCGCAAGGTCGCGCTCGCCGACGATGATCGTCGTCTCGACATCGATCGCGTCAGCATAGGACAATTGCTCGCCAAAACTCCGATCCGCCACATCGAAGGCGACGGCGTGACCGTCCGCCCGGAGCTTCCTCGCGATATCTGCGGCGACCCCTCGGGTGTCACCCACGTGCAGGACGAAATACGATGGTGCACCGCGAGTCTCTGGCCATTTCCCCGCCCGTTGTAACAACAGAGATAACGTCGCAAGCCCGGGGGCGACTCCAACCGCCGGCATCGACGGGCCGCCGAGGCTTTCGATCAGGTCATCGTAGCGCCCACCGCCGAAGATGGATCGACTGACCTCGCCCTCGGTGTCGAAACACTCGAACACGACGCCCGTGTAATAATCGAACCCGCGGGCAGTCGAAAGCGAGATCGTGCAATACTCACGAACGCCGAAATCCCCGGCTGCATCGAGGACGGCCTCGAGTTCCGTCACGGCAGCGGAGAGGCGGTCATCGCCTCGTTCATGCAATGTGGCGAGATCATTCGATGCCTCGCGCAACGACTCGGCAACCGTCGTGGCATCATCAGCCCCGAGGCCGGCCGCGGTCAACTCGTCCACTGTCTCGGTCACTCCACCGCCGTCAGCCCGATCGACGGCCCGAATCGCCTCCTGGGTATCGGCCGATGGATCGACTGATTCGATGAGTGCGGTCAAGATGTCGCGGTGAGAAACACGGAACTCGAACTCCTCGCCCGTCAACCCGAGTGCCGTCATCATATCGCCACAGACAGCCAGAATTTCGGCAGTCGCCGTCGGTTCCTCCGATCCGAAGATATCGATATTGGTCTGGGTGAATTCCCGAAAACGTCCCTGCTGTGGCTCTTCATACCGCCAAAACGGTCGCGTCGAATACCACTTAATCGGCTTCGTCAACTCGAGGTGACGCTGTGCGACCATCCGAGCAACCGTCGGTGTCAACTCCGGCGTCAATGCCACGTCGCGGCCCCCTTTATCCGTAAAGTGATACAGTTCGTCGACGATCTCCGGGCCGCTTTTGTCGATATAGATCTCCGTTGACTCGAGGGCCGGCGTCCCGATTTCGCGGAACCCGTACCGCGTCACGACCGACTCGATCGTGTCGATCACGGCCCGTCGAGGCTCCATCTCCTCGGGGTAGAAATCACGAAACCCCTTCAGCGGCTCGTACATCCTCGTGGTACCTCCACGACCGGCGCCATAGAAAGTTCCGATCCGGGCTATCTATCGGCGGCGAATGTCGAAGTCCTTCTGCTCGGGTTGAAGTTCCTTCAACAGCCGCTTCATCTGCTCTTCGGAGATTTTCGGCTCGATCCGGCCGCTTTGGATCAGCGCGATGAGCTGTTGCTCGACCTGTTCACCGAATTCTTGGCGGCTCATTTTGACCGTGTTCAGTCGTTTGCGAGCGCCGTCCGAGAGGTACTGCTTCAAAAGCGCCTCTCGTTGCTGTTCGGCCGCCTCGCGCTGCGCATCCAACGCCTCCTCGTTGGGCTGTTGCTGTTGTTGGGACTGTTGTAACTCCTGCAATCGCTCTTCACGAAGCTGTTCGAGATCGTCGTCCTCGGGCGCACCACTCATTGCTACCGAATCGTAGTGCTCGTTCGCGGAAAATGATTACGGAGCGTTACGCGTACCGCTCGAGTTCCGGCCGATCGAGCTCCTCGTGGACCGATTGGGCCACGTCGTTCAACAGGGCCTCCCCATCCGGGGCAAGACGCCGACCCGCGCCTTCCTCGAGGAGGATCAAATCCTCGTCTTCGAGTTGCTGCAGCAACGTGCGGATGATCTTCCGGCTGCCGTCGACCCGGCGACCGGGGCGATTTCCATATCGTGTCGTTCCATCGGCTTTGTCCCCGTACTCCGTCGCCAAGCGAGAGACACCGATGGGGCCCATCTTCGCCACCTTTCGAAGGAGACTCGCGCCGCGTACGTACCAGAAATCCTCCTGCTCCGGCGGGAACTCCTTGGCTGGACTGGTTTTTGCGTACGCCAGCCAGTCCGGCTCCTCGAGGCGGTCCTCGAGTCGCTCCGCGAGGGCCTCGATGAGGGGGTTCGCCGGAACGTCGTAAAACGTCACCATCGTACGGCAAGCATATCCAACGTTGCCATTTAACCCCATCGGCTGCCTCGCGGCCGAGGGGTGGCCTTTTTCGCCCTCCGCTCCACCACGGATGCATGGACGAGTGGGATGCCCTCGACGTAGTTCGGGACCTCGTCACCGCCGCCGGAGACGATGCAGCCGTCGTCGACGATCTTCTCCTCGCCATGGACATGTTACATGCGGAGAGCGATTTCCCACCAGGCGTGACGCCCTACACGGTCGGCTGGCGGACGGTCGCGTGTGCCATGTCGGATATTGCCGCCATGGGTGGCGAACCCCGGGCCGCGCTGGCCGCGTATGCGCCACCGACGTTCGAGGAGTCCGATCTCCGGCAATTTCTCACCGGAGCCCACGATGCCATGGAAGCCATTGACGCACAGTTCGTGGGCGGCGATCTCGATATCGCTGATGAGTTCACCACCGTCGGCGTTGCGCTCGGGGCCGCCGATCGTCCCGTACGTCGATCGGGCGCCCAGGAGGGTGATCGCGTTCTCGTCACCGGTCGACTCGGTCGTGGTGCCGTGGGGTATCGCGACTTCGAACGTGGCGAGCCCGAAACCGGGAACGACCTCTTTCAGTTCGTCCCCCGAATCGCCGCCGGTCGACACCTCGCCCCCCATGCGAGTGCGCTTATCGACTCGAGTGATGGTCTCGCCAGGTCTGTACATCACCTATCGACCGCGAGCGATTGTGGGATCGACCTCATCTATGAGGATATTCCGTTTCACGAGCGCCTCGGGGATATCGCGAGTTCACCGACGGAGAAACGCGAATTGGGGCTGCACTGGGGCGAGGATTTCGAGCTCGTCGCCACGGTCCCACCGCACGCACTCGAAGCTGCCCTCGGGGACGCACCGGTGGCCCTCACCACGATCGGTACGGTGACCCGATCGGGTGTTACCCTGGATGGCGAACCGCTCCCGAATCGAGGATTTACCCACGAGTAGCGCCTCTCATCCCACGATCTCGATGGGCACGGGTGTGAAACACAACAGCCCACTCGCCAGTGTTGCCAATCCGAGCACCCATCGTCGACGCCCGATTGGCGTATCAACGACCGGTGATGCCGGTCCCACAATCGCCAATACCACCGCAAAGCCGGCCCACACGACCCATACAATGACGGCATGGACCGCAGCATCGAGGATCCACACGGCCACGCCGGCGAGTACCACGAGTATGAGAGGCACGAGATGCCCAAGCGCCCGCTGTCGTGGACCGAACATGGCCCGAGTTACGTGACCACCATCGAGTTGCCCCACGGGAATGAGATTGAGAAACGTGATAAACATCCCCAGCCAGCCCGCAATGACAACGGGATTTGCCGCCATCCCTGGCTCGGCATACGATAACGGTTGATCGAATACCCACGCCAGCATCTCCAACAACGGTGGATAGCCAATGGACAGTTGGACGGCCGCTTCGCTCTCGATGACTTCGGTCGGAGCCGTCACCGGCGGGAGATGTAACCCGATGATGGTGACGACGACGGTTGCACCGAGCCCGGCAATCGGGCCGGCGATGCCGATGTCAAAGAGCGCCCGCCGGTCAGGAATACGCCCTTTGATACTGATGACCGCGCCCATCGTCCCGAAGATCGTCGGGACGGGAAGGAAATACGGCAAACTCGCCCGCACGCCGTAATATCGGGACGCTACGTAGTGTCCCAACTCGTGAATTCCCAACACAGCGAGGACGCCGGCCGCAAACGGCCACGCCCCGAGCATCGCGAGCGGATCGCCTCCGAGATCGATATGGTACCAGGCCGCTCCGACGTACAGCGTCGACACGATCGTCGCGACGAACAACACGAGGTTTGTCCACGGAATACCGGTGATTCCCAAATCAACCGGTTCCGCGACGATCACCCGAAGATCTTGATCGGATGGATCTCTCTGGGACTCGAGGGTGATCTCGTAGCCTGCATCACGAAACGGCTCCCACAACGCCGACACGACCTCTTCGTCCGATTCCGTCGGTTCACCGAAGTATAACACCCGTTCTCCATCGCGCCGAACCCCGTGAACCTCGAAAACGTCACGTACTGCTGCCGGGCTCGGCGCTGCCTCGGGGACGGCCCCGGCATCCATCACCAGAAGCAATACACGGCAGTTACAAAATCAGTGGGTTCTCCGTCCGTCCGGTTAATTCGGACTGACTCGCCAGGTCGTCGCGCTTGTGTACGACCACTTTTCGATATCGATATCCTTCGCCGAGTCCTTCAATTGGACCATAAGCGCCCCAATCTCCTTCGGCGACAGTCCCACGTCATCAGCAATGAACTTGCTCTTGAAGTACATCTCGCCGTCATCGAGCTGCTCCCGGAGATATTGTTCCAGACGCTCCTGTTTCGATTCCCCGGCGGAACTTGAAGTCGTCGCGCTCATCTTAACTCACCTATTCCGTTCCTGCACTCTCACCCCCATATAAAGGGGAGACGCTTGAGTCGAATTCGGATCGTTTTACCGTAAATTGACAACTATCTATTACTTTTATCGAGTTTTACGACGTTTTAAAACAGTGATAAAACAGCTGAGCGTGCCGAAATAGCCAGATACTCGAAAACATGCCAGAAGCTGTCATGGACACTGCGTAGTCCACAGTCCATGTTTATTTAATTTTTAATTCGTTGTAATATATTTATCCGCGGTCGCGCGCCTGATCGATGGCGCACGATCAATGACGAGCCGGCAAGTTTTTGGAGGGACCTGCGTTGGTGTCAGACCATCACATGGCCGAGGCCACGACGGCCGTTGGCGTCGATGTGGGCGGGACCTTCACTGACGTTGTTCTACGAGGACACGACAACCAGACGGCACGAACGAAGGTACCGACCACGACACCGCCGGACGAAGGCGTATTCGAAGGGATTGAGACCATTCTCGATGCGGCCGAACTGGCAAGTTCCGCCATCGACCGCGTGATCCACGGGACGACCATCGCTACAAACGCCCTCCTCGAACGGAGTGGTGCGAACACAGCCCTCATTACGACTGCTGGGTTCCGAGACGTCCTGGAAATCGGCCGACAAGCTCGGCCCTCGTTGTACGATCTCGATAGCACCCGTCCCGAGCCGTTAGCACCGCGCCAGTGGCGGTATGAACTCCCCCAGCGGACGCTCCCACCCGAGCGCGATGTCGAGGTAGAGTCGCCCACGAGTCCACCGGAATCGACGATCGACACGATCGCAAATCGCATCGCGGCCGAACCCATCGAAAGCGTTGCCATCGGATTTCTCCACGCCGATCACGATCCGGAACCCGAACGAACGGTGGAAGCAGCCCTCGATGACAGGCTCGACGTCCCGATCATTCGCTCCAGTGCGATCTTGCCGGAGTTTCGTGAATACGAACGGATCGCGACGACCGTCGCCAGCGCCTATCTGACGCCACCGGTGACACAGTATCTCGAACGACTGGAGACTGGGTGCGCGGAACGTTCACTCCCCCCACCCACCGTCATGCAATCCAATGGTGGAGTGACGCCCATCGCCGTCGCACGATCGATTGCGGTGCGCCTCGCCCTGTCCGGACCGGCGGCCGGAGTCGTCGGTGGTCGGGCCGTAATGGATCGGTTCGATGAACCCGACAAGGGGGGTGCGATCACGCTCGACATGGGGGGCACCTCGACGGACGTATCAGTGGTGACGGATGGCCGGATCGAGCGCACCACGGGAACCGAAATCGCCGGCGTCCCCATCGCACTCCCGATGGTCGATATCGAGACGGTGGGAGCGGGTGGTGGCTCGATCGCCTGGGTCGACGCTGGCGATGCGCTCAGGGTCGGGCCGCAATCAGCCGGAGCCCAGCCGGGTCCAGCGTGTTATGGCCGGGGTGGGACTGATCCAACGGTCACCGACGCCGCGGTCGCACTCGGGCTCATTCCGCCAGAAACGACATTCGGCCAGGACCTCACCCTCATCCCGGATCGAGCTCGGGAGGCCCTAGCGATGATACAGGATGCGACCGAATTCGAGACGATCGAAGCGGTTGGCGCCGGGATCCTCCGGGTCGCGGTCGCCGATATGACCCAGTCGATCAGGGCAATGACCGTCGAGCGAGGTCGCGATCCCCGGACGCATACCCTCGTGGCCTTTGGTGGGGCGGGCGGGCTTCTCGCGCCGTATCTCGCCAACGAATTGGACATCGATCGAATCGTCTTCCCCCGCCATGGCGGCGTCCTGTCCGCCGACGGCCTGCTCCACGCGGATGAACGACACGACCACAGCCGGACGCTTCATTGCTCCCTCGAATCGGGGTTGCTCGATCGCATCGAGACGGTGTGCCGTGACCTCGGAACTGCAGCTCGCGAGCGATCGTCCCGCCCCGACACGGCAACTCTCGAATACAACCTCGATCTCCGGTACAGCGGTCAGGCGTATGAACTGACCATTCCGGTAACGCTCCCGCTATCCATCCCCTCGGTACGAACCGCCTTCGAGCAGGCGCACGAGGACCGCCGGGGATTTTCGCTCGATGCTGACATCAGCGTCGTCACCGCCCGGGCGGAAGCCACCGTACCGACCGCATCGACCGGAAATCTACCACCACAGTCAGGCACCTACATGGGTACGAGGACGGTCCACCTCCCCATCGAAGGGAACACCGAGGTTGCCATCTATGACGAGAATCCACCTGACACCGGCCGATTCGAAACACCCGCGATCGTGCAACGGCCGGATACGACCCTTCTTGCACCACCGGACTGGGACGCAACGCTTCATCCAACCGGGGCTCTCGTACTCGAGGCGAGCCCTCAATGACCGATGCACTCGACGCGGCTGACCGCGAAATCGTCCGCAACCGTCTCGAAGGGATTGCAACCGAGATGGGCGAAGCGCTGATTCGAGGGGCCTATTCGCCGAATATCAGCGAACGAGCGGACTGTTCGACGGCCCTCTTCGATCCGCGAGGGCGTATGGTCGCCCAGGCGGAACACATCCCGGTTCACCTCGGCGCAATGCCCGAGGCCGTCGCCGCCGTTATCGAGCAACATCCGAGTCCTGGAGACGCGTATTTGCTCAACGATCCGTATCGAGGCGGAACTCACCTCCCCGATCTCACAGTCGTCACGCCAGTTTCGCATGCTGACACGATCCTCGGATACGCTGTCGCTCGCGCCCACCATGCGGATGTCGGCGGCGTACGTCCCGGCAGCCTCTCGGCCGATGCTCGGTCGATCTACGAGGAAGGCCTTCGCATCCCGCCCATCAAACTCGCCACGGACGGGACGCTGGATGAATCCATCCTCGATCTCGTGGGCGCGAATATGCGAAACGCCGCCCACCGCCGGGCTGACCTCACCGCACAACACGGTGCCACCGTGCTCGCTGACCGTCGAATCACCGAGCTCGTCGACGACCACGATCGGGACTGGCTTGCGGCGGCATTCGAGGCGATCATCGACTATGCCCACCGTCGCACCACGTCTGCCCTTGCCAACTTGCCGAATGGAACGTACTCGGCGACGGATATGATCGAAGGCGGAGATTCGTTTCCTGACATCGACATCCAGGTCTCGGTCGAATTATCAGATAGATCGATCGACTTCGACTTCACCGGGACCGACGAACAGGTCGACGGACCGCTCAACGCCCCACCGCCGGTGACTCGGAGTGCGGTGTATTACGTGGTGCGCTGTATCACAGACTCGGATATCCCGGCCAATCACGGGTGCTTCGCCCCCATCGTCGTTGACATCCCGACCGGATCAGTCCTGGATCCGACGCCGCCCGCCCCCGTCGGAGCCGGGAACGTCGAAACGAGTCAGCGCGTTGCTGACGTCTGTTTCGAAGCGCTGCGTGGAGCGATTCCCTCACTACCCGCACGAGGCCAGGGGACGATGAACAACCTCCTGATCGGATCGGAGCGCCAAAATGCCACCTACTACGAGACGATCGGTGGTGGAATGGGAGGGCGAGCTGAAGCAGATGGTCTCGATGGCGTCCAGGTCGGGATGACGAACACGAAAAACACCCCAGTGGAGGCCCTCGAACGTCGCTATCCCATCCTCGTCGAGACGTATGCCCTGCGCCCGGACACCGGCGGCGACGGGGCGCATCGGGGCGGGCTCGGGCTCGAACGGGCCCTTCGAGTGCTTACGCCCGCGACCGTCTCGATACTCGCCGATCGGCGACGGATCGGTCCGCCTGGTGCAAACGGCGGAGAGGTTGGTGCACCGGGTGAGAATCGTATCGACGGCGAGAGGCGCCCATCGAAGGTAACCGAGTCGGTCGAGGCCGACACGATCGTTCGAGTGTTGACACCAGGTGGAGGCGGTTGGGGAGACCCCGCGGAACGCACGGCATCATCGCGGGAACGGGATCGAACCCAAGAGAAATCCACCGAATAAGCGCGTGACGCTTGACAACCCTTAAGGACGTTACTCGGGTAGCTCGGGGCAATGAGAGCCGTTATTTCTCTCGGCGGAAGCATCCTCGTCGAGGGGTTATCTGCCAGCGTGATTCAATCGTACGCGGATATCATTGAGGGGCTCGTCGCCGATGGACACGAAATCGCCGTCGTCGTCGGTGGGGGGCCGATCGCCCGCGAGTACATCGACGTGAGCCGTACCCTCGGGGCTGACGAGGTTCGTCTCGATGAACTCGGGATCGAAGTTACCCGTCTCAACGCCCGTCTTCTCATTGACGCCCTCGGGGACACCGCGTATAGTACGCCACCGACCAGTTACGCCGAGGCCGGACGGGCACTGAAACGCGGCGATGTGCCGGTCCTCGGCGGGATCGCCCCAGCCCAAACGACCGACGCGGTCAGCGCGGCCACAGCCGAGTACGTAGACGCTGAGGTGCTGGTCTATGCGACGAGTGTCGACGGCGTGTTCAGCGGCGATCCGAACACCAGCGAAGACGTTACACGGTACGACGAAATCGAGGTGTCCGAGTTGGTTTCGGTTATCGCCGACATCGAGATGAGCGCCGGGAGTCAAGGTCCGGTAGATATGCTGGCGGCGAAAATCATCCAACGAGGCAAATTGCGCGCGATCGTCATGGATGGCACCGATCCAGCGGCGATCGGTCGCGCCGTGCGATCCGGCGAGCACGCGGGGACCGATATCGTCGTCGAGGGAATGACGACGCCGTCGGCGTGGTGAGGGATGAGCGCGGACGATTCACCCGATCGGGTGTTTTGGGCCGACGAGGTCGCCGATCGCATCGAGGACCGAAATCCGACGGAACCGATCGTCATCAAGGGGGGCGTTTCCCCCTCCGGGATTCCCCATGTGGGCCACGCCAACGAGATCCTCAGAGGCTACTTCGTGGCCGAGGTACTCCGTGAACGAGGGTGGTCAGTCGACCAGATCTTTACGAGTGATGATCGGGATCGGCTCCGGCGTGTCCCCCGTCGGCTGGCCGATCTGGAGGGGAATATCGTCGATATCGGCGATGTAGACGGCGGAGTGCTCGGGCGCAACCTCGGCAAGCCATACACCGACATCCCCGATCCGTTCGGCTGTTGTGACTCGTACGGAGAGCATTTCACACGCCTCCTCGAGAACCACGTCGAAGCACTTGGCATCGAGATCGAATTCGTCTCGACGACCGCATTAATCGAATCCGGGGCATTCGACGCCCCGGCGAAACGCATCCTCGGCGACCTGGATGCCGCTCGCGAGGTGCTTGGACGCTATCAGGACAAAGTCGACGAGCAATACATACCGTTCTTCGCTCAGTGTGCGGCTTGTGGAAAACTGACCGAAGGGGTCGAATCAGTCGACACCGATAGTTGGACGGTTTCGTACACCTGCAGCGATGACGACGTGGCGGGGAACACGATCGCCGGCTGTGGCCATAGCGGCGAAGCGACGCTCAGGGAGGGGAAACTCCCCTGGCGATTCGAGTGGCCAGCGCAATGGGACATCCTCGAGGTCGATTTCGAGCCGTTCGGAAAAGAACACGCCGAGGGATCCTGGCCGAGTGGCGTCGATATCGCCGAGGAACTGTTGGGGATCAAACCACCGGAGCCGTTGGTGTACGAGTACTTCACCCTCGGTGGCGAAGCGCTTTCCTCATCGAAAGGTACCGTTCTCACGATTCCCCAACTCCTGGACTACGTGGAACCGGAGGTACTCAAGTACTTCTTCACCAAGGACCCCTCGAAAGCGCGCGACCTGGATCCCGAACGAATCGATTTGCTCGTCGACGAGTTCGATGCGTTCGAGGCGGGATACTTCGGTGAACGCGATGAACCCGCCGATCTCGTCGAACGGGCCGAACGGATTTATCCCTTCGTCGTCGATCGGATCGAACCCGAACGGGTGCGCCTCCCGTATACGTTCGCCGCCGTCCTCGCGATGACCGATGATCCCACGCTCCGACGGGAGATCGCCACACGGGAAGGACACTTCGGAGCGAACACGCCGGAGTGGGCGATCGAGGCGGCCCTCGAACGCGTCGAGCGTGCCGGTCGGTGGGCGGCTGAGATGGACAACCAATTCAATTACGACCTGGCGCGGGAAGACCTTCCGACGGTCGACCTCGATGATGACGTCGAAGCCGCACTCGCGGCGGTTGCGGAGGTGGTCGTAGAGGGCGGCGACGGCGACGACATCCAAGCGGCGTTTTTCGACCAGGCGCGAGCCCACGATGTCGATCCAGGAGAGCTGTTTCAGGCCGGCTATCGACTGTTCTTCGACGAACCTGACGGGCCAAAGCTCGGGCCGTTTCTCGCCGAACTCGACCGAGAGTTCGTCGTTGCGCGGCTACGCCGCGAGGGCTGAGTGAATCCAAACCCCTTAATCGCTCCATTCCATCGATTCCACCCAGATGAGCCTCCTCCTGTGGGTGGTCGCTGGAATCCTCCTGTACTGGGTGGCGATGATCATCGTGGACCGGGAGGGGCTCCTGCCGGCATCGGTCAAACTCAGTGGGCCTGTCACGACGATTCGGACCCAACGCGGTCGTGCGCTATTGAACACGCTTGCCCAACCCCGCCGATTCTGGCGCGCATGGGCGAATCTCGGCGTGGGGATCGCGCTCGTCGTGATGGTGGCCTCTTTTCTCGTCCTGGTTACGTCGGCCATCGTCGCGGCATTCAGCCCGGCTGCCAGCAGCGTCCAAGATCCTCAAGACGTGCTCGTGATTCCCGGGGTGAACCAGTTTCTCCCCCTCGAGGTGGCCCCGGAAATTATCCTCGGGCTCGTGATCGGTCTCGTCGTCCACGAAGGCGGCCACGGCCTGCTCTGTCGCGTCGAAAACATCGAGATCAAATCGATGGGCGTGGCCCTCCTCGCGTTCATCCCGCTCGGTGCATTCGTGGAACCGGACGAAGACAGCACGGAGACGGCCTCTCGAGGCGCCCAAACGCGCATGTTCGCCGCGGGGGTGACGAACAACTTCGCCGTCGCTGTGCTCGCCTTCGCGTTGCTGTTCGGGCCGGTCGCCGGATCGATCGCCGTCGCCAGCGGCGCTCACGTGGGTGCCGTCATTCCCGGTGGAGCCGCGGATGCAAGCGGGATCGAAGACGGCGATCGGATCACGCATCTCCAGGGTGAGCCCGTCGCCGATGCCGACGAGTTCGAACGCCGCCTCGAGGAAACAGAAACCTCCACGGTAACGGTCCGGGTGAACGACGGACCCCAGCGGACCGTCGAACGATCGCTTCTCGTGACCGCTGCGACGGGTGACGCGCCATCCCCGATCGAAGAGGGAGCACGGCTCTTGTCCGTGGATGGCGTCCCGATCGCCACGGTTTCGGAACTTCGAGAACGCGCCGCGACGAGCGAGGTGGTGACGGTTAGATACGATGCGGCCGATGGAGGCATCGCCGATGCAACGTTCCCCCTCGGATCGTTCGTCACGGTTGACGATGGACCGTTGGCCACCGCGGGCGTGGCCGAGGGGGCCGACATCGTGATCGTCTCGATCGGGGGCGAACGGGTGATCGATACGTCCGACCTGCAGGACGTTCTCGAGGGATACGCACCGGGGGAAACGGTCACCGTCGCGTATCACCAGGGGGATGAGCGACACGAGGTGTCGGTAGAACTCGGCGCTGACGACGAAGGCGACGGCTTCCTCGGGGTGTTTCCGGCCCCTGGTGTGACGGGGCTCTCGGTGAGTGATTTCGGCATTCGAGAGTACCCCGCCGACCAATATCTCGCCTTATTGGGTGGGGGAGATGCCGAGGACGACCCGATCGGCATCGCCGAATCGTTCCTCGCGAAAATGGTCTTCGCCGTCTTTCTCCCCCTGGCGAGCGTCTTCGCGGGGTCGATCTTCCCGTTTAACTTCCCAGGGTTCACCGCCGATACCGCGAATTTCTTCGTCCTTGAGGGCCCGCTATCGCTGTTCGGGGGCGGGACGTTCCTCTTGGCCAATGCGTTGTTCTGGACCGCATGGGTCAACCTCAACCTGGGATTCTTCAACTGCATCCCGGCGATCCCCCTCGATGGGGGACACTTGCTTCGCGCAAGCGTCGAGTCAGTCCTCGCACGCACACCCTTGCGGGATCGCCCGCGGTTGGTCCCCGTACTCGTCGGTTCCATCGCCATCCTCATGCTGGCGAGCTTCCTGATGGTCATTTTCGGCAACGGACTCCTCGCCGGGTGAGGTCGGCTTACTCCGGGGGCGAGACGCCCATGCGATCGTAAAATGCCTCGGGACTGTCAGAGACCCGTTCGAACTCGCCGAAATCGCGTTCGTGGTGGCGGATGATCTGTTCGGCGATCCACGCCGAGAACTCCTCGTCGAAGCGCCATTTGCCCTCTGGGACCTCGAGTTGGAGGCGATCGTCCGAGGCCAGCGCCACATACACGTGATAGAAGCCGAGGATCACGTCGGCGAACTCGAGGGCGTCGATGTCTCCGGCGGTGCGTTTCTCTTCGAGCTTCTCCTGGCCCTTCTCGGTCAACTCGAAGTATTTCCGGTCCGGTTCGTCCTCGCGCTCGATGCGGTCGGCGAGGCCTTTCTCCTCGAATTTGTACAAGATGGGATAGACCGACCCATAGGACGGCTCCCAGTGGCCGCCGCTGATGTCTTTGATCTCTTTGAGGATCTCGTACCCGTATCGTGGTTTTTCTTCCAAGAGTTCGAGAACGAGGTACGCGATCAGCCCTTTTGGCGGGCCGGTCTTTCGCATTACCTGGTTCTAGGACTCCAAGCGGCAAAGCGTTACGGTCCCGGCAACCCCAAACGACAACGGCCTTGTGGGCCTGGGGGAAATGACGCATATGGACCGACGACGGGCACCACCGACGGACGAGGGGTGGTATATGCTGCACGATATGCGCCGAATCAGATGGGACCAGTGGCGAGGGCTCCCCGAAGACGACCGGGAGTACCGCCTCGAAGAAGGAGTTGATCAGCTCGCGTCGATCGAGGCCGTCGACGATGCCCCCACCGGTCAGTCGGCCTTCTTCGTCGGCCTCGGTCACGAGGTCGATCTGCTGGGGATTCACCTCCGGCCCGAACTTGGCCACCTCGATGCGATCGAGCGTCGATTGGATCGGGGGGCCATCGGTGCGCTCACCGACCGGACCGATTCGTATCTCTCTGTCACCGAAGTATCAGGCTACCTCATTAACGAGTATTTCGACGAAGACGCGAGTACAGACCCGGGCATGGAGAACTATATCGAAAGCCGACTCCATCCGACGATTCCCGACGTCGAGGCCGTCTCGTTCTATCCGATGTCCAAGCGGCGAGGTGAGACGGACAACTGGTACGATCTCCCCTTCGAGGAGCGGGCCCAACACATGGACGCTCACGGCGAAATTGGCAAGGGTTACGCCGGTCAGGTCCAACAGATCATCTCGGGGAGCATCGGCTTCGCGGACTGGGAGTGGGGCGTGACGCTGTTTGCCGAGGAGCCGACCACCATCAAGGACCTATTGTACGAGATGCGCTTCGATCCGTCCACGTCGCGCTTCGCCGAGTTCGGCTCGTTCACGGTGGGGCGGCGGCTGGCACCCGACGCGTTGCCGGCCCTGCTTGCCGGTGACCCGATCGGGGCATCGGCGGAGTCTGCGACGTCAGCGGACGATCATCACCACCACGCGAGTGGCACCGACGACGAGGCGGCGGAGGACGTCCGGACCGCCCTCGATGCGGCCGGCGTGTACGCCGGCCAACCACATGGCGAGGACGTGCATGCACTCGTGTTGTACTCCGAGGCCGACCCGGAGACGGTGGCGGAAGAGGTCGCCGACCTCCGCGGCAATTTCGAACACTACGATACCCACGTCGATACCGGTGTGTACGAGGCAGACGATCTCGGTGCCATCGTTAGTATTTGGGAGACCGCCGATGCCGCCGACACGGCGGCCGGGTTCCTGTCGGAGTTACCCGGCGTCCACGACCGGGATGATGGTGGCGATGGGTGGGAAACGATGGGCATGTTCTATCAGGTCAAACCCGAACATCGCGAGGCGTTCGTCGAGACCTTCGAGGAGGTCGGCCACGAACTCGCGGAGATGGAGGGCCACCGAGAGACGACGCTGTTTACGCGAATCGATGATCCCTGCGATATGTTTATCTCGAGTCGATGGGATGCGCAGGAGGACGCGATGGCGTTTTTCGGAAGCGACGAGTTTCGCGAAACCGTGCAATGGGGTCGTGACGTGCTTGCCGGTCGACCACGTCACGTCTTTCTCGCCTGAGGGGCAAAGAAGCCGTTTGGAGGGTGTGGCTTTTCCTCCCCGAGGCCGTGGGGGGCGATATGACCAAACGCCGCGTTCGGCTGCCCGAGGAAACCGAACGC
Organism: uncultured Halobacteriales archaeon; assembly: GCA_964579125.1. Classification (GTDB taxonomy): domain Archaea; phylum Halobacteriota; class Halobacteria; order Halobacteriales; family SKSH01; genus CAZOFG01. The sequence goes on along the minus strand of CAZOFG010000007.1, from coordinate 6,329 downwards.
GAGTACGAGGAGTACCTGCGCACCGTCCGTGAGCGTCTGACTGGCGACCGGCCACTCGGAGCGGCCGTCCAAGAGACGATCGCCGAACTCCACGGGGACGCCGACCTGTATCAGCGCCACCAATCGGGTGAGACGCTCCCGCCACCGGATGCGCTCAGGCTGCGCAATTACCACCCTGATAACGTCGCAGTGGAAAGCGAATGGTACGCAGAAAAGGACGAAACCGCCTTCAAACGCTCGAAGGCCTTGCAATGGCTCTGGCGACAGTTCGACAAATGCTCCATGTCGGCAAACGTCGCGTTTGCCCTCCGGTTTCGACAGCTGCTGGCGGAGCTCTTGTTTGCCGATGCCGGTGACAACCTCCGGATCTTTCGCAACGTTACAATGAGTTACGGGCATAATATCTCCGTGGGCGATCACACGGTCATTCACGACGGCGTCCACCTCGACGATCGCGGACACCTACGCATCGGCAACCGGGTCAGTCTCAGTGAAGGCGCGCACCTTTATTCGCACGACCACGATGTCGTCGATCAAACTAGCGTGACCAACTACCGCACGATCATCGAGGACGACGTGCGAATCACCTACGACGCGATGATCCGGGGCGGGGTCCGCGTGGGGGAGAACGCGTTGGTGGCGGCCAAGTCGGTCGTCCAGGGGGATGTGCCCGCCCACCACATCGTCGGCGGCACGCCGGCAGCCACCATCGCGATCAAGCCCGGGTGGCGATCCGTAGCTCACGAGCCTGCGGACTCCCTCGAGGACCGCCGGGCGGAACGCACCCTCGATACATCGCTTCCCGACGACCTCGAGGTCTTCGACGAGTTCGAACGCGACCTGCAGCCACCGGATCGATGATACCAACAAACAAGTAGGTCGAACACGTACTTTCTGGCAACAATGGAGTGGGGAATGTTGATGGTCCTGGTCGGGATCGCGGCCCTCCTCCAGCTGGCGTTCTTTTGGTATTACCTCCGGTTGGGCCAATCCGGCGATTCGACCATCCCGGGCCCCACCTCGAACTCGAGCGATCACGGCAGCGGCGCGAACTCGAATCCGGGCGTCGACAAGCAGGGGACGAACGAGGCGGATGGTGGAGACGACGGCGTGGTAACCTGTCCGAACTGTGGCCACGAGAACGAGTGGGAGCCGACCTACGAGTACTGCTCGAACTGCGTGACGAAGCTTGGCTGATTACCGGGCGCTTGCGATCAACGTCGGTGCGAACACGACGCTTCCGGGCGTGCGCGGGCCGGTCTATGCCGACGGCTCCTTCGAGTACGTCCCGATTCCTGAACGCGAACCGGTCGATGCGGAGGTCCCGACGTACGAAGACCTCGCGGCGCCGGTCCCATCGGCGCTCGCCAGCCGATCGGTCCACCTCGATCCGGCTTTTCCGTCCATGCCGCACTGTGAGGCGGCGACGTACGGTGATGAACACGCCGTCAAAGCGACTCCAATCAAGCGCCTATCGGCCGGCGATCGGCTGTGGTTTTACGCGACATTGCGGGTGATGGAACCGGCGGGCTGGCTCCCACCGACGTGGGGCGCCTTCGTCATCGGTGGCTTCGAGTTAGCGCATGCCCCCGTCGATGGTGATACGCTGGCGGAACTCCCGCCAGCCGCCCGCAAACGCGCCGAAACGAACGCCCACTTCGCCCGGGAGGATCCGGATCCCCGGGTGATCGCTCTCGGCAAGCCGACCTCACCAGGATTGCTCGATCGAGCTGTGCCGCTCAGTCAGCCAACCGGTGGGTCGACACCGTCGCGCGTGGTGACGGACCTCTCCGACGACTCCGGCGCGGGGCCGTGGTGGCGCCGCCCACTCCGCTTCGCGCCACCCGAAGCGAGAACACTCGAGGCGTACATCGAAGGTGTCCAAGCCGGCGAGACGCCATGAGGATTCTTTGGGGCCCGCCCGAGTGGTCCGATATGTACCGAGCAATTCTGCCAGATGGTACGGTTACCGGTGCGGCGTACGAGTCGACCGACAACGGTATCGAACTCTATACCGAGGACGGATCGCTCATCGCGTTCGTCCCCTATTCGAATCTGGTCGCACTGATGAACGACGCCGTCACCCCTCCAGAGAATCGATCGATTCGGTAACTCAGTAGTTCTCCTCGCCCCCGAACGCGAGTGTCATCTCGCTGGCCTGGTAGATGTTGATCAACTCACTGATGACCTCGTCGTAACTCTCATCCTCAAGCTGAAGTTGCTCCAGGCGAGTGAGGGTATCCTCCGAAACCTCGATGGTCGGCATACCTGTCGTTACCGACCGGTGTAAATAAGCACCCGGCTTTCGCGGGGGCGACGGAATCTGAAAACGACGAATCAGGCTGTCAGTGGAGGGTGAAATGAGGTCAGTCGACGGCAAACCCCCGATCGAGGAGTAAGTCTTCGACGCGATCGAGGTGATTGCCCTGAAGTTCGATCCGGTCTTCATCGGTCGTACCGCCGCAGGCGAGGGCAGATTTGAGTTCGGACGCGAGGGAATCGATGTCGACGGAATCCCGATCGAAGCCCTCGACGATCGTCATTTCCTTGCCAAATCGGCGTTCATCGACACGAATCGAGATGGATTGTTCCTCCTTCGCAACCTCCTCGCATACGCACAAGTCCTCCGGGAGACCACACGTCTGACAGACCTCTGCCATTCTGTGAGTCTGTGAACCAAGGGGCCACAGGGATTAAAATCCACCGTGTTGGGCCACCGCGCTCAACCGACCCCGCGAAACGCAGTCCAATGGCAAGCGGCCGGGTGGTTTAAGCGATTCACGCGCGCACCGCGCCCATGGAGCACACGAGCCTCGGTGAGACGGGATTGTCGGTGAGTCGGTTGTGTTTCGGATGCATGAGTGTTGGCTCGAGCGATTGGCGCCCCTGGGTGCTGGACGAGGAGGAGGGCCGCCGTCTCATCGAACGAGCGATCGACCTCGGGATCACGTTCTTCGATACGGCGAATATGTATTCCCGCGGCGAAAGTGAGCGCCTCGTAGGCGAGACACTTGCTGGTCGTGACCGGGATCGGTACACCGTCGCGACGAAGGGCTATTTCTCGATGGACGAGGACAACCCCAACGCCGGCGGGCTTTCTCGAAAGGCGATCGAGCAGGAACTATCGAATTCGCTGGAGCGTCTCGACATGGACACGGTCGATCTCTATCAGATTCACCGCTGGGATGATGAGACGCCCATCGAGGAAACGATGCACGCGCTTGATGACGCTGTTCGCCGCGGCCAGGTTCGCTATCTCGGGGCCTCATCGATGTGGGCGCACCAGTTCGCCGATGCCCTCCACACGAGCGAGCGCTTGAGTCTTGAGCGCTTCGTCTCGATGCAAAATCACTACAACCTCGTTTACCGCGAAGAAGAACGCGAGATGCTGCCCCTCTGTGAGCGCGAGGGGATCGGCGTCATCCCGTGGTCACCATTGGCCCGAGGATACCTCACGCGACCCCATGAGGACATCGACGCAACGGCGCGCGGGGCGAGTGCCGAGTACATGTACGACCATCCGTACCGCGAGGGCGGCGGGCCAACGATCAACGAACGCGTCCAAGAACTGGCCGCGGAGTACGACGCCTCGATGGCCCAAATCGCGCTCGCCTGGATACTGCACAAGGAGTGGGTCGACGCGCCCATCGTCGGGACGACGAGCGTCGACCACCTCGATGAGGCCGTGGCCGCGCTCGATATCGATCTCGCCGACTCGGATATCGAGTACCTCGAAGAGCCGTACGAACCCGTTCGGGTCTCGGGCCACGCGTGAGGACGACCGAACCGTCGTCCGGGTGCGCCGAGCAGGATGCGCCGACCGGGAATTGAACCCGGGCTACGAGCTTGGGAAGCTCGTGTCCTACCACTGGACCATCGGCGCAGGCGATCCTGATCTATCCGGGAAGCGCACTTCAACGTAGCGTTTCTGCCACCGCTGGAGCTATAGGCCCCACCCGTTGAAGGAGCGACATGGTCGATCTCTCCTTCTCTGAGGCGACCCTCACGAGGCGGATCGACGGCATTACGGCCTTTATTCAGGATCAGTGTGCCGCGGCGGGCGTCGATGACGTCGTGATCGGCATCTCCGGCGGCGTCGACAGCGCCACGACGACCGCCCTTGCCGCACGAGCGCTGGGACCCGACCATGTCAGCGGGCTCATCTTGCCGGCTGATCCAACCAGCGACGAATCCAGCGAGTACGCCCACCGCGTCGCCGAGACGTTCGATGTCGAAACGCGAACCGTCGACATGGAACCGATCACGCAGGCAGTCCTGGAGGCTCATCCTGAGACGGTGTCGAAACACTCGGCAGGAAACGTCCGCGCGCGCGTGAGAGCCCTCTATTGGTATCTCATCGCCAACGAGGAGGACCGCCTCGTCCTCGGCGGCGGGAACCGCACGGAGTGGCTCACCGGCTACTTCACCAAATACGGCGATATCGCGGTCGATTGCCTGCCACTGGGCAATCTCTACAAACAACAGGTTCGACAGGTCGCTCGCCACCTCGGCGTCCCGGACGCGATCGTAACCCGTTCACCGACGGCCGAACTCTGGGTGGACCAAACGGACGAGGGGGAACTCGGAATCGATTACGAAGCGCTCGATGGCATCCTCGCCTTACACGTCGACGGCAGGATCCCCCGGGATGAAACGGCTGCATTGCTCGATATCGACGAACACCTGATCGATCACGTGCTGGAGTTGCTGGAGACATCGAGACACAAGCGTCGCCTACCGCCGACGCCACCCCAAGAATAACGAACCGGACCACCCCGCTTCCAAAGGCCTTTGGCCCCACCGGCCCGATTTTCCCGGTAGATGGACGAGGTCGCCCGCGTCCGGTCGGCGACGAGGGAGGCGATGGCCGACATCGCCCCGGCCGGGCTGCGCTCCGCCATCGAGGATCACCTGCGAGCGTGCGCCGTTACGCCCGGCGTCGTGACGGTGGCGAGTGCGCACTATCACGGCTCTGCCCCCCTCGGTGACCGGCCATACGAATGCGCCGGGGCCGTCCAACAGATTCACACCGGCCTCGCCGTGACGGCCGAACTCATCGACGAAACGCCGTGGGCCGAGGACGTCGGCCACCCGATCGACGCGGATCTGTCGATTCTGGCCGCCGACGTGTTGGTTGCCCGTGGCATGTCGACCCTCGCCCCAACCGCGGCTGCCGAAGCGGCCGTCACCGTCGTTCGGGCGTTCGGGCAGGACCAGGCACAGCGACGCAACGCGGACGCGACCGCACACCGGCGGCCCTTTGCCGATCGGATTCTCGAACTGGCCATTATCGCCGGTGCGGCCAGCGTCGAGGTCTCGCCGGATCATGCCGTCGTGGACGCGATCGTGAGCTCGGAGGACGATGCAGATCCTGACCCTGCGGGTGTCTTGGAGGACACGCCCCTAGAGGGGGTGCTCGATGGTCCGTCGCAGGCCCGGACGCGGACGGACGAGGTGCAATTCGGCGCGACCGATACGGACTGACCGAAACGACTAAACGCCACTCGGCGACTACCAAGGACTGCCATCCTGCCTAGGTAGCTTAGCGGTAAAGCGCGTCCTTGGTAAGGACGAGAGCCCGGGTTCAAATCCCGGCCTAGGCTTTCTCTCCCCTGTTTTCGGCCGTTTCAGCTTTTCTCCGTCGGTTTAGTCATGACCCGGGTGAATGGATGAGTGCACGGGTGGAAAGTTGGTCCCCCGGCGCAATCATCCGATTCTGAAGAACAGTCAGGAATATGTGAAAAGAAATTTCAACGTCGTAGGTCGCTAGTACTAGATTATAGCTGGAGAGGTGACGATCCATGACGCATAGCGACGAGAACAAAGTCGACGGCATCGTCCTCGTGACAGAGGACTCAAAAGAATATCTCAACCCCAAGCAGGAGATCGCGTACCGCGAACACCGACGCGAGATGGCAGAGTGGCTGCTGGCTCTCGGTAAAAACCCGAACAAGGCCGAAGGCTACAGCTATTCCACCGCCAAGAACCGGATGAATCGGTTGGACTTGTTCTTCCGTTTTGTCTGGGACCGCCACGACCGCTACATCCAAGACTTGACCACGGAGCATGCGGATGCGTGGATGCGGTGGCTGGCCCGCCAGGACTACAAAGAATCCACCAAGTGCCACTACCAGAAGGCCGCCCACACCTACTTCAAGTGGAAACGCTACGCACGCGGCACCGACACCGAATGGGATCCCGAGATCGAATACAGCGACCCGTCCACCACGTATTCGCCACGGGATTACCTGACCCGTGAGGATCGCCGCAAGTTACGCGAGGCCGCGATGGAATACGGATCGGTGCCCCACTACAATTCGGTCACCCCG
>CAZOFG010000006.1:0-82776 GCA_964579125.1 uncultured Halobacteriales archaeon | reverse complement strand
TCGCCAATATCCTGACAAAAATCTCTCTTTCAGCCTAGTCAACTGGATGATGACCTGAGACACAGACCTGAACAGGGGACTACTGACCACCACATACCTGCCAAGCAACTCATTGAGTCCGCATTTTCTGACTCGTAGCCATCCTCACGGAGAAATTTTGAGGGAGAATCAATGATCACGAAAAGAATGGACTGCTAAGAACACGCCTACCGAATAACCATGAATTAGTCGGGTTGTGAACAGAATAAACCCAATAGTGAGAACCCGGTCACCCTATAATCAGTATACCGTCCTTAAGGTGGAAATATACGCATCAAGGCTTATGACAACCAATATCGACAACGTTGATTCAAAGAGCTGAGGAAGCTTTTGTGATAAATCGCCTCAAACGAAGTACTGGGCGACAACAATTAGATTTCTCGAACACCTCACGGATCAAAGCCTATATCGAGAAATCCCGTGTTCAACCGATTCAGCCAACCTCAATTTACGACGGTAAGATAGAATTTTTCGAATATTCCAACCAGCGAAGCAGGCACACCCAAAAGTGAATCGCCCATTCCGAGTAAGCAATCGATTTAGATTGAAACACCACTACAGATCGGATGATCAGTCTGAAGCCTCTGAGACATTGGCGTTCGAAATTCCACCCGGGAGAAAAGTATTTATCCAAATTGCTAACAATTAACAAATATAACATATTAAATAGAAATATTATAGCATAAGGAATTTATTATATAGTTAATTATTAAATAAATAATTGAAAAGTATCCAGATTATAATTAATTTACTATACTTATATTACTGTTATATTTTGATTATTAAAAGTAGTCCCACTAACAGAGTATTATAGGCATATTTTATTGATATACAGTTATATCGGGTAATTAGAGGGGCTACTTCCACAGATAAGATCTTTTATCCGTGTTAGGGGGTACATTTATGGTATTCGACCCCACAAACTGGCGTAATGACCGCAAAACCGGACACCTCCCGAGTCAGCGTCAAATCATACGTCCCAGAATCGCAAAAAGCGATCTGGGAGCGTCATGCGGACGACCTCGATATGACTCTGAGCGAATTCGTCCGAACAATGGTGCAAGCAGGACGGAAACCATTCGAACCGGAGCAAGCCACTTCTAAAGGGGCAAACCCCCGGGGTAACGATGTTGAAACGGTTATCCTCGATCGTCTTGACGAGGGAACAGCCTCGTGGGACGAACTCAAGGCAGAATTAACGGATGATATTGAGAACCGTCTCGATACTGCCTTGGAACGTCTTCAACAAGAGAGCGAGATAATGCACAGTGGTCGTGCCGGCGGCTACAAGCGAACTGATCACGAATGAGCAAACAACGCACCCCGATAGATCAGTTTCTCGACGAACTCCAACAATACGGACGTTCCGAACGAACTCGAGAAGCATATCGTCGAGTGCTCACAGATTTTCGAACGTTTCTCACAACGAAGAAAAACCAGGATACAAACCCATTTCGTACGGCAACTCGAGAAGATTGTCTCGACTGGGTAGATACCCTCCGAGCACAATACGCCGACAGCACACTCGCGAGTTATGTCTCCTACGTTGATCGATTTTACCGTTATATGATTGAAATCAGCGAATTCGAGGCCAACCCAATGTCAATCGTCATCGACGGGTTGGACGAACAGATCGATTCCGACCCGACTCGCCGCGACATCTCAATCGAGGAATTTCGAACAGGCCTCCAAACCCTCCGTCACCCCCTCCATCGAGCGGTGATTCTTACACTGCTGAAAACTGGAATGCGTGTCGGAGAACTCGTCAATCTCGATCTACGAGATCTAACTCTCGCAACCATTGACATCGATGATACATTCGATATCTTACCACGCGGACAACTCGTTGGACGAGGTCCATCTCTCTTCGTTTCAAATACGCCACAGCGGGGAGAATCCTATAACAATGAGACTCGGTCGGCCTCTAATAAACGTGAACGGGACACGATCATTCCGATTGACGACGAATTAGAATTAGCCCTTGTCCGGTGGTTAGCGATACGACCAGACGCCCAGTCTCAAGCCGAGCCACTCTTTTTGTCCACAAAGCATCGATGGGGACATCGACTTACCACAGATCAAGTCCGTCAACTAGTTAGGACGTTTGCAAAGAATAATGGCTGGTATCAAGAAGGTGCCGAGGCCGGTGAAAACGTCACACCACACTACTTCCGCCACTACTTCACTACCCATCTCCGTGATCGAACTGGAGATCGTGGGATTGTCAAATATCTTCGCGGTGACGTTGCTGAAGATGTGATTGACACTTATACCCACAATTGGGGTGATCGAGTACGATCAACCTACCAATCCAACATCTATCAATTGACATAGCTTCAATCCCGATTTTAGCCGTTTTTTGCCGGGTTTTCGTGAATTATTCCTAGAGACATACTATTATATTCTTATAAATAAACTATATATTGCTATATCAAAAGCCTGGCTTTCCATCGGAGAAAGATATGATGGAAATCCTCCAGCATCGTTACAAAAGATGATCGAACAGCAGATTACTCGTTCAGCGACTCAAGCAATTTATCGAGAAAATTGCCAACTTCTCCAAGAACCATCGCAGTATCAGATCCAAAATGAATCTACAATTTATTCAATAAAGTACAAAAACCCGTCAATGACTTCAAACAGTGAAGTGACGACCAGACAATTAACGTAATCCAGACACGAAAACTGGCTCGAGATCCGATGCTCTACGAAGAGATTGCCGATCTCCGCCTCCAAATCGATGGGTATGAGATTGAACGGCTCGAACGAGAGACCTCAAGCGATTTTACAAGGACCACCTCAATTATATCAATCCATGGGGCCGGAGAGACAGGATTCGGCGAAGACGTAACATACGAGAGTTCAGATCATGAGCAAATTCAACAACTCCAAAAATCATATTCCCTTCAAGGAATATACACACTCGATAAATTTTCAACCGAAATAGCGGAACTCGATTTATTCCTCGGTGACGACCCAAAGCAACCAATTTTTAGAAACTATCGCCGATGGGCTTTCGAAAGCGCCACATTGGATCTCGCGTTAAAACAAGCCAATACAAATCTTGCCAACCAACTCAATCGTTCATACAAACCAGTAAGATTTGTCGTCAGTACACGACTGGACGAACCACCAACGGGGGAACGTATCCTCGATTGGCTCGACCGGAATTCAGATCTCGAATTCAAACTCGACCCGACATCGGACTGGACGGCCGAAACAGTCGATCGATTGGCGGCTACTGACGCCGTTCGTACGCTTGATCTCAAGGGGCAGTACCATGGAACTACCGTAGATCAACCAGCTGATCCACTTCTGTACAAACGGATTATCGAGGGGTTTCCCGATGCGATCATCGAAGATCCCGCGTTGACCGACGACACGAGGAATCTCTTCAACGAGCACGAGGATCGAGTTGCTTGGGACTACCCTATCCGGGGTATCGGAACGATCAAAGACCTCCCTTGGGAACCGAACTGGCTCAATATCAAGCCATCCCGGTTCGGATCCATTCAGTCGTTGTTCGAGACGATCGAATACTGTCTAGACCACGATATTCAAATGTACGGTGGAGGGCAATTCGAACTCGATGTTGGTCGGGAACATATACAATCGATCGCGTCGTTATTTTATCCGGACGCGCCCAACGACGTCGCTCCAAAGGAATACAACGACCCACAACCCGGGGGGAACCTTGCTACCAGTCCGCTTGTGCCCAGTAAGAACCTCGTCGGGCTTGAGTGGAGATATTGAACGGTAATTTGCAAACTGCATTGGGACGACAGTGCCCCACAATCCGGGGGAATTGTTCCAACAATACATTGTCTTGCTATATTCTACAAGCCTCACCTCCTCTCGAGCGGTGATCGATCCGGAAATTGTACCATAGAAGAGGCGTCCAATGGTTCATGACAAATCGTTCCCGCCGAATGGCATCAACTAGAACTGACGCTGAGTGAATCGTGAATCAGCGACGGAATTCGAAATCGTATTCTCGTAACGCTCACTGACCGCCATCGGAACCAAGTAGTGTATCGATATCGTCCGAAACCTCCTCGTCAATCGGTGAAACCGCCGATGTATCGGAATCGTGCTCGCGAAGGGCCGAGGCGGCCATTAACTTGCCACCGATCGTCGCCGGACTAATTACAGTCGTCGCACCAGCGTTTCGCATCTTTGCGACGTTTTCCGCATTATTGGCCGCACCAATGATCCGGAGGTCCGGTGCGATATCACGCACCGTAAGAATGGCTAACACGTCAGTTGCATCGTCCTCGGTTGCGATAATCGCCGCGCGGGCTTGGGTGAGTTGGGCCCGCCTGAGGGTCGCATCGTCCGATCCGCTTCCCTCAAGTACGCGATAGCCCCGATTACGTAATCTCGCAACCAAATCCTCATCGTCTTCGATAATGACGTGTTCCATCTCGCCCGGGAGCTCCGTAAGCATCGGTTCGGTCAACGAACCGACACCGATGACGACGAGATGATCGGTCAGTGACGCGAGTTCGGATTCAGTCATACGACCAAGTGCACTCGATACCCGCCGTTCGAGAGCTGGTGCCAATAAGGTACCGAGGACGACCGCAAAACTGGCTGTCGCGAACACGACGACAGTAATACTGAATAACCGGGCAAATTGTGTCTGAGCGGCTGTATCACCATATCCAACGGTCGTCGCGGTGATGACGGTATAATAAAACGCATCCAGAAGTGTACTTACGCCGATGAATTCATCTCTGAGTGCATACGTGCCGACGGTCCCGTATGCAAATGCCCCGAGGACGGTCACAGCTGCCGCGATTTGTGCGATATCCATTGATATCGTGCGGCGGAATGAGCGACGATTGAGGGCGACAACGGGGAGGCTTACCGAGGAAAGGACGACGAGTGGAAGCGAGAAGACGTTCGCTTGAATCAGGCCCTGCGCCGTCGCCAGCGGTAATAAAATCAACGCGCCGATCCAGCCGATCCATAACCGCTGATACAGCAACCAGGCGAAAAACAACAGCAAAAAGCCGGTCATCGCCCCAGTGAAGCCAGCCGCGTCAATGACTACATCTGGAATCGTGGGATGCACGATGGCCAGGGGAACCCGCCCAGCAATGTGTAACACCCCCGTCACCAGCGAGAGAAGCCCAGTTACCGCTGTCGCGGTGACTGCCACCCGCGGATGTGAAACCCGCCCGACCAGACGCATACTGGGGGCAAGCTACCCAGTGCCAAATAGTTCCCTACACTCAGTCTGGAGTTCGATTGGAGTCGGTGGTGGATGGCAGGGCTCGAGCCGACTCCGTTGGGGCCGGAATCACTGTCGGGGCTCCCGTAACTGGATGCGTGATGACCTCCGTTTCAATCCCGTATGCCTGCTTGAGCCTCGACGGTGTCAATACGGCTTCGGGCGAGCCACTCGCAAGAACCTCCCCCTCGTGAACCAAGACGAGCCGATCGCAAAACCTCGCCGCGATATCGAGATCGTGTACCGCCGCTAACACCGCAATCTCGTCGGCAACGAAGTCAGCTGCCAGCGAGAAGACCTCGATCTGATGGTTGATATCGAGACTCGCCGTCGGCTCGTCTAACAAGAGATTCGGTGTGTCCTGGGCAATCGCCCGAGCGAAGAGGACGCGTTTGCGCTCACCGCCGCTGATGGCCGAAAACGGCCGTTCCGCGAGGTCGCTTGTTCCCGTTAGCTCGAGCGCGGTGTCAACCCGATCACGATCCGCTGGAGTGGCTGCATCAAGTTTGGATCGATACGGATGTCGACCCATCAACACCACATCGCTGACTTGAAAATCGAATGAGAGCTCCGACCGTTGCGGTACGACAGCTACCCGCTGACTCACTGCTTTGGAGGACAGACGAGAGACCTCGTCGCCTTCGACTCGAACGGCCCCCTGATCGGGTTCAACCGTGCCCGCAACTAACCTGATAATCGTCGTTTTGCCCGCCCCATTGGGGCCGATGAGTCCGACCAATTCTCCATCCTGGATGGTCAATGAAAGCCCATCGACAACCGGTGTCTCGTCATAACTGAACGTTACCGCTTCGAGTTCGATCATAACGCATGCACCCGCCGTCGTTTGAGTAAATAGAGGAAAAAGGGCGCCCCGACGGCAGCTGTGACGATGCCGACCGGAACTTCGACCGGATTCGTCCTGGCGATCGTATCAGCGATCACCAAAAACGAAGCGCCGCCGAGGGCAGCCGTTGGCAAGAGAATGCGATGGTCAGGCCCGACGACAAGTCGCAACATGTGTGGCACGATCAAGCCGACGAACCCGATAACCCCAGAGACGGCGACCGCTGCCGCGGTAATCGCACTCGATAGCGCCAAGAGCACGCGTTTTGTCCGCTCGACGGGGACGCCAAGCGTCTGTGCATCCTCTTCACCCAACAACAATACGTTCAGGTCACGCGCGTACAACACCATCAACCCGAACAGACCGAGCGTGAGGGGGGCCGCAAACAACACATCAGGCCAGGTGCTATTATGCAAATGCCCCATCAACCAATAGACGACCTGCTGGAGGCTATCGCCGCTATGGAGGATGAGGTACGAAATTACGGCGCCGAGAAAGGTCTGAATGGCAACACCGGCGAGTAACAACGTCGGAACCGGTGTCCGGCCGTCCTCCGTGGCAATCAAATACACCAAGAACGCGGTTCCGATCCCACCGATGAACGCGGCCGGACCGAGACCGAACGGTAGCAACGCCGGCGTAGAGATCGCCAGGACAGCACCGACGGCTGCACCCGATGACACCCCGATTACGGCTGGATCGGCGAGGGGATTTCGGAAAAAGCCCTGCATCACCGTCCCGGCCCCGGCGAGTGCGAATCCAACAATGGCGGCGAGGATGATCCGTGGGAGTCGGAGATGAACGACGATGTCTTGATGCGTCTCAGGTACCTCGAACTGCGTGATCGGCGCCCAATCAAGCCGAATGAGCTCCCATGGGGCCAGGATACTGGCAAAGGAATCTTCGCCACCTTCGACAAATGTGATGTCTGTTGGGATCGCAACGGCGTTGAGCATGCTTTTCGCGACCGCCACCGGATGAATATCGACCGGACCGATCGAGGCGCTTACGACGATAACGGCGAGTAAAAGCCCCGTTAGACCCACACACCACTGGACGAGTCGCGAGCGAACGACCATCGACTGAAATCAAGTAAACTTGTAGTAGATAAATATTTATTGGGTTAGTGTCGACCTATGACGCGATGCGATCTGCTCAGATACGCGGTGGAATCCTCGCGGTCATGGTCCTCGGAGCCCTCCTTGTAACGGGCGTCGTTCCGGGTGTCGTCACAGGTGGCCACAACGATGCGAGCTGTGGGTTTCCCGTGACGCTCACGGACGCGACAGGGACCGAGGTGACACTTACGGAGGAACCGACTGAGGTTGTTACCCTAGCCCCAAGCGCTGCCCAGACAGTATGGGCAATGAATGCTTCAGACAAAGTCGTTGGCGTCTCGATGCACGCGGGCTTCCTGCCGGGCGCGGGGGAGCGGACCAACGTCTCGGCCGATCCGCTCTCGATCGATATCGAAACGGTGGTCGATTTGGAGCCAGACCTCGTGCTCGCGCCCAACGTGACGATGCCCGGAGAAATCGAAGATCTGCGCCGCCTCGACGTGCCGGTGTATCACGCGCCCGTCGCGACTGATCTGGAGGATGTGATGAACAAAACCGAACGGTACGGCCATCTGCTCGGCGAATGTGAATCGGCGAGTGAAACGGTTGCATCGATGGCTGACCGAATCCAGCGGATCGAAGAAGCCGCACCATCACCGGACGATCGGCCACTCGCGTTCTTCGCGATGGGGGATGGCTTCACATTCGGGGAGGGAACCTTCCAACACATCGCCCTGGAAACCGCCGGATTGGAGAATCTTGGGGCTGAGGCAGGCGTTGGACAGTGGGGGCAGGTGAACGAAGAGGTCATTCTCGACGAGGATCCCGAGTGGTTCGTCTATACTGACGACTACCCCGAACCACCGATCAGTGAGGCGCTTGAACAGACGACGGCCTGGGAGGAGGGAAACGTGATCCAGGTCGATGCAAATGCCATCAGTCAACCGGCACCAATGATCGTTGATGCGATCCAATCGATTCACGAAGCCGTTTATGGGAGTCTCTCCACACCAACACCGACACCGACGACTACCGTGACACCGACTCAGACACCATCGGATCCAACGCCGTCTCCAACCGCGAGTCCTACCCCGACTGGATCGGACGGTAATGATGCGATTCCGGGGTTAACGGTATTCGGAGCACTCGCGGCCATCGCGGTCTCGGCTGGGCTTCTGCGACGGCGACGGTAATCACCCCACTTATTGGTCGGTCCCGCGTACCGTCTCAACCACGACAGTGGCTTATGCCGGATAATATCCTCTGGCCAACGTATTTCGATGCCGATTCCAGCCGAGCAGACGGACGCCGCGTCGCACGCGATCTCGCCATCCCTGACCCGACCGTCGAAGAGATTGCGAAGGCTGTCCAACAAGTAGGATACGATGCTCGCATCGAGCGTGATGTGGCGTATCCACGCGAGCCGTGGCGTGACACTGGACGAGTCGTCGTTGAGGGCGCGGATGACGATGCGAAAAACGACATCGTTCAGGCGGTTGCCGCCTACTTACAGGTCATTCGCGAGGAATGAGACGGCTTGGGACGCTGACTCGAATCGGCAATGATCGTGGCCTAGTAACCCTAGCGAACCCAGAACAGCCTCCCGCAATCGGAACGGTTGCCATCGATGAGACCCTCAACGAGATCGGCGCCATTGTCGATATTATCGGCCCGGTTGCGGAGCCATGGGCCGTGGTCGTCTCCGATCCCGCGGTCGAACTGACTGATCACCTCGACAGTCGACTCTATGCTCGGGACGAGGCGGGTCACTGATAGGGGTGGCTTGCTTCCAGCTATGCATGATTGAGCGACGACTTGGCATCGGAATCGCTGGGGCGGTTGGGTTGTTGCTCGCCGTGCAACTGGCTGGGTTGGCGCTTATCAACCCCTTTGAGGCCGCGGGGTACGAGGCGGTTGATGATCCGGGGAATCCTGCGTACATCGCGATGATGTTCGGCGCCATCATCGTCGCGACGATCGTGATGTTGGTGGCGTTTCGATACGATCGGGAGGCGTTCATACAGTACGGGATCATCGCGGTCGGTGGCTTACTCACCTGGTACGTCGTCGCCGCGTTGGTCCCTTCAGCATTGGCTGTTTCAATCAGTGACGTGTCGATTTCGCCTTTACCGCCCCTCTCGGCCGGACTCGTCGTGGTCGCATTACTTACTCACCCCGAGTGGTACGTGCTCGATGCAGTCGGTATCATAATCGGCGCCGGTGCGACGGCCCTGTTCGGTATTAGCTTCTCTCTCCTGCCCATCATCCTTCTCCTCGTCGTCCTCGCGGTGTATGACGCAATCAGCGTGTACGGCACGAAACACATGTTGACATTAGCCGAGGGGGCAATGTCGATGCGCCTCCCGGTATTACTCGTGATCCCGTTATCACGCGGGTTCTCCACCGACGAAATGGTCGCGCACGCCGACGAAACAGAGACAAATCCAGACGATTCCGAGGATCAAACCGATGTCGAAGAACACGAGATGGAGGCCGTGTTTCTCGGGCTTGGCGATGTCGTGATCCCATCAATCCTCGTCGTGAGTGTCGCCGCAACGGGTGTTGGCCCCGTCCTTGGATCAGTGGGCGGGCTTGAATTCACCTGGCCAGTTGCGGGGGCAATCGTTGGATCAGTGCTCGGTCTTTGCGGCCTTCTCACACTCGTCCTCAAAGGATCCGCGCACGCGGGATTACCCATGTTGAATGGTGGAGTCCTTGGCGGGTATCTCCTCACGGCGGTGGCTGTCGGTGTCGATCCATTGGTCGCCATTGGTCTCTAGAGCCGGCCGGTTAACCACTCGTCACCGCGTCCCCACGCAAGTTCGGTGCCAAGATCGGATTCACGAGCCTGCCGATACAGTAACTGAGCGCCAGCCACGGTTTCGATGCCGGTCCCGCCGCTGTCGAAAACGGTAATTTGGTGTGGATCCGTTCGCCCCGGGATGGATCCGACGAGTACATCACCAAGTTCGCCATGCACGTGACCAGCTTCGATAGCACCCTCGGCCTTCGCCAATTGATAGGCCCCCGCGTCCTGTTCGAGGCGCTCTGTGAGGTCGATGACATATCGGCTTTTCGCCACCGTTTCGGCATCGATCTCACGACGTTTGGGATGATACTGACCCATTGCAGTCACGTGAGTCCCCGGACTGAGGGCTGCCCCGTCAAAGACGGGCGTTTCACTCGTCGTCGCCGTGATGACAATATCGGCCCCGTTTACGGCCGCTTTGGCCGACCCAACGGCTTCGACGTTCGCGGATAGCTTGTCGTCGAATTCAGCCGCAAATGTTCGTCTGTGTTCTGTGGTCGGCGAATACACCGAGACGGACTCGATATCCCGTACCGTGACAGTCGTTTGAAGTTGGCCGGCCGCTTGTGGTCCGGAGCCGATTAGCCCAATCGACGACGCATCAGTCCGGGCAAGCGCATCAGCAGCGACGGCTCCAGTTGCACCGGTTTTGAAGGGATTCATCCACGCTCCATCGATGATCGCGAGGGGCTGTCCCGAATCGGCATCGAACAACGGGGTCGCGAACCAACTCGTCCCCGATGCAAAGCCTGCAACGTAAAAATACCCGCCCATGACACCCGTCTCAGGCAAAATCGCTGCGTAGCCCGTCACCATCCCGCCAGGGTCGGTTCGCGTGAGTCTCCAGCGAGTATTCGCCGGTGCGCCCCGGCCACGTTGTTCGTATCCCGACCGCACTGCGGTGACGAATGCCGCGGGGGTAGCAAGGCCTCGAACCTCCTCACTTGAGAGAAACACCGGTCCGTCCATGTGCCGCTTCAAGAGCCGGCAGCCATATATAGAACGCCAACCCGAGAAGACGACTTACTGAATCTCAGTTTGTTGGTCAGTGACTTCAGCTGGGTTCGGGTTCGACGACGTTGATGTCGGACCGTTGACGAAAATGGCATGACCAACCAAACCAACAGCGATCGCCGATGCAATTGGTAAGGCAACTGTCACCGCAAACCCAATGACACTGAGTAGTCCGGTAAACCCGATCAGTACAGCGGGAATCAAGCCCAAGATGAGGTCATAGTAGGAAATCATCTCTATTAGGTAATTCGGAGGTATATTACTTAACTATTTCCCCAATAATAGGGTAGAATTCAATATGTGATAGATATATGAACGATAAGAACAGAATATAGAAGGTATTAGAATAATATGAATAAGTTATCAATGTATTTTCCACCGTGCCATTTTCTCATTAGAATCCAATATTTGACATGATCGAAAGTAAGTGAAATTAATCTCAAGATAATCGCTAGGTATCTAACGCACCGGGACAAAGCCGTCGGTAGCGTGCACGAACGTGACCGGCCGCTCGTCTCACTCGTCGCCACTGGTCACGCGTTAGTTCACACCTACGAACTCTCCTTTCCCATTTTGATTAGTGCCTGGATCGCCGAATTCGGAATCGGCCGGGCGACGATCGGCCTTGTCCTCACCATCGGTTACGGACTCTTCGGCCTCGGCGCGTTACCAGCAGGCATCCTCGTCGATAAACTCGGGGCAAAGCGCATGATTGGCTGGTGTTTGGCCGGCATGGCTGCGTCGTACCTGCTCTTAGGGTTCACAACCGGGGTCATTACGCTAAGTATCGCACTATTGTTATGGGGGGTTTCCGCCTCCGTCTATCATCCATCCGGCCTCACCTTGATCAGTACTGCTGCAACCGAACGCGGCAATGTTTTCGCGTATCACGGGATGGCGGGAAACTTCGGAATCGCGGCCGGACCGTTGCTCACCGCGCTCTTGCTCGTGGTGGTGGATTGGCGAATTGCGGTCGGTATCTTGTCGATTCCAGCTATCGTCGGGGCCGTCTATGCCCACACGCTGTCGATTCGCGATGACCGTCAATCGACTGACGCAGCTGGCTCGACAACGAATCTCCGAACAGTGCTGACCGATTCACGGGTGCTGTTTACCGGCGCATTCATCGGCGTCTTTGGTATCGTGATCCTGTCCGGATTGTATTATCGAGGGATCCTGACTTTCCTCCCCGAGATCCTCGGTGAGTTCGAGGGGTTCAATCCGATCTCGTTTGGTACCTATGAGCTGCCACCGGGCGAATATTTCTACGTCGCAATCCTCATGATCGGGATGGTTGGACAATACATCGGGGGCCAATTGAGCGACAGAGTGCGTCCAGAACGCGGGCTGGCGGGTGGCTTTCTCGTGTTGGCCATGCTCGCGCTCCTCTTCGTGCCGGTCTCGGATGCTAATCTCTACGTCTTCCTGCTAGTCGGATTGCTCGTCGGCGTATTCCTCTTCATGATGCAACCGTTGTATCAGGCCGCAGTCGCCGATCATTCGGCCAGAGACGCGAGAGGCCTTTCATACGGGTACACCTATTTCGGTGTCTTCGGGATCGGGGCACTCGGCAGCACGATCGCCGGCTTCGCACTGTCGATCGCCGATGTTGGAGCGCTGTTCGTCATTCTCGCAGCAATCGCGGGAATCGCGGCCGGCGTCGCCACGATCGTAGTCGTTCGTACCTAATCCATCCGACCAACTAGTACCGGGATCGTAACGGCTTTTGAATTGAGGCGAGCCAACTCGCCCGTGACATCGGAGGATGCGTCGGCTCAGCAGGATCGTCGTGGGATCCGTCTGGTCCTGACGGTAGGAATCGTCACCGGACTCGCGATGCCGATTTTCTTCTTCACGATTGCTGCGGAGAATCCGATTGGGTGGGATTTCATGGCATATCTTCAGGCAGCGGAGAACGTGCTCGCGGGAGAGGAATTCATCGGGGTGTCGCCCCCCACTGGTGACGGTCAGTACGTGTATCCCCCGATCGTCGTGGTACTGTTCATCCCGTATGCACTCATCGGTGACTGGTCGCTCTCGTTTATTCTCCACGGGATCCTCAACGTGGTTCTGCTCGGGCTTTTGGGTCGGTTGATGCTCTTCGAGCTCTCCCGGCTGGGTATCACACTCGATAGGCGTGATTCGGTTCTCATCACCCTCTTCGCCCTCGTGAGCCTCTATCCGATGGTGACGATTGGCCAGGGCCAACTCGACGCATTGGTCGCGGTGTTGCTGGCCGGTACCTTCATCGCACTCGAAGAGGCTGATGGACGGATTGCCGGGGGGTTACTGGCCATTGCAGCCGGGCTGAAAGTCTTTCCGGCCGCCTTTGGAGTGTACTTTCTTCGTCGCCGGGCCTGGCGGGCCGTCCTCGCGAGTATCGCGGGTGGGCTCGCAATCGCCATCGCCAGTGTGGCCAGTTTCGGGATCGAAACCCACCTCGAATATATCACGTTCTTGACTGGTGAGCGAAGTCGGCTCGAGGCTTTCGCCGAGGGAGTTAGCCCCGATTTCTTCGCGGTGACGTTGATCCGACCGTTGTCTGAATTGCTCTCGTTCGCCCCGCCAATCGTCTTTCTGGTCGCCGCTATTGCCCTTGTGCTCCCCCTCCTTTTCGCGACCTACCGGCGACTTGAAACGCGCATCGACCGACATTTCGCATTTTTGGCGACGATTACGGCAATTCTCATCGCCTCACCGTCCACGAATTTGAACCACCTACTGTATCTGTACTTCCCCCTCGTCGTCTTGCTGTATTCGCTCCCCCAATCACGCACTCGCCTCGTGCTCGCCATTGGCCTCGGCGTGATGAGCATCCCACTGCAGCCGGTCCATGTCCGGGAAGCGGTAACCACGCTTCTGGGCAGTGAGGGAGTATTTGCTGCGTTTGAGCCCACATTGCGCGCACTCCTCGGATTTGCCTCGATCGCACTCGTGGGCGCCGTGCTCATCCTAATTGGATGTTATCTGGGTGCGACGGATCGTACACTCCGGTCGCACTCACTCGAGTCCTGACAGGAGATCCGCAAGCGCAGCGGCCGGATCGTCGGCAGTGGCGACCGCACTCGCCAGCAACACGCCATCGCTTCCGAGATCGGCTGCAGCAGCGATATCAGCACTCGTCGAGATGCCAGCACCACAGTAGACATCGATCCCTGGTTCGACGGTTTTCGCCGCGTCGATCGCATTCAGCACGATATCAGGATTCGCCTGGCTTACTGGTGTCCCCGTCCCGATGAGCTCAGGCGGTTCGATGGCGACAGCGTCAGGTTCGAGATGCGCGACAGCCCCGATCTGTTCGGGGGTGCTTGCACAGACACACGTCCGTAATCCGGCGGCCTTCGCCCGATCGATCGCATCCTCGAGTGCAGAGAGGCGCATTGGTCGTTCGGAATGGTTGAGAAGCGTCCCCGTCGCTCCGTTTCTGGCCGCGGCTACCGCGAGCATCGAGCCGGTATGACTGCCATGACCGGCAGGACTGGTGTGTTGGACCCACGCAGTGACCCCCGTTTCGGCCACTCCAGAAAGATCGGCCACCTGTGGGGCCACAGCAATGGAGATGTCCCGGTCGGGATCCATCCCTGCGGCGGCCTCGGCCACGGCGATCGGGTCGCAGGCATAGGCCTTCAGATTCACCAGGACGAACATATCAATCAGTCACCGAGGGGCGAGGAAAACCGTTCCGACATCAACACCACCGCTCAGTCCTTCCGCTCGGCCATCTCTCCCAGGGTAAGGTCGGTTGCGTCACTGTCCGATTGCCACTCGCTCGCGTCCGCTGAACCCCCTTCAAGATCGATATCAAGAAATCGCTCTAATTTCGATTGGACCGCATCACTAGGTAACGTCTCACCACGTTCCAAACGGGCGATCAAACTTCGCTTTTCGTTGAGTTCATCCGCTAATTCGGCCTGGCTGAGCCCGCGATTCTCACGTGCACGCCGGATGCGATCGTCGTAATCCTGGGCAAGGTCGCCCAAGGATTCGAACAGATCCTCATCCCCGCCACGTCGTGAAGAGGACGTCCCCGACGAGGTACTGGTCTGGCTCGAGGTGCTCGTATTGGAAGCGGAACTGTCCGAGGTCGAGTACTTCGTGTCGCTCCCCCCGCTGTCCGATCCGGACACCTCGCTACCGAGATTCGCACAGCTTTCACAAACGTCCAGTTCAGCGCCTTCGATCTTGATTGATCGCGGAGCGGTCGTCTCCGAGCCACACAACTCGCACTGGACCATGCGACTGCGTAGCGGCTACATGCGCATAAAGGATGTCCCTATCTGAGGTCACGCCAAAGAAGATAAAACCGCTGGATAGCGGTGAGATGCCCAACTAGGGCGAGAATCACCAGAACCCACTCGATGGGCGTGAATGATCCCACTGTCGTCTGTGTGATAGTCATGATACCGGCGCCAAACGCGATCAGCACAAGCCGATCGGCGCGACCTAGCAACCCCGCATACATGCGGCCATAGCCGGCGGCCTGTGCTTGTGTTCCAAGATAGGAAGTCAGCAAGACACCTGTAATGGCCAGAAACCCGAGGAGATACGCCGATAAACCTGCAGCGATCCCCCCGACGAGGACGATATCTGCGTACCGGTCGAGCGTGTGATCAAGGACGTCACCAGCACTCGAAGTCGCCTCAAGTTCACGGGCGAGTTGGCCATCAAGGACGTCGAGAAAGCCGCTTAAGGCGACGAAGAGGGCGCCAACCAGGTACCATCTCGACGTCGACGCCGCCATCGCAAACGCGCCTCCAGCACCGAGGGCTACGACGAAGCCGAGCACGCTGATTAGATTCGGGCCAAGTCCCAGGCGACGACAGACACTAACGAGTGGATCAAGGATCCCCTCGGCGATTGGTCGTAGGCGTTCGACCGTCATAGATACCCCGTGAAATCGACGTGACCGACGCCAGGGGATCGGTCCTCCGCGAGGATCGCTGATAGGTCCTCAGCCACTGAGGACGGCGTTCGATCCGTGGTATCGATTTCGTGGACGGCGTCTCGTCCATGACGCTCAACAGCCTCCGTAAGGATCACATCCAATGCCTCACTTTCCGTATTCTCATCGATCGATCGTGCGGACATTCCCCGCTGTTGCAACCGATCACTGAGCTCGCGTGGATCACACCGCAGGACGACAACGAGATCCACAGCGAGATAGTGAGCGAGGTGGGACTCGAAGAGGACGTCCTCGTACGAATCGGTCTCTGCCCGAAGAGCGTCGAGGTCAATGACATCACTATCCCGGACCGGATCGTACTCGGCGATCGAGGCCCATTCTGCGAGTCGATCATTCACGTGGATGACGTCCAGTTCGGTATCTACCAGATTGGTAACCGTCGTTTTGCCGGTGCCTGGGGTCCCCGTAACAGCAACGCGCACTACGCGAGCACCTCGGAAAAGACTCCGTGTCGATCACGAGAACGCCACCCACGAACTGTTGCGAGTTGCGACGTCCCAGACATTTTACTCACCCATCCAGGCACTCGAATCCAATCGGACCGGCGCCCAGACAGCTGTCCTCGGGGGAGCACGGCATGAATCCTTCACCGTGGGGAACGTCCGGCCGTCCATATCGAGTCAACTTTCGGCGACCAATTAAAGCCGTCTTTCCGCATCATGGGTAATCCCCTCATCAGTAATGATTCCCGACAGCAGTTCGACCGGCGTCGCATCGTAAGCGGGGTTTTCGATTGCAACGTCATCCATCGGTTCGAGTGAAACTTCACTCACCGGACGAGGCTCAGCTTCGAAGACGAACGGATCTTCGACAAGTTTGGTTTCGGCACCAGTAGCATACATCGGAACTGCTGCGTTCGCTGCCGTGAGTGCTAATGGAAACGTCCCCACGCGATTATACAACGTTCCTTCGACGACGCACGTCATTCCAGTAAGCACGAGGTCGACCCCATCAATGACCGTCCCTGCGGCATTGTCAACGATCAAGACCGGCTCAACCCCGTCGAGTTGCCCGAGCCGTCGGGCCATTTTTCGACCCAGCCATCGCGGTCGAGCCTCCATAACGTACACCGTTAGTGGCTCCTCGGTCGAAGCCGCCGCTGAAATGGCGGTCAACACAGTCGATGAAAAATCGAAGGTCAATATGGTGCCACCGGCGGGGATTTCCTCGGCGGCGCGAGTAGCGGCCTCCGCAGTCGCCGTCTCGATTCGGGCTCGCTCCTCGTCAATGGCCGCCTCTGTTTGCGCCTTCGCTTCCGAGACGGTGGTCGGTTCGTTATCACGGACGGCCTCGGTGATACGTTTCGTCGTCGTGTATAATGAGGCGTGTGAGGTATCCGCGTGTCGGAGCGTTCGTGCATTTCGTTCAAGGGTTCGGAGGTACTCCTCCGTGGTGGCATATTCGCCATCGAGGACAGAACGGAGCGCGGCGGCCGCTTTCAGGGCGACATCCGAGGAGCTGTGTGTCTGCATGTCCTCGATTTCCTCCACGGTATCGTCGATCATACGACCCGACTCGGGGGTGAGCGACTAAATCCTTCCGCGCCGACCGGATGGGACACTCATTCAGCCCTTGATATTGCACACGGGAAAGGTCCTGGCAACCTTCTCACCGATGCCCAAGGCATCCGAGACTCTGACGACCTCGTCAACGTCTTTGTAGACGCCGGGCGCTTCTTCCGCGACCGTCGCGCCACTTTGGGCCTTGACGTAAATCTGCTGTTGGGTCTGCAGATCCTCCTGCACGTCGCCACCCCAGAACTCCTGCTTCGCCTGTGTTCGACTCATGAGCCGTCCCGCACCATGCGCCGTCGAACCGAATGAGAGTTCCATCGATCGGTCACCACCGCTGAGGACGTACGAACCAGCCCCCATGCTCCCAGGAATGATGACCGGTTGACCGACATCACGATAGGCGGCCGGAACAGCCTCGTGGCCGGCTGGGAATGCTCGGGTTGCCCCCTTCCGATGGACGAAAAGCTCACGCTCCTCGCCTGGCCCTACCTCGTGTGTTTCCCGTTTGGCTATATTGTGCGCCACATCGTACAGGAGGTCCATTTCCATCGCTTGCCAGGAGCGATCAAACACGTCTTCAAAGACCTGTCGTGTTTGATGCATGATGAGTTGTCGATTGACCCAGGCGAAATTGATCGAGGCGCACATCGCCCGATAGTACGCGTCCGCCAATTGCGACCCAGCCGGCGCCGCTGCCAGCTCTTTGTCCGGTAACTGATTGACGAGGCCGCGGTGGGTCCGTTCGATATCGCGGAGATAGTCCGTGCAGACCTGATGACCGAGCCCCCGAGACCCACAATGAATGAGGACCACGATCTGATCTTCTTCCAACCCGTATGCCTCCCCAATTGCGGGGTCGAACACATCCGTTACCCGTTGGACTTCGAGAAAATGATTGCCCGATCCCAACGATCCGATCTGTTTGCGGCCCCGGTTTTTCGCTTCGGTCGAAACGGCCGCGGCATCGGCCTCTGGTCGTCGGCCCTCGTCCTCACAATGCGCCAAATCCGCCTCGACGGCCCATCCTGATTCGAGTGCCCACTCGAGCCCTCGCTCGAGGACAGCCTCTACATCCGCCAGATCAGTCTGAACGACGCCACCGCCTCCAAGTCCGGTTGGAATCGCTTCAAAGAGCGCGTTGACGAGGGGTTCCTCTTGGCCCCGAACCTCGTCATATGACAGATTTGTCTTCATGATCCGGACCCCACAATTAATGTCATATCCCACAGCCCCTGGCGAAATACAGCCATCCTCGGCATCGATTCCGGCGACCCCACCGACCGGAAAACCATATCCCTGATGTCCATCCGGCATGCACATCGCGTATTTCTGAATGCCCGGAAGTTCGGTCGTATTTCGCAATTGGTTGAGTGTTTTGTCCCCGGAAATTTCCTCTAAGAGCCGTTCGCTGGCGAAAACCCGTGCGGGGACGTTCATCTCGTCAGTTTGCTCCATTTCCCAGATGTACTCCTCGACCTGGGTGAGCGTGAACTCCCCTGCCTGGAAGGTCGTCATGTCGAACCTATAGGATCGATATGGGGATAAATGGGTGGCGAGGACGACCGACGTATTTTTGGACCGACCTGGCGGGCTAGACCCATGAACGACGACGAGGGGATGACGTATGCGGATGCCGGGGTCGACATCGCGGCCTCCGAAGCCGCAACGCAAGCCCTGATCACGGCCGGAGACCGCCTGGACGACTCGGCCTACGCTGGTATTGTGGAACTCAATGGGCTCCGAATCGGACTCACAACCGATGGCGTTGGCACCAAACTGCTCGTTGCTGATGCGCTCGAAACGTACGATACGATCGGGATCGATTGCATAGCGATGAACGTTAACGACCTCATCGCCGGCGGGTTACGCCCTATCGGGTTCGTGGATTACTTGGCGCTCGAATCTCCCGACGAAGACCTCACTGCCGAACTTGGGGAGGGGTTGGCTGTCGGTGCAGAGCGCGCTGACGTGGCACTACTTGGCGGTGAAACGGCGATCCTTCCCGAAGTAATAGATGGCTTTGATCTGGCCGGTGCCGCGATCGGGATCGCTGACCATGACGATCACTTCGAAACGTCGGTTGCTCCAGGTGACGCCCTCGTGGGGATCCCCTCAAGTGGGATTCATTCCAACGGACTGACGCTCGCTCGACAAGCTGTCACCTCGAGGTACGACTATCAGGACCCCTTCCCGCCTGATGCGGCACGATCAATTGGTGAGGAACTTCTCACCCCAACTCGAATCTACACGGAGGTTGTATCCGTCCTTTCGTCGGATACCGTCCATGGCTGTGCTCATGTTACGGGCGGCGGACTCCGTAATTTGGCCAGAATGGGCGACTACCGCTATGTCATCACCGACCCTCCGACCGTCCCGTCGGTCTTCGCGTTCGTGCAGGAATGTGGATCGATCGCCGATCGAGAGATGTACCAGACGTTCAACATGGGACTTGGCTTCGTTATTGCCACTAACCCCGACCACGCCAGGACGATCGCCAACGAGGTCGATGGCCACGTCGTAGGACACATTGAGGAAGGCACAGGGATCGACATCGCGGGGGTCACTCTGGACTCGTCGTAACGGTGCCACTTACTCGATAGTATCAAGATCGGTGAGGAATTCCTCCAGCATTTCCCGAGTAACGTGCGGCATGACGACGATCCGTAGTTCGTCGGTACTCGTGCGAGAAACGCGCCAGCCTCGGTCTCTGAGTGCAGTGAACACCTCATCAGCAAGGGTAACAGAAACAATGGGCAGTGTCGGTTCAACGACCTCGAAGCCGCGCATGTGCAGACGATCCGTCAGCCATTCG
This sequence comes from uncultured Halobacteriales archaeon, assembly GCA_964579125.1. Taxonomy (GTDB): domain Archaea; phylum Halobacteriota; class Halobacteria; order Halobacteriales; family SKSH01; genus CAZOFG01. Next base: position 62,487 of record CAZOFG010000006.1, on the reverse strand, counting down.
GCCAATTCGTTGGCCCGTTCGTATTCCTGGTGATACCCCTCCGGCCAGAGGGCTTCAATTGCCGCGTGGGCCGAGGCGACACCGGCTCCGCTGCGAGTTCCGAGGAGGGTTGGTTGTTCATCGGTGTGAAGATAAGGAGTATTGACGGAAAGCGCCTCCAGATCAGCCGCCCGTTTCACGAGGAGTCCCCCTGCTGGAATCGCAGCCTGGCCGAGCTTGTGGGGATCGATCGTCATTGAATCGATCGAGGAATGGCCGAAATGCCACTGGTAATCGGTGAATGGGAGGATGAAACCACCCCACGCCGCGTCGACGTGGACTCGCGCGTCGACCGTCGCGGCGATATCACACAGCGCAGGAATCGGATCGACCCGGCCGTACTCAGTCGTGCCGGCGACACCGACCACGAGAGCCGTCTCGTTATCGATGAGACGCTTCACGTCAGCCAGATCGACACGACCATCGTCACCAGTTTCTGCGACCCGGACCTCGAGATCCAACAACGACGCCGCTTTGTGGAAGCTGAAATGCGCCGATGCAGGGAGCACGACGTTCGGTGTGTCAGTGTCGGATCGCTCCCTGGCGATTCGAACCGCCTGAATGTTCGCTTCCGTCCCGCCGCTCGCGACGTATCCGGTGGGATCGTCGAGATCAGCGATCTCACCGAGCGCCTCGACGACTTCGGACTCAATCGACGCCACCGTTGGAAACGTTCCTGGGTCCCCTGGATTGGTGGCGAGAAACCGTGTCGCCGCTTCGCGGGCTTGGGGATGTGGCCGAGTACACATCGACGACAAGACGCGGGTAAACGACTGGGGCGACCGCTCCATATGCGGCGCCAATGCGGTTGTCACTTTAGCGGTTGCGTTCCGCCAGGGGGCTCAGCGAATCGAATCCATCAGCATTCGCTGTTCAGTGCGTTTCACTTCATGCTGGACGTCTCGCACGGCATCGATGTTCGCACTGATGGCGCTGATGCCCTCCTCAACGAGGAACTCCACCATTTCCGGACGGGAACCGGCCTGGCCACAGATACCTGTCTCGACATCATGCTTGCGACACGTCCGAATGGTTCGGGCGATCAATTCAAGCACTGCCGGATGTAACTCATCGAATCGGTCGGCGACCAGTTCGTTGTTCCGATCCACTGCGAGGGTATACTGCGTCAGATCATTGGTGCCGAAACTCGCGAAATCGATACCGGCTTCGGCCATTTCATCCACGCACAGCGCGCTTGCTGGCGTTTCGATCATGACCCCCCAGTTCCGCCGCTCCGGGTCGATCCCCACTGAGTTCATGACCTCCTTTGCGGCGTAGACGTCATCGGCATCATTGACCAATGGAAACATGATTTCGACGTTGTCGTAACCCATCTCAAAGAGCTCCTTGAACGCGCGGAGCTCGTGTTGGAACATGGCACGACGAGCCAAGCTACGCCTGATCCCCCGAAAGCCGAGCATTGGGTTGTGCTCGACGGGTTCGTCGTCTCCGCCCTCAAGTTGGCGGAACTCGTCGGTCGGTGCATCCAGCGTTCGAACCCGAACCGACCGCGGGTAGAATTCCTCGGCAACCTCCCGGATTCCCGTCACGAGCTCTTGAACGTATGCCTCCTCGTCGTTGTCCGCAATGAAGCGCTCAGGCGTCGAGCCGAGGGAGAGAACCATGTGTTCGATGCGCAACAACCCGACGCCATCCGCACCGGTCGCAGCGGCTCGCTCGGCCGCCTCCGGGATGGAGACGTTGACCTTGACCTCGGTGGCCGTCATCGGTTTGACGGGCGCTTTCGGTCTGACCTCTTCGATCGGCTCAGGTTCGGCCGCCTCATCCTGGCCGGCAGTGACTTTCCCTTTGTCGCCATCGACGGTGATGATCTGCCCGTTTTCGAGCGCCTCAGTCGCCGAACCGGTCCCGACGATCGCCGGGACACCGAGTTCTCGCGACACGATGGCCGCGTGACTCGTCATGCCCCCCTCATCGGTGACGATACCGCCAGCCCGCTTCATGGCCGGAACCATATCCGGCGTGGTCATCTCCGTGACCATGATATCCCCGTCGTCAACCTGATCGAGGTGATCGAGGTTTCGCACGATACGGACGGTACCGCTTACACGGCCTGGGCTGGCCCCAAGGCCGCTCAATAGTTGTTCCCCGGCGGAATCCGTACCGCCATTGGCTGCCACGGCCGTGCTAGACTCTGCGTCGATCGTGGTGATCGGTCGGGACTGGAGGACAAACAGGTCGCCTTCGGCCAGGGCCCACTCGACATCTTGTGGTGATCCGTAGTGGGTCTCGATCTCCAGAGCCAGGTCACACAATGTCCCGAGTTCGTCTTCTGATAACACACGGGCATCACGTTGGTCCTCCGGGACAGGTTCTTCGACGGTTGTCCCGGTATCGCGATCCAGCCGATGTTGTACGTTCTTCGTCGCAATCGTCGTTTCGAGGATCGTTCCCTCGTTGCGATCAAGCACGTAATTGTCCGGTGAAACTTCTCCGGAGACAACCGCCTCGCCCAACCCCCATGCCGCTTCGATTATGACCTCGGGGTCGCCGGTTGACGGGTGACTTGTGAAGAGGACACCGCTTTTGTCGGCATCGACCATCTGTTGGACAACAACGGCCATATCGACCTCCGTATGGTCGAATCCCTGTTCCTCCCGATAGTAGATCGCTCGCTGGGTGAATAACGAGGCCCAACACGAGCGTACGGCGGTCAACAACCCTTCACGATCGACATTGAGAAACGTCTCCTGCTGGCCCGCGAAACTCGCTTCGGGCATGTCCTCCGCGGTCGCACTCGAGCGCACCGCCACGAAGGGTGCATACTCCTCCACGAGCGCATCGTAGGCCTCAAGCAGTTCCTCTCTGAGAGGATCAGGAAATGACGTCTCCTCGATCAGGGTGCTGGCCTGCGCTTGCGCGTCAGCCAAGGCATCGGAGTCGTCGGGATCGATGTCGAGAGCCGCCTCGATATCGGCCTCGATACCGGCTTCGCGAACGAACTCGCGATAAGTATCAGCTGTAACGACGAACGCATCCGGTACGGGCAAGTCCGCGCCTGCGAGTTCCCCCAGCGATGCCCCCTTCCCGCCGACTCGATCGAGATCGGACGAGTCGATCTCATCCAACCACAAAACGGTCATTGATGAGTGAGTGATGGTGAACACCGACCATCAAGGTTCCGAAGGAGTCAACAACCGCACCAGCACTTTTATACCGCATCACTCGGGCGTGGCCGGTATGGACGCCGCGACATCCCTTCGATGGGCTCTCTATCATCGAGCCCTCTCATTCGGCGTAGCCCTCCTCGGTGGCGGGCTTGCAGCCATCGGCCTCTGGCTCGGGCTGTACGACGTATTGACGACGTGGTGGGCGAACTGGCCGGATATTTCCAGCGCCCCCCTCACCACCGTAAGTGGCGGCGGTGGATTGCTCGTCTTTCTCGTTGGGATCGGCATCTGGTGGATCGGAGCAACCGCGGTTTCACACCATGTCAGGATGGCCATCCTTGAAGCGACCTTCGCCGAGTGGTATGACACCGAGCGAGTCAAATCAGAACTGTTGTCGGTGCTCGATGGGCGCCTCGAGGAGATACACGATGACCTGGATCGGATCCGGATCCAGCGAGAACCGGTTGATGACTCCGATGCCGAACGATGGCATGACGACCGCCTCGAACACCCGACGGAGCCTCCCGATGAGTAACAACCGCTAGCGGGGGCCTGCAGCCGTGGGCGATTCAACCTCCGTCGACCCTGATTGATCGATACGCATTCCTTCGTTGCGACGGCGGCGAACCAACGCCTGTGCAGCGGGAGAAGGCTCGTCGACTGAGAAGGTTGCTATAGTCGTCTCACCCGCGGCTACCCCCTCGACGAGTGCTTCCACGCGAGGGAGTTCGAGGTGTTCCTGCAGAAGTTCCCGATACGTTTCCTCAAGCGGTGGACAGTGATCGATCTCTTCGGCGGCAGCGAGCAGGAGGTCACTTTTGAACTGCTGCTCTGCTGGCGTGCGTTCGCGCGATCCGTACTGACGCAAGACGAGGAGTGAGCGAGTCGCATTCATTCGAAACCGCCGATCGAAGAGTTCGCTATCCCGGAGACATGTTCGCAGCGCCGATTCGAGATCCTCCTCGTTGAGGGAGCGTAACATTCCAGCCACGTCGAGTCGACAGTTCATCGGAACCGCGAGAGTGAACCCGTCATCACCGTAGGCAACGGGAATCGAGGTATCCGTCCGTTGGCGACTTCGCTCGGCCAGTAACCTGGCCAACGCCTCGTTGACGCCACCACCAGCCCGCGTCCGCACAAAGTATCGACGTCGGTCGGCCCCTGGATCAGTCAGTTCCTCGATGCAGAGGCGGTTTTCGGTCACGATCCCATCGGGCCCCAGATGTTCGATCTGAGCGCGGAGTTGCCGACCGATCGCTCGAATCGCATCATCACTGAGGGAGGACCGGCGCCGAAGTTCTCGCCGGACTTGTTCGGTGCCACCGCGCGCGTAAGCATCGGCGAGTTCTCCCGTGAGGCTCCGGGTCGCAGCGGCGAGGTGGGCGGTCGTTGGCCGTCGCTCCGATTGCCACTCCGGTACCGTTGGCGCGTCGTCTGTCGGCTCGACATAAATCGTTCCTCCCTTTCGGTAGCGAAACGCATAGCGGTCGCCGCCAAGGACGAACACATCCCCCGGTTCGATCGCCTCAAGAAAGGCATCGTCGAGTTCGCCGACCCACTCCTCGTCATCGATCGTCATGACGTGACAGGCGAAGTCGTCTGGGATCGTCCCGACATTCGTGTAATAAATCATGCGGGCAAGCCGTCCCCGGCTTCCGAAGATCGATTCCCCGACCTGAAACCGCTCGCGATGCCGATCACCGTCCGGTGGATCGTTGCGATCGCGCCAGATCTTCGGATAGACGTTGTGCTTCTGAAGAACGGGGTCTTCGCTCGCCAGAAAGGCGAGCAACTCCTCAAAAGGTGCCCGGTCGAGGTCAGCGTACGGGGCCGTGCGCTTGAGGACGGCCCACGCTGTGTCTTCGGCACACGGACCGGCCACGGCCATTCCATACAAGTGCTGAATGGCGACATCCAGTGGGCCATTCGGGATCGCCATCGATTCGACCGTCCCGTCATGCGCACACTCCACTTGTGCGGCACTTTCGAGCAAATCACCCGGATCGGTCACCAACACCCGCCCTTTCCGAGTTGCATTGATGACGTGTCCCGACCGGCCGATCCGCTGTAGGAGCGTGGCCACCGATTTGGCGCTTCCCAGTTGGATGACGAGGTCAACCGATGACATGTCGATACCGAGTTCCAAACTCGTCGACGTCGTAACCAACCGAAACGATCCGTCCTTCAATCCCGCTTCGACCCTCTCTCTCGTGCTCGGTCCGAGTGATCCGTGGTGGCATGCCGCGTGATCTCGGCCGTAGCCATCGAATCGATCACGCAACTCAGTGAGTATCCGCTCGGCCCCCGCTCGGGAGTTGGCGAAGACGAGGGTGGTATCGTGATTCCGGCAAAGGGTATCGATTCGTTCGAGTAATGCATCCTGCAACACGGAATACGGTGTGGACCGCAGGCCGGAACTCGGAACCTCCATCGATAAGTCGAGCGGTCGGTCACCACTTGCATCGACGATTCGACACGGACGTGGTGACCCATCGGGTTCGTCAAAGCCGACGAGGGCCTTTGCAGCTCGCTCAAGCGGATCGATCGTCGCTGAACAGGCGATTCGAACTGGATCGACCGGTGTGAGTTCAGTCAATCGTTCGAGGGAGACGGCCAAATGAACACCACGTTTTCTCGTCGCCAGGGCATGTAACTCGTCCACGACCACGTACTCGACCGACTGGAGATGTTCGCGCATCCGAGGCGCATTCAGCATGATAGCGAGCGTCTCTGGGGTCGTTGCCATGATGTCGGGCGGGTCCTCCCGGTGTTGTTGGCGCTCCCAGTCCGTTGAATCGCCGTGTCGGATTGCGTGGGTGAGTTCGGGGACCTCGTCGTCGGTATAGTCAGGTAATTCGCTCAGTGGCGTTGCGAGGTTTCGATCGATATCGTTCGCGAGCGCCCGCATCGGCGCGATATAGAGACAATGGATACCGGAACCGAGTCGGTCCCGTTGGGCCCGTCGCAGGAGATCATCGATGATTCCCACAAACGCAGCCAAGGTCTTGCCCGTCCCTGTCGGTGACGAAACCAACGTATGCTCGCCGGCTGCGATCGCCGGGAGGGCCCCTCGTTGGGGGCGCGTGAATGCGCGTTCGACAGTCGGCCCGTCGAAGGCGTCTTGCCACCATGCAGCTACGGGCGAGGATAGCCGGTCATACAGGTCCGCATCGGCCGGGCCGCCGTTCGGGTCAATCGAGACGCGCTCGAACGGGGGCCCCTCCATGCACTGGTGAAGTCGATCGATACTATTCAGGGTTTGGACCCGTCGCGGTGTTGCAGCGCTGGCCCGACGCATATAAGCCCAGCATGAGCCAGCCTTGGTGCATGGACATCACGTTTCTCGGAACGGGTGCTGCGATGCCAACCGGGAACCGGTTTCAATCCGGGGTGGTGGTCAGCACGAGGGACCGGGCAGTGCTGGTTGACTGTGGAAGTGGCATCTTGCATCGACTCGAACAATCTAATATCGGATATGAAGCGATCGACACTGTGGTACTGACGCACCACCATTTGGATCACATCTCGGATTTACTACCGTTGATGAAGGCGCGGTGGCTGGCTGGCGAGGCCAACCTCACGATCGCCGGCCCGGGGGGGACCGACCGCCTCATCTCAGGGTTGCTCGAGACGCACGAGTACATGCAGGACCGACTCGAATTGACGATCCGGGAGTTAGAACCCGGTCGCTTTACGATAAATGGCTTCAGGTTTGAAGCCGTCGAGACATCCCACTCGATGGAGTGCCTCGCCTATCGAATCGACGAGATGGTGACTATTTCTGGTGATACAGAGCCCTCGGAGGCCGTCTTCGATCTCGCCGATGGCTCAGCCGTCCTCATTCACGACTGTGCGTTTCCTGACGACGTAGATGTCTCGAATCACACCCGACCGCGTGGGCTTGGGAGAGGCCTCGCCAATATTGACGTCGGTCGGGTGTATTTGACGCACCTCTACCCGCATTGCCAAGGCCGAGAAGACGACATGGTCGCGAGTGTTCAGGAACACTGGGACGGAACCGTCGCCACGGCTGAAGACCTCCTGACGATCTCGATCTCCGAGTAGCGAGGGTTGTCTTAGTCCAGTTGATATCGCAAGAGCGCAGCGATACCGCCAAGACCGTCGAGTTCTCGTCCGGGCTCACCCTCGGCGGAGAACACTCGAACCGATCCACCCTGCTGTTCGACCCGCTCGATGACTGCGTCTATATCGATATCCCACTCGCCCTCCGGCGATCGTTCGATCCGGAGTCTGTCGTCCACCACACAAACAGTTTCCACCGCACCGAGTTCGCTTGCACGAGCCACTTCCGAGGGGCCGTAGGTGACCAATCCAGGCGATTCACGAAGTCTGGTTTTCAATTCATCGATCAAATCGGCTTCACGAGCCAGCCGGGTTTCGGTTCGTACATCATCGATGACCCCCCGTTGCACCACTTCCTGGACACCTCGTTCGCCGATCGAACTCGTATCGACGGTTCGAATGCTGTCACCAAGGTCAGGATATCGTTCCAAGAGGACCGCTTTGACGTCTTCTTTGACGAATCCGGGGCCCGCCAACACGACGGCGTCGCTGTCATCCCGCGACAGGATCGATGCGATCTCGTCGTACAGGGTCGCGCGCTCCGATGTGCCGGAACGCTTGCCTGATCCGGTGACGACCGTCGTGCGATGCTCAGGTCCATGGGCTTCAACATCAAAGAAATCTGCACGTCCTTCCTCTATCGTGACGACAACGACCGCAGGATCGCCCGTGGCCGATTGAGCCTCTTCGAGACGCTCCCACTGGTCGGATTTGAACGTCTTTTCCAGTTCGAATGCGTCATGGACTTCGAGATTGATCGTGTGGTGGTGCCCGAGTTGATCCTCTCGTGAAGCCTCGACGATTTCGCCACCCACCCGAAGCCGATCCGAGAACCGATGGAATTCGACCGAATCGACTCGCAGCGTGACATGGATGGATTCGCGTTGGCCACCAGTATCGCGGAGTCGGTCATCGTCGCGTTGGATCCGGCGATCCGTCTCCGCGGCGAGGAGATCCCCCGACTCTATTACGTACTGCAGGTGCCACAGATCCTCCGTCGAGTCCGGGACGATCTCGACGCGTTCCTTCGTTGGATCCGCTGGCGACAGCGACTCAACGCGCATACGCGAAGGGGTATGCGGTCATACGTATGAGTATCGTCATGAATCGGACCCCTCGACGATTCGCGATCCCCCGGGCGGGAGAAAGCGCTGGAGTTCATCGGTATCGGCGACGGATCTGACGAACGATTCATCGGCAAATCGCTCTTGGAAGCGTCGATAGATACGCGTCGCAACGTCGTTCTTCGCGAACCGTCCCGGTTCGAGCCGAATGGCGGTCTCCGCTCGAGTTTGGACTGGATCCGGAGGCCCGCCAATAACACGTGTCTCCGGCTCACAGGTGATCCCAATCGCGATACCAACTGGGACATCTCGGAAATAGTCACGTTCGCCCCGAATCGCGAAACTGCCCGTCTCGAGGAATTCACCGCTTTCCGGATTCTTCGTCACTTGCCCGGGATCCACCGCGTACGCATCGCCCGCGTATCGGCCATCACGCCATACAGAGGAATACGAAACGGCGAATTGAGCGGCTTCCTCGAGTGTTCGAGTAGGAAACTCGACTGTCGTTGCCGGTTCGTCTGGTGCCGTCGCCTTGACGACCGTGATCGGGCCACCATGCGCCTGGCTATGGAGAATACGATCCGTTGGTTCGACGTATTTCTTGACGAGTTCTTCGTTTTGTTTGGCCGACCGACCCCCAATTACGAGGAACCCATCAGAGCTGTGAAACCAACGAAACTGTTCGTACCAATAATCTGGTCGCTTGATCGGAATCGATGTGCGGCTGAGCCAATCCGGGTCATCAGTGGCCGATTGATCGGGAGCTGGTGTCGATGTTTCATCCTCCAACGCTGCTAACTCGGTCCGCGTCTCGGCCAACGCGTCCTTGGCCCCACTGCGTTTGTCTTCGATCTCCTTGGCTGCTGAGTAGAGCCGATCGGCATTGTGTTCAACATCCGTGTGCGGATCGACTGGGATCGATTCGCCCGCCAGGTCCAGTGTGAGTTCTCCGTCGGTTGTATCGACCGCAGTGACGATTTCTGCCGCAGGGATACCCGAATCGGCCCCGGCGTCAAGGCGGTCTTCAATCGCCTCCCAATCATACCCTGAAGATCGCGCCCCACGAATTGCCTCCAGCAACTCATCGACTATGTCGTAGTTGGCGTATAGCGCCTCAGCCATCCGTCGGTGACGATCTGCTTCGGCCGCATACTCTTCGATTGCCTGCTCCTGTTGCTCAATGATACGCTCTAATCTGGCGCGTTCCTCCCCCGCTTCGGTCTCCGGATCGTCTTCGCCCCGTTCTGCAAGGCGATCGAAGTAGGTTGCTACTGCCTCGGACATGGTCTGAAACGTCTCGGCCTCGAAGTCAGACCGTTCGATCAATGGCACCGGTGCGACATCGACGACCCCGGTGTCATCCTCGTATACCGTCGGTGTCAGGGAACCGTTGGAAAGGGTGTCCGCGAGCGTTCGGAGTTCCTCATATATAGCGTCGAAATCGTCGGTATCAGCTGCCTCGATGGACCGTTCCTTCGGGACATTCGCCCGGGAACACAGTTCTTCGGCGTATAGTCCCCCGAAGTTCAGTTGGGTCGCGAGCGTCCGAACGAGATCTGTCGTCGAATCTGCCATTTCCTCCTGGAACGCCTCCCGGGACAACTCCAGTGGATTTACCCGCGCCTCGGGTGGCTCGTAGGATCCACCCGACCGAACCGTCCTGGATTGTAATTGGACCGTCCGCAGGCAATCGGTGATCGTTCCTTCGTCATCGATAACCACGAGATTTCCATCGCCGAACAGCTCAGCAACGACCGTGATAGCCTCGTCATCTCGGCTGAACTCGAACTCGACGATCCGATCGAATCCGACTTGCTCGATCGATTCCAGAGTCGTTCCACCCAAGGCATTTCGAAGCATCTTCGCGAAATTTGGTGGCCGATCCGGTGCAGTCGGCACATCCGCTTGCGCAACGAGATGGAGCCGTTTCCATTCACCCACCTGACAAAGGAGATCCTGCCGACCGCGATCGAAATCCCGCAATTTGAACCGAAAGAGCGCCTCTCCGGGGTGGAGGTAGGCCTTCCGAAAGCGCGCGCCCTGTACCACCGACAACTCTCCGACGAGTGCCGCTAAATCGACGCTGGCTAGTTCACGCTTCGGGTCCATACCTGCTCGTGCACAACCAGCGCAAAAAAGGGCCGGAACCGGATTGAGCCACACTCATCCGAGGTGTTTCGAGACGTACGGACCGTCTTGATGATACCCCAATTTCTCTCGATAATACCCGCGGACGCCGATGCCGCTGATTACAGCTATTTTATCGTACCCCCCGTCGCGAGTGATCGTCTCCGCTCGGTCGACGAGTCGTTGGCCAAACCCACGGTGTTGGAATGATTCGGCATCAGTTCCGAGCGGTTGTTCCTGTCCATACACGTGTAGATCTCTGATCACGGCGGCCGATTCGAGTTCCGGACGATGGGGAGCGCCAGGAAAGCGAAGTCGGCAAAAACCTACGAGTGTGTCGCCGGATGCACTCTCGATGCTAATGAAATGCTCCATCCCCCCGACCGCCTCGTACCGGCGGACGCGCATTTCGAGGTTCTCGGGATCGTGTCCATCATCCTGATGGCCCGCTTCGCGACAGCGAATGCAAGAACACGAGCCGCCCCGATCGTGAAGGCGCTCTCGGGCAAGTTGTCGGAGATTCGATTTCTGGACCCCGGCCTCGATGAAATCTGCGGGGATATCGCGTTGTACCCGTTGGATCCGGGTATACGGGGCAACCCGTTCTTTGAGCCGAGCGACTAACGCGGCGGCCTCGTCACTGTCCAAAGGCTCAAACCGCCCCCGACGCCACCAATCGTAGATCACCGTTCCCGGGACGACGAGGGTGGGATAAATCTTGAGATAATCCGGCCGCCACTCCGGGCGATCGAACAACCGATCCATGTCGGCCACGGCCATCTCCGGCGTGGTGCCCGGCTGGCCGGGCATCATGTGGAAGCCAACTTTGAATCCGGCATCCCGAAGGCGCCGATTCGCCCGGATCGAGGCGTCAGTGCCGTGCCCACGATTCAACTCGCGATTGACCCGCTCGAAGGTAGTCTGGACGCCCAGTTCGACTTTGGTCCCACCGAGTCGGAGCATCCGATCGATCTGTTCCGGGCCACACCAGTCGGGTTTGGTTTCGAAGGTCGTTGCAACGTTTCGAACCCGTGAGCGTTCGTTTCGCTCAATAACGTCCTCGAGGTATTCGAACGAGGCGGGCGGCGAACTCGATACCACTTCATCCGGTGTTGGTGGCTCAGACGGATCGAACTCGTTCATCGCCCGGAGGGCCCGCTTGACCACCCACTCCTGATAGTCGTGACTCCGAGCCGGGAGGGTCCCGCCCATGAGGATGAGTTCGACTTTGTCGGTCGGATGGCCGATGTGGCGGAGTTGCGCGAGCCGAAGTCTGACCTGTTGATAGGGATCGTATTCGACCTGTTGGCCTCGCGCAGCTGCAGGTTCATTACCGGTGTAACTTTGAGCACTTTCGAACTCCGAGTCCGGCCCCCCAGGACAGTAGAGACAACGGCCATGGGGGCAAGAGGCTGGGCTCGTCATCAACGCGACCGGTGAGACGCCGGACGCGGTCCGCACTGGTTTTCGGCGTAACACCGGTTCGACCTGATCGCGCAGATCCGAGGGTGCGCGCTGGAGAATATCCCCATTGCTCGGAACGGCCGTTCCCCCGTAATTCCCACAGAGCTCTCGCTTTCGGTGCTCAAGGTCCTCACGATCGAGTTGCCCTGCCGCGATCTCTTGGAGGATGGTTTGGCAAACCTGCTCGAACGCCTCGGAGCGTTCGCCAGTTGATTCAGCCGATCCCATCGTGCTATGGCGATGATTACGGTTCGATCGGGAAAGCGACTCCGGTTAGACCGTCGCCGCGATCGCGTCGACGGTCGCCGCGGGCAACTCGTCACGACAGCCCTGCAAAAACCTGATCTGTCCGGATTGGTCGCCCTGAAGATCGATTCCGGCCTCCGGTAAACGCGTATCCAGCGCGTCCGCAAGCGATCGGAGATCGATCGAATCTGCCCCCACGACCGTCAGAGCATTCTCCCCGATCGCGACGCCGATCGCGTCTCCGTCGTGTTCCGCCGCGAGTAACTCCCGCAACAAAACGCGATCCGGAGGAAATTCGAATCGATTCCCGAAGGAGGCGGTATCGAGCGCAAGAAACGTCGTTCCATCGACCTCGCTGACTCTCGCATTATGACGAGCCGTCTCAACCGCGCGGTCCAACTTCTCACGGTACTGGTCACTGATCGGTTGAATCGATCCCGGGGGCCGTTCGAAGAGGAGATTGCGAATCAGGGCGCGTTTGTCCTCCCAGGGTTGGTAGTAGGCCTCGATAGCGATCGCCTCATTCATCCGACCTACATCGGTATCGTCGTATGAACTGTCCGCCATCAAGCGGTCGGCCGTGGCCGGTCGGTCCTCCGGTTCACACACGGCCGGGAGATGAACGAAGTCGTCTCTGTTTGATTCGGCCAACAATCCAGCGACATTGACGGCGAGGGATGTCGTCGTGGGAATCGGATAAGTTCCCTCACCACACCATGGATTGACGAGCGGATCGACTCGATCTAGCGTGCTTGGCTTTGGATTGGTCGTGTCGATAACGTAATACTCGACACCGTATGCATCCAATAGGTCGAATGCCTCAGTCGCGGGAGTATCGCTGCCCATCGAGACGAGAACGACCATCGCGTTCGGGTCAGTTGGGTCAGCAACGAGATCCTCGATGTCCTCGATGGCGGCGGCGAGATCGTACACTGGATCTTCGAGGGGGCGCCGATGCACCCGCCCACGCTCGAATTCACCGTCCTCGACGGCTGTCGCCTCGATTCCACGCTCAAGTGCAGCGGCGGCTACATAACCATCAACCGTCACGGGATGTCTGAGTCTGATCGTCCGATCAGCTTCGACCGCTTTTCGCATCGTTGCCGCAGCCTCCCGCAGTTCCGTTTCGATCGCCTCATTGGCCGGATCAGCATACAGAAGCGGCAACTCATCGATCGATTCGGGAATCGACTCGCCGGTCGCGACCCGTTGGACCACATCCTCTGCCTCTAGCCCCTCCAGCCGTTCGAGCGCCTCTACTTCGATTTGAAAGTCGTCAAAGCGATGTTCCACGGTCCCACGCAGCCTAACCGGATCCTCGTCTTCGAGGTCAGGGTAAGCCCGAACGCCTGCCCCAGCGAAGGCCGCACATTCGACCGATCCCGACTCATCAGTCAGGGTAAACACGGTTGGCCCCGCCGTTTGCCGGATATCCGTTACCACCCCTTCGAGCACGACGTCACGGCCGAAGAATTGCTCAATTGACCGGATCTTCGTCCGATCGAGATCCTCATCCATCATGCGACCGCTGAGGAGGGACGACGAATCCGACTCCGAGTGGACGCTTTCGGGATCCGGTGCTGGCCCTGCGTCAGCGCCGTGTTCGAGCGTCCCCCGGAATTCAGCAGATGACTGTCGAATCGATGAGGCCAGATCGACTTCACCCGACTCGTCGATGCCCTTCACCTGGACACAGACGGTCTTCCCTTCGGTCCAATCCAGCGATTCGAGCCGTTGATCGAGTTCATTGCGATGGAGTAATCCGGTTACACCGTTCCCGAGATCGACGAAAACGCCGAAATCGGCGAGACCGTCGACGGTCCCCTCGTAATATCGTCCTTCGACGAGATCGTGCGGATCCGAGCCGGTGAACGTAAAGAGGACGTCCTCTTCGTGGATCGAACAAATATCGGCGCCCTCCACCTCGGTGCCACAGATGATACACTCGCTCATGTAAGACAGGCTACCCGACCAGCCCGTAAGGGGTTGTCGAATCCATCGACAGACCAGTCTCATACCTTTATGAAGCGCATGGCCGTACATCGAATAGGCATGGATCTCACCTACTTCGGCCATTCCACGATGCTGCTTGAGGTTGAGAGCACGGACCTACTGATCGACCCGTTCTTCGAGGGGAACCCTCACACCGAAACCGATCCGACGACGCTAGCGACACCGGAGTACGTACTGCTGACCCATGGCCACGCCGATCACATTGGAGATATCGACGCATTCGAGGACAGTACCGTGGTCGCGACGCCGGAAATCGCGTCGTACGTGGAAGACGAATACGATGTCGCGAATTCCATCGGGATGAATCTGGGTGGAACCGTGGGTCTCGGAGATGTATACGTCACAATGCACCGCGCCGATCACACGAACGGGATCGACACGGACTATGAGGTCACAGCTGACCTCCCTGCCGGGTACGTCATCAGTACTGACGAGCCAACCCACTTACCCGACGACGAGGCAACTGCATTCTATCACGCAGGCGATACCGCATTGATGACCGAGATGCGCGATGTCCTCGGAACGTTCATTCAGCCAGATGTGGCCGCACTTCCTGTGGGCGATCACTTCACGATGGGACCACAACAAGCGGCCATTGCGACCGATTGGCTGGGTGTCGAATCTGTGATTCCGATCCATTACGATACGTTCCCTCCGATCGAGGTCGACCTCGGCGACTTCGAACGCGAAGTGGCGGCAACTGGCTCGACGGCCGACGTCCACGCACTCTCGGGAGATGAAACCGTATCATTGTCGGAACTGGTCTGATAACCGTATCCAAGCGACGATCCTTTGAGAGCGCAGCCCGAACCCTCGGCCGCAATGAGTATCACATTCACAGCCACATCAGACGAGGGGTTTACCACGGCAGCGACGATCAGGGACTTGCCCCTCGAAATCGACGCAACAGGCAATGACACGCCGAATACACTAGAAACACTTCTCGGTACGTACGTGGCCTGCTTCGTTCCCGCATTACGTGTGGGTGCGGATCAACGCGATATCGGTGAGTTGGGAACGATCGACTTCGACGTCGAGGGGCAACTCAACGAGGACGATAAACTCGAGGCGATCAGCTTCGATATCGAGACCGACGCCGAATTATCGGGGGACGAAATCGAGGCCGTCGTGGAGCGGGCGGAATCGCTGTGTAAAGTCCACGATGCCCTTAAATCCGAACTCGCCGCTTCGATCACGCTAAACGGGACGACCGTTTGATACACATGGGCGAACCCATTCCCGCCGAGTTTATTGTCGGCCATCGAATGGCTGTCGACCAGCAGTTCACGGACCGACTCGCCGAGTCTTCCTTCTCAAATGCCGAATGGGATGTTATCATGTCAGTCGTCGAATTCGAGCTCGCAGACCCCGCGACACCAGAACACGCTCACATCGAACCGCGTCTTGATGACCTCGATACGGCGGTTTCGGCGGCCAATGATGTTCCCGACGTTGCAGCGACCGGTCCCGTCGCCGGAGACCAACAAGACAACGACAGGAAGGGCGTCATGGGCACCATCATGAATCGTCTCGGTATGGGCGGTGGGGGGTCGAATACTGGTAATTCGGACGACCGACGACATGATGCCGAATCGCTCATCAATGAGTACAGCGATTCGCTGGAGCAACGTATCAAAGACGCCGGTGAGTGGCAGAACCTCTGCGCCGCCGTCGAAGGTGCGTAACTCGGTGCCGACCTTTATGGCCGCCACCTACGTTGCACACGCATGGATGAGTTCGAACTCGATCTGCGGGCTATCGAGGAGGAAATAGAGGAACCGCCCGCGGAATCGGCCGAGGACGACAGCGACCACGAACACCCTGACGTTGCCGACATCGATCGTGACGTTGATGTAGAACTCGGCGTGCTCGATGGGACTACCGAGCCAACTGAATGGGTTGATGTGGTCGAATCCGGCCGAGTACTATTTTTATCGATCGAGGGGGACGTAAACGAATTGGCTGCCGGGTTTGCCCGCGATATCTACGAGGCGGGTGGGGAATTGGTCCATTTCAGAGGCTTTCTCGTCGTCGCGCCACCGGGGATCGATGTCGACACGGAGCGGCTCAAATGAGTCGACCACTCTCGACCCAATGAGTGAAACCGTCTGGCAATCGGCAACCGATCACACCGTCACCTGGATCGCCCATCCCGAGGAAACGATGCAGCGAGCGAGTCATGCAGCCGCATTCGGCGATGAAGTGCTCCTCATCGATCCACTCGCAGTCGACGACCTTGATTCCGTTATTGCCCCGGTTGGCGAACCGACTGGCATTGTTGTCCTATTCGATCGGCATACCCGCGACGCGGATCGACTCGCGCGTGAATACGATATCCCGATTTACTTGCCAGAAGCCCTCACTGCGTCACGCGCAGGCCTGGAAGGAGAAACCCGCCCCGTTGAGGCAATCCTGCCGGATCACCTCATGCCGATTACCCTCGTAGCCAATCGATTTTGGCTCGAGGTAATGCTTTTCGACGCCAAACACGGACGACTGTTCGTGCCCGAAACGTTGGGGACGACGCGATACTTTCGAGCGGGGGATGAACCGGTTGGGGTACATCCGATGTTGCGATTGCGACCACCGCGATCGATGTTGGAAAACCGTGACGTTGATCGGTTGTTCGTGGGACACGGCCAGCCGCTGGATCCTGTCCAGCAATCGGACATCGAGACGGTCCTTCGCCGCTCGAGGGTTCGAATTCCGAAAGCCATCGTTGGCGGTGTGAAAGCCGCACTTCGATGAAGAACGAAGGTATGGCCGATGAGCTATACATCTCAGAAACGCTCCTCGAGGTGCTCCTTGATCAAGCACGTCGGACGGATCCGGATCCAGTGTCGATCCAATTGGCCGCTGAACCGGTCGAAGCCATCGACGATGGTCTGGACCTCCCCCCGGAAACCCCCATATTCACCACGTATTTCTTTCCGAAAGCCGGCTCATCCGTCGAATTCGTCTTCGGTGTGAATTTGGGTACGCCGCCAGGCGAGACGCAAGGGGTCTTCCATACCCATCCAAACGGACCGCCGACGGTGACGACGAGCGACGACATGGCCGAACGACTGCTCATCGCCGTCCCTCCCTGGGATCCCGCCAACGTTGCAGCCTTCGATCGGCAGAATCGCCCGCTGAACATCACACAAATCACAGTTCCTGACTGACAGTTACGTCTGACGCCCGAGCGACGAATTTCAGCTGGAACGGGTGATACTACGCCATTAATGCAATGGCTGACCAGCTTTGTCAGACGGACGTGCGACGTCGTTCAGCTGGACTACTCGCGCTCCTCGAGGCGATCCTCCAATTGTTGAATCCGCTGGCGATGCTCTTGGTGTAAAGACAGAATCATATCCGAAAGGACTCCGAACATGATCAACTGAAAGCCGAAAATCAACAGAAATGACGAGACGATGGCAAATCCCACATGCGATACCCCTGCGAAGTACCAGCGCGCCCCCACGTATCCACCGACGATGACCCCAGCGATGATACCTACGATGCCGAGACTGCCGAAGAAAAACAGCGGGTTGTTCATCCGGGCAACCCGATAGAGCGTGCTGACGATGACTGCGCCGTCTCGGATCGGGCGTAAGTTCGATTGCGATGCCTGGGGGCGCCGTTGATACGTGATCGGTACCTCTTCGATGTCCTGCCCGTGACGCACCGCCTCGCCCGTCATTTCGGCCTCGATTCCGAATCCCTTTGCGGATAGATCGAGCTGAACAAAGGCGTCGGTCCGAAACGCGCGGTAGCCACTCAGAATGTCAGATAATTCAATGCGATTGATATATCGAAACAGGCGATTGATTTGGCGATTCCCGAATCGATTCAACCGGGTCATTGCTCCACGTTCCATGTCGTGAAAGCGGTTGCCGATCACGTGATCGGCACGACCGTCCCGCAATGGCGCCATGAGTCGGTGCGCCTCATCTGGTCGGTAGGTGCCATCACCATCAAGCATGAGCACGAATTCCGACTCGAGCATCTCGACCGCCTCGATAACGGCTTGTCCCTTTCCGGATCCGGACTGAACTTCGACCCGAGCCCCGCGCTCCTCGGCGATCGATTTTGTCCCGTCGCTCGATCCACCGTCCATCACGAGGATGTCACTGAATCCATTGGCGTGCAATCCATCGATGACCTCACCGATGGATGCCGCCTCGTTCAACGTGGGGAGCAACACCCATACATCCGACTCAGCCTCCATTATCCGTACCCCAGCCCGCAGGGATAATAAACGCCGGTCCTCTCCATCCCCGAACGCTTTATTAGATGTCGGCCGTATGTCATCCCGATGACCTCTGTGTTGGAGCGTTTTGAATCGCTCTTCGCCGACCTCGATGCCGTCTTTTTGTTCGATCCGAACCCGTCATACTACGAAGACTTCGAAGAAGTCGATGACGTTGACGTCATCGTAATTGCTGCGGATAACGACGTCGATGCTGAAGACTTCATCGAGTTACCCATCAATCTCGGCACGTATGACGACCATATCGCGTTCGGCATCGAAGGGGCACTCGATGGCGAGTACGTCGAAGACGGCGACCGCGTTATCTGCGCAGCGTCCGTCTTTAACGCAGATATCGATACCGTGAGTCGTGTTCGCATTGACGAGGACGATCACTCGGGGATCTATAACCTCCTCGTGAACTCCCGACCGGATGCCGCGGTGATTGCCGATGTCATTGAGTTGGCTGTCGAATTGGGAATTAAGGGCCAGAAGGGTTCCCGAGTGGGAGCCCTCTTCGTGGTGGGGGATGCGGGCAAAGTGATGAACAAAAGCCGGCCACTGAGTTACAATCCCTTCGAGAAATCGCATGTCAATGTCGGCGATCCGATCGTGAAGGTCATGCTGAAGGAGTTTTCCCGACTCGATGGCGCCTTTATTATCAGTGATTCGGGCAAGATTGTCAGCGCGTACCGCTACCTTGAGCCGTCGGCAGAGGGTGTCGATATCCCGAAAGGGCTCGGCGCCCGCCACATGGCTGCATCAGCGATTACCCGAGATACCAATGCCGTAGCGATCGCCCTCTCGGAAAGTGACGGGCTGGTTCGTGCGTTCAAAGGTGGTGAGTTAAGACTTGAGCTCGATCCAGAGAATTATTGATACACTCGGTGAGTCGATCGAATACTTCGACGAAATGGCCGTCCAGGTGGTGCTCGTTCTCCTGGTCGGACTTATCAGTGGATACATCCTCGGTCGATTCATCACACGGGTGTTGCGATTAATGGGCGTCCCGAGCGTCGTCGAAGGGACGAGTACCGAACGGTGGTTGCAACGAACCGGCACCTCGACCGTCGTCGTCATCGGCCGCCTCGTTTCGTGGTTCGTGTACATTGGGACCGTTTTGGCTGCCTTCCTCCTGGTGGGCGTGATTCGGGGGGACGTCTTCTGGGATCTCGCCACTGCGTGGCTACCACATCTCTTCGTGGCGGTGCTCATCCTCGTCACGGGAATTGTCGTGGCCGACAAAATCGAAATTCTGGTCAGTGAACGCCTTCAAGGGATCAAGCTCCCGGAGGTTTCGATCATCCCGGCCGTTGTCAAATACAGTATCATCTTCATCGCCTCGTTGATTGCGCTTGGTCAAGTTGGCGTGCACACTACGGCCCTTTTGATTATGCTCGCGGTGTACTTTTTCGGCATTGTCCTCTTTAGCGCAATCGCCTTGCAAGACTTCCTTGCCTCCGCCGCAGCCGGGATCTACCTGCTGTTGAATGAGCCAATTTCGATCGGTGACGAGATCCGCCTCGGAGACGCAGAGGGTATCGTGCAGGAAATCGACATCTTCGCGACGCGGATCGAAGGCGAGGATCGCGAGTACATCGTGCCGAACCGACGCCTCCTGCAAAACGGCCTCTCACGGATCCGAGATTAGCGATCCGTATCCAAACGTCAGCCCCGAAGTTGCTTCATGTGTGAAATCCGTTGCTCAATGAGGGCATCAGTCCCGATATCGTGGCGGATTCTGACACCAGATCCCGCCGCATCGAGTGCCCGTTCGGCGATAGCTTCAGCATCGCTGATCTCCTCGGCAAGACCGACAACGGCGAACGCGCGTGACGTCGTGGTGTAAATGCCGTCTTCCCGCTCGTCAACACTGGCATAATAGAGCCGAGCGGCGGGGGCGATGCCGTCGGGGGAGGAGGATTCGGCTGTCGCATTGACGCGATCGATCGTGGCTTCATCGACCGTAATTCTCGCTCCGGCTTCGGGAGACGTGGGATATCCCACCGGGACGGCATACTTACACACCGTTGCCAGTGGTTTGAACGAGAGTTCGGGCAATGGACGCCCTTCCTTGGCCGCAGTAAGGATCTCACCGAAGTCCGTTTCGAGGATCGGGAGCGTATTCATTGCCTCAGGATCGCCGAAGCGTGCGTTGAACTCCACGACTTTCGGACCCTCGGCGGTAAGCATGAACTGTCCATACAGGATGCCGCGATAATCACCGAGGGCCGTGATCGTCTCCTCGAGGATGTCAGTCGCAGCCGCATACTCTGCTTCGGTCATGAACGGAAGGATTGGTTCGCCAGCAGCGTAACTGCCCATCCCGCCGGTGTTTGGTCCTTCATCACCCTCGTACGCCCGTTTGTGATCCTGTACCGCGGGTGAGAACTGGATCGAATCATTCGCAACGAACGCCTGGACGGTGAATTCTTCGCCGACGAGTCGTTCCTCGATGACCCACTCGTCATAGGCCGCGTCTTCCATATACTCAATCGCCTCCGGTTTGCTGAGTTGATCGCCGGTGACCCGGACTCCTTTGCCACCAGTCAAGCCGGTGGGTTTGACCGCGACATCACCGTCGACCGTCCGGACGTACTCGGTGGCAGCAACCGTCGAGTCAAAGACGGCAAACTCAGGACGACCGCGAATCCCATGTTCCGCCATGAAGGATCGCTGCCAGGCTTTGTCGGTCTCGATGCGTGCCTGATCGGCCGGCGGGCCGAACGCATAGATATCAGCTGCCTCAAGCGTGTCAACGATGCCAGCCTCGAGCGGTGCCTCAGGCCCAATCACCGCGATGGAACACCCGTGTTCAACCGCGTACTCAACCACGTCCGCCGTGGCAGTTTCCTCCATCGTGGTGAGGTCCGTCGCGAGCGATGCAATTCCAGGGTTGCGGTTGCTTGCGGCCACGAATACTTCGTCGACGACCGTGCTCGAATCGAGGGCCCGCGCGATTGCGTGTTCTCGACCTCCCCCTCCCACAAGTAGGACGGTCTCGCCCATGGAGAAACGCCCGCGTGAAGAGTGGGTAAAGGTTTCTGGATCGGCGTGGATGCCGACTCTCGGCGAAATCACCCACCGAAGGCCTCGGCAGTGATCCGAACGATTACCGTCTCGTCGACCGCTCTGAGATCGTATGCAGGGAGCGTCCCATCCTCCCGTCGTTCCGCGTACATCGGCTCCACGAGACACCCCGCATCGACCCCATAGATTTTCACTAATGATCGGGTTTCTTCAGGATCAATCTCCTCCGCTCTGAGGGCTTGAGCGAGGGTGATCGACAGCCACTCTTCATCGCTCACGCTCGGTTCGCGAATGATGGTCTCACGGACGCATCGACGGAGATACCACTCGAGATCGCGGACGAGCGAAATCGCGGAACCGAGACTGACCGGTTCGACGACCAGCGCGTTGTCGTACCATAACGTCGGGTCGTATGTCGAAAGCGCTTGGCGCGCCGTTTCGTAGCGAAACAGCGCCTGACGCGGATCGTCGGCCGGATCAGTGACGAAACATACGCTCGTCACGGCTGGGCACTTGCCCCCTGTCGCCAAACCAATTTCGCCCGACTGGTGTTCAAAACGTGGTGATCTCGCCGTCGATCAACCGATCAGTGATACTCGTGACATCTGCTAATTGTTCGTCGACAACCTGCCTAACCTCGTCAGAGACGTTGCCGATACTCGTCCCACTTTCGGTTATGACATCGATATCGGCTACTTGTGGCTGATCGATCGGCTGACCGATCTGACTGAGCAGGCGCACTCGAAGATCGGCGATACCGTCGATTTCCGCAACGACCGTTTTTGCGATTTCGTACGCCAATACATTGTATATCTTGCCGATGTGATTGACTGGATTCTTGCCGGAAGTGGCCTCGAGGCTCATCGAACGATTTGGCGTGATCAACCCATTACAACGATTCCCTCGTCCGACCGATCCATCATCTCCTTGCTCAGCGCTTGTGCCCGTATTCGTGAGATAGACTGACTCGGCCTCGAAATCATCCGCCGTATTGACCGCGACACTGACGTCGTAATCGGTGTACTGATGAGCAACATCGAGCACGAATTCGTTCACCTCCCGCACGACATTGGTATACGCATCGATATCCGGCACGTACTCATCGACGACTGCGGTTGCAACCGTGAGATCGATTGCGTCATCTTCTCGTTTGCCCATCACTTTGATGTCTTGCCCGATCGCCGGACGATCTGCCCCGAAATCCCCATTGAGGGCCCGCTCTACCTCAAGGACGATCCGCTCGGTATCTGACAGGGGCGCATGGCCGACACCGAAGCTCGTATCGTTCGCGGCCGGGACTGAGCGTCCACCTTCACCGAAGACGGTCTGTAAATCGCCGCTTCCTTGCCCGAGTCGGACATCCAAGACGAGATCTGTTCCCACACAAATCCGGGGGAAATTGGTCTCGATGTAGTCCTTCGCGGCCTCCAGTGCGATACGCTCGGCTGGGAACGACTCACCGCGATACGTTTTGGTGGCCCGCCCAACGATGAGTAGGTAAATCGGCCGATTTACCTCACCCCCACCGAAGGTGGGTGAAGCGGAACCGGCCACGAGTTGTGTTTCGTCCGTATTGAAATGCAGGACGTGACCAAATCTGTCGCGATACGCCTGCGCCAGATGCTGTGCGACGTGTTCGGCGACACCGTCACAAATGGAGTCAGGATGACCCAATCCCTTGCGCTCCACAATCTCGATGCTTTGATCACGCACCGCCGGTCGTTCCAGCGATGAGATCTCCACGTTCCGGGTTACCATTACCGGGCGATTTCGTTCGGGTCGTTCTATAACTTGCGAAAACCATCTGGAGACATATTATTACTCCACATCATCATTGAGAAGGTCGAGATATGACGTCTCGATGCGTGGATAATCAGCCAGTCCGAGCACCGACAATTCCGCTTCGAGCTCCCTCGACCCCGTAGTGATCGCATCCGGATCGGCCATAACTTCGAGTTCGACATACTCACCCAAGCCCTCGACTACGTCTAACGTCGCGAGGAACTCACCCCGCGTGAACTGTTGTCGTTCCTTGGTAACGGTACCTGCCCGTTCGAAATCGAGCTGTTCCAGAAGCGTCGCGAGCGCCGGTTCCGAATCGACCCCAACGGTCCGTTCGATTCTGGATTTTGCTGCAGTTTCCGCCCGAGGACCCTTGTACGTCAGAGAGACGGTCTCTTCACCCGATTCGAGGTTTGTGCTTCGCCGAATCCTGAGGGCTTCGTCAGTTCGGACGAACGAGCGATGAGGGGCGTCGAAGTACTGATCGACCTGTTCGAGGCGGCACAACGGTTCATACCCGCGATCAATGAGCCGCGGCTTTGCATCATCGTGTGGACATTTAAGCTTGAACTCCACCTCGAACTCGGCCACGTCAGTTCTCGGGCAGACACGGCCGCATAACGACTTCGATTCGGACGGGCGAGAACGTGATTCTTAAATGGAAACCGGCGAACCAATTACGCATGTCGAACGACGAGGAGCACACCGAAGAGTCATCGGCAGCGGATGAACCTGACTCTTCGGAGGATGAAGGGCCCGGTATCAGCGAGGGCGATGTCATCAAACTCGATTACACTGCGTACTCCGTTGAGAGCGACCAATTGGTCGATACGACCGATCCAGACGTCGCCGAAGACGAAGGCGTAGCCGACGAGGATCAAACGTTCGAACCCCAGGTAATCGCGGTCGGGGAAGGCATGCTGTTTGAGCCTGTCGAAGACGCACTCATCGGACTCGAGGCAGGTGATACGGCAACCGTGACGGTCCCTGCTGAGGACGCATTCGGTGATGAAGACCCGGATCAGGTCCGAACGGTCAGTGCCGATCGGATCCCCGAAGACGATCGATATCCCGGCGCTCACGTCGAACTCGACGGCCAACACGGCTTCGTCGAGACGGTCATTGGTGGACGGGCGCGTGTTGATTTCAATCATCCACTCGCTGGGGAGGCGATCGAATACGAGCTGGAAGTCCTGGAGATTTTGGAAGATCGAGAGGAACTCGCGCACGGACTATTGGGCACGTATATCGACGAGGAACTCGATATCTGGTTCGAAACCGAGGAGCTCGAAGAAGAGGATGATGAAGGTGAAGTGACCACATCCACCACGGAGTCGTTGTATATCGAGGCCACCCCTGCCCTGACGATGAATCAGCAATGGATGTTCCGCAAACAGGAAATCGCCAGCCAATTGATCGAGCAATTGGGCATCGACCGCGTCGTCGTCCAAGAAATCCTCGAGAGCCGCGACCAGGTAATCGAAGATACCCAAGCCCTCCTAGAAGGTGAGGGTCTGGAAGATGTCGAGGACGTCGAGGATCTCGAAGAGGCCGTCGACGTTGAGGAGAGTTAAGCGATATCTCGACTGGTATCAACAGCGATTTCATCCGTCAACTCGAGTTTGAGTTCCTCGACGATCGGCGTCCCTCCACGGAACTTCGGAACGGTCAATCTCGTTTCGATCCTTGTGCCTCGGCGACTGGCTTCGAGTTGTATGACCACGTCAGCGGCATAGAGGGTGACGTCTCGGGTATCAGGAATCGACCGGCCAGTGAGTGCGTGAACGAAATCGATCACATCCCGATCGTTTACGTGCCCCATTATTGTCTCCAAGAGTCGTCGATGGCGGCAGACTGGCCCTCGTTCAATGGGATCCACCGGGCCGAAGGTGATACCACGATCCCCTGCAATATTGCGAAGGAGCGCCTCTAGGGTGGCAGCGGTTATATTTACCCCGACCGAGGCCCCCCGGGGTCGACGATGGATCGCTCCTGCAGGACTTGCCCGAGGGAGAACTGAGATCGGCACCGTCCCCGCAGGGACCATCCGTTCGAGAAGGAGGCCTGCATTCGAGGCCGGCGGCGTCTCCACAACGACCATCGCACCGTTGGGGATTCCACCGCCGAGTCTCCGATCAAGCGCATCAATCCCCGTGGGCCGTCGAGCCATTATGGGGCGTCTTCGCCCCGGTGTCGGCCTTAACAGTGTTGGGCTTGAACAGGGAGCTTTTTAGGCTCCTGGCTCGGGGTGACGGTAGATGGACCGGCAACACTTGCTCACGACCACGGAGCTGGATCGGTCGGAGATCGAGGCCATTCTCGATCGAGCCGAGCAAATCGAGGCCGGTGACCACACGCCCGTCCTCGACGACTTCTTGCTGGGGTTGATGTTCTTCGAACCGAGTACCCGTACCAGGCTGAGTTTCGAATCCGCGGCGAAACGTCTGGGGGGCGACGTAGTTGATCTCGGGGCGATCGAATCAACGAGTGTCGAAAAGGGTGAAACGCTTGCCGACTCGATTCGGGTGCTCGAGGGCTATACCGACGCAATCGTGTTGCGTCATCCTCGAGAAGGTGCCGCCAGAATGGCAACCGAATTCATTGACATCCCACTGATCAATGGGGGAGATGGTGCGGGGCATCATCCGAGTCAAACCCTCCTCGATCTCTATACTATCCGGAAACACGCGGGGTTGTCCGACCTTTCGATCGGACTTCTCGGCGATCTGAAGTACGGCCGAACGGTGCATTCGCTCGCCACCGCTTTGACGAATTTTGACATCACCCAACATTTCGTTAGTCCCGAGAGTTTGCGCTTGCCTCGGGACATTAGATACGATCTTCACGAAGCAGGGGCTGCGGTAAAAGAACACACCGATCTCGCCGACATCCTCCCCACTCTCGATGTCCTGTATGTGACCCGCATTCAACGCGAACGCTTCCCGGACGAAAACGAATATCGACAGGTCGCCGGGCAGTACCGTATTGACACAGACCTGCTTGCGGAGGCTAAAGACGACTTGGTCGTCCTCCATCCGTTGCCACGTGTCGACGAAATCGATACCGACGTCGATGCACTCCCGCAAGCAAAGTACTTCGAACAGGCACACAATGGCGTTCCGATTCGTATGGCGCTCCTCGATCTCCTCATGGGTGAATAAATATGCCTGAGCGAGAACTTCGGGTCAGCAAGATTCGAAACGGAACGGTGATCGATCACGTCTCTGGTGGCCAAGCCCTCAATGTGCTCTCGGTTCTCGAGATCGACGGGTCCGAAGGAGCCGTTCTCAGCATTGCGATGAACGTACCGAGCGATCGGCTCGGAAAGAAGGATATTCTGAAAATCGAAGGACGTGAACTCAACCAAGACGAGGTGGACGTGCTCTCCCTCATCGCGCCGGAAGCGACAATCAACATCGTCCGCGATTTCGACGTCATCGAGAAAAACCGCGTTGAACGACCCTCGATGGTCCGGGGGATTCTCCATTGCCCGAATCACAGTTGTATCACCGCCGCAAACGAACCGGTCGAGAGCCAATTCGAAGTATTGCGAAACGGCGTCCGGTGTCAGTATTGTGGAACGATCGTCCGGGATAACATCACGGACCTGCTCGAGGCACAATCGTAATTTAACAGAAAGTAAACGCTATCCCATTGCCTCCCGTGCTTTCAAATATGTCCCGAAGAGCGAAACTCCTGATCGTTCTCATTGCCGCCCTCGTCATCCTAAAACTGGTTGCCGACCAATTGTCAGAAACGCCCGAGTCGGAGTAACGAGGTCCGTCTGCCTCGACGAGGTGGTCGGCTCGCCGGTCAGGCGAATCGGGTTCCTTTTCTTTCATCGGTCGTTCTCGGGTAGTATGAGCTTCGATGAAGGCGACACTGTCGTGCTCCGAGACGAGCATAGCGAATTCGACGGCGACACGGGCGAAATCACGCAGGTAATGGAGACGATGTTCGGGGACGAGACGTACACAGTCAGTTTCGAAGATGGGCAAGAAACCGGCGTTCCAGCCGATTTGCTCGAACCCGCCGATGAGGCGGAACTCGAGCCGCCAGAGGAGTGACGGTTCGAGCCAATGGCGTCGGTGCCCGTCCATCACGTCGACGTCCGTGCCTTTTGCTACGCGACGGAAATCTGTGACCGCGTGCAATCGGCGTTAGAAGTCATCTACCCCGTCGAAGATGACGACGGGCCGGCCTTCACCCGACGAGAAACTTCAGGCCATTATGGGGATCCCATCGAGGTGTTTGAGCTCTCACTTTCACGATCGACACACTGCGAAGCCGTCATTGACCGAATCCTCGATCGAGGTGATCCGTCCACGATCCGAGCGGAGCTTCCGAACCGGGTGACGGACGACTGCGATTTGTATCTCCGGTTCGACAAACAGCGAGCGTATTCCGACCGCCAACTCGTCTTGGGAGACGGGATCGAGGTGCGAATCAAACTCGAGGCATACCCGGCAGAGAAACACGCGGCCATAGATAACTTCGAGGAGTATCTTACGGCTAGATTAGACCAGGCCCATGGAACCCAGTGAGCGGTGTGAGGCGGTCATCGCCACGCCGCAAGGGCACAGTACGGTCGCCCGATATGCTCTACGTGCATCGACGCTTGGATATGACGGCATTGTGGTGCGGGATCACGATGATCGACACCCTCGGCCTGACTTCGGTGATCTCACGGACGAGTTAGGTATCGCGATTCATCGAGGGATCGAACTCAACCCGTCGAAACCCGACGATGTTAGCGGTCGGTTGCCCGACCTCGGGGCCACCTCGCAGGTCGTCATTGTCAAGGGCGGCCGCTCCGAGTTAAACGCGTTTATCGCAGGACAGCGCCACGTAGATGTGTTGGCCACCCCCCTGGCACACGATCGTTCGGTGCTGTCAATGGAAATCATTCGGAATGCGGTGGATGCCGATGTCGCCATCGAACTCAATTTTCGACCACTCCTTTCCCCGGGGGGCTCACGCGTGCGCCACATTCGATTGCTCGAACGGCTTTGGACACTCATCCAGAAGTACGATGTCCCCTATGTCGCCTCAGTTCGGCCGGAACGTCACCTCGAACTCCGAACCCCAAGGGATTTGACCGCCCTCAGTACGGTCATCGGGCTCTCAGACGAGTGTATCCAAGAGGGATTGACGGAATGGAATCGACGAGCGACGACGCCAAGACATGACGGAGACGAGTGATACTTCGGTCCTGGATCCCTAGTACTTCGTCAATGAAACGCTCGATTGAAGAACACGCTCATCGATTTGATGCGAAAGCGAGCGAGTACGATGAAGATCGACCGCGGCATTACCTGGCGTGCCGGGACCGCGTGATTGACGCGGCAACCCCGAGACCGAGCGACACTGTCCTTGACCTCGGAACCGGGACTGGCGCCATTGCTCTCGCGCTTGCTCCAAACGCGCGAGAAGTCATCGGACGCGACATTAGTTCAGAAATGCTCGCGATCGCTGCCGAGAAGATTCGGGAGGCTGGCTACGGAAACGTCCGGGTCGACGAGGGGCGGTTTCGACAACCGAACGTCACCGACGATGTCGACATCATTACCTCCAATTTCGCGATGCACCATCTGAACGACGAGGCAAAACAAGAGGCCATCACAACGTTGTACGACCAGTTCGAACCGCGTCAGTTTGTCCTCGGCGACCTCATGTTCTTCGGCCAGCCGAATCCTGACGAGCCTGTCTATGATCCAAATGTCGATGATCCGGCGACAGCAGGGCGATTAGCAGATTACTTGACGACCGGCCCATACGCCCTGACTGCGGTGCACGCCGTTACGGACCAGGTCGGTGTTCTGGTCGCCGAGCGCGTGGGCGAGTGAGTATTCGACAAACGTGAGGTGGCGACCGTCAACTGGTTCCGCATTCGAGAAGGGTAAAAGGCTCAGCCCCGAACTCCACCTAATGCCCGTCCTGCCAAAGCACGTCCGGCCGCGCTGGCGCTACCTCGCGGTCGTGTTCGAAACCCCGATCGAGGCAGACGTTTCCCGATCGGCGTTTCAAGAACGGCTCTGGGCAGCCGGACGATCGCTGTTTGGCGACACCGGCAGTGCGGTGACCGATCTGACGGTCACTCGGTTTCGCTTCAAGGACGGGATCGGCGAGGCAGTCGTCCGTGTGCGTCGCGGGGGCGCAACTCGGGGGCGCGCAGCCCTCGCCACGGTAACTGAGGTTGAGGACGATCCGGTCGGAACCGCCGTTACAGGCGTCAGCGGCACGATTCGTGCCTGTGAAGAAAACTATTTAGGAATTGACCGGCAACCAATCAATCACGAACTTGTCACCTACGACGGCGCGTCTTCAGAGGCGGCTCGTCGAGGTGAGGCCGTCGATGTGACGGCCGATTCAACCGTCATCGGGGCAACCACCTACGATCTCTCATAACCATGCAGG
This sequence comes from uncultured Halobacteriales archaeon, assembly GCA_964579125.1. Lineage (GTDB taxonomy): Archaea > Halobacteriota > Halobacteria > Halobacteriales > SKSH01 > CAZOFG01. Next base: position 32,860 of record CAZOFG010000006.1, on the reverse strand, counting down.
GACAAGGACAACAACAAGCGTACGATCGGGGCATCACCATCTTCTCGCCGGACGGTCGGCTGTACCAAGTGGAGTACGCGCGAGAAGCCGTCAAGCGCGGGACCGCAAGTATCGGCATCAGGGCCGAAGACGGAGTCGTGTTGGCGGTCGACAAAAGCATCAGGTCGCCGCTTATGGAGCGTGAAAGCGTCGAGAAAATTCATAAAGCTGACAATCATATCGGGATCGCCAGCGCGGGTCACGTGGCTGACGCCCGGCAACTCGTAGATTACGCCCGGCAAGAGGCCCAAGTGAATCGATTCCGCTACGGCGAACAAATCGGTGTCGAGACACTCACAAAGACCGTTACAGACTACATCCAGCAGTATACCCAGGTCGGGGGTGCGCGCCCATTCGGTGTCTCGTTGATCATTGGCGGTATCGCCGAAGGGAAACCTCGTTTGTACGAAACGGATCCATCGGGGACGCCATACGAGTGGAAAGCCCTCGCGGTCGGCGCCAACCGGTCAGAAATTCAGGAATTCCTTGAGGAGGAGTACAGCGCGGAACTCGCCCTGGATGGCGGCATCGGCTTGGCCCTCCGATCGCTTGCCTCCGTGAACGACGACAAGTTGTCGCCCGTGAACGTGGGACTGGCAACCGTCGACGCTGATTCGGAGCGCTTCCTCCGACTCACGGACGACGAAATCGAGGAATACCTCGAAGAGTACGACTTGCTCGACCCCGAGTACGACGCCTCAGCGTAAGCCAGGCCCCGGCCGTTTTTTGTAGACAGTCCTCATTCGAGCGTATATGATCTCCCTCGACGAGGCGGTTACCGCCCGATTGGAATCCCATGGGGCCCAATTCGAGGTATTAGTCGATCCGGATGCCGCTCTTGATATCAAACGAGACGAGTTCGATGGCGACCTCGAAGACGTGATCGCGGCGGAGGACGTCTTTGAAAACGCCAGTCGAGGTGACCGTCCGAGCGAGGAGGATCTCGAGACGGTATTCGGCACGGTTGATCCGCTCGAAATCATCCCCGAGGTGATCAAACGCGGCGAGATTCAAATTACCGCCGAGCAACGGAAAGAAATGCAAGAGCGCAAGCGGCGCCAACTGATCACCCACATCAGTCGCAATGCGGTCAATCCGCAAATGGACGATGCGCCCCATCCCCCAGAACGCATCGAAAACGCCCTCGAGGAAGGCGGGTTCCGGGTCGACCCGATGGAACCGGTCGAGGCCCAAGTGGACGAGGCACTGGATGTGCTTCGACCCATCATCCCGATCCGCTTCGATGAAATTACGGTTGCCACCCAGGTGCCGCCTGAACACGCCGGAAGCGCACAGGCACAAATTCGCGAGTTCGGGGAACTGCTCGAAGAGGAGTGGCAACCAGATGGCTCTTGGATCGGCGTCGTTCGATTTCCGGCGGGGATGCAAAACGAGTTTTACGAGTTAGTCAACGAGGTCACAAGCGGCGAAGCGGAAACGCGGGTCGTGAGTGATGAGGACGAATTCGAAACCCGATGATACCTCCGCGACGGACGGTCAGGTGTCCTCCTCCAATTGTTTGAACGCGCCAACGAAGTCCTCGTGATCCGAAAGCGTCTGTTCGCGCAACGCGTCGACCTGTGACCGAAGCTCCTCGACCCGCTGTGAGAGCTGTTGGTACTGGTCGTTTTCCGCGAGTGCACGTTCTGACTTTTCCGTCTCGAGAAGGGCTTTTTTGGAGCTAAGCGAATAATACTCTCGAATATCGGCGTTATACTGGGCTCGAGCGATGACTCGATCGATGACATCGTGTAATTCGTCTTTTGAAACCGGTTTGACGAGGTAGTCATCGAAGCCCATTTCGATGATATCGAAATCGGGATCGACCGCGGTCACCATGACGACTCTGGTGTCGTATTCACTCTCGCGAATACGATCGAGCACTTCGTCGCCGGAGAGACCTGGCATGCGTCGATCAAGCAGGACGACCGCGACATCGTCATCTAACTGCTCGAGGGCCGACTCGCCGTCGTACGCCGTTTTTACGGTCCATTCGGACTCAAGCCACGTACTGAAGAGGTCGGCCAGACGCGTCTCGTCATCGACCACCAACACGGTGTCTCCGCCATTACTCATAGCGGAAACCCTCCGGAGTCATTTGTGTGATCTCGCCTATACAAAACAGGCACCTACTCTTAAATGCGATGGGACGGCCTCACATGAAGGGGTGGCTACGAGTGGTCGGGATACGCTTCGGCAATGATCTCGGGGTGGGACTCGAAGTGCGATCGAATGGGGGCAATAATCCGATCGAGTTCGGTCGCAACGGCCGGCTTCAAATCGGCTGGATGAAGCTCACCGGCGACGAAATCGCGTTCTAGTTGTTCATAAGTATCGTATTCGAGGGAGCCGCCGTACTCGTCCGGTCGATCGACCACGAAGGACCGATCCTCTTCGTCGAGGATCGGAAAGACCAGTTGTTCGAGATATTCAAGCACGCCGTTATCCTCGAGTTCTTCCGCCGGGCAGTATGCCGCCGATAATTTCTCCTCGATTGCCTCGGTGTCATCGGTCACGGCGACCTTCGAGCCTTCGACCGAGGCGCTCATTTTTCCCCCCTGGAGTCCAGCCAGCAACGGGGCAAAGACACAGACTGGTTTATTCGCGCCATGTTCGGGAAGAATCTCACGGGCGAGCATGTAGATACCACGCTGGTCGATCCCTCCGTACGCGATGTCAACACCGAGTTCGTCCACGTCTTTCGCCTGCATCAGTGGGTACAGGAGGCCGCCAAGTTTCGGATTCGATCCCTCCCGAACGACTTCGCTCGCGGCCCGTTGGGCACGGCGAATCGTCGTTTCGGCTGCCATTCGATAGATCGAGAGCGTATACTCAGGATCAAGTTCATAATCTGTACCACGGACGAAGGTGATTTGCTCAGGGTTCCCCCCAGCCGCGGCGACCATCTGTTCGATGGCGTCCCGATAATACCGTGAACGGGCATCGAGCAGGTCGAAGGGGGACTTCTCGTCATCGAGGTGGGCGTGGAGGTCCGCGACAAGGACGGTGACGGACAGTCCCGCGTCCATGAAATCGACGAGTTTGCGAATCGTGGTGAAGTGGCCAATGTGCAACTGACCGGTTGGCGCATAGCCAATATAGAGAGAAGGGTCCGGAGACTCGAGGACATCAGCGAGTTCCGATTCCGTCACGACCTCTTCAGTATGGCGCGTGACCAACGAGAGACGATCCATGGATATACGCAGCGTAGCGATGGCGGGTGATTAAACCTTTAGGCTGGCCATGCAAGGGGAGACATATCACCCAAACCCGCGGACTGGATGTCACGCCTGGCCAAGTGCTTCGGCTGCTCCATCGTCGACCATGTACGCTCCAAGAGCTCGCTCGTAGGCTTGGCATCGACCGTACCCAGGTTCGGACCGTCATTGAGGGGCTTGCCGCTGATGGGTACCTGATGGAGACCGCCGGTCACTGGCAGGTTCGACCCGACCGTCGGTACGATAGCGACACCGTTGCAGCTCGGGTCCCAGATCGATATCACGTCACCATTCACGACGCTCTCCCAAGCACAAACGATCGAGTCGAGGAGCAACTCAGGAGCAGTGACCATGACGATATTCTCACCGCGGCACGGATCCAGACGGCTGGTCGCGGTCGGGGCGACAACCAATGGACCTCGCCTCGCGGTGGTATCTGGGCGTCGATCGGCGAGCGAATCGATCAGAAAGCAGCATCAGCGATCAACGCTCAACAAGCGATGGCCGTCGCCGTCGCTGAGGTGATTCGTTCACTCGGTGTGCCAACACGGTTGAAATGGCCGAATGATGTGGTGACCAACGATGGCGACAAACTCGCGGGTATCCTCGCTTCCGGACGAACGGTCGACGATCGATTACGTCAGCTCGTCATCGGATTTGGCATTAACGCGAATGTCGATCCAGCACAGCTCCCGGAGCGCGCCAGTAGCGTGCTCGCCCATCGAGGGCCGATCCCACGCGCCGACGTACTGGGTGCGGTAATCCATCGCTTTGAATCACGAAGAACCCGCCCGGAGACAGTTCAACGCGCGTGGAACGAGTACGGATGGACGGTCAATCGTCGGGTACGCGTCGAGACTGACACGGACACCTACCAGGGGCACGCGGTCGCGATCGATCGGTCTGGAGTCCTCGTTCTGGAGGATACTTCAACGCGGCATACGATTCGCCCGGAGCGGTGCCGGCGCTGTCGCGTCATCGAGTGAGAACTGACTCGATCCGAACTCACTCAGCAGGAGCGTCAAGGACGATATCCGCGGTATCGGAGCGGATGGCCCGACGGACAATCGCCCGATGAGGATCCCGATAGTTGACGAGATTTGGTGACTCCCCATCGAAGACGACGAATCTAGCGGGACGGCCCTCAGCGATCACCCCGTCCTCGCGATCGAGGAGCTCGGCCCCGTTGACCGTGGCCATCTTGAGAATGGATCGATCGGGGAGGTCCGTGAGTCTGGCCGTGAACGCCATCTCCTCCAGCATCGAAGGAGCGTTCAACATCACGTTATCCGTGCCAAGTGCAACGGTCGTGTGTGCCTGCAGCTTTGCAATGGGCGGAAATCCGACGTCTGTAACGACATTCGAACGCGGACAACACACCACGGGCGTCTCGGACTCCGTGAGCCGTTCGAAATGCAACGGTTCCGCGTGGACCATGTGGACGAGAAACTCCGGCTCGAGATCCATTGCCGGATTGATATCAGCACTATCAACCTCACCTGCGTGGATGCCGAAGGGCTTGTCGCGGGTCCGAGCTTCTTGTCGTGGGGCATCGAACGAGCCGTCGGCCGCCCCGCTGGCTCCGTATCCGTCGGCGACATCCAATACCGATGGATCGCCACGGCCGAAAGCGAGGGCATTAATAGACATACCGGCAGCCGCTTCTCGCAGTTGCTTGACACCTTCTGGACCCCCCTCACGGAAGTCGTAACACGCCCCCGTTCCGGTCGCTTCCATGAGTTCTAGGGAGCGGCGTATTCCCGCGATCAACGCCTCAGGTTCAGCCGAGCGTAACAACCGATGCTTGAGCCCGTCCGGAGGTGCGACGAGTTCCTCGAGGGTCAAATCTTGTGGTGGTTCTTTGGCGATCGAATCGCCGAGGTGTGTATGGGCGTTGATAAAGGCCGGCACGATGAGTTGATCAGGCGGATCTTCAGCTGCTTCGATGGCGACGATAGTGCCGTCCTCCGTCACGACACGGCCCTCGATCACCTCGAGATCCCGGCCACGAAACACGCGCCCTTCGTAGGTTCGTCTGGTCATGATTCGATGAATTCCGTGAGGTCGTGATTGAAGGCGGTTCGACGGTCTTGGACCAACGCGCCAGACACGTCGAGACCAAGTTCCGCGACGGCCGCCTCACCGACCTCGTCCACGTGCTCTGGCGGCGTATACACGCCAAGGCGCCAATTTGCGCGGTGATTCTCCTGTAACGAGCGAACCAGCGGTGAATGCCGATCGAGCTGGCTAACTTCACCGTTGATCAAAAGCGGCGAGGTGGCCTCACGCATTGGGCGATCGGGCGGCATATCGAGGATTACCTGCTCGGCCGCCACGCCAGCTCGCTCCGCAATTGCCCGCTCATGTCCATGGAGATCAGCAGCCTCAATATCCGAAAGTGCGTCAGGGACACTCTCACGGTCCGCCCAGACGGCCCGTTTATACAGGCGTCGTTCGAGCAAGCGTTGTGCGAGAGATTGTGACCTCGCAGTGGTATGCAACGCTCGGAGCACGTCGTGATCCGTCGCTCGGCGAAGCGGGTGAACATCGACATCTGTCTCGACCCAGGGATCGATCGTGGGCGAAAGTGCACTCTCCAAAGCGTCCTCCCCTTGTAACAATCGGACCCCCCGACGGAGCATGGCTTTGCTAATGCGGGCTACATGATGGTTATAGACAGTTGGGTTCATCAGTGCGCGTGCAATCAGCAAATTTTCCGCGGACTGCAGGCTCGCTTCGCCAAGGACAAGGGTGCCATCGATCACGGTCAGGGCCCGGAGCAACCGGCCCGGATCGACCGTGCCGTACGGGACGCCGGTGTGGTGGGCATCCCGAATCAAATAATCCATCCGATCGACATCGAGATCGCCGGCGATCAACGCACCCAACGGCCCTTCACCTCGGATCAAGCGCGCCACCGCCCCAGGCTCGAGATCGTACTCCGCTAGAACGTGGGCGATCGGGGCCGCATCGATGAGATGTTCGATGGCGTCGTGTTCGGCCCCAGTCGCCGCGGTCACGATACCCTCGAGATTGTGGGAAAATGGGGCATGGCCGATATCGTGAATTACGGCCGCCGCTTCGATACGTCGAGCGGTGCGGCCGGCCACATCGAGATGGTCCACCGCTCGCCGCGCCAAATGGTACACCCCGAGACTGTGCTCGAAGCGAGTGTGGTTTGCGGATGGGTAGACCAAATGAACGGTTCCCAACTGTCGGATATAGCGAAGTCGTTGAACCGGAGCAGTATCGAGTAGCGCTTCGCCGACGCCGTCAAGATCAATGTGGCTGTGAACGCTATCCTTGACGGTGAGCATCACCGATCACGCCAGGCCAACTACACTAACTCCTCGACGTCCTTGTGACCCTCGATAGACACACCCTCCTCGGTCACTTTGGCGATGTAGATACCATTGCCGCTTCCAGAGTCACGTTCCGTGGCACTCACGATGCCGCCCGCAGCGACTGATACAGCCTCATCCAGGGAAAGCGAGGCGTCATACTCCTGCTCGAGGTGCCCGTAGGCCAGTTGCATCCCACTGCCAGTGACGATGTAATCCTCACCGAGGACCCCCCCATCTGGAGCGATCGAATACACATGCGTTCCTTCCTCGTCAACGCCGCCTAGAATCGGGTTGATCGCAAAGTATGGTCCAGCTCGGGCAAAATTCCCGGCAATGGTGGACAACGCTTGCATGCTCATCTCCTTGCCTCGACGGGTTTCAAAGAGGTTCGCCTCAATGCGAAGGCTTCTGATGAACGCCTGTGCCCCACCTACGGATCCGACCATCGTGAGGGCCGCACGAGGGTGAACTTGCTCGACTTTCTGAACGTTCTTGTTCGTCACGAATCGGCCGGCAAGACTCGCCCGCATGTCGGTCGCGAGAACCACGCCCTCCTCAGTACTGAGACCGATCGTGGTGGTGCCAGTCTCGCTCGAGTATTCATCCTCAGTTGGTCCATTGTAGCTCGGGAGTTCTCCGACTGCTGGTTTGGAGGGATCCCGGAGTCCGAGTTCAGGACGTTGCAGCTGGCCGCCGGTAGTGGCCGTATGCTCCATACCCATCAGTCAGGGAGGTGCAGCATAAAAGGGTGTTTTTCGGGGGCTCCGTATCCGGAAAATACAGGGGCGGATGGCACTACTGATTCGTGGTGTCAACACGATTGCCAGCCGAGTCTACGATCCGATGATACGGGAGGGTGATTCCTAGCCGACTCGCGACCATTGCGAGGGGGAATACCACGATACCGACGGCTATCGTGAGGTGGTAAAGGGCGAGTGCGACGAGCGTGGATGCCCGGTCGAGCATGCTGGTGTACCCCGCCTCTCAGCAGGACGGTCTTATAAGCTTTTCTCCACCAGGGTAGACATCGACTGACAAAATCAACCGAATAAGGGTCGCGCGAGCCCGTTTACGGTGACCTATTGAAAGCTACTTCTTTACAAGAGACTAAGGTCCAAACGAATGAGTCGTCGATAGCCAATTAGAATGAGCAACGCATTACGGGTGAATAATATCAGTTACGTTCGCAAAAGCCCGCATAAGCCAAACCAAAAAGCACGACCGCACGAGGCCCGAGACCTTTGGTATGGGAGATTACGCAGTGGTCTTGGAAGCCGCCTGGTTGGTTCGGGACGTGGACGACGTGGACGATGCAATTGGTGTCGCTGTCAGCGAAGCTGGCAAACAACTCAATCACGCCGAGATGGATTACGTCGACGTGAACGTCGGAGTTACTGGCTGTCCCATCTGCGGTGAACCGTTCGACTCGGCATTCGTGGCGGCCGACACCGCACTCGTCGGATTGGCGCTCGAAATGGACGTCTTCAATGCGGATGGAACGGATCATGCGCGTCGGATTGCGAAGAAAGAAATCGGGTCGGCATTGCGCGATGTTCCATTAACCGTCGTTGAGACGGTCGAATTGGAAGACGACGAAGGAGACAACGGTCGGAACGCTTAATTTATTACCACAAGTTATGGTATTTGCATGGAACTCCCGACGCCCGCAGACATCCGTCAACGACGGGAGGACCTCGATCTCACGCAGCGGGAGGTAGCCGACGCAGCCGACGTATCACAGCCGTTAGTGGCACGAATCGAAAGCGGTGACGTTGATCCACGGTTGTCCACATTGCGCCGCGTTATTGAAGCGTTAGATTCGGCGGAAGGGGAGGTCGTTCGGGCTCGGGATTTGATGACCACCCCCGTGAGGACAGTGGACGCAAACGACCCTGTCGGTGTCGCTGCCGAGCAAATGAACGAAGCGGCCTATTCGCAGTTACCGGTTGTCGAAGACGGCGTCGCCGTGGGGAGTATTACGTTAGGGGACCTCGCCGCACTTGCTGATGAAGCACGGGCCGATCCCGTAAAGGAACACATGCAAGAACCGTTTCCAACCGTCTCCCCGGAGACACCATATGCCGAACTGGCGACCCTCCTCGAACACGCGCGGGCAGCTCTCGTCTCTGAAGCCGGGTCGCCGGTCGGGATCGTAACCGAAGCCGATCTCGCTGCTCGATTATCGGAACGAGAGGCGTAACCCCCGGAGCAAGCGCTTTCGGCGACTTTATTCATTGGCCCCGATCAATCAGCTAGCATGGATCGGGAGTCGCTCCCCACGGACGCTCCGGCCGTCGTGACCTGTGGGTTGCCCTACGCCAACGGGCCCTTACACATCGGTCACATGCGGACGCTTTTGAGTGGTGATACGATCGCCCGTGCCTATCGATTGGCCGGGCAACAAACCGCCTTCGTCTGTGGGTCGGATATGCATGGAACGCCGGTTACGGTGAATGCCCAACAGGAAGGCATTGATCCGGAGCGTTTCGCGATGCGATGGCACGAAGAGTATGCGGACCGATATCCGAAACTCGACATCCAGTTCGACAATTACGGGCACACGCACGACGAGATGAACCAGGCAGTAACGACCGAAATCGTCGAAACCCTCGACGAGAAAGGATATATCTACGATCGCGAGATCGAGGTGGCGTGGGATCCGAGCCTGGAGATGCCACTTCCCGATCGGTACGTTGAGGGGACCTGCCCGTACTGTGGGGCGCATGCTCGAGGCGATGAGTGTGACGAAGGCTGTGGCCGACACCTCGAACCGGGCGAAATCGAAGATCCCGTGAGTGTCGCTTCGGGCGAACCCGCCGAGTATCGGACCCGCCAACACAAATTCTTCCGACTCTCCGATCTGCAGGAGTATCTGCAGGAGTTCATCGACCGACTTGAGGGGACCGATAACGCAAAGAACCAACCTAGAGAGTGGATCGAGGGCGAATTACGCGATTGGTGCATTACTCGCGATCTCGACTGGGGTATTCCCTATCCTGACGAGGGCGCCTCCGACCTCGTGCTGTACGTCTGGGTCGACGCCCCGATCGAGTACATTTCGAGTACCAAGCAATACACCGAACGGGTAGGTGCGGACACATTTGATTGGGCACAGGCCTGGCGAGATGATGGCGAGATCGTCCACGTCATCGGCCGTGACATCATTCAACATCATACGGTCTTTTGGCCAGCGATGCTCCACGTTGCAAAGTATACGGAACCGAGAGCCGTGCTGGCAAGTGGCTTCATTAACATCGATGGCGAAAGTTTCTCGACGAGTCGCAATCGGGCGGTTTGGGTTGATGAATACCTGGATGCAGGATTCAGTCCTGACTTCCTCCGATACTACCTCTTGAGCAGTGGTCGGTTCCAGCAGGACATCGATTTCACCTGGGATCGCTTCGCCGACGTCGTCCAGGACGACCTCGTGAACGACCTCGGGAACTTCGTCTACCGATCCCTCCTGTTCGCGTATCGCCAATTCGATGGGACGCCGGATGCCGAGCCATCGGATGAAGTGATCGCAGAAATCGAAACCCAACAGGAGCGCTTCGAGACGGCGATCGCCGAGCACACCCCTCGGACGTTCGCCGAAATCCCACTCGAACTCGCCCGATTTGGCAACGAATACATTCAACGCCACGAACCATGGCATCTCGTCGACGACGATCCAGAAGCCGCCGCAACGGTGATTCGGGACTGTGTCCACCTCGTCAAGGCGATCGCGGTGCTGGGCTCGCCCGTACTACCGCGCTTATCGGATCGCATCTGGCAACAACTCGATGAACCTGCATCGCTCACTGAGGCGACGATAGCAGACGCCGTATCGGCCCCGCCATCGGAATTCTCCGAACCACGAGAACTCGTCGAGGCACTCGATGAAGAGCTGATCGACTCGTTGTCCGAAGAGTTAGCAGCTCGGATCGAAGACGGAGGTGACGGAGATGCGATAGGCTCATCCGCAGAGCTCGAACCGATCGCCGATGAACGTGTCTCGATCCAGGACTTCCAGGACCTCGATTTGCGCGTCGGTGCGATCCGTGAGGCAGCGTCGATCGAGGGTGCGGACGAACTCGTCAAACTGACTGTGGATCTCGGGCTGGAAACACGACAGATCGTCGCGGGGCTCAAACCCCACTACGACCTCGAGGACCTCGAGGGACAGCGCGTAGTCGTCGTAGCCAACCTTGAGCGAGCGGAGATTTTCGGTGTCGAGAGCAATGGGATGGTCCTTGCCGCGGGTGAGGAAGCCGATCTATTGACGACGATCGGCGACGCTCCCCTTGGAAGCAAGGTGCTGTAAGCATGGGAGCCGACGCCGGCGATAGAGACCGGGATCGGCTTCGGGCAGGACACCCACGGCTCGAACACGTCGTCTTCGTCGTCCTTGGCGTCGTTCTGACTCTGGGGGTCTTTTGGCGGCTCTATACGGGCTTCCTCGGGTAAACGGTGTAACCGCCAAGCGTTATTTGGTGGGGCTCTGGAGTGAACGTATGGTAACCGTCTTCGGGTTCGAGTTGGCCGCCATCGTCGTCCTGATCGGACTGGTGTTAATGGCCCTCGAGGCGGTTGCGCCGGGGGCGAACCTCATTGTCATTGGCATCGCCATGATGGGGGCGGGGCTGGTCGGACTTCTCGAACCCAGTCTCGCGACGCCGATTGCGCAAGCCGGTCTCATCCTTCTCTTCGGCGCGATCACGCTGTATGGGTATCAGCGACTCGATCTGTACGGCGGAAAAGGCCGCGAACAAACGAGTGATTCGGCGAGTTTAATTGGCCAGACGGGCTTCGTCACGGAGCGCGTCACCGAAACGGGCGGAGAAATCAAACTCGAAAACGGCGGCTTCGACCCACATTTTCGCTGTCGTAGTACCGGGGCGCCCATTCCCGAGGGCACCCGAGCGCGCGTTGTCGATCCTGGCGGCGGAAACGTTCTCATCGTCGAGCCGGTCGAGACCGACGGTACAATGGCCTCAAACGACGGCGAATCCTGAAGGGAACCCTTTTGCCGACAGTCCCGGTAGAGCGGGCTATGATACCAGATCTCGTGCTTCTCATCCAGGGTTGGGAGGTGACGATCATCGGCGTGATCGTCCTCCTGTTGGCGGTATTGACCGTCAACAGTGCGGTCGAAATCGTCGATGCATACGAGAAGCGCGCCCTGACGGTCTTCGGCGAATACCGCAAACTTCTCGAGCCGGGGATCAACTTCGTCCCCCCGTTTGTCAGCCGCACGTATCGGTTCGATATGCGAACGCAAACGCTCGATGTGCCCCGACAAGAGGCCATCACCCGCGACAATTCGCCGGTAACGGCCGACGCTGTCGTGTACATCAAAGTAATGGACGCCCGCAAAGCCTTCCTCGAAGTCGACGACTACAAACGGGCCGTTTCGAATCTCGCCCAAACGACGCTTCGAGCCGTCCTCGGTGACATGGAACTCGACGATACGCTCAACAAACGCCAGGAGATCAACGCGAAAATCCGGCGCGAACTCGACGAACCGACCGACGAGTGGGGTATCAGAGTCGAAAGCGTCGAGGTTCGCGAAGTCAATCCCTCCAGAGATGTCCAGGAGGCCATGGAGCAACAGACCAGCGCCGAGCGGCGCCGACGCGCGATGATTCTCGAGGCGCAGGGCGAACGGCGATCCGCCATCGAGAAGGCCCAGGGAGAAAAGCGCTCGAACATCATTCGGGCCCAAGGGGAGAAAATGAGCGAAATTCTCGAGTCCCAAGGGGAGGCGATTTCGACGGTGCTCCGTGCCAAATCAGCTGAGGCGATGGGCGAACGGGCGGTGATCGACCGCAGTTTCGAGGCATTGGAAGAACTCGGTCAAAGCGAGTCGACGACGTTCGTCCTGCCACAGGAACTATCCTCGCTCGTCGGTCGATACGGGAAACACCTGACCGGGAGTGACGTCAAAACCGTGGGGGAAGCGCTAGATAGTCTCGAATTCGATGACGAAACGCGCGAGCTCCTGGGAATCGACGACATCGAAGAACTCATTTCGGACCTCGACGACGAGGCCGTGGACGAAGTCGAAGACGTCGAGGCCACCACGGACGAGTCGATCAAAAGCGCAGAGGAGGTCATCCAGGAGATGGACGAGGAACTGGATGAATTGGATGAGGAGACCTCCTAAGTCGGAACCTTCTTTCCGATTCCACTCGCGATTTCAGGTAAGGTATGCCGTCTCTCGATGTGAGTGTCGCACTCCCCGCCTACAACGAAGCCGACACCCTCCCGGCGACCGTCGACGCGACGGTAACCGCCCTCGAATCGATGGCCCTCCCAAACGGGTTCGAGGTCATCATCGCCGAAGACGGCTGTTCGGATGGCACACCCGAGGTCGCAGCCGACCTAGCCGAGGGTGACGATCGTGTTCGACATCTTCACAGCCCAACGCGCCTTGGTCGTGGTGAAGCACTTCGTCGAGCAGTCGATACGGCCCAGGGAGAGGTGTTCGTCTATTTCGATACGGATCTCGCGACCGATCTCGACCATCTTGACGCGCTGATCGAGGCGATCAGCACGGACGAGTACGACGTCGTGACCGGGTCGCGAATGCTCCCAGACAGTACAGCCGACCGCCCCCTCGGCCGGGCACTGCCGAGTCGGATTTACAATGGACTGGTTCGGGGGCTGCTCGGTTCGGAGATTCGAGATCACCAATGCGGGTTCAAAGCGTTCGACCGGGCGGTGCTTTCCGAACTCATCGAGGACGTCGAGGCCGATCACTGGTTCTGGGATACGGAGATCCTCGTCCGGGCGCAACGATCGGGCTATCGCGTCCATGAACTTCCGGTTCAGTGGGAACCACAAGGCGACTCGACCGTGAGCGTCCCGCGTGATGCCATCCGAATGGGAAGCCAACTTCTCGGGCTTTGGTGGCGACTGCGGATCCGACCGACCGTGTGGCGGCTTCGCGGCCCGATTGCTCTCGTGCTGACCGTCGCCTTGGGATATCTCGTATTGACCCGGGTGACCGACCCCCAGGCCGTTGTCGACCATATGGCCTCGATGAATCCGCTCCTGTTGGCCGCAGCCGTGGCTGTCTATCTACTTTCGTGGCCGATCAGAGGGCTTCGGTATCGTGACATTCTCATCGGCCTAGGATTCCGCGAACGCGCTGGATTTCTGACCGGGGCGATTTTCATCAGTCAGACCGGGAATCTCCTCGTACCGGCCCGCATGGGGGATGCGATCCGTGCGTATATCATCAATGCACGGCGCGATGTTCCCTACGCGACCGGCTTTGCCTCCTTGGCGGTCGAACGGATCTTCGATCTGTTAACGATCACGCTCCTCGCGGGTGGCGTCGGACTGGGGCTACTCCTCACGCGGGGAACCTCGACGTTCGAATCCATCGTGGCCGATCCAGCGGTCGGTGGTGGTGCGACCGCCCTCGCGGTCTCACTCGGTGTGGCGGTGGTTGCAATTCTGGGCTTTCTCCTCTTGCTCGCAAGTACTCACATCGACGACCGATATCTCAAGCGGATACGTCCGGATCCGTCCGGCAAACTCGGTCGGGCAGTTGATCTCATGAGCCGATTCCTCGGCGAAGTGAGACACGTCTCGACGAATCCCCGTTCGATGAGTCGAATCGGCGTGGCGAGTCTCCTTATTTGGTCGATAGACGTGCTCACGGCCGTGTTGGTCATCGCCGCGTTCGGGACCGGTATCGATCTGGGGACGTTGCTCGTTGCCGGCTTCCTCGCAATCAGCGTCGGCAACCTCGCGAAAGTCGTCCCGCTCTCCCCCGGTGGGATCGGCCTGTACGAGGCGGGTTTTGCTATCTTGTTGGTCGGCCTCACACCCATCGGTGTCGACGTTGCCATCGCGGCCGCAATCGTCGATCACGCGCTCAAAAACCTTGTCACGGCGACGGGTGGCGTCATCGCCACCGGGGCGTTGAACGTGTCCCTGGTCACCGTCATGCGAGAAAGTCGCGACCATCAACCCTCTGGAGAAGTCCCCTCCCGGCGGTAGCCCCATTGAGCCATCGTCCACGGGCGATTGGAAAAGCACAAAAGCCGGACACGAGTGGTATCGGTCATGGACCCGTCCTCGATGCTGGGGCCAATCGATGCGCTCGAGCCCGTCATCGAGTATCTCCTAATGGGTGTGGTCGTGCTGAACCTCGCCACCCGATATTTTCAGCATCGACGGCATCGACAAGCTGTTGCCGAGGGGGCCGACCACCTCTCACGGCACCCCGCACACGTGGCGTCCAACGTCGTCATGGTGCTGGCCAGCTTGTATTTCTTGAGTGTCGATTACCATGGCGGTGTCGTCATGACGGTTCTCGTGCTCGGATTGGTGATCACCGACTTCTTCGAATTCGAAGCCCGGCAAGTCGAGGCTCGAAATGGTCGTGCCCTGGATACCCCCAAAGCCGCATTGGTGCTCTCAGGTCTGGTGTTCGTCTATGCGTTTTATCTCTCGCTGTTTTTCGTCATCGAACCGGTCTGGGAGGCCATCTTCGCCAGCTAAATCGGGAAGTCGACGGGGTCGGAGAAGCAGCCTTATGATTCAGCCCGAGTCTCCCAATAAGAATACCCCTCTCGAGCCAGTGGAATCACGAACCAAAACGTCACGGCCCCGAAAATCGCCACCCAGAAGAAAACATCGGCCAGCGTTAGCGCCCACGAAACCAGCATATCGGGATCCTCCGGGCGAGGTCCGAATAGTTGGGGTCCCTCAAAGGATGGCGTCCGAAACCAGCCGGCGAGGACCATCCACGCCAGCCCAGCGCCGGAAAAGATCGCCAGGCCCTTGATAAATTCATCAGCCATTGTCATCCGATTCGGTTGACGGTGTCTTATCGTTTGTTCTTTCGACAGGCCGGAACCGGGTTGAGAAGATGTACATGAGGGCTGCACCGAGGATCAACCCCACGCCGAGTACCGTGAGGGGTACGTTGATTTCATCCGGAGCCGCACCGCCCCGATCGGTGCCACGATCGATCAAACTGAGGCCGGCAACCACGCCGACGACACCAAGGAGAGTCGTCACCGTCGTAACGACCTTGTAAATCGCGAGCGGCACGGGCACGTGGCGGCGACCATCATCGGAATCTTCGCTGGCCATGGCCCACCCTCAACGGGGTGGCCGAAGCCGATAATATCGGCGGTTCAACTCGTACATATAGCCCTCTCGCATCGACTTCAATACCGCATACGCGATCGCAGCGGCGACCACTGGCAGGATGAACGTGAGATCGAACAACAGTGGCGGGGAGATCCCTGGTACCCGACTGGAAATGATTTGATCGATCGACAAGGCACTGATGGTGAACGCGAAGGTGACTCCAAAGACACCAACAGCGGCCCAGAAGGGCTCCTCAACCGGTCGTCTGGCGGTGCCTCGGTTCAAAAACGGTACGATCACGATGGCACCGATGACCGCTCCATTCGCCAACAGACCATAGAGCTGATCGCTGACGAGTGAACTCCCGTCGAGAATCGCTAAGCCTGGATTGATGGCCTCCAGTTGCAGGAGGCCGAAGGACCAGTAGAGGTACCAATCAGGAACGATCACTTCCGGCGTTACGCTGGGGTCGGCCGGATCACCGAAATGTGGAGGCAACGTCGCCGAAACGGCGATGATGATCCCGACGAAGAACGTGGCGATAGCCAAATTGCGAAGCGTTTCGTGTGGCCAGGTCGGAAAGCCCAACACGTCGCGTTCGAGATAATTCGACTCCTCTCTGAGGCGTTGGTCCTCGAGGCGACCGCGTTCGAAATACTCGTAGGTGACCCGTGCAAGGCCCTCCGTCCGTTCTTTGCGCTCTTGCCACGTGGGCGTCTGGTCATCCGGGGGTACCGTGCCCGATCCGCCGCCGTCGGTCCGTGGAGTGGGGTTTTCTTCGGTCATGCTAGTGTGGTTCGGCGATCCCTTGCATCCAAACGATCCCGAGATGGACCGCGATCAACCCCGTCACGATGAACGGGAGGAAGAACACATGGAGGATATACATCCGCATCAGTGTCGGCTGTCCCAGCTCGAACCCACCGAAAATCAACTGGGCGATCCACTCGCCAATTAACGGCGTCGCCATCGCCATCTCGACACCGATCCGGCCGGCCCACAGCGACAGCTGATTCCACGGGAGGAGATATCCCGTGTACCCGAATCCGAGGGTTAGAATCAACAAGACCACGCCAATCAGCCAGTTCAGCTCCCGAGGCTCCTTGTAGGCACCAGTGAAGTACACTCGCAGCATGTGGAGGAAAATCGCCGCCAGCATGAACTGCGCCGACCAGCGATGAATGCTGCGCAACATGAAGCCGAAGTTGATGTCACCCATGATTACCAACAGCTGATTGTAGGCAGCAGACGGATCGCCAGCCGTTGCGGGTGCGTAATAAAATCCCAACAGTGCACCGGTGATTGCCGCGACGATGTAGGCGATCAGCGTGAGAAAGCCCAGCGAATACAAGGGATACCAGTACCAGAACTTGTTGTCCAGATTGTATTGCTCGGTGTGACTTTTCGGCATCTGGAGGTTGGCTTTGTAGTAAAGCCCCTCCAGAAACTCGAGGTAATCCACGAGCCGGAGTCGAGTGTCAAACCAAATCAGGATCCGAAGATACAACTCCTCGAGGTGGCTCAAATCCTGTTCTTGGAGCCATTCGCGCCGATCGAACTCGTCACGGGGTTTGACACTCATCGATCACTCAATCCTCCGGTCTGGGTAGGGAGAAGAACGTCTCCGTGACGATACTAAACGGATCGAACACCGATTGGTGGCACTGACAGTAAATCATGTCCTCGGCATCGAACTGCGGGGCATCCGGATACGTCTTCCAACCAGGAACGCAACAAAAGTGCGTACATTGGTTCAAAAACGCAATGAACCCCTGATCGGTCGATGCCGACAGCCACTCGTCGTTTTGAGCCTCCTCTTCGATGATCGGACTGCGGATCAACTGGACCGGAATGATATCACGGCCGCTTTGGCCTTCTGAGCGCCAGCGGGTCTGGGCCGCCTTCCCGAGGCCGCCTTGACCGATCGGCTCGGTCCACGTTTCGTAGTCGCTAAATTCGTCGATATGCACCCGCTGGCCACCGTTCGTCTGTTCGCTTTGCCAGTCATAATTCGAGCTTTGGGTGTATCTGAGGTAGTTGTCGGAATCCGCATCCGGCACGACCCCTGGTGTCGACTGGATGCCACAGTACTGGTACCAGGTCGAGGAATATTGCTGACCGCCGAGTTCGGTTTGGGCGACGTCCACCTGACTGCCTTCCCGTTGAACGGTCTCGACATCGGGCCAGATGCCCCTCACATACCCCTCATCGTCGACTTCGACGGGGACCTGCGGAAGGCCACGCGGCGCTGGACCGCCGACTTGCTCGGCGCCGCGATACACCGTCGGGCCGCCACCGGCACCTGGCGGCATCGTCACCGAATCGACCATCGTCGCAGAGGCGGTTCCGACACCAGCAAGCGCCGCGGCACCAACCACTCCTCGAACGAACCGCCTCCGGGCTGAATCGGTCGGATACTTATCTGAGTCGTCGCTCATCGTTTGTAATAGGGATAGACAGCGTGTTTGATCAACGCGCCGATACTTTCTCGAATGCTGTGGCCTTCGACGTCCTCATTTCGAGTATAGAGGTCTTCCCACTTCCGACGGCGCTGCTTCACGATCATTACATCCGGGAGGAATTCCTTGCGATACAGGGCGAGAATGAATGCTAAGTCGATAAAGATCAGCGCAAGCATAAAGCCGAGATACATATTCCCGGTTTCCGTGAGGCCGAGGTTGTTCAGTAATCCGTACGTAAACAGGCCGATGAGGGCAATCTCGATGATCGTCAAGATGACGATCGCGACGGCTGCTGGCGTACTCTCTCGTGCAGGTTCGTACCGATGTATGTCGCCGTAGTTACTCCCTGATGAGGCCATGGATCACTCTCGTCGGTTTGGACTGCCTGTGTGTGGTGATTCCCCGTATTTGAGCACGTAAAACGCAAACGTTAGCGTCAGAAAAATGCCGAACATCGCAGCAATGCCGAGGAAGTGCTTTTGAAGTGGGACGCCGATTTCGTGCGGATCGAGTTCTCGTTCGGCCGGCGGAATGATCTCTTGTTCACCTTCGCCGGGGAGACTGGCGCCCTCCTCGACGACGATCGTCCCGGTCATGCCCTGCCCGAGGTGGGGCCGACAGAAGAACTCGTAGGTTCCGGTCACCTCGAAGGTGTGTTGGGTCTCGTAACCGCTGTTGTGGATCTCCGAGACGCCCTCCCACTCGCTCTCGGCCGGTGCCGCGTCGATCTCGATATTGTGATTGTCCGTCTGCCAGACGAAATTGACCGTCGTCCCCGGCGGGATCGTGAGTGGTTCGTCCGTG
This sequence comes from uncultured Halobacteriales archaeon, assembly GCA_964579125.1. Classification (GTDB taxonomy): domain Archaea; phylum Halobacteriota; class Halobacteria; order Halobacteriales; family SKSH01; genus CAZOFG01. The sequence goes on along the minus strand of CAZOFG010000006.1, from coordinate 13,900 downwards.
CCGGGCTCGAACGCGTAATTCACGAGATCAACCTGAACCGTCTCACCGTCGGGAGACCCGTCCGCTTGGGCGAGTCGAGAGTCACCTGTGAGTGCCATCGACCGGGCGTTCCCAGCCGAGGCCTCTGTCTTCGGCGTCGCACTGACTTCACCGCCAGCGGCCATCGCGACGCCGCCAGCCCCGGCGGACCCCAGCAGGAACTCCCGGCGGTTCATACACTTGGCTCTGTGAAACCCGGTCGCTTAAACCCACCGAAGATGGCGCCTTCATTCGTTCTCATGGTGGGGTTTGCCGAGATCGTCAGGGAGAAACCCAGGGCGTTCGAGGTCCTCCAAGCCAGCACCCCGGAGCCGCTCACGAAAGCCCTCACGACGATACCGAGCAGCTAATCGTGCATTGGCGACGACGAAGAGGAGAAACACCGCGATTACGATGAATCCCAGACCGACGATCAGGCCGATCGAGGGGACCGGACCGAGCATCCACCCGCCAAGGAGTATGAGCCCGCTGAGACCGCTCGCGAATCCGATGAGTTGTAACATCAGATTGCCGAGGTCCCCCCCGGGCGCTGCCACCTCTTGTGGTGTTGGTAGCGGCCGTTCAGACGGTGGAGGAGGCACGTCGTACTCTTCGATCGAACAGACGGCAACGGTCGGTTTGACGTCCCGAAGCACCGTCCCGATGCCGGTAACCTGTCCATCCGGATACACGATCGCGTAACTTCGATCTGAATACGCCAGGACGCAGGGCTCGCCAGCGTGTGTGGTGCGTTCGACTACGGCAAACACGTCGCCATCGTCGACGCGGTGCAACAACTCCGCGTGGACCCGATCGAGGAGGGCCTCGCCAGTGACCCAGCTCTTGGGATCGAACGCCGCCTCCCACTCCTCGGGCGCCATTTCCTCGAAATCGGCCGGGCCGAACGACTCGAAGTCGTATCGGTCAGTGACATCAGCCGTTGATGGCGCTTCATCACCCTCCGGCCCGTCCATGGCCGGCGATACGCACGCCGAGGGCCAAACCGCTTGCGACACGAACCCAGTCGACTTAACGGCCGGCTCCGCGAGTGTCCATCAATGGCGTGGGTGCCCTCAGTGCGAACCGCGATCGTCTTCGCGGTGAGCCTGAGTCTTCCACTTTACATCCACGGCGTGCTCGTCATCCTTCGTTCGGAGCGCGTGACCTGGGGGGTATTGATGCGCCATCTCCGCTCGATCATTCCCGGCGTGGTGCTCACGTTGGTTCCGGTGGTGGGCTGGATGCTCCCGCGGTTTTTCTACGGGCAGTACTCAAGTTTGCTGACCGTTCATGCCTTTTTCGCGTTACAAGCCTATGCCTTCCTCGCGATCGGTCTCTGGGGGATTATCCCGATATTTCGCGCCAAACGCGCCCGAGGGCTGTATAGAGAGCCGAATCCAGACCTCGAATTGACTGAGATCGACGACCGCATGCCCCACTGGCGTCGCCGCCTGCGAATCGGCGTCTTCGGATACCTCGGATTTTGGCTACTCGCCTATGCAACCGGACTCTCGATGTATCTGCAATACTGGTGATTACGGCTACTGCTGGTTAGATTCGGAACTCGCGCACTCGAGATACTCTCCCCACGGCTCGTCCGACGCCAGATCGATCGCATCTGGATCACATCGTGAGGACGGACAGTGCGATTCGAGGACGCATACGTCACAGGCCGGTGAACGAGCCGTACAGACCGCCCGCCCGTGATCGATCAGTAAATGGGTGAACTGGACCCACTCGTCTTCTGGGACGAGGTCCATCAGTTCCGCCTCGATTGCCTCCGGCTTGGAGGCCTCGACCAGGCCGAGGCGTTGGGAGAGTCGCTGGACATGTGTGTCGACGACGATCCCTTCGACCACGTCGTGACCGTGTTGGAGCACGACGTTCGCCGTTTTTCGACCGACGCCGGGGACCTCGGTGAGTTCACTCATCGTATCCGGGACCTCGCCGTCGTGTTCATCCAGGAGGTGCGTCGCGGCGTCGATGAGGTAGCCGGCCTTCTGATTGTGGTAGGTGATGGAATACAACGCCGACGCGAGTTGGTCCTTGTCCGCAGCGGCGAAATCAGCCACCGTAGCATAGGTCTCGAAGAGATCCTCTGTAACGGCGTTGACCCGCTCATCCGTGCATTGCGCGGAGAGAATGACCGCTACCAGCAGTTCGAACCGATCCGAGAACCGCAGCGAAATCGTGCTGTCAGGATATTCCTCGTGTAACAGGTCAAGGAGCTCCTGCACATTGTCCGACCGGTCGTCCATACGCAGGGCTCGGGAGAGGCGGCGAAAAGATTCATTCGGTGTGAGCGCGTCGCGCACCACGACCTTTATGCGAGCGGTCGGCGCCGTAGCGACCATGAAAGCGACCGCGGTCGCGCACCCCATCCAAGGGCTCGTGAAGTACCACGGGATGCGTGACCACGACCGACGCTATCCATACCACGACAGCATCAGTGTCTGTACGGCCCCGTCGAGAACGGTAACGACGGTTCAGGCGGATCCGGATCGAGAGGAGGACATCGTTCGTGTCGACGGTGAACGCCTGCCAGAGATCGGTCGGGTCGGCGCTGTCTTTGAGGAGGTTCGCCAACGCGCGGGCAAACCTGACGTGGGAATTCATCTCGAAAGCGAGAGCAACTTTCCGACGAACGTCGGGCTTGGCTCATCCGCCTCTGGGATGGCCGCCGCTGCAGTCGCCACCGCTGGCGCGCTCGAGTGGGACGCCGATCTCAGCGAATTGTCGGGAATCGCCCGCTTGGGCTCGGCCTCGGCGGCTCGAGCGACGACCGGAGGGTTCTCGATTCTTCCTGGTGGCGCCGACGACGAGACTTGTCGAAGTCAGCGCCTCTCATCGTCGTTAGAGGATGAGCTTCGAATCGTCGTTGCTGTCGTCGACGCGTACAAAGAAACCGAAGATGCCCATCGTGAGGCGCCTGAGAGCCACATGTTTCAGGCTCGCGTCGCACACGTCCAAGATCAACTTGCGACCGTTCGGGCCGGGCTCAAAGCCGGTGATTTCGAGGCGGTCTTCGAGACCGCAGAGCGAGACTCACTGTCACTGGCGGCGACCACGATGACGGGGCCGAGTGGGTGGATCTACTGGCAGCCGGAAACGCTTCGGGTGTTCGATCGGGTTCGAAACCTTCGCGAAGACGGGATTCCGGCGTATTTCTCGACCGATACCGGGGCCACCGTCTATGTGAATACCACGGCTTCACATGCCGACGAGGTTGCACGCGCGCTGGAGGAACTTCCGCTACGAGATGTCCATGTCTGGCAGGTCGGCGGTCCGGCCCGGCTTGTGTCCGATCGAGCCCTCTTTTGAGAAACGACCGAAGCGATTCCTTAACGTAACCGCAACGAGACGGTGTATGCGAGGGATTCACCATGGAGCAACTGGACCGTAACCGACCGTTGCATTACATCGATGGCGAGTGGATCGAACCGTCAACGGGGGAGTTTTACGAGGTCACTGACCCCGCAACGGCCGAACCGTTGGCAACGATTCCGACGGGATCAGCTGCGGATGTGGATCGTGCCGTCCAAGCGGCGACGGCGGCAGAATCCACGTGGCAACATCGCGATCCGGCGAGTCGGGGGCGGCTCCTCTTGGAAGTGGCCGACTGTATCCGCGACCATGCTGACGAATTAGCCACCCTTGAGAGCCGCGATCAGGGAAAACCACTGACGCAAGCCCAGACGGACATCGAAGGGGCTGCACGATACTTCGAATATTACGCGGGCGCTGCGGACAAACTCGAAGGTCGTTCGATCCCGGTGACCGATGACCGGGTCAATTACACCGTGCGAGAGCCCTACGGCGTGAGTGGCCAGATCATTCCGTGGAACTTCCCGTTGAATCTCTTGGCGCGGGGGGTCGCACCGGCGTTGGCTGCCGGCAATACGGTCGTCGTCAAGCCGGCGCCGACGACACCGTTGACGGCGCTTCGCCTTGCTGAGTTACTCGATGACCTCGACCTCGAGGCCGGCGTGTTCAACGTGGTCACCGGTGGCGCCGAACCGGGAGAAGCGATCACGAACCACGAAGACGTCGATGTACTGACCTTTACGGGGAGTGTGCCCACCGGGCAACAGGTCATGGAAGCCGCGGCGACGAACATCACCCCAGTCACCCTCGAACTCGGCGGCAAAAACGCCGCGATCGTGACGGCAGATGCGGATCTCGATTCGGCGGTCTTTTGGACCGGTATCGGCATTTTCATCAACGGCGGTCAGGTCTGCTCGGCGGCCGATCGCGCGATCGTCCACGAGTCCGTTTACGATGAGTTCGTTGAAGGTATCGTCCGAATGGCCGAAGGGTACGAGCTCGGCGCGGGTATTGACGATCCCGATATGGGTCCGCTCAATCACGAAGAACATTACGAGAAGGTGACCCGGTATATCGATGTCGGCCAACGAGAAGGTGCAACCCTGGCTACGGGTGGCGATACTCCCGATCGCCCAGGGTACTTCGTCGAACCGACGGTCTTCACCGACGTGGAACCCGATATGCGAATCGCCCGTGAGGAGATCTTTGGCCCCGTGTTGGCGGTCTCGAAATATTCGGATCGGGACGAAGCGGTCGAGATGGCCAACGACGTGGAGTTCGGACTCACTGCGGGCGTGTTTTCACAAGACGTGACCGAGGTGCATCGCCTGGCCCAAGCGCTCGAGGCCGGCACCATCTACGTCAACGAGTGGTTCGGCGGGACCGTCGAAACACCATTCGGAGGATTCAAAAAGAGCGGGATCGGCCGCGAAAAGGGCCTCGAGGCACTGGATTCGTATCTCCAGACGAAAAGCGTCCTCGTGAACATTCAGGAGCGGTAATCGCGAGCACATAGCCGACTTCGCGTCTGCCGTGCCCGAACCGGGAGGATTTAATCAGACTTTGGCCTAGGAGCTGAGTGTGCGGATTGAGACGTCGCGGCGACGGAATCCATTCGGGATGGAGCTTCCGTGTGAGTCACGGTGTTCCGAAACGGTTGCTGCAGTCAGGAGTTACGGCGATCCAAACGCCGATTTTCACCTGATCGGGGATGCCCCTGCCGTTCACGGCGGTCGTGACAGCGGCATCCCCTTCACCGGACCGGATGGGCGGCCGACGTTACTCGAAATACTCGCCGCTGTCGGATTGCTTGAAGAGCCGACAACGAAGGAACCGATCCCGCGAAACCTGTTCATGAGCTACCTCTATCCGTGTTGCTCCGGCGACTCAGTTCCATCATCAGCCCAATACGCCCAATTGGAGCCGTTTTTCGATGCCGAGTTACGTGCCGTGGCGGCTCACGTCCTCATGCCGGTTGGCGAGCGAGCGATTCGACACGTGTTTCGTGAATTTAGCGCCATCGCACCCGAAACGATCGACGAGCCGGCAACCCTCCACGCGGAAGAACGACCGGGGAGTGGATTCCTGCTCCTGCCGATCGCGGAGCCAGATTCGTGGACCGACCGGGATCGCACCAGGCTCTCCGAACAATTAGATCGAATCCTCAGTTCCGATTATCGACAAATGTCCGATCTCTCGCGGTTTGCCGGCGCCGACGATCTCTACTTGGTTCGCTAACCCATCTCGAAACCAATCATCGAGTTAACCCTTTTAACCGCAGGTATTTCTGCGATCGACCGCTACCAACCGTATGAGCGCTGAGGAGCCACCGATTACCGCTGAACGACCGGACAGTCCGTTTCATACCACCGGGACCGATCACATCACCATCTGGGGTAGCAACGCCGAGGACACGATCGCGTTCTATCGCGATATTCTCGGGATGCCACTCGTGTTGCGCCAACCGAACCTCGACGATCCGAGTCAAACCCACCTCTTTTTCGACACGGGAGACGGTCGAATTTTGACGGTTTTCGTCAGCGACGATCGCCCCTCCAATCAGGGCCGACAGCGAGGGGGGATCGGTGCCGTCCATCACCTCTGTTTCAGCGTCGAACCGGAAGACTACCGCGATATCATGACCGCACTCGAGGAACACGGCTATCGCTACAACGTCTTCGACCGGGGCATCTTTCATTCGATCTACACCCAAGACAACAACGGCCTTGTCATCGAACTCTCGGCTGACAAGTACGAAATCCCCAATGATCGACGCGGTGAGATCCTCGCGAAGGCCCAGGAACTCCGAGAGGCCGATGGGGCCGAGTACGCCAAAGACGAACATCTTTGCGATGCGATCGAAGCCCTCGGATTGCCGGTCGAAAAACACGACCTCCCGGATGCAGAGACGGGCGTCGGCGGGCTGTAACTGACGGATTCAACGAAAGTCCGTTCTGTGTTCTCGCCTGAAATTCGGTGGCGGGAACGCAATCCGAGCGAGAAACATCTATCAAGTCGGTGATCCAAACACCTGCCATGTCGATGTCCGAAGCGTCCGAGGAAAAACCCTCACAGGACGCTGAACCACCAACCGTCGCCACGCGCCGTCGTACGCTGGCATATCTCGCTGCGTTAGTGCTCGGGGTCATCGGCTTGATTGCAGCAGTCGCCGGCGTCGGGTTACACGGGTATGCCGACCGCGACGATATCGCGGAGTGGATCCAAAGCGACGACGTCAATGTCGAAGGACTTTCCGAACCAGAAGCGATCGATCTGGTCGTCGAACTGCTCGTGTGGGGAACGACCGGACTGGTGCTCGCTGGACTCGTCCTGCTCCTCTTCGGCATCGGGATCGTAGCGCACTGCCGGCGGACCTCGTTCGAGTCGACCGAACCCGACCTGTACGTCGATGCCGCCATCGGTGCCGCGACAACGATGGTGACGTCGTTTATCCCGTTCTCGTCGGTCTTGGGAGGCGGCGTTGCCGGCTATCTGACCGGACAATCAGGCTGGGATGGGGCCCGTGCTGGCGCGTTCGCAGGCCTCGCATTGTCCCTCCCCGCGGCTATCCTTGGCGGGTTTGCCATCTGGGCGACGATCGAAGCCGATCTCGGCATCCTCGGGGTGGCGTTTGCGTTCGCAACCGGCTTCGTCATCCTCTTTCTCGTCGTATTGCACACCGTCGGTGGCTACGCGGGGGCCGCCATTCGCACGCGGTAGGGAACCCGGTACGCTGTGCCGGTACCCCGGCAAGTTTTGGTGGCTGGTGCCGCCACGCGAGATATGACCAACTGGATCGGTGACGTCTTTACGAGCGACGCCGGCTGGAATCTCCTCGAGACGCTGGTCGATATCGACGATCGAATGGCCGGAACCGAGGGCGAACGCGAAGCCGCATTGGCAACACGAGACGCTCTCGCCGACGCAGGGGCTCGAAACACCCGTTTGGACAGCTTCGACGTGCAGGGATGGGAGCGAATCGATGCCGCGGTCCACGCTGGAGGCAACGAACTCGCGTGCATTGCGCTCCCCCGGAGTCCGGTCGGAACCGTCGAGGGCGAACTCGTGGATGTCGGCTACGGACTCCCGGAGGAGTTCGAGGAGGTCGACCTCGAGGGTAAAATCGCCATGGCGGCAAGCAACGTGCCGGATTGGTACGATCGCTTCCTCCATCGACGCGAAAAGTACTATCACGCGGTCGAGGCGGGTGCTGACGCGTTTATCTTCCGAAATCACGTTCCCGGCAATCTGGCGCCGACCGGGAGTATCGGTACGGACGACGATCCGATCGGAGACATTCCGTCCGTCGGAGTTTCGAAGGAGGTCGGTGCCCAACTAGGGCGTCGATGGGACGGCGAAGAGATTTCGATCAAGGTCGACGCCGAAATCGGAGAGGCAACCAGTCAGAACGTCCACGCCGATATCGGCCCGAAAACCGAGAATGCCGTGTTCGTCACGAGTCACGTCGATGCCCACGATATCGGTGAGGGTGCATGGGACAACGGTGCCGGGACCGCGACGATCGTCGAGATCGCGAACGCACTCGCCTCGCGGGCAGATGAGTTGGAAACACGGGTGCACTTTATCGCGTACGGTGCCGAGGAGGTCGGTCTCTGTGGGTCGAGTTACGACGCAGAGGAACGCGATCACGATGAGATCAAAGCGATCGTTAACAACGACGGCGTCGGTCGTGGCCGCACCCTGCAGTTCTACCCCCATGGCTTTCCCGAATTAGAGGCAGCACTCGACGAAGTGCGGGATCGGTTCGAGCATCCGATCGAAGAGACGCCTCGACTCGGGCCACACAGTGATCATTGGCCGTACGTGCGATGGGGCGTTCCGGGGTATCACGTGATGAGTGTCACCGATGCAGAGGGCCGTGGCTGGGGTCACACGAGCGCGGACACGCTCGACAAGCTCGAGGTGCGAAACATCCGGGAGCAATCGATCCTCTTGACCGAGCTCGTCGTGCGGCTGGCTTCATCGGACCGTGACATTGACGTCCGAGATGCGGACTCGATCGCAGAGCAACTCGAAGCTGAAGACCTCGCAGAGAGCATGAAGATCACCGGCGACTGGCCGTATTAAGCCGAACCATCGGGATCGATAGCTTCCTCTTTTAGCGAAGGTGCGTACGACTGATCTCGCGCGACAACGGTATCCGGATCGAACGCGATCAACCGCCATGAGTCGGGATCGATATCGACGAACATGTCGTCCCAGGTGGCCTGATCAGGCCCGAGATACTTAGTCAATAACCGCTCCGCCCGGTCCTCGTCGTAGGGCACGAGTTCGCTTCGACCGCGCATGCCGACGTGGTGTACCCGGCCATCGTGGGCGTCGAAATCGACGACAGCAACGGCCGTCTGGGGTTCCTCGATGATTCGCGTCGTGTAGGTCTTATCCGGGTCGGCAATAATCCAGATGCATTGGTCCTCCCAGAGAAACCACAGCGGAGATAGCCGAGGATAGCCGTCGGTCGAGACCATCGCGAGGTAACAAAACAGTGGTTTGTCCAATACGGTCGACAAAGGTCGTTCGAGGGTATTTTCGACGATCTTCATGGCTCCAAAATCAACCCCGCCGTTCTTAAGCATCTACCAGATGGGGCGAGGATCGGAGTAAGACCGCAACAGATCAGCCCTCGGGGCGGTTCAATCCTGTCCGGGATCTTGTTGGGCGATCCGTTCGCTTGCTTGATCGATGAATTCCTGGGGCAACCGATCGAGTTCGCCGGCCTGGACCCGCCAGAGATTCGCATACAGGCCATCCGCCTCGAGTAGTTCGTCGTGACGACCCCGGCCGACGATCTGGCCATTTTCGATGACGAAGATCGTATCGGCGTCCCGAACGGTCGAGAGGCGATGCGCAATGACGAACGTGGTCCGATCGGCGGCGAGTTCGTCGATCGAGCGCTTGATCAACAGCTCCGTCTCGGTATCGACCGCGGAGGTTGCCTCGTCGAACACGAGGATTTCAGGGTCCTGTAAGATCGTGCGGGCAATTGCGATACGTTGGCGCTGTCCGCCCGAGAGTTTCACGCCGCGTTCACCGATATCGGTGTCGTATCCCTCAGGAAGGTTTTGGATGAACTCGTGAGCTTCGGCACGCTTCGCCGCCTCGACGACATCATCCTCGTCGGCATCGAACGCGCCATAGGTGATGTTCTGTTTGATCGTCCCATCGAAGAGGAAGTTCTCCTGGCCGACGTACCCGATGGCCCCACGGAGGCTCGAGAGGGTCAGCTCTCGCACATCATGGCCGTCGACCCGGATCGCCCCCTCGTCGACATCATAGAGGCGCATCAAGAGCTTGATGACGGTCGTTTTGCCGGCACCCGTCGGCCCGACGAAACCGACCGTCTCACCCGGCTCCACATCGAAGCTGACGTCATTGAGGACCGGCGTGTCCTCGTACGCGAAAGTCACGTCCTCGTAGCGCACCGCGCCCTCGATGCGTTCGATATCAACCGTGTCGGGGGCGTCCTGAATGCGAACCGGCAAATCCATAATCCCGAGAATGCGCTTCGTCGACGCCCGGGCGTCCTCGTATCGATCGATGATGTTGCTCATCTGTGCGAGCGGATTGACCAACTGCTCGGTGAGCAAGAGAAACGTCACCAGTTCGCCAGTCGAGAGGGTGCCGGTGAACGGGGCTGGTGCCCCGTATAGAATCCACCAGCCACCGACGATGAACGTCGCAATGAAGGACAGCGAGGTAAGTGCCTGCAGTCCCGGGCGATAGATGAAGTTCAGTCGCAACGCCAACCAGTCGAGTCGAAAGTACTCGTAGGAATGCTCGCGAACGCGTTCGTCCTCGTATTCCTCGGTGTTGGCGGCCTTGATGACCTGAATCCCATTGAGATTGTTTTCTAACCGACTGTTCAAATCCCCGACCGACGCCCGAATCTCCGTATACCGCTCCTCCGCAATGCGCATGAACCAGTAAGTGAAGGCCGCCCCCACCGGGACGATCATGAGCGTGACGAACGCCAGCTGGAAGTTGATCGTGAAGAGGATGAGGGCGGTCCCCCCGATCATCACCCCGAGCTGGATCGCTTCGCCCATCATGCTGTCGAGGAACTGCTCGAGACGGTTCGTGTCGTTCGAGAGAATCGAGAGTAATTCACCAGTTTGTACCTCGTTGAAAAAGCCCATATCGAGGCGTTGCATCTTCTGATACGCCGCCGTGCGCACCTCGTGTTTGACACGATGGGAAAACAGATTCAACGAGGACATTCGGATGAAGTTGAGGATCGATTGGCCGACCATCGCGACGCCCATCAACGCGATCGCCAGCCAGAACTGATCGCCAGTGCCGGTGGGGAGCCATTCTTGTGGGACAAACGGCAGATTGAACGGCTGGTCGGCTCGAAAGACTGAGTCGATTGCCACCCCGAGGATAACGGGTGGCACCAGCGCGAGAAAGCGCGCGCCGATGCTGGCAAGCAAACCGAGGAGGAACCACCGACGATTGCCATGCCCGTACCGCATAAACAGCTGCGTCAACGGCTTTTCGACCTCTTCGCGGTATTTTTCGATGGTTTCGGTATCGAACGACTCGACAGTACTCATCTAAGTGTGTCTGGGAACGGTATTGGGCTGGCCCGGTTAAAGGTCTCGAAGGGGGCTAGCGTGGCCGGATCCAGCGTCCGAATATTTTGGAGAAGCGATGAACCGCCTTACATCCAAGACAGTGTTCCTGCTCCAAGGAGCCAACCAACCGTCAAATCATCCGTTCGGACGGTATCTCGAGGAACAAAGAAAAGTTAGAGAAAAATTCCGGGGTAATGCCGGCGATGACGCCAGGTTCGTTACCAGGCGCCGCCGGAGTAGACTATGATACGATCGTTGGAGGAGACTGCGACGTAGGCCTCACCGGCTATCGGATCGTCCCAGACGACAGGCGAAGCCGTAATGCGACCGCCGGTATCGTCCATCCAGAGTTGATCACCTGATTCATCGTCGTACGCGATTAGACTGCCTCCAGAAGATCCTGCCATGACCACACCGCCAGTCGTTGCGGTAACACCGCCGAGGAATGCTGCTGAGGAAGTCAAATCAGGATTCACGTCAGCCACTTCGGTGCGCCATTGAACTTCGCCGGATTCGAGGTCAATTGCCTGGAAGTAAGCCGTATTTCCGAATTCTGCATCGGGCTGCCAGAACCCACCAAATCCGTCGAAGTTTTCTGGGCCGAATTCCCACGATGGATCCGTCGCAACGGTGTCCTCAGCGTCCACATATCCCACGTAGCGGTAACCAGTCCGTCGACTGAAAGCGTCCGGCGGCCACTCGGTGGCGCCAGGGAAAGTAGGCGTCATGTTTGCCGCGTTTTCCTGACCCCAAGGTGGGAGATTAAGGAACTCTGAGTCCGGCCAAGAGCCAAAGCGGTGCTCTTGGCGGCCCCAAGCGTCTGTGCGGTCAATCAACTTGCCCGTTTCGACATCAATCATGTAGGTCCAGGCAGTTTTGTTATCGACCGAGACAAGACGGTGTTCTTCTCCATCAATCTCAGCGTCAAACACATACGGCGTCACGTGGCCGACATCGTAGTCCCAGAGTTCGTGAGAGTGGATTTGGTTCGTCCACTTTATGTCGCCCGACTGGGTGTCAACGGCGATGATGGCGTTCGTGAACTTATTCGGACCAGGCCGGACAGCCCCATTGAGCATTGGATCGGGGTTGGCCGTTGCGAAGAAGGCCGTGTCCGTCTGAGGATCAACGCTTGGACTCATCCAGGCTGCACCACTCGAGAACTGCCACGAATCGCCAATCCATTCGCTCTTCGGCGCCACCCGGTGCTGATTAATGATCTCACCATCCGAGGTGTCCATGACGGTAAGGTGGGTCCAACCGGCTGCGTCTCCAGAAGCTCCGATGAACAATTTACCGTCATAGACGAGGGGTGCTTCGGTATTGGAGACCCGCTGAACTGCATTTGGCATCTCGTCGATCTGCTCCTCCATCATGAAGTCCTGCGTCCATTGAAGTTCGCCCGTATAGCGATCAAGGGCGACCATATGAAGATCGTGGGCAGCAAAGTACACATTGTCCCCATAAAGAGCGACTCCTCTGTTCCGAGTGCCGGCGCTGGCACCCTCTCGACGGGTGGAGTACCGGAACTCCCAGTATTCGTCACCGGTCCGAGCATTAACTGCTCGAACGACCTGATTGCCTTGGGTGATATACATCACCGGGGGATCGCCCGGGACGATCACAGGATTGTTTTGTAGACCGGCGGAATCCGTCTCGATTACATACGCTTGAGAAAGTGTGGCAACATTGTTCGGCGTCAATCGTGAAACCGGGGTGTCTCCCGATTGAAGTAGATTTCCGTTATACTGCAACCACGATTCCGGAGTATTGTAGTCATCCAAGAGGTGACGCTGAGTAATCGCACTCCCAGGCGCCTCCTGATTCAAGGTGTGTTCATCCTGCTGCGCGACCGTGCCGGTGTCTATGAAATCAATGCGATCCTCGGGTTCGACGTTTTGGATATTTTCCATGTTTGCTCACCTCTGGTTACTCCGTAATCACCCTGATATCAGGGCGGTCTTGTCCGCGCATGCTATCCGTAACCCAGTAGACATCCTGCGGAAGTAGACCCTGAGCGATCGCCTGCACGGCGAAGCCCGTCGACAACAAGGCGGCAAGTTCGGTGTCGGAGTAGGCTTCATTCTCAGCTGCTATGGCCTTCGCACCTTCCGTCATCAGGTGGAACCCTGCGGCCATCGATTGGCCATGCCAAACGGCATCCGCGACGATTTCATCGGTGAGTAGCACTTCCTTTTGCCATAGATGCTTATCAAGATCTTCCAACCACAACAGAGAGCCCCCAGCTGCCCCCTGCGTCATCGGTGGAATGAACTGACCGAACTCAATCTCAGCTCGGGGTATCTCATCTGTGGCGATCCAGTGATGTTGGCTGAGTTCCTCGGCGTTGGCGACAACTTCAGCAAGGAGGTCAACACCCTCACCATCACTCATGCCGAAGGCGGCAAGTGGATCGGTTAACGCTTCCGAACCGATATACGATTCGACGGCTGACTCAAGATAAGACGGAGTAAATTCCGGAAGTTCCTCCGTCGTTGATTCGAAGAATCCGACTTCCGTGAGGTGTTCGTAAACTGGACGACCAGCCTCGGCAACTGCGGCGAAATCATCGCCTGGGCTGTCGGTTGGGATGCCGCGTTCGGCAACAGTTTCCAGACTTACAGCAGCATCCGCCATTGCCGACTGGCCGCTTGCTAAGAGATTTGGATCCAATTCCCCGGCCAAGTCGGACGCAATAGCCTGTCCGACCGGCGCAAGTTCCTCAGTGGTGGCGCCGGACATCGATTGGCGCACCTGATCGAGGGTCGCTCCACCCGCAGCGACCGAACCAGCGACACCAAGCACCTTGAGGAACTCACGGCGCTCTTCGTTGCTGACGTGATGGCTGTGTTCGTGTGCCATACAAGTCCAAAAATCTGTACGCATACTGCTTCAAGTTTATGGTATACATTGGACCGAATGCGCTTCAAGCGTAAATACCAGTCTCACCGGTCATACCGACG
>CAZOFG010000005.1:81913-91651 GCA_964579125.1 uncultured Halobacteriales archaeon | reverse complement strand
CCGGCCTCTCGCTCGCCGATGTAGCCGATGATCCCACACATGGTTACCCTCGACGTACGGTTGCGTCCGGATCGATCCGACCCTCCAGCACGCTGCCGGATTCGACCATCGTGTCGTTGCCCACGATCGCGCCGGGTGCTAAGATGGTGCCACCCCCGATCTCCGCATTATCCCCAATCACGCCGCCGAGATCGACCTCGCGATGCACGGTATCGTCGACCACCACATCTGCGGGCCCGCCCTCGATCGTCACGTTCGGGCCGACATGCGCGTTCGCTCCCACAATTGCATCCCGAAGCACCGCCCCGGCCTCGATCGTCGCATCAGGCAACACCACGACGTTTTCCAGCGTCACTGACGGTCCGAGCCGGCTGTGCTCGCCGATGGCGACCCCGCCACGCACGGTTGCCCCCGGGCCGACGTGGACGTTATCGCCGACTGCTACCGCTTCGCCGATCGTCGTGCGCTCAAAGGCGGCATCGCTCGTCGAAGAGCCGAGCTGGACGGCATTGACGACGGGCAGATCCCAGAGGTACGTCACGTCCAGCCACTTGCCCTCATAGCGGATCGCTGGAATGTCCTGTTCGTCGGCGAGCTCATCCAGCGTCTTCGTAATCGCGAGTTCGCCATCCTCGAGGTCGGTATCGCGGATCGCGTCGAAAATCGATGGCTGAAAGCCATAGACACCGGCATTGATCAACTCGGTCGGTGCCGGATCGAGTGGCTTCTCGGCGATCGATTCCAAGACGTTGTTTCGAACAGTAACGACGCCGAGCGTGGTCGGGTGACTGACCCGCGTGACTGAGACGACGTGCCCGCCGGCCCCCATCGCATCGCGCACCTCGCGAATGAGGCTCGGTTCGACGATTCGATCGCCATTGAGGACGAGAAACGGATCGTCGACGACATCTTCTACCTGTTCGATGGCGTGGCCGGTACCAAGCTGTGGGGATTGCTCGACGTACGTAATATCGACACTCCAATCGTCACCGTCGCCGAAGTGATTGCGAATGCGCTCTTGTTGGTAGCCGACGACGAACACGACCTCGTCGACGTCGGCCGCAACGAGCGCCTCGAGGACGTGCTCAAGGATCGGCTTGTTCGCGACCGGCACCATCGGCTTCGGGCGCGTATTGGTCAAGGGGGCGAGGCGTTTGCCCTCGCCGGCCGCGAGGACGACCGCCGTCACGGCGTCTGAGTTCATCTGTCCGGGTATTCCACTACTGGGCATTTGAACGCACCGACGAGGTGAGCGAGGCGATTACTACGGATATTGACCACTCCCGAACTGGAGCACGCCACCATCCTAATTACTACGAATACGAAATGAAACTGTATGACAGACGGAGAACGCCGCGTTATCGGCGAAGATGGTCAGGTTACGATCCCGAATGAGCTTCGGGAGCGATTTAGTCTCAGTAGCGGCGACGAGGTCGTTATCCGGGAGGAATTCGGCAAGCTCGTGATCGAACCTTCGGTGACCTGGGAAGATTTCTCAGAGGGATATCGAACACGATGCCAACGTGAGGTACAATTGGCACAGGAATTGGAAGGAATCTCCCTGGAGGCTAATGCATATCTAGAGGACGCCCCAGATTGGGATTGACGGTGATGAGTGCGCATTCGACTGGTCGATATCGTCATCGTTGACCTCGATACGAAGAAAAATCCGACCAGCAAGGACGACCGGCTGTCGGAAGTGGATCGTACGTTAGAGTATAGCCTCGGGCTCACCGCGATGTAGGGGACCTCAATTTGGCTCTCGTCGCCGACCGATTACCGCGTGCGTAACACGACCTCCCCTGGCTTCGTCGTCGCGTTACATGGCAGCACCACGCCCGCATTCAGACTCGTGTTGATGCCGGTCTTTACCTCGTCGCCGAGGACGACGCCGAATTTGCGCCGCCCGGTGTCAACCGGTTCCGCTTTCACCTGACAGCGGACGTTCGCATCATCGTGGCGGAGATTCGCGACTGTCGTGCCTGCGCCGAGGTTCACGTCGGCCCCGAGGATCGAATCGCCGATGTAGGACAGATGCGAGGCCGTGGCCTCCGAAAACAGAATCGAGTGTTTCACCTCGACGGCGTGGCCGACGGTTGAGCCAGGACCAAGCACGGCGCCATCACGCACGTACGCGTTCGGCCCGACGATCGCCTCCGGTCCGATCAGGGCCGGCCCCTCGATGACGCTGCCGGCTTTGATGGTCGCGCCAGCCTCGACGACGACCGCGCCCTCGAGTGTCGCCGAGGACGCCACCTCGCCATTGATCCGGCGTGCTTGGTGCTCAAGCAGGTAGTCACTCGCCGTGAGGAGATCCCAAGGATAGCCGATATCCTGCCAAAAGCCATCGTACTCGAGCACGCTGACTGCCCGGCCCGCATCGAGGTCCGCCTCGATCGCATCGGTCAGTTCGTATTCGCCTCGCTCGCTCTCCTCGACGGCCGAAAGCCGCTCCGCGAGGGTGTCGTCGAACAGATACACGCCAGCGTTCGCCAGCTGACTCGGCGGCTCGTCGGGTTTCTCCACCAATCCCGTCAACTGGCCAGTTTCCACTGACAGGACGCCGTACTCGGATGGATTCGACACGACCGTCCCGACCATCGCGGGTGGCTCGAGCTCAGCCAACTGCTCGATGGCGCTCGGTTCGACGAGGACGTCACCATTGACGACGAGAAACGCTCCAGCAGTTTCCTCGGTAGCCACCCGTACGGCATCGGCCGTGCCGACCTGTGCTGGTTGTTCGACATACGAGACGGGCGTTCCTCCGAACGCGTCGCCGATCGCATCACGGAGCTGCTGGCCACGATACCCGATCACGACGAGAAACCGATCGGCAACCCCGTCCGCAGCGCGAAGCACGTGGCGGATCAGCGCCTCGTTGGCGATCGGCACGACCGGCTTAGGCCGGCGATCGGTGAGTGGGCCCAATCGAGTGCCTTGTCCGGCCGCGAGCACGACGACATCCATACGCGACGAAAAGCGGTGGTGCCCCCTTAATGCCCGAGGTCATGTCGGTCCCTATCGAATCATCAGCGCCCGCCCTAGACCACTGTGATCCCCTGAGGATCCGGAGGTGCAACCAGCCAGCCCGACGGAGAGTTATCCGTGAAGCCGCACCAAAGGGCGGCCCGATCGTCGAATGCGTGGCATTGTCGCGTCGGCCGGGCTGCAGTGGCGTGCAAACGTTTATTGGTTAATAAACCAATTGTACCAATGTATTGGCCTATAAACCAATAAATGGGGTCCACCTCCCCAACCGCAACCGACCTCGATGGCGTCAACGAGACGGTGAAATACCCCGACGGAACCGTCGTCCGCGTGTTTTGCATGCGGACTGATCGGGACGCCTACCCCAGTGGATGGGCCTACACGCTCCACTACGGGACGGTGGAACCGGATCCACCTCGTACGCTCGCCGATGGGACGATCCGCCGGTACGACAATGCCCATGAGGACACCAATGGACACGAACTGCATATCGCACCACATCAGTCGCCAACCCAAATCGACTTTCCCGGAATGGTCGCCCTCTGGGATCGGTTCTGGCGCGAGATTCCGAAATCGGCGATCGAGCTCAAGTGAGTGCGATACGGTACGGAATTACCAATGAACGAACCCACACCCCCGATGCACCCGGTCGAGCGCGAACAGCTACAGGCGGAATCAACCCTCGTCGTGACCGTGGACCCGTCGCGTGACGGTCACGAAGACGGCACTGACGGCCTCGACGTGCGCGAACAGGAGGACATAGCGTGGTCGTCGCCAACGCTCACGTTCACGAGCTATGACGACCTCATGGCGACACTGACATCTCGGACCCTCGAACTCATTGAAACGGTTCGGCGTGAGGAACCGGCCAGTATCAACGAAACCGCTCGAATCGTTGATCGTGACGTGAAGAACGTCCACGAGGAACTGAGCCGGCTCGCCAGGCTGGGCATCATTTTCTTCGAAGCAGAGGGCCAACGCAAGCGTCCGATCGTCTGGTTCGAGGAGCTCGTCATCACGCTCCCGTTCGATGGCGTGGCTGACGAATCGAATGCGATTGTGCCATAACAGAGGCCGATCGCACCATTGAGTATCACTCAGCGTGCATCACAGGGGATCGGGTGGGGCCTCGAAACCGCTGGATACCGAATGAGTCGGTGGTTCCTGGATGGTATCGAATAGATTGCCGTTGCTCGTTATGCTTCGACCGTGATCGGCACCGAATCCATGACCGTTCGCGAGCCGTTCGCGTTTTCGAGGATGAGCTGGAGTTCGTAATCGGGGTAAACGACGTTGCCTTCCTCGTCGACATCGCCATCGGGCGTGAACACGAATGGCGCCGTGAGGAACGACAGCTGCCAGACGCGCCGATTGCCCACTTGGAGCGTTGGATACTGCCCCTCGACGACCAGGCGCTCGTTGATGATCCGATCTTCGTTGGCAGGGGTGATCGTCAGATAGATATCGCCGATCGTGGCGCCCTGGTAGACGTGAAAGGCGGGTTCGATCGCCCCGCCGGGGCCCATCGTCACCTCGGTTTGGAGGCCGTCGTTAGTCAGCACCCAGAGGTCGCCTTGGGTTCGTGGGCCGCCACCGAATTCGGAGTTTGCGATCACACCCATCGTTAACCCCACGAATTGTCCGACCACGGCTGCGGTTTGTTCGGGGGCTGCGGCTCCCAATACACCCAGGATGCGTCGCATTCCCTCGGCGGTTGCTCGTTCGACGACATCGCCAGCAATCTCGTCGACGATCAGTTCTTCGAGATCTGTGATTTCGCGGAGTTCATCCCCGATGTGATACACCATCGAATAGTACGCCTCGCTCTCGAAGATCTCCGGCTCAGTCACGAGGGTGTCTTCGTAGGTCGCAGATGCGCCACCAGGCGTGCTCGCCGTGAGTTCGTAGGGATAGGAGCCCAATCGGGTGGCAACGTCGGGAAAGGGGAACTCGTAGCTGGTCGAGGTTTGTTGAGTGCCCTCGATCGTATAGCCCGGATCGGCCTGGAGGGCCACCTCGGCTTCGCTGATCGCGTCCGCTCCGGAGATGTCCGCCGTGATCGTCGGGTAGCGACTGACGACGGCATCCTCGTGGGTGACGTCGAAGGACAGATCGACTTGTTCGCCGCCGCCCTCGGTCGTCTGAATGGCGAAATCGTCCCAAAAGACGGTGAAATCGCCACTTGTCAGCTCGATCGCCGTCAACTCGGATTCGTACTCGCGGCGCTCACGTGTGGCGGTCACCGCGTCGCCATCGCCGATCGTACACTCGTAGGCAATCTCGTTCTCGCCTTCGTCAGGGCGATACATCACCGAAAACGTGACCCACTCGCCGGGTTCAAAGCTCCCGACCTCGGTGCCGAGTGAGGTAACTTGGCCGTCCGGATTGAACTGGAGGACCTGTTCGCGACTTGGCCCGAATTCGGAACTCGAGGGTTCGGTAATGAGTTTGAGGTTGCCACTCCCGTTGTGACAGCCGACTTCGCCCTCGCCGAGGCGGTACGCTCCCTCCAGGCGGACGGGTTCCTCGGCCGGTCGCTCGTCAACGGCGGAAAACCGTGCGATCGACATCCAACAGCCGCCGTGAGAGCCCTGCATGCGATAGGATTGTTCGCCAGAGGCGGCCGTTTCGTCGGTGACACCCTGACTTTCGTTGCCGACGAGAACGAAATCGTCCGGGACTGACCCGGTCGAGAATTCCTCGAAGCCGAATTCGCGCTGGGTCGCCAGGTCGGGCCCGCTATCGCCATCGTCACCGAGGCAGCCCGCCAGAATCCCAGACCCGACCGCGAAACTACTCGCCAGAAAGCGACGACGCCGCATCGACGGACGCGTCAACCCCCCGCCGTCGCCATCGAATGAATCCACCCCGCGGGTCATGGATCAGGCAAGCGAGGTCGGTGGCTTATAGCCACCGGCTTTTCGTCATTCGCAAAAGGAAGTTCCGCCCCTTTGACAGGTGTTCAACTCAAGTGTTCACAGACCCAGTTATCCTCTACTCGAACGCCTGCACCACCGCAAGCTCCGATTCAGTCGCTTCCTCGACGAGATGCTCGACGATCGCCTGCCGCGTCACGCGCTGGCCGGTCTCGCGTTTGATGTCGGCCTGCAGTCCCTCCAAGCGCTCCATCGTGGCGTCGTCGACGCGAACGGTCGGTGACATGCCGGGGAACTTCACAGGCGGGCATCATTAGTCCATTGACCGCGTGCGTCACTCCGCCGATTGCACTTCGTACAGCTCGGCGTACGGCCCACCGCGTTCCATCAACTCCTCGTGGGTACCGGACTCGACGATCTCGCCGTCGTCCATCGTGTAGATGCGATCGGCGTTTTGGACCGTCGAGAGGCGGTGCGCGATCGCGAGGATGGCGTACTCCCGATCCATCGCCTCGATCGCGTCCTGCACCTGGCGTTCGAGATGTGAATCGAGATCACTCGTGGCCTCATCGAGAACGAGCACGTCGGCGTCCTTGAGCAGGGCTCGCGCGAGGGCGACCCGCTGGCGCTGTCCACCGGAAAGGCGAACTCCATCATCACCGAGGGGGGTATCGAGGCCTTGGGGCAGATCGGGAAGGAACTCGTCCACCTTGGCGATCTCACAGACCCGTAAAATTTCCTCTTCAGAGGCGTCTCGCGAGCCGATTGTCACGTTCTCCCGGAGGGTCGTATTGAACACGTACGGCTGTTGGCGGACGACCGCGATGCGTTCCCGCCAGGCCGCAAGGTCGTATTCCTCGATGGGGACACCATTACCCAAGATTTCGCCATCGTCCACCTCGTACATCCGCGTCAATAGCGCGACGATCGTCGACTTGCCAGCGCCGGATTGCCCGGCGAAGCCGACGAACTCGCCGCGTTCGAAGGAAAACGACACGCCCCGGAGGACCGTTTCTTCCTCGTTATAGCTAAATTCAACCTCATCGAAGTCGATCGTGTCAATGCGGTCGATATCCCGCTCACCGCCCGGTTCGGCTTGACTCTCGAGTTCGTCGACGAACTCATACGTTCGGACCAGATGGGCGAGGTTGCCCTCGAGATTGTAAAACTGGCTGTTGAGCTGGCTCGTTTGTGGAGCTAATCGAAACATTGCAAAGAGGAAAATACCCAGTGCACCGAGTGAAAGGCCACTAAAAGCGAATCCAACGTAAATCAACACGAACAACGTGAGCGCGGCTGCGAGTTGGAATCCTTGTTGAACAGCTTGCCGATTACGTTGGAGGTTAACCGAGGAGTAAGCATACCTATCGATGGACTGTCGAAAGTCATCATAAACCTCCTCGGCGAGGCCAAACAGCTTCACATCGCGAATCCCCTGTGTCCCGGCCTGAACCGCCTCCTGCACGTTTTCGTTTGCCTCGGCAACCCGTGATCCAACGGTGAAGGCAGGTTCGATCCAGTAGCGAATAACGACCGTGATCCCGGCCAACAGTGCGATTGCCAGAATGGACATCAGCGGGGCGATATACATCATCACCGAGAGGTACATCAATGCGAGAAACGCCTTTTGCATGAACCGCACCCCATCCCGAATTACCCGACCGGAGTAGCGCGTTTCGGTAATGATCGAGTTCAGTATATCATCAGATCCCTCCTTATCGTAATACCCAATCCGTGCCTCGAGCGCCGCATTAAACGACTGTGAGCGAATATCGCGCTCGAAGCGATAGCGCAAAATCGCCGCCAGCCAGCGCGACAGAAATGACGACGTGTATCGTACCGTCATCATGAGCGCGACGCCCACGATCAAGTACTCGAGTTCGAACGGAATGCCGAACAGCTCATACGTCGAGATGAACGCCTCCATGATCGGATCGTTCGCGGTCACCTCCCCGCTGCGGCCCACCTCGAGAATCGGATAGATAAACGTCAGTCCGACCCCCTCGAAGACGGCCACTGCCCCACCGAAGACCACTAATCCGGCGGTGAAGAGGGGATTGTACTTCGCCACTCGGCCCAAGGCGCGAACCTGCTCGCGCCACGAAACCGCATCCTCGGAAGACATCGACGAGTGGGCGGAGCTATCCGGAGCACCCTGAAAGGAATACCGTTTTCCACGACTGAGGACCGATCGTGTTCCGACCGTTCGAAAACCGTCAAACGATCGGAAAACCGGTGCGTTCGATCACGTCCGCGCCGGTGGCGCGAGGTTCTTCATCTTGAAATCGGATTTCGGCACGTATCGTTCCGCGAGATGCGCGAGATCGAGCGTGCGCTGGAGGTCGGCCACGTTGTGCAACAACACGTCCCCATATCGACCCGCCTGATACGCCTCGACGGCCGCTTCGCTGTCGGCCAACGGATCGCAGGTCTCCCGGCCGACCAGCCGCTCGTGCACGCCAACGAGGTCGCGCACGTCATCGGTCGCGAAGCGATCGATCACGTCCAGCATGTCGGCATACGCCACCTCGAGGTCGGGCCAGGACACGTCGTGGGCGGCGTATTTCGAGCGCAGATACGGCAGATCGAAGCCGCCGTTCCACGTCTCGCCGTTGAACGCCGTCAAGTAGTGGTCGTCGGGATCCAACGTTTCGTCGAGGACGAGACGAAGCCGTTCGAGCGCGGCTCGTTCGCTCTCGACCACGTGCACCGTCGCCCGGAGCTGGCTTTTCTGTTCGAGGTGTTTGAGCAAGGCGTCGGCATTGGCCTCCGCCGCGTTCAACACGAGGGTCGCGAGCGACGGTTGTGCCAACCCGACGACCGACAGCGTTGCATCCGCGTCAAGGCCCGTCGTTTCGAGATCGATCGCCACGGGCGTCAGGGAAGTCATCGTGCCGACCAGCTACACCGCACCCCCACATAACCGGTCGCCGGGCGAGCGCGCCGAAAGTAAAACTGCGAACCGCGGGATGTGCCCGGTCTGTGACGATCAGGACTCCCGCATTCGCAAGCCGCTCCAGAGATCACTGCACGCCGATGCAATCGTTGGAAACTTCACAAGGACTATATCGGCGGTAGGACTGGCCCATGGCATGACGGAGGGGCGGCACTCGCGTCGGGCGTTTCTCGGGGCAAGCGGAGCGGGACTCGTCTCGGCAACACTGGCGACGGATGGTGAGGCCACCCACTCAACGGGCCGAACAGCGCGTCGCGAGCGATCGAGCGAACGGTATGTGGTGCGAGTTCCCGCAGATGCCCGCACTGACGGATCGAGCGTCACCGAGCGCCTCGAGGCCGTACGAGCGGCCATCGAGGGTGGCGAGACGATCACGCCGATCCGCACCTTCGAGCGGTGTGCAGCGGCCCTCATCGAGCTTCCAAATGACCCAGCGTTGCTCGATGCGATCCGAGATCACGACGCGGTATCGACCCTGCGGCCGAACGACGCCGACTGGGCGCCCATCCCCGAGCCACCGGAGACACCACGTGGCCCGACACCCACCCAAGCCGGCGAGGTCACACCCGCTCTCGATCAATTGAACGTCCCCGCGTTTTGGAACTCCTACAACACCCGGGGCGATGGCATCGACGTCGCGGTCGTCGATTCGGGGATCCAACCCGATGGCCATCCCGGCCTCGCCGCCTCCCTCGAGGCCGGCGGCTGGATCGAATTCGACGACACCGGCGAACCAATCGAGTCCGAGCCCTCGGACGAAGTGGGCCATGGCACCTCGGTCTGTGGCCTCATCGCCGGCGAACAGACGGACGAGGGCCAAGCCTACGGCGTCGCCCCCGAGGTCGCCCTGCACGTGATGCGCGCCGGTGAATCAGCGGCGAATTTTCTGGCCTCGATGGAGTACGTCATGGCCAACGA
>CAZOFG010000005.1:32566-81813 GCA_964579125.1 uncultured Halobacteriales archaeon | reverse complement strand
CCGGTGAATCAGCGGCGAATTTTCTGGCCTCGATGGAGTACGTCATGGCCAACGAGATCGATGTCCTCTCACTCAGCCTCGGTGGCCTCACCTACGATCGCTTCCAAGCCGAGGTCTACGGCGAGGTCGTGGCGAACGGCGTGACCATTGTCGCCTCGGTCGGTAATGCCGGGCGTTACACCGCCGCCATGCCGGGGAACATGCCGACGACCATCGGTGTCGGTGCGACGGACGGGTGGTGGCCCGCGGAGTGGTCCGGTGGCGAAACCATCAGGACCGAGCGGTATTGGGCGGACCCACCCGCTGACTGGCCCGCCGAGTACACCGTTCCCCAGGTGGTCGCCCCGGGTGTCGATGTCATCACCGCGTTAGCGGATGGCACCTACGGCCCCCGCGGCGGATCCAGCTTCTCAACGCCACTCGTCGCCGGCGTCGTGGCACTCGTCCAGGCGGCAAACGGTGTCACAGACCCCGCCGAAATCAACGACCTCATCCGCGAAACGGCCACGCATCCGGCCGAGGGCGCGGCGTTCGAGGCCGTTACAGCGGACGACGATCGGGCCGGAGCAGGCATCCCCGATCCAGTTCACGCGACCGCGAGCGCTGGCGATCGAGTGGAAATCTCCGGAACAGTCGTGGACCCAGAGGGTCAACCCCTGCCCGGGGCCGCCGTCGAGTCCTCCTTTGGTCCACGGATGCTGACTGGCGGCGATGGGACCTTTTCCCTCCAACTCCCCGAACGCGAACAAACCCTTCACGTCGACGGCGTCGGCCTCTCGGAGGCCTCGACCACGATCGATCCCGCGCAACAGGAGGAACCGCTGTCCATCACCGTCGACCGGGCGAGCGACCCTGCGCTCAACCTCCAAGAACCGAACGCGCTGCATGCGGCACCGGGCGACGAGGTTGGCGCTGGCTTTCTCGCGGGCAACATCGAAGCCGTCCGCGTCGAGGTGACCATTGCAGGTCTGTTATCACCCGACCATCTGCAGTTAAACGCCAACGAGACGCCCCTCACGCCAGGTGAATGGACGAGCCTCGAGAATCCGATCCCGCGTGGTCCGCTGTCGATCACGGCCGCCGTCGCCGACGACAGCCCGATCGGCGTCGCGTTCCTCACCCTCACGGTGCGAAACGAAGCTGGCGAGGAACTGCAAGGCTCCCTCAACCGATTGCATATTCACGACGAACCCTGGCGACTGCCCGTTACCGACCCGCCGGTCCTCCAGGAGGCGATCGAGATCGCCGCACCCGAGTCTACGATCGAGTTCACCGGCGAACGACGCCAGGTCGGCTTCGGCGAGGAACGACCGGCCGCACTCGTCATCGACAAACCGCTCACGCTCACGACCGCCCCGGATGCCGAGGTAACCCTCGCGTTCGAAGCGCCGCCAGCGCCACAGGCACCCGGGATCGATGTCACGGCCAACGACGTCACGCTTCGTGGCCTCACCCTCGAAGGAACCGGGGGGATGGTCGTGCGGGCCGGACGTGGCTTCCAAAACCGGGAAACGGTCGCGCCCTCCGCGCTCACGATTGACGGGCTGGAGATCGCCGGCGGGGAAACCGGCCTCGTCACCGACCTCGCCCCGGCGATGCGCCTCGCCAACTCGACCGTTACCGGGGGCGGCGTGGGCATCGAGGTGCGGAATCAGGCCGGGACGACGATTCAACAGTCTCGACTCGTCGACAACGAGGTCGGGGTGGTGGTATCCGGGGCGATCAGGGCCATCGCCAATTCCCAGTTCCAGGACGGCACCGTCGGCATCCTCATCGATCCCGGGGGACAGGTGTTTGATCCAGGCGACGATGCCCGGTCCGCGATCGATGGCAACACGTTTCGCAGCCTCGGAACAGGCATTCGAATCGCGAGTGCCGCAGCGATCGATATCCTGAACAACCAGTTCACCGAGATCGACGCGGCACCCATTCAACTGGATGCCGACCTGCATGGAAACGTTCTCGGCAACGAACTCGCGGATCCGACGATCGGTCTTCTGCACGGTGACGGGTCGGTGACCGGCGAGGTCCAAGAGTTTGCCCCGACGCCGACCCCTGGCGAACCACCCGGTGGGACCACCCCGACACCAACACCGACCCCACAGCCTGAGCCGGACCCATCTCCCACGCCGACCCCGGGCTCGATACCGAGTTCCTCGCTCGATCTCGCGTTGTACGCCCTCGCGACCGGCAGTGTCGGGGCGCTGTTCGTCCCGTATCTCTATCGGCGCTTCCGGAGGTGACATCCATGGGCATCATCGAAACCACGGCACTCCGCAAGGACTTCGGCGACGTTACGGCCGTCGATGGGATCGATCTCACTATCGAAGCCGGCAGCTTGCACGGCTTCGTCGGCCACAACGGCGCCGGCAAGACCACGACGATGCAGATGCTCGTCGGCCTCGTCACACCAACTGACGGCTCGGCCACCATCGGGGGCGATCCCGCCGGCTCGCTCGCCGCGCGTCGACGCATCGGCTACGCCCCGCAGTACCCCGAATTTTACGACTCGATGTCCGGCCGGCGCTACCTCGAGTACGTCGGCAAGCTCACCGACGGTGGCGTCTCACCCGCGGACCGCGCGCAGGAGTTGTTGTCGTTTCTCGAGCTCGAGGAGGCGGCGGATCGCCCCATCGGCGGCTACAGCGGTGGCATGCAACGCAAGCTCAACCTCGCACAGGCGATGATGCACGAGCCCGAGGTGTTGCTCTTGGACGAACCGACCGCCGCGCTCGATCCCGAGGGCCGGGCAGCGATCATCGAAACGCTGGAAGATCTCGCGACCGAGGGCGTCACCGTCTTCGTCAGTAGCCACGTCCTCGCCGAACTCGAGCAGTTCATCGATCACGTGACGTTCCTCAACGAGGGTTCGATCGTCGCCTCAGGCCCCCTCGAGCAGGTTATCGAGGACACCGGCGGGCGGCGCTATCGCGTCGATTCGACCGATAATGAACGCCTGCGAGAGCGCATCGCCAGCCTCGAGTCGGTCGGTGCGGTCGAAGCGCAGGACGATGGCCCGCTCCTCGTCACGCCCGTCGACGAGGACGCCTTCACCGCGGAATTACCCCACCTGGTCAGCGAATTGGGGATCAATCTCCAGACGATGGAACAGGCGGACAGCCTCGAGGAACGCTTCCTCGACATCAGGGAGGGCGACCAATGAGACGGCGATTCATCGCCATCTTCGGCAAGACCGTCGGCGATCTCTCCGCGCCGCGGTGGTTGCTGACGTACCTCATTTCGTTTAGTTTCATCCTGCTCTTTTTCGGCATCGGCTTCGGGAGCAACACGCTCGAGGGCATCGAGCAACTCCCTCTCGCCCTCCAAGAGGAAGTGTTTCTGACCGGATATGCTCCCCTGTCGTTTTTCTGGGGCGTTGGCCTGCCACTGCTCGTCGCGGGGGCGGTCTTCGGCTCGCTCACCCTCGCCACCGAGGCCGAGCGGGGCACGCTCCAGATGATCCTGAGCAAGCCGGTTCGGCGTATGGAGGTCTTCTTCGCGAGCTACCTCGCGAACGTCCTCTTCCTCACGCTCATTGGCGTGGCGAGTATGGCCCTGACGGCGGTCGTCCTCGTCGAGTTCTCCGGCGTCGCACCGGCCGCCATCGACGGGAGCGTCCTCAAGATCATGCCCGTAAACGTGGCTTTCGCGGTCGTCGTCGCGATCCTCATGGCCGGATTGGCCCTCTCGATCGGTGTCCTGACTCGGAATCGTCTCCAGACCGTCCTGATCAGCCTGCTGGTCCCCGTATTGTTCCTGATTCCGTGGATCGTCCGCGCCATCTCGCCGAGCTTTTACGAGGATTACTGGCTGTACCTCGTCGACGCGAACTATCACCTCGGCCACGTGTACGATCTCCTCGCGGACCTCCTCGGGGTGGGCTTCCCCGTGACGACGAAAGCTGCGTTTGCCACCTGGAGTGGGATTTACGAAACGACCAGCTCCGCCTCCAATCCACCGCATGAGTCGCTCGCGCCCCAGGCCGTCGAGCTCACCGAATACGTCTCCCCGCTCGTGTCAGTGGCCATTCTGTGTGGGGCGGTGCTCGTGACGATGGTAATCGCCCTCGTCCGATTTCGTGGCCAGGACATCTGAACGGAACGCGTCGAGCCATCGAGTATCCGGGACCACTCACATACGCAAGGTATACCCTCGCCACCGACCACCGTCCTGTCAATGGCCGAGCGAGCGGACGACTCCGACCGCCAAACCACCCACGCCCCGGAGACGGACGACCGCTTCGAGGTCGCACTACGCGGCATCGAGGTCGACCGCGCCACCCGGTGTGCCCATTACGCGACCGATCGTGACGTGATCGCGATCAGGTTTCCCTGCTGTGAGACGTATTATCCGTGCTATCGCTGCCACCAGGAGAGCGCTGACCACGAACCCCACCGAATTCCGGAATCGGCCTTCGATGACCCGGCGATCCGCTGTGGTCGGTGTGAGACGACGCTATCGGTCACCGCCTACCTCGACTCCGACGACGCGTGTCCGGCCTGTGGGGCCGCGTTCAATCCGAACTGTCGCGAACACTACGACCGCTACTTCGGTGACTAAAATCCGTATCCAGCCCGCTCAAAGAACCACTGTACCTTCGCCAGGGGCTTTATTTTCGGGCGGTAAACGATCATCCATGCAGCGGTCCCCGACGAGACGGACGGTTTTGCACGCCCTCGCAGCAAGTACGGCCACCGCCACCGTCGCCGGCTGTATCGGTGGCGACGACAACGCAGCTGAGAACGACAACGGAAACGGCAACGGCACCCCCGATCCGGTCACCTTCGAAGCGAGCTTCGAGGACGGCCTGGATACCTGGGAGCAACACAGCCACATCGGTCCGGATGCCTCCGGCGAGTTCGAACACTCGATCGAACAGACGGACGAACGGGCTTACGATGGCGAGCACTCGGTCGCCATCTTCACCGAAGGCACGTACGACGACGGCACGGCGTGGATCGATCACCCGATCGAGATCGAATCGGGCCATGCTTACGAGGCGGAGGCAAGCGTCTATGCCTGGAGTCCGAGCGAGAGCTTCAACGTGGTGCGCCAACTCGTCGCGTATCTCGGCCCAGAACAGCCGACCGAGGAGTTCGATTTTCCCCAATCGGGCGAAAATTCCAGCGACTGGGGTGAGTCGGACAATGGCGGCCTTCGCGAACCGCTCCAACGGGCCGAAGGATGGGAAGAATATTCATTCACCTGGGAGACGCCAACCCTCGATGTCGAGGAGCTGTATTTCGCGGTCGGGGTGACCGTCGTCTGGGAGGCCGATCGCATCTTCTGGATCGACGACGTGTCAGTGTCGCTCGAACCGCAGTAACACGCTGACGTAGGAAAATCACAACGAGGATACTCGCGTCAGACCGCGTCCTACGAGTCCTTCTCGCTCATGCGCGTCCAGCGGCGCTCGACATCGCGATTGGCCACGATCGTGCGATCGCCCGCATCGGTCACGAACCGCGTCTTTCGGAGTCCGATCCCGTCAACGATGCCGCTAACCTTTTCGGATTCGACCCGGTCACCGGGATTGAAATCCGGATCGCGTAGCAGGTAGACGCCGGCCACGGTGTCTTCGAGCATCTCCGAAAGCGCATAGGAGACGCCCAAGGCGATGAATCCCACGGCGGTCCCCATGCTCGCGGCGATTTCATTGAGGCCGAGTACCGTCAACAGCGCCAGCCCGACGGCGAACCACAACAGGACGGAGATCACCAAGACGATGAGATCGACGATGAGCGCTTCGTCAGCCGGATACAGCCGCTTGAGGAACCACCGAACGATTCGGGTCACGACCATAATCACGATGAGCGCGACGCCGACCAACAACAGGGCCGTCACGACGCGGGGAAGGGCGACCTCGATGCCCCCTTGGAGGTACTCGACGGTCGTCTCCACCGCGTCAGAGAGTGCGGATTGCATGGCGATCGTCATACCGCCGGCGTCGGCCGGCGGCCACAAAAACGCGCCGGGCGTTACATGTAGCCGAGATCGCGCAGGCGCTCCATCAGATCCTCCTTGTCTTGGGCGCGCCCGGCGCGCTCGGTCGTGTTCGCCATGTCCTGCAGCCACGCCGGCTCATCAGCCGCTTTGTCGGTCGAAACCTCGCTCCCGAGCGATCGAAAGCCAGCGAAGTACTTCGGTGACACCGGAATGTCGTCCATGGTCAAGCCATTGGGGAGATCGTCCTCGCCGGTCGGGACGTATCCCTCATCCGGGTAGTCAGCCACCGTATCGGGCACGACGTAGTGCCAATAGGCCTCCCACACGTCCGGCTCGGCGAATTGGAGGATCGGCTGGATGCGGTCATGGGGCGGATAGATGTCGGGATCATGTCGTGGCGAGAAAAACGTCTCATCCGCCCGAGCGTCCTGTTCGTCCCAGCGAACGCCGGAGATGATCCCATCGATCTCGTGGGATTCGATCGCGTCGTTCAACGCCACCGTCTTCAGCAAGTGATTGCCCACATAGGTATCCAAGAGGAACGGGAACGTCTCCTCCTCGTATTCGAGGATGTCCCGGACGTGATGTTGGTTGTGCTCCGACAGCGCCGAGACTGGAATGTCATCCCCCGGCTGGAGGTCGTGTTCGGCGACGTAGTTGCCGACGTCCTCGTTGCGCGCCCAGATCACGTCGAGCTCCCATTCGTCGGCCCATCGCTCGACGAAATCGATGAGCTCATCGAAGTGCTGGTAGTGATCGATGAAGACTGCCGGGGGCACCTCGAGGTCGAATTCGCGCGCCACCTCGAGGACGAAATACAGCGTCAGCGTCGAGTCCTTGCCGCCGGTCCACATCACGGCCGGGCGTTCGTACTCTTCGAGGCCGATCCGCGTCACCTCGATTGCCTGCTGAATCTTCGCCTGCAAGGTCGGGTAATCCTCGGGGGATTCCCCGTCGCCGGCGGCGTAATCGACGTCGACGTACTCGGGAAATGTGGTTGACATATCGCGTCCCTTACGCGAGGCGAGAAAAGAACGTTTTCCATTATGAACCGGCGTGTGACACCGTCACAAACCCATACACGAGAGTGCAAGCGTTATACGCATGCCGCGCGCCCTATTCTGATATGGGTCTGTTCGATCGGCTGCGCGGCGATGACGAGGCGCAGGTGGTCTTTCTCGGTATCGACGGTGTGCCGTATTCGCTCATCGACGATCATCCCGAGGTGTTTCCCAACCTGCACGACCTCGCCGACGCGGGCACCGGGGCGGCCATCGACAGCATCGTCCCGCCGGAATCGAGCGCGTGCTGGCCGAGTCTGACGACCGGGACGAACCCCGGGCGCACCGGCGTGTATGGCTTTCAAGATCGCAAGGTCGACTCCTACGAAACGTACGTGCCGATGGGGGCGCACGTCCACGGCGAGCGCGTCTGGGATCGCGTCCAAGCGGCTGGGCGCCAGGCGTCGGTCCTGAACGTCCCCGTCACCTTTCCGCCGGATAGCACCTGTCAGCGAATGGTCTCTGGCTTCCTCTCGCCCTCCCTCGAGGAGGCGACCGCGGACGAGGCCTTCGCGGAGACCCTCGAGGGCTTCGACTATCGCATCGATGTCGACGCGGGTCTCGGACATGATGCCGACAAGACTGACTTCCTCGAGGATGCCCACGAGACGCTCGCGGCTCGCCGACGGGCCTTCGAATACGTCATCGACCAGGACGATTGGGACCTCTTCTTTGGCGTCTTCATGACGACCGATCGGGTGAATCACTTCCTCTTCGGCGATTACGCCACCGACGGTCCGTACGCCGAGGAATTCCTCGACTTCTATCGCGAGGTCGACGACGCGATCGGGTCAATTCGCGACCGGTTGGACGAGGATACCCATCTCGTAGTCGCCTCGGATCACGGCTTTACCCACCTCGAACACGAGGTCAACTGCAACCAATTCCTCGCCGAGACGGGCTGGCTCGACCTCGAGGCCGACGCGGAGGACCTCGAGGATATCAGCCCGGAGACGGAGGCATACTCGCTCATCCCCGGGCGGTTCTACCTCAATCTCGAAGGCCGCGAACCCGAGGGGGCCGTCCCTCAGGCCGCCTACGACGAACGCAAGCGGGAGCTGCGGGCGGACCTCGAGGGCCTGACCGGTCCCAACGGCGAGCCCGTTGCGGCGCGCGTGGTAGATGGCGAGGAAGTTTTCGAGGGTCCAGAAACCGAGATCGCGCCCGACCTCGTCGTCATTCCGAACGATGGCTTCGATCTCAAAGCCGGCTTTTCGGACAAGGACGCCATCTTCGCCGACGGCCCGCGAAACGGCATGCACACCTTCGCGAACGCGACGCTTATCTCGAGTGCCGACCTCGACGCGACCACTGCCGACCTCTTCGATATCGCGCCCACCCTCCTGGAGCTGCTCGATATCGACACGACTGGGGCAACGTTCGATGGCGAGTCCCTCCTTGAAGGCGAGGCCTGAGTTCCCGATAAATCGTCGGTTGGGAGGCTGCTTTCTCGGGGTTGACAGTTATTATACATCGTGATAATCGGCTCCGAATTGCTATAGTATCCATCACCGTCACGCCGTGCATGCGGCGACGTAGCGCCCTCGGTGTCGTCGGGAGTGGCCTCTTCGCGATCGGGACGGGGTGTCTCGATCGGCTCGATCAACCCCTCAGTGACATCGACGCACCCGGCAGACGCCCCGGCAACTGGGAGCTCCACAGCGATCCCAACAGCGCGACCGACAGCATCGCTACCCACCGAGCAGAAGCGGAGTCATTGGCGTTTCAGGCGATCGATCTCGATCCGTGTGCGGCAACCACGCTGGCCGATACGCCACTCGAACGGGCGCTACCAGCCGCCGACCCAGGGTATGCGATTGCCGCGAGGTATTTCACTCGCGAGCGGGCTGTGATGAACCAGCTAACTGGCGACTGCGAGGATATGAACCCGCGTGTTCGGACGTTTATCGCCGGGACGGCGTTCGCGTACGCGTACCTGCTCGCGCTTCAACTGAAATCCGACATCCCATTCGGAGCGTCAATCGAGGCAGTCGGCGTGCTCCCGGGTCGCATCGCGTATGTGCACCTCCACCTCGACGCCGAGAAAGCGCCAACCGCCCCCACCGGCCGGCTCCTTCGGGTCGGCGCCTGGGATCCACCGACCGGGATCATCGTCGGGTGCGACGGCACCGAATCCCAGTCTGACGCACTCTTTCGCTCGCCCACTATCGATGACCCATGAGGATACGCCGTCCCGCACCGGGAATTTAAACCCGCCAGCGGCAAACCCAAACCCATGTGGAAGAGTTTCCGGATCGGCTCGATCGCGGGCATCCCGCTCAAGCTCGATATCACGTTTTTGCTTATCTTGCCGCTGTTCGCTTGGATTATCGGCTCGTCGGTCACCGACGTCGTCGAACTGTTGAACGTCACGCTCGATTCCGGTATCGATCCTGAACCGCTCACCGAGGGCTCGACGGAGTGGATCCTCGGCTTCGCTGCCGCCATCGGCCTGTTCGTCGGCGTCCTCTTGCACGAACTCGGCCACGCCCTCACCGCGCGCCGATACGGCTATCCGATCGACTCGATCACGCTCTGGCTCCTCGGGGGAATCGCCTCCTTTTCCGAACTCCCCGAGGATTGGCGCCAGGAGTTCGGCATTGCGATCGCCGGCCCCATCGTGAGCGTCCTCGTCGGGATCGCTTCGTTCCTGATCGTCCTCGTTATCCCCGACGTACTCTCCGGCGCCGGAGCGACCACCGTCGACGGCGCCGTCTTCGTCTTCAGCTACCTCGCCGTGTTGAACGTCTTCCTCGCGATGTTCAATCTCGTCCCGGCGTTCCCGATGGACGGGGGCCGCGTCCTCCGTGCGTTATTGGGACGCAATCGGCCCTTCGCGCAGGCCACCCAACAGGCCGCCTCCGTCGGGCGCGCCTTCGCCGTCTTCTTCGGATTGATCGGCCTGTTGATGTTCAATATTGTCCTGATCGGCATCGCGTTCTTCATCTACATCGCCGCCTCCGGAGAGGAACGCCAGGTGCTCCTCAAGGCGGCCTTCGCCGACGTCACCATCGCCGACATCATGACGCCCCGGGCCGACCTCAAGACGGTCTCCCCCAGCGAATCGGTCCAGCAACTCACACAACGCATGTTTCGCGAACGCCACACCGGCTACCCGGTCGTCGAGGACGGTGACCTCGTCGGCATCGTCACTCTCGATGACATGCAAGATGTCCCCCAGGAAGCGCGCGCGAGTAGGACCGTTCGCGACATTATGAACGAGGAACTGCCGACGATCGATTCGCGTGCCGATGCGATGGACGCCATCGAGCGGATGCAACAGGACAGCATCGGTCGGTTGCTCGTCGTCGATGACGGCCATCTCGCCGGGATTATCTCCAGGACTGACGTCATGACGGCGATGGAGATCATGCAACAACAGGGGCCGTTCCGGCGCACCCCCGAAGTCGTTCCGAGCGATTGAGGCAGGCGTCGATTCACTACTGGTTCTTCTTTGTTCCTCGATAGATTAGCTCGAACCCAGCTGCGTCTCCAGCGTCGAATGGGCGACGCACCGAAGATGGATTACTGCATGAGCGACCTCCATTCATCCACCCAATCGGACATGATTGTGTGCGTGACTTTCTAGCAAAGCAAACGGTTCCGAATCTCTAGAATACTTTTATTACAAACCCCGTCAGACGTGTGTCTTGCGCGGAGATCAGTCGAACCAACTGGACGGCTTTCCCAAGATCGCGCAAGCGAGAAGGGGAAAGCTGGGGTCGTGCGTCGAAATCATAAGGCGGACGGTCCGAAGGAGAAGCGTTCCACCCCGGAGCTGTCCCTTCCGGAGGGGACAGGAAAAGGCCAAGTACCGCTCGCCGGGTAACCGGCCTGTGGGAATCCGGCTTACGCCGGCACGGTCGTAATGGCGGTGGGGAAAACGGCTCCAGTCCGGGTTCGATTGGTCTTCGTGCCTTTCCACTCACTTACTTCGGAGCGATTGCCTTGGTTCCATGATTGCTGGTGAATCAGTGGACTGACAATGAAGCGATCATCGGGGTTTATGCGGATGTCACCGAAACCGCCGCGTACTCGCGGAGACCACGCATGCATTGGACGGACGTCGCCATTGTCGGTGGGGGTGCAATCGGCCTGTCGATCGCCCGAGCGCTCGCTCAGGAGCGCGACCACGACATCACCGTCTTCGAGAAGGAACACCACCTCGCCCAACACCAAAGCGGGCGCAACTCGGGCGTTCTCCATCCCGGTTTCAACTATCCGCCTGGCTCGCGCAAGGCCCGGTTCGCCACGGCCGGCACCGCCCGCCTGAAAACCTACGCTCGCGAGCACGACGTCCCCCTCGAGGAGGTCGGCGTGCTCGTCGCCGCCACGACTGACGCTGAAATCGATCGGCTCGAAACCCTCACCGAATACGCCGACGAGAACGGGGTCGAGGTCGAGCTTTTACACGATCGAGAGGCGATCAATGCCCGCGAACCCCATGCCAATGCCAAGGCGGCACTGTGGTGTCCCGAAGCGGCCTCGATCGACGCGCGGCAGTACGTCCATGCCCTGGCGGCCGACATCCGCGATGAAGGCGTCACCCTGGAGACCGATTGTGCCGTCAACGCACTACACCACGTGGACGAGGGTGTCCGCCTCGACACCGAGCAGGGGCCGGTCGAAGCCGCCTGGGTCGTGAACGCCGCCGGCTTGTACGCGGATACATTCGCGCACGACCTCGGTATTGCCGGGGAGTATCGGGTCGTGCCGTTTCGTGGCGAATACTACGAAATCGTCCCAGAACGCCGCGATCTGTGTCGCTCGATGATCTACCCAACACCCGATCCCGACCTGCCCTTCCTCGGCGTGCACTTCACCAGACGCGCCGACGGCAGCGTCATCGTCGGCCCGAACGCCGTGTTGGCCTTCGGACGCGAGGCGTATTCCAATCGACAAGTGAACGTGCGAGAGCTCTTCGGAACGCTCACATCGCCGAGTTTTTGGCGCCTCTTCGGCGATCGGACCATCCGCCGGACGGCCCTGCGCGAACTCCACAAATCCTATCGGAAGCGTGCCTTCGTCAACGCGGCTCAACGCCTCGTCCCCGCGGTGCAACGGGCGGATCTCGCCCCGAGCTATGCGGGCAACCGAGCGCAGGTCGTTTCGTCGGCCGGTGAACTCGTCACGGATCCACTCGTGCGCCACGGAGAGCACTCCACGCACGTACTGAATGCCGTCTCGCCAGGACTGACTGCCTCGTTGCCATTCGGCGAGTGGGTGGCCGGGACCGTCCTCGACCGCCTCGGCGGCGGGTGAGCCCCGTTCGGGCCGACCCACGCGTCGCTCACCGGCGTGATGGACAGCAGGAAAGGGGTGATTCCGTTACGGGAACTGATCGAACACGAGGCCCGAGACGCCGCCGAGGATGCCGGCGCCGACGGCGATGGCGATGATGCCCGGCAGCTCGTCCACGATGTCAACGCTGGCGCCCGAGGGTGCGAAGGCGGTCATCAGGATCACCAATATGATCATGGACACGATCGTGCCCACGAGGCCGATAGCGGCCGAGAACTGCGCGGTCTGGTTGCCGGCGTGCCCCGACAGGTGCAGGAAGCCGGCGAGCACGACCGCCAAGAACGGCGCGATGAAGAGGAAGTACTCGTACGCCGAGAACGCGGCCGTGTACATCTCGTCACCGCTCCCGAGGGAGACCCCGAGAAGCGATTGATCAGAGGCGATGGTCAACACCAGGAACAGCGTCACCCACATGCCTACGCCGAGAACCAAGTACAGCAACGAACCGAGTTGCGTTGCCCGTCCGATGCCGATACTACCTTGCCCAGCCGCTTGTGCTTCCGCCATATCAGTGCGCTCGAATTGGAACTACTTAATATTTGACCACTTGCTTCGCTGACAGCAGTCGCCGTTTTCGTCACGAATTACCGGTGTACGGGCCTCAACTGACCGACGAATTACCGATATTCAGTCGACACGATCGTCGTATCAACTCACGCGAAGGATCGCACGCCCGGATCGAGCGGATGCGGGACTTATTAAACCGTTCCTGACCCCCACTCCTACTAGGCAATGCACATTCTCGTTACGGGCGGCGCCGGCTTCATCGGCGGCCATCTCGCCGCGGCCTTTCTCGAAGACGGTCACGACGTTACCGTGATTGATGCGATGGATACGTTCTATGATCTCAGGATCAAAGAACAGACGCTCGATCGACATCGCGACTTGGCGAGCGATCACGGGGGAGCGTACGCGTTTCACGAGGCCGATATCCGGGATGCAGCGCTCGTTGACCGGCTCGTCTCGGAGGCCGACGCGGTCTACCACCAGGCCGCGAAAGCGGGCGTCCGGCCGAGCGTCGAAGCACCTCGAGAGTATCACGAGGTCAACGTCGATGGCACGTTGAACCTCCTCGAGGCGGCCCGACACACCGATCTCGAGCGTTTCGTCGTGGCTTCCACCTCGTCGGTCTACGGCGGTCACGAGGAGTATCTCCCCTTCTCGGAGGACGACCCAACAATCCCGGTCAGTCCGTATGGCGCCACCAAACTCGCGGCGGAGCGTTACGCCGCAGCCTATTACCATGTCTACGACCTCCCGACTGTCGTCACGCGGTATTTCACCGTCTACGGCCCGCGCATGCGCCCGAATATGGCCATCTCGAATTTCGTCTCGCGGTGTTTCGCCGGCGAGGCCCCCGTCATCTACGGCGATGGCCGCCAAACCCGCGATTTCACGTTTATCGACGATGTCGTCGCCGTAAATCGCGACCTCTTGCAGACTGACGTGGCCGATGGCGAGGCACTCAATGTCGGTTCCGGCGACCGCATCGAGATTCACACCCTCGCAGAAATCGTCCGAGACGAACTCGCCCCCGAGCGCGAGCTCGAATTCGCCGACCGACACGAAGCGGATGCCGATCACACCCTCGCGGACATCTCGAAAGCGGGCGAGTTGCTCGGATACGAACCGACCTATACGATTCAGGAGGGCGTCGCCCGCTTCATCGAGTGGTATCGCGCGAATCGGGACTGGTACGAACCCCTCGTCCTCGCCTCCTGAGGACGACCCCACACGGAAGTGGGCGCTTTTTTGGTGATTGGCTTCGAGCGCCCCGACAATGGCGCGATCCCGGCCTCGAGCCGGTTTGTCCGCTCCCGACCTTCCCGATCCTCGCAGGGCACCGAATGTACGATACAATCCCACCCCTTCGGAACT
The DNA here is from genome assembly GCA_964579125.1 of uncultured Halobacteriales archaeon. Classification (GTDB taxonomy): domain Archaea; phylum Halobacteriota; class Halobacteria; order Halobacteriales; family SKSH01; genus CAZOFG01. The sequence goes on along the minus strand of CAZOFG010000005.1, from coordinate 67,627 downwards.
GCGCGCGCTGGCCGACGATGGCCGTGTGACCGAATTCGATTCACCGGCGTTTATCAGCGACCAGCGCTCGCGCTGTGCCGATCGCACGCGCAATGCCGTCGATGCCGAGTTCGATGCAATTGATCGCGCGCACCTCGAGACGGCCGCGGCGGCCGCACGAGAGCGCTCAATGCTCTGTCTCGACCGTCGCGTAGGGCGCCATCCGGCCGTCAGCCGCGTCTGTCGGCTGTACGTTCCGGCCGAGTACGCGCGCATCGCCCTCGCGTGGGCGAACCTCTTCGAACCGGCCCCACCCGGACACGAACCGTCGTATGTGACGATCCAGATTCCGGATCACGACGAGATTGCCATCCGCGTTCTGCCCGATGCGGGATTCAGTGCCGTCCTCGGCAGCGATTACACCGGCGAAGCGAAGAAATCCATCCTGCGGTTGTTTATGTACGACGCGAAGCGGGAGGGCGGCCTCGGCTTACACGCGGGGAGCAAACTCGTCACGCTCTCCAATGGCGAGACCATCGGCCAACTCTTCCTCGGCCTGTCGGCCACCGGTAAATCCACGCTCACCTGCCACGATTACGGCCTCGACAACGGTGGCTCGGTGTCGATGCGCCAGGACGACGTCTGTGCCCTCCTGCCTGGGGGCACCGTCGCCGGCAGCGAAGGCCGCGGTCTCTATATCAAAACCGCCGGCCTCGCGCCGACACACCAGCCGGCCCTCTACGATGCCGCCACACACCCGAGTTCGGTCCTCGAAAACGTCGATGTCGACGAATCCGGCACGGTCGATTTCGGGTCAGATCGCTACACGGCCAACGGTCGTGCGGTGGTGCTCAGAGATCGGCTCCGCCTCGCCGCCGACGAGATCGATTTGCCCCGTGTCGATCAAATCTTCTTTATCACGCGCAACCCCGTGATGCCGATCGTCACGAAACTCACCACCGACCAAGCGGCCGCCGCGTTCATGCTCGGCGAATCGATCGAGACGAGCGCGGGTGATCCGGATCGCGCCGGCGAAGCCGTGCGCGTTGTCGGCACGAACCCCTTCATTATGGGGCCACCTGGCGCCGAAGGCAACCGCTTTCGCGATCTCGTCGCAGACCTCGACGTGTCATGTTACGTGTTGAACACGGGCGAAATCGGGGATGACGGCCGTGACGTCCGCGTCGCTGACACCGTCCAGTTACTCAAATCGTTGGCCCGCGGTGACGTTTCCTGGCGTCACGATCCAGTCAGCGATCTCGTCGTCCCCGAGACCGTTCCGGGCCTCGATGTGGACGCGTTCGCACTCGACCGCCATGTGTCCGATCTGTCCGCCCGCCTCGCGGACGTGCGCGCCGATCGACGGGCGTATCTCGAGGAATTTTCACGGCTCGATCCAGCCATCGCCGAGGCCGTCTATTGAGGGGCGCAGAACACCAACACCTTTCCTTACCGCCTGCCCCAGGGTGGAGTACGCGAGGTGTCCCCGCCATGGACGAGTCGCCCCACACTGGATCCGCCACCGTCGAGCGTGGCGTGTCGCCGGTGGCCGGGCTGATCGTCCTCGTCGCGATTACGGTCCTCCTCGCGGCCGTAATGGCCGCGTTCGTCCTCGGTTTCGCCGAAACCGCGGTAGATCCCCCGGATGCGAACTTCACCGCCAGCGATACGGCGACCGTTCAGGGTGGCACGTACACCGGGACGATCACGTTCGTCATGGAAGAGGGCGAGCGCATCGAGCGAGACGATCTCGTCTTGCGCGGCCCCGACGGGCTCGAAATCGCCCCCGAAGCTGGCGCCCTCGATAGCGGTGAGTCGGTCGTTTTCGATCTCACGGCCGGAGCAGCCGCGATCGATCGCGGGGACCTGGTCCGCCTCGTCTGGGAACAGGGCGATGCGTCGGTCACTTTACACCGCCACGAACTCACCGATACGACGTGGAACGAAATCGCCTGGGGCCCAGTCTGAATCCAAAATGTCACTCGGCCTCGGTTTCGAGGAGCCGCGCTGCCCGCGCCAAGTCCGTCGGGGTATTCACGTTGATCCGGGCACCCTCCAGCGGCACCGCCGGGATCTCGTATCCCGCCCGACACAACAGATTGATCGCATCCGCCAGTTCGTACTCGCCGGTGTCGTTCGGTTGGACGAGTTCGCACGCGTGAAAGACCGCCTCCGGAAGGACATAACAGCCCGTCGTGACGGTCCGCGAGGTCGCTTCGGCCGGTTTTTCCTCGATGTGCGTCACGCGATCTCCATCGGTGTGGACGACGCCGGTCCGTGCGGCCGCTTCCGTTGAGACCGTATCGACGAGAATGGCGCCATCAGCACCAGCTTCGAGAGGGTCTGTGACCCGGTCCAGGTTCGCCTGGAGGACGTTATCGCCGTTCAACAACGCAACGGATCCTTCAACCGACGAACGTGCGACCAGCAATGCATCGGCCAGCCCCCGGCGATCGCGTTGGTGCACGTAGGTAACCGGGATGCCCTGAAAGGTATCCCCGATCGCCGAAATGACGGACTCGGCCTCGTATCCGACGACCACGACGTAGCGATCCGGAGATACCGCACCCAGCGCAGCCATCGCGTGTGCCGCCAGTGGCCGATCGGCGACGGGGATGGCGCATTTGTTCCGATCGGTCGTGAGCGCGCCCAGTCGCGACCCTCGACCCGCGGCCGGAATCACCGCGTCCATGCGCATGCCTCACGCGGCCGACCAATAAGCCGGCCGGTCCACATTACCACGGCGCGAACGGCGGCGACACCTGTCGATCCGATCGATCGATTCGATTGATTCGCTCGATCTCCGCATCGGTGAGGGAAACCTCCAGATAGCCCAGGTTTTCCTCGATGTGTGCTGGTGTCGCCGACTTGGGAATCGGCACGGTACCCTCGTGGTGCGCGACCCACGCGAGCGCCACCTGGGCGGGTGTGGTGTCGTGATCAGCGGCGATCTCTCGAATGACCGGATCCTCGAGTACCGATCCGCGCCCGAGCGGCGAGTACGCGACGGCGGTAAGGTCGTGCTCGCGAGTCGCCGCATGCACCGCCTCGTTCGGGAGATGTGCGTGCATCTCGAACTGGTGCGCGATGAGATCGTCGCCGGCGACGGCAACCGCTTCATCCAGCAATGCCGGCGTGAAGTTACTCACGCCGAGGGCTCGCGTCGTTCCGTCCGCGACGAGGTCTTGCATCGCCGGGAGGGTTGTCTCAGCCTCGTACGGTCCAGCCGGCCAGTGCAGATAAAGGAGATCGAGATACTCGAGCCCGAGCCGGTCGAGACTCGCATGCCCGGCAGCGACGACGTCGTCCGGTCCCAGGTCGTCGTACCAGAGCTTCGTCGCCACGAACAGGTCGTCACGATCGACCTCGCTCGCCCGGATGCCCGCACCGACGGCCTCCTCGTTGCCGTAAGCGCGGGCGGTGTCGATATGGCGATACCCGACGTCGATCGCATGACGGACGCTCTGTCGACACGTGTCGGGGTCGGTGATCTGCCAGGTTCCCAAACCGGGGTGCGGAATGGCCGACATAGCCGCGTCGACAGCCGCCGCAGGTTTGAGGATTGTGTTGGGCCCACCGACCGAAATCAGCAAGTGGGGGCCGGGAGAAGCTGTGCCAGCGAGCGTTCGCATGGCACCAGAATTCGACGTCAGGATGGCATTTCTCGTGGTCGTTATCGCCGCCCTTGGGTATCTCGCCTATCAGATTTTCCAGCCCTTCGCCGCGTTCCTGATGGCTGCCGCGCTGTTGGCGTTTATGCTTCATCCGTTACATCTCCGCCTGGAACCGTACGTCGGCAGCCGAGTTTCGGCCCTGGTGTTGGTCGTCTTTACCATCTCCGTGGCGGTGGCGCCACTGTTGATCGTGGGGTACCTCCTCCTCGATGCCATCGAAGGCAGCCTACAAAACATCGACCAGATTGCCATCATCGAGCGATTTGAAAGTATTATCGAGGACATCACCGGCACCGATGTCGATCTCTGGGCCGAAATCGAAACGTTCCTCGAGGCGTTTACCGACGCCGCCCTCGGGCAGGTGACGCAGGTGCTCTCCGCGAGCATTCACGTCGTGGTCGGGTTGTTGCTGCTCGTGTTCGTCCTGTATTACCTCATCCTCGATGGCCGTCGCCTCGTCGCCTGGCTCATCGAGGTTACGCCGATGGACGACGACCTCCAGGAGGAACTCTTCACCGAGGCGCATCTCATCACCTGGGCGGTGATCAAAAGCCATCTCTTCGTGGCCGTCTTCGAGGGGGTCCTGCTCGGTTTGGCTTTCTTTGCCGCGGGCATTCCGAATCCCGCCTTCTGGACCGTCGTCATGGTGATCCTCGCCATATTACCGATCATCGGGGCCTTCGCCGTATGGGCACCCGCCGTCGCCTATCTCGTGTTTCAAGGCGCGTTCGGTGCCGCCGGCTTTCTCTTCGTCTACGGGGCCATCATGCTCAATCTGGATCATTACCTTCGGGCGTTCCTCGTCGATCGGGACACCGACCTCCATCCGGCGGTCGTCCTCATCGGCGTCCTCGGCGGCCTGTACGTCTTCGGCGTCCTCGGCTTGTTCATCGGGCCGATCGTCCTGGCCGTCTTCAAGGCGACGGTGAACGTCTTCGGCCGTCAGTACGGCGAACAAGCCGTCCCGACGAGTTGAGCCGGGGCGAAATCCCTTTCGGCCCCCTCGACGTAGCTCCCCTCACGATGATGGCCACCACCCACGTGCTCGTCGGGCTCGTGCTCGCGATGCCGGTGGCCCTCGCCGCACCTGACCTCGCCGATCCGATTTTGCTCGGGGCGGCGATCGGCAGCGTGCTTCCGGATCTTGACGTTATCGCCGGCCATCGACGGACGCTCCATTATCCGCGCCTCGGGCCGATCGTCGCGTTCCCGGCCATCGTTGCGGCGGTCGTCTGGCCCACGCCGCTCGTGGTCGGGACTGCAGCCACCATCGCCGGTGCCGCCCTCCATGCCCGGACAGACGTCTACGGCGGCGGCCTCGAGTTGCGTCCCTGGCAGTACAACTCCGAGAAGGCCGTCTACGATCACGTCGCCGACGAGTGGCTGCCCCCGCGCCGACTGATTCGCTACGATGGCGCCCCCGAGGATGTCGCCCTCGCGGGCGTGCTCGCCGTGCCGGTATTGGTCGTCGTCGAGGGGCCGTTGTGGTGGGCGGTCGCGGGTGCAATCGTCATCTCGCTCGTGTATGGGGTCTTTCGCAAGTCGGTCGTCGAGGTGGCCCTGAAGCTCCTCGCGGCCCTGCCGCGCCCGATTGCGGCGTTGATCGATCTTGGCGCGCCGGAGGAGGACGTCTCCGAGCAGTGGTGAGTCGCTGCCGCCCTGACGGCTTCGAATAACCAACTCCTATTACGCCGCTTCGCGAGCCCTCAAGACGATGAAGCTGCACGAATATCAGGCCAAGGAGCTCTTCGCCGACGCCGGAATTCCGACGCCGGCGTCTCGCCTCGCCGACGATGTCGATGGCGTACGCGAAGCCGCCGACGCGATCGGCTATCCGGTCGCCATCAAGGCGCAGGTGCACGTCGGTGGCCGGGGGAAGGCCGGTGGGATCGAACTCGTCGACGGCCCTGACGAAGCGCAATCGGCCGCCGAGCGCATCCTCGGGATGGACCTCAAGGGCTATCGCGTCGATCGCGTCCTCGTCGAGGAGGCCGTCGCGTTCACGAACGAACTGTACGTCGGCGTGACGATGGACCGGGCCGCGGCACAACCGGTCCTCATGGTGTCGACGCAGGGCGGTGTCGATATCGAATCGGTAGCCGAGACGGAGCCGGATGCAATCGCCCGCGAACACGTCGATTCCGCCTTCGGCCTCCATTCGTATCAGGCCCGCAAGGCCGTTTACGAAGCGGGCGTCGATCGCACGGTGGCGAATGACGTCGCGTCGATACTTGAGACGCTATACACCCTCTGGGACGAGAAGGACGGCGCAGACGCCGAAATCAACCCGCTGATGGTCACCGCCGAGGACGAGGTGATCGCCGCCGACGCCGTCTTCAACGTCGATGAGGACGCCCTGTTTCGCCATCCCGACCTGCAGGAATTCCACGCCACGGCCGACACCGGCGACGATGAGCTCGAACGCAAGGCCGAGGCGTACGATTTCGATTACGTGCGCCTCGAGGGTAATGTCGGCATCATCGGAAACGGGGCCGGCCTCGTGATGGCGACGCTCGATTTGGTCGATCACTACGGTGGTGCACCCGCGAACTTCCTCGATGTCGGTGGTGGGGCGAAGGCCGAACGGATCGCGAACGCCCTCGATATGGTGTTTTCCGATCCGAACGTCGATGCCGTCGTCTTCAACATTTTTGGGGGCATTACCCGCGGCGACGAGGTCGCCGCTGGCATCAACCAAGCACTCGAGCAGTTCGAGGAAATCCCCAAGCCGGTCGTCGTCCGCCTCGCGGGGACCAACGCCGAGGAGGGCATGGCGATATTGAATGACGACCTCGTGACCGTCGAGCACACGCTCGAAGACGCCGTCCAACGGGCCGTCGAGTACGCCCAGGAGGTGACAGCATGAGCGTCCTCGTCGACGACGAAACACGCGTGATCGTGCAGGGCATCACCGGCGGTGAAGGCAAATTCCACACCGAGCAGATGCTGGCGTACGGGACGAACGTCGTCGCCGGAGCCGTCCCCGGCCGGGGTGGCCAGGAGGTAGCCGGCGCACCCGTCTTCGATACGGTCGAGGCAGCCGCCAGGGAAACCGACGCCGATGCCTCCGTCGTATTCGTCCCACCCGCCTTTGCCGCGGACGCCCTCTTCGAGGCGCTGGCGGCCCCGGTCGACCTCGTGGTCGCGATCACCGAGGGGATCCCCGTGCAGGACATGGCGCGGGTCAAACGCGCCGAAGCGGCGACGGACACGTACTTGATCGGCCCGAACTGCCCGGGAATCATCACGCCCGGCGGGAGCAAACTCGGGATTCTGCCCGGGAACATCTTCGCCGAGGGCCGGGTCGGATTAGTCTCCCGATCGGGCACCCTCACGTACCAAGTGGTCGATAACCTCACCGAGCGCGGTCTCGGTCAATCGACGGCGATCGGCATCGGTGGTGACCCGATCATCGGCACGGATTTCGTCGACGCCCTCCAGCTCTTCGAAGACGATCCGGATACCGACGCCATCGTCCTCTGTGGCGAGATCGGCGGCGAGGACGAGGAGGAGGCGGCAGCCTACATCGAGGCCAACGTGGATACGCCGGTCGTCGCCTTTATCGCCGGCCGAACGGCCCCGCCAGGCAAGCGCATGGGCCACGCCGGCGCGATCGTCTCCGGGGGCGGTGAGACGGGCACGGCGCAATCGAAAATCGAGGCCTTCGAGGGTGCTGATGTCCCCGTGGGCCAGACACCGCGGGACGTCGCCGACCTCGTCGCGGACCGAGCCTGATCGGCGCCGAAGCCGGCACGGTTATTTATCGGGTGGCCGACGCCCACCATCGATGGCGGCGGAGCCTTCACCGCGGGGGTTGAGAGCGATTGCTCGACAGGTGTGGCTTCGCCTGCGCATCTGGGTGCTCACGCGGTGGCGATCCCTCCCGCGAAGTCGGCGTGAACTCCGCCGATGGCTCGAAACCACGGAGAACCTCGTCCACCTCTCGGCGTTACTGCTCGTGCCGGTGTCTATTGCCGTAGTGACCTCCCTCTCGAACGCCGCGGTCGAGCTTTCCTTCCTCTTGTTTCCCCCGCTTGCGTCGGGGACCTACACGCTTTTTGCCGATCCCCGCGGCGAATACGCCTCGCCAACCCGCTTCGTCGGCGGGTTGACCCTCGGGGCGAGTTGTGGCTGGATCGCCGACGTCCTCTTGGGGGGCGGTGGCGCAGCTGTGGTCAACCCCGTCGCCGCCGGCGTGGCCATTTTTCTCGCGATCGTGACGACGTGGGCGTTGGACCTCGAGGAGCCCGCCGCCTACGCGACGGCCCTGCTCGCCTTGGTGACCCAGGAAGCCTCGGCGTTCCTCTATGTGGCGAGCGTCGCCGGCGCAACCCTCCTGGTCGCGGGCGTGTTCGTCCTGTGGCGCCGGACTGTCTACCAACGCCGGGCAACCCTGTTGTACGGCACGCTATCCGGCGATGATCACGTCCTCGTCGTGACGGACGATGGCGACGATCCAGCGATCGATCTGGGGGCGCGCCTCGCCGCCGCGCACGAGGCTGGCCAAGTGATGCTCGTCCGCCTCGTTGAGGAAGAATCGGAGCTCAAGCAAACGGCATCCGACCTCGGTGGCGCCTGTGAGTCGGTCCGTGAACGCTATGACGTGCCGTGTGATGTCGCGGTCATGGCTGGTGGTGCCGGTGAGGTCCTCGACCGTGCGGTCGCTGACGCCGGATCCGATCTGGTCGTGGTGCACCACGATGAATCCAACGAGGACCTCGTCCTCGCCACACTCGCGTCACCGGTCGACACCGTGGTGTTGGACTCGAAGACGGATCGGCACGTGTGGGAGCGGTGTTTGGCCATGGTCGCCCGACCGGGCGATACCGCCCACGCCATGCTCGATTTCGCCGGGCGGCTGGCCGATGATGTTGGTGAGGTTGCCGCCTGTCACTGTGTCGCCAACGAAGCAAGTCGCCGGCAAGGCGAGCGGCTGCTCGCGAACATCGTCGAAACCGACCCACGGGCCATCGAAACGCGATTAGCCAAATCCAACCCGGCGGATTTCGTTGCCGATCATGCCGATGCGTACGATCTCGTCCTCTTCGGCGCGCCGCAATACGGCGGCGACCCGCTTCGATTCATCTCCGGGGCCGAATCCGACCGCCTCGAGAACATGTCGGCCGACGTCGCCCTCGTCGCGACGGGTCCGATTCGATAGGGAGGGTGCGTGGCACCTATGTCGGGGGCGGTCCACCCCCCGCTATGGCATCCGACGACTCGATCGAGGCGATGCGCCGCTTTCCGGTTCCCGACCGTGAGGACCTCCCTGATGACGTCCGCGAACGGATCGAGGAAGAAACCGAGGAGGCCGGGTTCACACCGAACGTCTTCAGTGCCTTCGCGTACAAGCCGAGTCACTTTCGCGCGTTCTTTCAGTACTACGACGCCCTCACCGAACACAGCGACCTCTCGCGCGCGGAAATCGAGATGATCGTTGTCGCGACCAGTTCCGCCAATGATTGCTACTATTGTAACGTCGCGCATGGCGCCCTGGTTCGACTGTACAGCGAGCAACCGTTGCTCGCAGATCAACTCGTTGCCAATTACCGCATCGCCGATGTCTCACCGAGACACGAGGCGATGCTCGATTTCACCGTCAAGCTCACCGAGGATCCCGCGGCGGTGACTGAAGACGATATCGAGGAGCTCGAAGCCCATGGCTTCTCCCGGGAGGCCGTCTGGGACATCGGGGCGGTGTGTGCGTTTTTCAACCTTTCCAACCGCATGGCCCACCTCGCCGATATGCGCCCGAACGAGGAGTTCCATACGATCGGCTACGACTTCCCAGAAAAGTAGTCACTACCGGACGATCGTCACCGGCATCGTGGCACGTCGCACCACCGTCTCGGCCACGCTCCCGAGCAGAATGCGGGCCGCACCGGTTCTGCCGTGACTCCCCATGACGATCGCATCGACGCCCTCCTCCGTGGCGAAATCGACGATTGTCTTCGCGATCCGCCCGCTGAGGACCTCGGTCCGAGGCTCGACGTCATACTTCGCGGCGACGGTTTTCGCCGTCTCCAGGACATCTTCCGCGGACTCCTCGTGGGCGGATTGGAGCTGGTCGTAATTGAGCATCGACCCGCCTTCGATGCCGACGAAGAAATCGCCGGGATCGATCACATACACGATGGTGAACGCGGCTTCGGGGTGATTCTCGAGGGCGAACTCGAGGGCTGCCCGCGCCGGCTCGGAGTCATCGAAGGGGACCAGCACCCGCTCGGTCATATCTCTCAAAAGGGCCATGAGGACCATAAACGTCCGCCCTGAATCCAAACACGATTACCGGCGGCAAACGAGTGAAGCGGTATGGACCTCCGTGAACGCCTCTCTGCCGAACCACGGCAGATTGCGAGCGTGATCGACCATACGAACGTCGACCCGACGGCACGCCGAGCCGATATCGAAGCTCTCTGTGCTGACGTCCGATCGTACGGCTTCGCGTCCGCTGTCGTGGTGCCCTATCATGCGCCCTTCGCCCATCGGGTGCTCGAGGGCCAGGCGAACGTGGTGGCGGTGGTGGGCTTTCCATACGGCACGCAGTCCACGGCAGCGAAAGTGCAGGAAGTGCGCGATCTCGGTCACACGGTCGACGAGGTCGATATGGTGATGAACCGAACTGCGTTCGCGAACGACGACCTCGAGACGGTTCGCGACGATGTCGCCGCGGTGTCCGAGGCGGCTGGGGATCGGCCGCTGAAGGTCATCATCGAATCTCCAACGCTTTCACCGGAGGCGATCACATCAGCTGCGAAAACGGTTGCCGAGGCCGGTGCTGACTTCGTGAAAACGGCTGTCGGTTACGATGGTCCGGCGAACGTCAGTGACGTGGAGCACATTCGGGAAGCGGTCGGCGACGACACAGCCATCAAAGCCTCGGGCGGGATCGACTCGTTCGATGACGCGATGGCGATGATCGAGGCGGGGGCGACGCGCATTGGGGCGTCCGATGGGGTTGGTATCGTCGAATCCACCCCGGATTGAACTGGATCCGTCGGATCGGAACAAGTCTCGTACCGAATTCGCACGACATACTAAATAGCTAGTCAGATATGTCGGTAGAACCCACGTATTGACACATCTCTTCGAACGATCGCCCCCTCATAAGTTAGAATTCCTAAGAATTGACCCCTTACCAGTTATAGTTTTGGGGAGAACGAGAGCGAATAAGCTAAGAACCTCAAAGTTCTTGGGGCCGCTCATGACCGACCTCGACGAGGTCGACCTCGAAATCCTTCGGCTCCTGCTCGATGATGCCCGGCGACCATACAGCGAAATCGCCGCGCAACTCGATGTCTCCGGTCCGACCGTGTCCGATCGGGTCGACCGACTCAAAGCCGAGGGTGTCATCAACCGGTTCACCATCGATCTCTCCCGTGAGCATCTCGTTGAGGGGATCAGTTTGCTGATCGAAATTCACACCGAACCTGGGACGGGCGAGGAACTCTTGGATAACCTGCTCGATATCGGGGCGATCGAACATGGGTTGCAAACAGCCGACGGGCGCGTCCTCTTACACGGCCGACTCGACCCCCAACGGGCCCGGTCGGTCATCGAGGAGAATATCGATCTTTCGGTCGTTACCGACCTGAGTATTACCATCGCCGAAGACGTCCGCTGGTCGCCGGAAATTCAAGCAACCGGCTTTGCGACCGCTTGTGCGCAGTGTGGCAACACCGTGACGAGCGAGGGCCGCTCGACCGTGATCGATGACGAGCGCTATCACTTCTGTTGTCCGTCATGCGAGGAGCGCTTCGTGGAACGGTATACGGAACTCGCCGAAGACGTCTCCGCGGCGACATAGCGCGAATCCGCTCGGTGTTCGTATCGGTACGGTTTTTTGACAGCCACCCCTGGTTTCGCGTAATGAGCGTCGAAGTCACTGTGAAAGGAATGACCTGTGAGGGCTGTGAGTCGGTCGTGGAGACGGCTGTCGAAATGCTTGATGGCGTCGAATCTGCCGAGGCGGACCGGTATGAAGATCGCGTCGCCATCGAAGGTGAGGCCGATCCGGACGAGGTCGCGGCGAAAGCTGAGTTGGCAGGGTATGCCTCCCGACCCACGCCACCGGATGCTGACGAGACCGACGCGGCCACTGCGGACTCGGACGAATCGGAGTCGGCTGTGGAGGACGTCATCGAGACCGACGAAGCGCCCGATGTGGAGTCGGCCGATGACGCCGAATCGTCGACCCACGGTGATGACAGTGTGGATGCGCCCGAACCCGAGGCTGGCGAGCACTCCTCGGAGGAACCCGTCCCGGACTCCCCAGAACCGGCTGCAGGTGAGGAATCCGGCGAAGAATCGGCCGACGATACAGCTGAGGAACCGTCCGCTGAGACCGAAACGAGCGACACACCGTCGGATGGCGAAGCAGCCGATGCGTCAGAGGAACAGGAAGCCGCCGATGCTGACGACGATACCGACTCCGCGGCGGCCCCTGAAGACGACGAAGACGCCTAATCGATCACTCCTCGAAGTCACCCAATCGTCCCTGTCGTGGCACCGTCGGGCCGTCTTCGGTTGCGGACGCGGACGTCGTTTCGTCGGCCCAATTACCGAGACTGACTTGGTCGGCCGCGAAATCGAGATTGGCGACACGAACGCCCACCTTCCGAACCTCCGCACCGCGAAACTCATCGAGCAACTCGAGCGCCGTCTCCGTCACTAAGTCGGCGTCCGAAAACGGCCCAGGGAAGGTTTGTTCTCGGGTATTTACGTCGAACGGAGGAGTGACGACCTTGATACCGACCGTCCGGTACTGGGCGTCGTGAGCCTCCGCCCGCTCGGCGACCGCCTCGGCGAGAGTTCGGACGGTATCTGCAATGCGCTCGTACTCCGCAGTCGCTCCGCCGAGGGAGGATTCCCGCGAGAGGCTCTTCGGTTTGCCCTGTGGGATGACCTCGCTCGGGCCTTCACCCCGCGCACGGGCCGCGAGATCGTGGCCTCGTTCGCCGAAGTGCTCTTCGAGCACACTCGGGTCGACCGCGGCGATATCGCCGATCGTCTCGAGGCAGAGTCCATGGAGTGTCTCGGCTGTCACCGGCCCGACGCCGTGCAACGCCTCGAGGGGGAGGTCGGCGAGAAACCCAGTCACCGCCTCGGGTGGCACGACGGTCAGTCCGTCGGGCTTGTCGTGGTCGCTGGCGATTTTCGCCACTCCTCGAGTAGGTGCGATGCCGACACTCGCCGGCAAGTCAGTCTCCGAGGCAATCCGGCGTTTCAACGCGGTACCGAACGCCTCGGCCTCAGCCCACGATGTCCGCTCGGAAATATCGAGATAGGCTTCATCGAGACTCGCGATGCGGATGCGTTCGCTCACTTCCTCGAGGATGGCTCGGACTTCCTCACTCACGGCCTCGTAGTACTCCATATCCACCGGGCGATAGTGGCCGACTGGGCCGGCGTAATCATCGGGCATGACACTCGCTCGCGGCAACGCGGCGAGGGCGTCACTGATGGGTTGGGCGCTTTCGACGCCGTGTTCCCGTGCCTCGTAGCTGGCAGTCGCCACGACACCGCCGTCGTCATCCGGCTCGTACCCCATGCCGACGATCACCGGTTCGTCCGCTAAGGCCGGTTCGCGTCGGCGTTCACAGGCCGCATAGAAACAATCCATATCCACATGGGCGACGATGCGCTCTGGCGCTTGCTCGTCCTCGACGCCCGGCAATGTCGCAGTGGAATTGGCCACGGGTCAGGTATTGTACGATACCCGGCCAGCCACCGTGAACGTTGTGCAAAATCGGCCGCCAACGCGGGTAGTCAACCGCCGCAACACGTCGAACTTCCTCTTCATTCTAAGCCCGACACGCAGCGGGTAGACATCTTATCGCAACCGATGGGGCGTTTGGGCGAAGCGATACACCGCCAGGCTCACGGCACGCGTCCTTTGAGGCCGGAGGCTATATCGGCATCCTTGCGTTTTGGCAGGGTATGCTCAGCAAGGTACCGCGTGAGGAGCTGTCGATGATCCTCTCGCGGACTGGCGCCACCGACGACCGGGTCCGACAGGGACCGGCATACGGCGAAGCCCGCCGCAGGCCATAGGCTGAAGGCGTCGGCCCCGAAGCCGGTAGCCATGGAGATCGATCTTGATCGGTTCACCTCGCGGCGATCGACCGTTCATGCCACCGAAGGCATGGTCGCCACCAGCCAACCATTGGCGTCCCAGGCCGGCCTCCAGATCCTTCGAAACGGCGGGAATGCCTTCGATGCGGCCGTTGCAACGGCCGCCGCATTGAACGTCGTCGAACCGACCAGCACCGGCATCGGTGGCGATGTCTTCGCGTGTTATCGCACCGCCGATGGCGACGTCGGCGGCCTCAATAGCTCCGGCTTTGCCCCGGCCGATGCCACCGTCGATCGGGTTCGTGAGCTCGTCGATGACGAGGAGCCAACAATGCCGGATTACGGCCCCCTCGCGGTGACCGTTCCCGGCGCCGCGCGCGGCTGGGAGTGGACGCTGCAAAACCACGGCCGGCTCTCCTTCGAAGAGGTGCTCGCACCGGCCACCCGATACGCCAGCGAGGGCTTTCCCGTGAGCGAGGTGATCGCCCACTATTGGCAGGCTGCAGAGGACCTCTTCGAGGACGACCACGCCCGCGAGGCCTACCTGAAAGACGGCCGAGCCCCCACCACCGGCGAGGTGATGCGGTTGCCTCGATTGGCCGAGACGTTCGAAGCCGTCGCCGACGCTGGCGCGGACGTCGTGTACGAGGGCCACGTCGGGGACACCATCGCCAACGAAGTCCAAGCACAGGGCGGCTTGCTCACGGTCGATGATCTCAGCGCGTTCGAACCTCAGCCCGTCGAGCCGGAGTCGATCACGTACAACGGAACCGAGGTGTACGAACTCCCCCCGAACACCCAAGGTCGAATCGCTTTGGAAACTCTCGCAATCGCGGAGGAACTCGGTCTCGATCGCTTCGAGTTCGGTTCACCCGCGTACGTCCACCACCTCGTCGAAGCGCTGAAAATCGCGTTTCACGACGGCCACTACAACCTCACCGATCCAGACCGGGAGCCGGCGGTCGACCTCCTCTCACAATCACATATCGCCGACCGAGCCAGCCGGATCGACGGAGAGTCCGTCGCCGACACCGAGGTGTTGCAGTCGGCGGCCGAGTCCGCAGATACCGTCTTGCTCTGCGTGGCCGATGCGGCGGGAAACCTGGTGACCTACATTAACTCACGGTTCATGGGCTTCGGCAGCGGCCTCGTCGCCGGCGACACCGGCATTGCGTTGCAGAATCGTGGGGCCTCGTTCTCGCTCGATCCAGCGCATCCGAACCATATCGCACCACACAAACGCCCGTTTCACACGCTCATCCCCGCGATGGCCGACCTCGGGGAGAGCTGGCTGTCCTTCGGTGTCATGGGAGGGTACATGCAACCCCAGGGCCACGTGCAGGTCCTGACCAATCTCGTCGATGGCGACATGCCGCTGCAGCGCGCGCTCGATGCGCCTCGATGGCGGTATCTCTCGGACGGCGCCCTAGGGATCGAAGCACGCGCCGACGACGACCTCCTCCACAAACTCCCCCGACGGGGACACGACCTTCGCATCCTGCCGCCGGTATCCTTCGGGGGAGCACAGGCGATTCGGGCCGCTGATGGCGTCTACAGTGGGGCGACCGAGCCCCGCAAGGACGGGACGGTCGCCGCGTTTTGAGCCAGCGAGGGGCCAGGCCCCTCAGGTCCCCGTTAGGCTTATGTCCCCCTCCGAGTTAGCACCGCTCGCCCGATGCCAAAAGTGGAAATCAACATTCCCGAGCATCTCGAAATGCGCATCACCCGATTGATCGATCGGGGCGAGTTCGTCAACCGCGAAGAAGCAATGGAAGCCCTCATCTCCGCGGGCATCAAGGCCTACGAGGCCGGAAGCGAGCAACAAAGCGACGAACAGGAGCTCGGGTTTGAAGACGAGGGCATGATGGATCACGAGGACGAATACGCCTTCTAACTGCGGCCGTCGAAGCGACTGCGCGCACTACAGCGTGAGCAACGGCAGCGCGAAGACCACGAGGATGCCGACCAGCCAGACGAGGACGCCGCGTATCACGGCTTGACGACCAAACGGGCTCTGTGGAGCTGTCGTTCGTTCGGACGGAGAAACCTCCTGCGTCATATCTCAATCGAGGTCTTGACGGGTCTTGGCTGTACCGACCGATTACGTCGCCGCTTCGAACGCCGACCGAAACGCGTCGCTTTTACCGTTCACGGCGGCTGCGGCGTCGGCAAGTGCATCGAGCGGATCGAGGTCGCCATCAGTCGTGATCGAGAGGATCGGATCGGTCTGGCCGCCCGATTGCTCCGGGTTCATGTCGTAAGTCGCCGCGACGACGCCGTCGGTCTCCAACAGTGCGCCCTTCAGGGCGTTCAAAAAGGTGTGGTCCTCCCCACCGATTTCGATCTGGAGGGCGTCGTCGTCGCGGTCGATGATCCGCAGGTCCATACGCTCGGTTCGGCCCGTCACCTGCAAGAGGCTTGTGATCCGGGTGAGATCGCCCGGACGGAAGGGACTAAACCGCGCCTCGTCCAACGCCATCTCGATGGAATGGGCTGTTGCCCTCGGGATCGCCGTCGTCGGGCTCGTGGCTGTCGCCGTGATCCGCCACATCGACGACCCGGCCGGGCGCTGGGGGCGTCAGCTGCGCGCACGCCTGCTTTTGGGCATCCCGTGGGGGACCCTCGTCTCGATCGGTCTCGTCCTCTTCGTCTATTACATCGTGCAAGACGGCCTGGCGAACGTCTACGATCCCGTGGTGCTGCCGTTTCAGTCCTGGTCGTACCTCTATCCGACCGGGTGGCTCACCGCCGGGTTTGCCCACAGCGGGTTCAATCACCTGCTGAATAACGTCACAGCCGCCCTCGTGCTCGGATCGATCGCCGAGTACGCCTTCAGTCACTACCCGACCGAACGGGGCGCTGTCAGCTTCGGCTCCCGCTCGATGAATCCGTACGTGCGAGCGTTCATCATCGTTCCAGTCGCCATCCTCGCCATCGGCCTGTTCACGGCCCTGTTTGCCCTTGGGCCGGTAATCGGCTTCTCCGGCGTCGTCTTCGCCATGGCCGGCTTCGCCCTCGTTCGATATCCACTCACGACGGTCCTCGGGCTCTTCGGGATTCAACTGCTGCGCCGCGTGATCGAAGCCATTCGCGAGCCGATCACCTCGGCTGGCATCTCCGCCCCGGCACCCTCGCCGCCATGGTGGGCCGAAGTCGCCATTCAGGGCCATGCGATCGGGTTTCTCGTCGGGGTGTTACTCGCGGTGTACGTCTTCCGCCGCCGCGATACCATCCCGGACGCCTGGCGGATTTTCGCGGGCGTGTTGGGCTTCGCTATCGCCCAATCACTCTGGGCGGTGTACTGGTACGAAGGCCACGACCAGTACCTCCTCCTGCGGGCGATCGGGATCGTCCTCGTCGTCGCCCTCGCCGTCCTCATCGCCGTCGCGGTCGCCGGTCGCATGCGCGATATCGCCGGTCTCATCGCGGAACGCCGCCTCGCGCTGGGCATCATGGTAATTGCGCTCGCGGCGATGATCGGCCCGGCAGTTGCCGTGAATCTCGTCGCGACGGACCCCGGCGCGGCCGCCGATCGGCCCGCCCTCGAAGTGGGAGACTATCGCGTGATCTACGCCGAGGGCATCGACAACGAGATGGTCGCCGTGGGCGGTATCGACGTGGGGGGCTTGGGCAACGTCTCCACAAGCGGCGTCATCGTCTATAGCGAACCCCGCACCATCTGGTCACGCGAACTCACGCCACAACGCCTCGCTGATCAGGGGTTTGGCTGGGTGACGTTAGGCGGGGTCGGGTGGCGAACCAACGTCTTCGTCGATCGGGAGGCCTGGCGCGTCCTCGGCAACGGCTCCGTCTATCAAGTGTGGCTCCAAACCACCGACCAGTCGGTCCACGCCTTCGCGAGCGAGGCGCGTCGCGCCGACGTGCGTATCGCAAATCGGACCCTGTCCATCGGGATCGAAGACGAACGCTTCCAGGTTTCGGTCGCCCACCAGGGAGCAACGGTCGGTACGGCGACGATACCAGCATCGAATGAGAGTGTGACGATCGCCGATCTCACGCTCACGAACGTCGAGGGCGAGTTGTTCGCCCGCTACGATGGGACGATCGTTCGGGTCGCGTCACGCGCTTAGTTCCATTCGATGCGGTAGACCTCCACCGGGACCTCACGCCGCGTCTCCTCGTGAAACGCGAACTGCCGATCGATCGAGAGCTCCGCCGCGAACGCGTGGGTGATCGAGCCGCCGTGATCCGCGGTGTACGCCTCGATGAAGTTCCGACTCTGTGCATTGTGGATCGAATACGACACGCTCGCGATGTCGGCACACGCCCGCAAAAACGGTCGATCAGCGCCACGTTGCCCAGGTTGGGCCCCGAATGGTGGGTTCATCAGAACCGTCACGGGCTCGTTCGGGCACAGTGGGATGTGCTGGATGCCACTCTGGACGAAATCGACCGATACTCCGAGTCGGTCTCGGTTCGCTCGCGCGATCTCGAGAGGCCCTCGATCGATGTCCATGCCCGTGACGGACGCAGCGCCGGCCAGGGCGGCCCCGATCGCGAGCACGCCCGTTCCGGTTCCGAAATCGACGACCGGCCGGTCGAGATCGCCCCGAAGCCCAGCCTCGTGGACGAGATGTGCCGCGATCGAGGCTGGCGTTGCATACTGCTCCCGAGTCGGTTCCGGCGCCTCGAACCCATCCACCTGCGATAGCCGCCGTTCCAACTCGCTGCGAGCGGGCATCGCCCCGGCTACCAGGTGCCGTGAAAGGTGTCGAACGACAACGCGTCGAGGGGTTTCTCGCCGATGGCGATCTCGTACTCGCCGGGGGTCAACAGCGGTTTGGGGAACTGCGGCCCATCGTCAGTCGTCACGCGGGGACAGCCCGTATTGACGAAGGCGTCGAGGTCGAAGTGCTTGAGTCGATCCGGCGTAATCTCGTTCAGCGTAATGAGATACGCCTGGTCGTTGTTGTCGACGATCTCTTGGGCCTGCTCCCAGCGACGCTGGCCGACCTTCGTACAGTAGATGACACCCCACGTCTCGGCGTCCATCGCTTTGTGGACCGCGGCATACCGTTGTTTGATAAACGGCTCCGGATCCGCTTCCGTGACGAGATTGTTGACCGGATCGGCGATCACGACGCGTTTGTCCGGATGATCCATCGCGAGGCCGACCGGATGGAACTTCCCGCCACCGACGTACAACACTTCGTCGGCCGGGACGTCCGCGCTCTCGTAGTTGCACCCCAGCACCTGGCCCTCGTGGGTGAGACGCTCGTCGCCCCGTCGTGTCGCGACGGAGAACCCATTGGCCTCGAGCTGGTCGGCCATCGCTTCGAAGTGGTTCATATGCTGGGCAGTCGTCACGAGGCCGATTTCGGGCTCCGTCAACTCCTCCATCGCCTCCTCGATGATCGGTTCGACGTCGACATTCGAAAACAGCGGCACGTAGACGATCTTATCGGAATCCTTCATCGGGCTGTGCCCGAAATGGACGAACACGTCCGATTGCCGCATGAGATTCAAATCCAGATCGCACGCACCGAAACACGCCTCGCCGGAGATCGCGACCGTCACGTCATCGGGCAGTGTCCGACGGAGATCGTCGGCCACCTTCGGGGCCCGACGTTTCAGCCCTTCGGGAAACTGTAACCCAACGAAGTCGGCGTCACGGTCCTCCACTTTCTCCTCGATTCTGTCGAGTTCGTAATCCCACTCGCGATCGTGTTTCAGCGCGAGGCCGGTTCGGCGCAAATCCCCACGTGATCGTTCCGACGCGTCACTCATTGGCCCGTGATACAGCGCGCCGACTGATAACCCCGACGTTCCGGCCCCGAGCGCCAGGTTGATACGACGCGCAGAGATAGGCCAATGCGATGAGCACTGACCTCGCACCGGCCGAGGGTGACGCCACCGATCTGGCCGCGGCGCTGGGCGACGCCATTACCGAATTGCCCGAATACGAACGCCTCGAAGAGGCCGAACGGGCCGTGAAGGCCTCCGACGATGCCCAAGAGCGCATTGAACAGTTCGAAGCCCGCCGTGAGGAATTCATGCGCGATCGACAACGAGGCGAGGCCACCCGCGAAGATGGCAAAGAGTTGGAACAGCTCCGCCGTGACCTGTACGATCTCCCCGTCATGCAGTCCTATCAGGACGCTCAAGAGGACCTCGCGGATCGCCTCGCATCGATGAACGAGACGATCTCCGCCCCGTTGGACGTCGATTTCGCCGACCTGGCCGGGACGTGTTGTAAGGACTGAAGCGGCCGCGATCAGTCCCCCGCCGTTATGCCGAGCAGCCGATCGGATCGAGGGACCAGCACGGCTTCGTTTCGTGGTACCGGTTCGATCGGATCGGGGGGCGCCGATCCGGGTAACTCCACGAGCTCGGTCTGTTCGCCGTCGGTACGATCCACGCCGACGAGGCGATCCGCCCCGAGACAAAAGATCGTATTCGACCCAACTGTCGGATACCGTGTCGTCACTGACAGATCGCGCCGCCAATTGATCGAGCCGTTCCCCACGTGGGTAGCGATCAACTCGTTCGCCGTCGTCGAGTACAAGCCGCCGACGCGATACGCGCTCATCCCCGCGGGTTCGCCCGGTGACGGGCCGAGGTCGTGATCCCAGCGATGCTCACGGTTGGCCCGATCCTGCGCGTAGATGGCTTCAGAGCCATCCTCGCGTCTGATACGCAAAAACAAGTGATAGCCATCGACAAGAGGCGACGCGCCGGTCGGCGCCCCCTCCGGGAGTGGTGCATCCCACAGGCGCCTCCCATCACCCCGTCGAATCGCATACACGCGGCCCTCAGTGTTGAGAAACACTCGGTCCTGGAGGACGGTTAACGGATTGTACAGTGGGGCCGGCCGAGGCGGATTCTCCAGCATCCACCGCACGTCTTCGGCCTCTTCGATGTCGAGCATCGCCAGGGACGGACCCGCGAGTGCGACAAGTTCGCGGTCACCGCCTGGGGCCGCGTGGGGCGCCCACGGGAGTGCAATCCGCAACCGCGTCCGCCCGGAAGCAGGCGCGAGGACGATTGCCTCATTCCCGGCGATGACCACGAGGTCCTGTCTTGCACGCACCGGCGGGGGGACGATCGGCGTCGAAACGGGCGGGGTGTGTTCGATCAATCGCGTCCACTCCACGCCACCATCGGCCGGATCGAACGCGATGACGCCAGTCGCCGTCGCACGGTCGTCTTCCCCCGTCACCTGACAGGTAAGGTAGGCTCGATCCGCATCCGCGACGGTCGAGGAAGGGGTCACTGGGCCGGGAGCCGATTCGAGAGCGGATCGATATTCGAGATCCCACCCGACCGTGAGCGATCCATCAGGGCGTTCCCGGGTACTCGCCTCGTTGTTCGATGGCCCCCGAAACAGGGGCCAGCGTGTCTCCGTCGCCCCTTCCAGGCAACCCGCAAGACCGATCCCCGCGGCCACCGCGGTGCCGTGTAGCAATCGTCGCCGACTCAACGAAACCATTCGATGTGCCGTCGTAGGGATTGACCGCCTTTAGCCATTGTCAACTCCGATCCGCCTGCCTTGTGGAAGGGTTGGCCGACGAACGGCACACTTGACGGCCCTCTTCTCCAAATTTCACATTGCACACCTGGTGCTCAGACGCGTACGCACCGATTCCGACTCGTTCAACACGGGATCAGTCATCATAGGTCGTTTCCACGAACGCGATAATATTCTCCGACTCGGCCATCGTCACGCCCAACTCATCGTCAACGAGGACGGGGACACCTCGTTGGCCGGAGACGCGTTTGACCTCGTCTCGCTCGGAATGCAATGCGTCCACCCAGACGCTCTCGAAGCCGATATCACGGGCCTCGAATTCGTCGACGACCGCCTCGCAAAACGGACAGCCGTCGAGTCGGTACAGGGTGATGGTCATACCGATCGGTCAGCACTGCAGTGGCTAAAGTTCCCTGCTGCGCTGGCGCACGTACAGGGCCACGACGAGCCCCACGAGCACGACCGGCCCGAACCCCCGCCAAAACGTGATCGCCGCTGACTCGCCATCGAGGAGCGCAACGGCCACGGAGATACAGGACGCACCGAGGACGAACCAACCCCCGCCACGGATCCATGGCACCTGGGCATGCCCCCGGTATCGGTAGCGAATCAGGCGTCGGATGGATACGAGGATACTTGCGATGACGAACCCGAAACCGATCGCCCACAATGCCAACGATGCCACCATCGACAACTCCATAACACTCCTTTATCAGAGCGGGACAAGAAGCCCTCGCCACACCCGCTCGTCGTCAGCTGCCGATGAGGATGACCACCGCGTTCCACCCCGTGACGACGACGCCGACGATCGCAAGTGCGAGGGGAACCGCGACCCGGCCCGGCGGCCGAACCAATCGCCAGACGGCTCCGAAGGCCACAAACATTGCGAGCTTCGCAAACACCAACCCGACCGGGCCGTATGCCTCGATTACTGGCCCCATCACCGGACCGGCTTCCGAGACGGCGTCGACCCGCAATCCGAGAAGCGTCGTGATCGTATCGCCGATCCCATAGGTCACCAATGCCACAAGCCAGACTAGCCGTTCATGGCGCCAGATGGAGGTGACCATCGCATCTCCCCGCTTACGGAACGAGGATCGTTGCACCGGCGAGGGCGACGACACTCATAATCACCAGGATGAGCGTGAACTCGACGGCGGGGGACACGTACCTTTCGGACTCCGCATGTGGGTCGAGTTCGGAGCCTGAGTGCTCACTCGCCATTACCTGAACGTGTCACGAAGAGGTGCATAAAGGCCCGCCTCAAATTATCGATCGTGAGAATGCAGCTGTGACGATTACACCGACGGTGGATCGTTCACCGGATGTGTCGGTGTCTCGTCGCGATCGATGGCGATGAGTTGCTCGGCTACTTCCTCCGCGATCGTGCGTTGGGCCGCATCCGAGGTGGCGCCGATATGTGGGGTAAGAATGACGTCCTCGCGGTCGCGAAGGGGATCGTCTGCTGGCAAGGGTTCGGTTTCGAACACGTCCAATGCGGCCCCGCGAAGCGGGCCGTCTTCGAGAGCCTCGATCAATGCGGTTTCGTCAACGATGCCACCACGTGCGCAGTTGACCAGATACCCTGGCCCAAGCGTCGAGAGCGCCTCGGCATCGACGAGGTGGGCCGTTTCGTCCGTCAACGGCGTGTGAACTGTCACGACGTCGGCCGCCGATAGGCACGCCTCGAACGAAGCCACGTCAATTGGGATATCCGCAAGCGCACCGTCGGCCACATACGGATCATATCCGACGAGAGGCATTCCGAGCGAGTCGGCGACCGCCGCAACCGAGCGGCCGATCCGGCCGAGGCCCACGACGCCCATCGTTGCGTCGCGAACGGCGCTCGCTTCGTAGGTCGGTTTGGGCCACGCCCCGGTGTGCATCTCGCGGTCGACGTGGGGAAGCCGGCGCATGAGCGCGAACACCAGTGTCAAGGTGTGTTCCGTAACCGCATCGACGCCGCCAGTCGGGGCATTCACCACGAGGACGCCTGCCTCGGTGGCCGCCTCGAGATCGATGTTGTCGACCCCGATACCGGCGCGCGCGATGACAGCCAGTTCATCGAGTTGGTCGAGCAGGTCCGCGGTGACGATCGTTCCGGACCGCACGACGATCGCGTCAGCGCCTGATAGCACAGCAGGGAGATCGGCTGGTTCGGCTGCTGTCGCCTCGATCACCTCATGGCCAGCCGCCCGTAACTGCTCGAGCCCTGCCTCGTGAATCGGATCGGTCACGACGATGCGCATGCTCAGACAGCCCCCAGCCGCCGGTAATGAAGGTGTGGACTTCGAACGCTGTCGGGCCTGTTAAAGCGGGTGACGCAGAAGGGATACATAGCTGTGACAACCCGCCTCGTCGCGTTCGATTTCGACGGCACGCTGGCCGAAGCCGAAATGACGGTGCTCTTGGGCGAGGCCCACGGCGTGGCAGCCGACATCGAGGCGATCACCGATCGCGCGATGCAAGGCGAAATCGCCTATGCGGAGAGCCTCCGCGAACGAGTGCGACGCCTGGCCGGGCTCGACATCAACGCGGCTCGCACGGCCCTCGATCGGATCGACCTCCGCCCAGGGGCCGCCCAAACGATCCACCAACTTCGGGCAGGTGTGGTTCACGTCGTGATCCTCACCGGAGGGTTCGAACGAGGCGTTGAACGGGCCCTTGACCGGGCGGACGTGACCGTCGACGCCATCCGAGCCAATCGCTTTCACGTCGCCGATGGCCAGCTCACGGGTGAGGTGTCGGGCCCGTTGATCGAGACCGAGAAGGACGAAGTCCTCCGTGAGATCTGTCGGGCGTTCGATGTCGACCTCGAGGCGACCGTCGCCGTCGGTGATGGCGCGAACGACATCCCGATGCTTGAGACGGCCGGACATGCGATTGGGTTTCACTCCAAACCCGCCGTCGAACCGCATTGTGACGACCACATCGACTCGATTGCCGATCTACTCGACCTCGTCGACTGGTCAGACGATGGCCAGTAGCCGACCGATTTAGGAGGGACCGCGCGCATCGACAGCCATGGCGAGTCAGCTTCCGACAGCGGAATATGATCGCCGCATTGAGGCCGTCCGCGATCGCCTCGCGGAGACCGACGCCGGTGCGGCGTTGTGGTTCGGTGCCACGAGTATCGAGTACGTCAGCGGTTTTCATCACGTCCAGACCGAACGACCCGTAGCGCTGTGTCTCACACAGGACGCCTGTGCGATCACGGTTCCCCGTCTCGAAGTCGAACGCGTCGAGCCGAATCCGCGCATCGAATCGATCCATCACTACTTCGATTATCCCGGTGGCGAGCCAATCGCGACGGTCGCTGCGATGCTCGAGGAACTCGATGTCGAGCACGTCATGGCTGACATGGACGGAGCCCCCGGGGTCATGGGGTACGAGGGCCCCGCCCTCTCCGAGTACGTCGAGGTCGAAACGCAATCGTGGATCGACCGCATGCGATGGGAGAAGACGCCGGCCGAGCGCGACCTCATTCGCGAATCGGCTCGATGGGCGAACCTCGGCCATCGTTACCTTGCGGAGTATACAACTGTCGGCGCTCACCCTGCCACGGTCAGTCAGCGCGCCTCGACCGACGCGTCCCGCGCCATGCTCGATACCCTCGGGGAGCGCTACGTCGAGCGCGTACGTGGCTCGGGGCCGGTCAGTGCTGGTTACATCTCCGGGGCCGAGACCGCCTTACCGCACGGGCATACCCCGAACGAGCGCCTTCGCGGTGGCGACGTCATCATTACCGGCGCAACGGCCAACGTCGACGGCTACTTCGCCGAGTTGGAGCGGACGATGTTCGTTGGGCAGCCGACCGACGAGGACGAACACTACTACAACCTCATGATGGAAGCCCAAGAGCTCGCTATCGACGCGCTTGGGCCGGGCGTTTCCCTCGCGGATGTTGCCGCGGACGTGTGGACATACTTCGAGGAACAGGGCGTCGCCGATCTCGCGCGCCATCACGTCGGGCACAATATCGGCATGGACGGCCACGAACCGCCCTACATCGATCGCGGCTGGGACGACCACGCCGACGGCGAAGATGCCGTCATGCACCCCGGGCACGTCTACACAATCGAACCTGGGCTCTACACGGACCGCGCAGGCTATCGCCACTCCGATACCGTGTTGGTGACCGAGGAGGGCACCGAGACCCTGACGTACTATCCACGGGATCTCGAGGCGAACATCGTTGGCTGAGCCGACCGACTCGCCCCGATAGCAAGGTCGAAGTGACAGGCACCGAAGCGAGCGGTATGCCAAGCGCCATCGTTACCGGCTCCTCTCGGGGTATCGGCCGATCGATCGCCGAACGATTCGCCGCCGACGGCTACGATGTCACGGTCAATTACCATTCCAGCGAAACGGCGGCACACGAGGTCGCCGAGGCCATCGAGGCAACGGGGCAACGAGCACACGTCGTCGGGGCTGACGTCTCGGAGCCCTCGGCCGCCACTCGTCTCGTCGAAGAAACGCAGGACGTGCTCGGCGACCTAACGCATGTCGTGAACAATGCGGGGATCGATCAACACCTGTACACGCCCGAGCTGGACCCCGCTGATTTCGATCGGATCATGGATGTCAACGTCAATTCGGCGTTCAACGTCACGAAGGCCGCTGCACCGTATCTGACATCCCGCTCGGACGAGCCGTCGATCACGAATATTTCGTCCATTCTCGCCCATACCGGACGCGCGATCGAATGCCATTACGCCGCTTCGAAAGGGGCGCTGTTGACCCTCACCAGAAGTCACGCACGTGAGTTTGCGCCCGACGTTCGCGTGAATGCGGTGGCGCCGGGGCACATCGAGACCGATATGACGGGCGATCGATCCCCGGACGAGAAGGCCGAGGAGATTGCCGACATTCCAGTGGGCCGATACGGACAGCCCGAGGACATCGCCGAGGCCGTGGCCTACCTCAGAGACGCGACGTTCGTTACCGGAGAAACGTTGAACGTCAATGGCGGCGAAGCGATGCGGTGAGGAACGTGCCCGCTACCAGGAACCGTTAAAACTGATAATTGAAGGAAGCCGGTGGGGGGATTTGAACCCTCGACCTAGTCCTTACGAAGGACTCGCTCTCCCAGCTGAGCTACACCGGCACGTGCCCGAGACTGAGGCCAATCAATTAATTAAGCGTTCCGTCTCGGTCAGATCCGAAAGTCGCGGGAGAGGGCAGACACCCGATCCGTGGAGCGGTTTACGAGATATGACGAACATGCACAGTCGATTTGAAGGAGCGGTGACCGTTCAGCGTCGTCGTTCGAGGTCGACATCGAGACAGACATTGACTTCTGTCGGCGAATAGGAACGCACCTCCCGTCGATTCGAGACCGTGACGGTATATTCCGGTTCGAAGGCGGTCCGGATGGCAGCTTCACCGGCGTCAAACGGCGCGTCTGCGGGTTGAATGTCGTAATAATGGACGCGACACGCATCCCCTGCGAGGGTCGCCGCGGTATCCAGAAACACCGCGGCCGAATGGGGGAGATTCATCACGAGTCTGTCGGCCCAATCAGCGTATGTTTCAGCAACCTCTCGAACGTCCCCTTCGATCACGGTCACTTGGTCCTCCACGTCATTCCGCCGCGCGTTTTCGCGACAATACCGCACCGCCGCTGGATTGATATCGACGGCGACGACGGTCGCCCCAGCCATCGCGGCACGGACCGCATACGGGCCAGCGCCAGCGAACATGTCGAACACGCATTCGCCAGGGGAGACCTGTGAAATGACTCGTTCGCGCTCCGTGGCGAGGCGGGGAGAAAAGTACACTTCCGTCGGATCGACGAGAAACGCGGCGCCGTATTCGCGGTGGATCGTCTCGGTCGTGTCACCGGCGAGGACCTCCCACTCGGGCACGCGCTCGGTTCCCATAACGGGTGAAGCCCGATTCAAGACCCCCTCGATGGGGAGATCGGACGCCATGATCGCATCGGCGGCAGCTCGGGCTCGGTTCGGGTCTGACTCCTGAAGCAACGCGAGCGAGCCGAGGCGTTCGTATGTCGGCGAGAACGAAAGTTCGTCTTCAGGAAGGGTCTGGTCATCTCGCTCAGCCAACTCCCGCGTATATACCGCGTACTCCGCTGGAACGGCGTCCGGGTCCCGCACCGGAATGTACACCCACTCGCCGTCGCTTTCGAGGGCGAATCGACGATCGATGAGATCGGCCTCCGCGAGCGTCTGGCGCGCTGTCTCACCCCGTTCACGGGAGACCCGGACGCAGGGACGCTCCATGCCTTGGCTGGCGTCCGGGCCGCCGTAACCGTACCGTTTCGCGAGCGGTTTATCGCTGGCCGTATACGCTTGGCTCATGCTCGAGTTCATCGGGTTGGGGCTGTACGACGAACACTCGATCACTCGTCGGGGGGCCAACGCGCTCACCAATGCGGATCGTGCCTATCTCGAGGGGTACACGAGCGTCCTTACCGGCACCGATGTGGCGACCCTCGAGGCGACACACGGGACCGAGATCACCGTTCTCGACCGGGCAGCCGTCGAGCAGGCCCCGGAACCGATCCTCGATGCAGCACAACAGGATCGGGTCGCGTTTCTCACCGCTGGCGATCCGATGATCGCGACCACGCACGTCGATTTGCGCTTGCGAGCACACGAGCGCGACATCGACACCCGCATTCACCACGGCACCTCAGCAGCGACCGCCGCCGCGGGCCTGACAGGGTTGCAACAGTATCGGTTCGGCCAATCGACGACGATCCCCTTTCCCGACCAGCACGGTCACGACGGCATCCCGCCGAGCGTGATCCGTGTCATCCAGGAAAACCTGGATCGCGACCTGCACACCTTGGTCTTTCTCGATCTCAACCTCGACGATGCCAATCGAACCATCCTCTCGAGTGACCTCGATGAGCGGTGTCTATCCGCGGACCGAGCGGCCGCCGTACTCAAGAAACCGCTGGAGGATCGACTCGCGATCGCCATCGCCCGTGCCGGGAGCGATGACCCCCTCGTCCACGCCGATACCCTGTCGGCGCTCGCTGAACGGTCCTTCGGTCCCCCGTTGCACCTGCTCGTCATTCCGGGCGCGTTGCACGACATGGAGGCAGCCGCACTGGAGGCCTTCGCGGACGCGTCCTCCGAGTTGCTCACCGAGGCGGAACGCTAACAGGGTAAACTTAGGCCAGATCTGCGGCAAGGACGTTCACCGGATGCGAAACTGCTGACTGGATGTCAAGCGCCGCCAGTTGTCGCCGACAGGAGAATCCTGCCGCGAGCACGTGTGTCGGGCCACACTCCTCGAGTTGATCCTCAAGGATTCCACCGATCGCTCGACTCATAGCCTGGTGTTCAGCCTCGTATCCAAAGCTTCCGGCCATGCCACAACACCCGGAATCCAACGGGGTGACGGTGTAGCCGTAGTCCTCGACGATAGTCTCAAGGTCGCGGCCGTTCGCCACGCTATGGGCCTGGCAGTGACCATGGACGGCCACTGGGTCGTCCCGTGGCTTGAGGGGCAGGTCGGCACCGATATGATCGAGATATGCGAGCGGCCCGAACGTCGCGTTCGCTACGGGTGTGGCCCGCGCAGAGCCGAGCAACGAGACATAATCCGCTTGAAGCATCGCCGCAGCTGCAGGTTCCGGGACCACCAGCGTCGAGCCAGCTTCGACCTTCGGTTCAAGCGTCTCGAGGGCAGTCACGGCGCGGTCGCGCGCATGGTCGAGCAACCCCTGCGAAAACGCGGCGCGACCCAGCGAGGCTACGGGTTCGACATCGACCGCCACGTTTGCCGCCTCAAGCAGTCGTTTCGTGGCCCGGCCGCTTTCTGGGGCGAAATAGTTCGTGTACGGATCCACGACGAGGACGACGTGTTGCTCCGACTCGCGATCGCTCTCGGTACGCGAGGTCGCCATGGGTGTACCGGCGAACCGTGGCGGTGTTCGGCCCCGGGCGATACCGAACAGTGCCTCTTGGAGCCGCCCTCGGCCTGGCACCCGAGTGAGCCAGTTTGAGACCGGGGCGAGCCGACTACCCCACCGGGCAAGCCGCGGTAACGAACCAAACAGACGTTGGCGACGCGTCGGACCGTCCTGCACCGTTCGTTGATAGCGCAATTCGGCTTTGAGTTTGGCCATGTCGACCCCGCTGGGGCAGTCGGTGAGACAGCCCTTGCAGCCGATACACAGATCGAGGACCTCGGCCTGAAAGTGTTCGGAAAGCAATTCCTCGGGATCGAGATGGCCACGTATCGCCTCCCTGAGGAGATTCGCCCGTCCGCGCGTGCTGGTAATTTCCTCTTCGCTGGCTCGATAGGTGGGACACATGACGCCGCCAGCGACGGCCTGACTCCCCTGACACCCCCCACACCCGTGACAGAGTTCGATCATCCCTCGCAGGCCGTTTTCGTTTTCCCAGTGCAGGAACGGGTCGAATGGCACGGTCACCTCGTCATCGGGCTCGATCCGGTGATCCTCGTCGAGATGGACATTCCCGACGACCGGTCCCGGATTCAGCCGGCCGGTTGGATCGAGCGTGTCCTTCAGGTCCCGGAACAACGCATGGACCTCGGGGGTGTACTGTCGGGCAGTGAACTCGGTTCGGCTCCGACCGTCCCCATGCTCGCCGCTGATGGACCCATCGTGGGCTTGGACGAGATCGAAGACCCCCTCCGCAATGTCCCGCATCCGCTCTCTGCCGAAGTCGTCGGTCGTGTCGATGAGGGGCCTAACGTGGAGGACGCCTGGTCCGGCATGACCGTAGAAACTCGCGGACGTGTCGTGTCGATCCAGCAGGGCCCGAAACGACGAAACGAACGCCGGCAACGCTTCGGGTGGGACCGCCGCATCCTCGACGAACGCGACGTGTTTGTCGTCGCTCGTCCGACTGAGCAACAGGGGGAGTCCGGCCTTTCGTAGCTCCCAGAAGCGATCCCGCTCGGCCGCATCCGTCGTGACGCGGGCATCGATCGCTCGACCAGATTCAGGACCGAACTCGGCGAGTATGGCATCGAGATCGGCTCGGACGACCGTCGGTGAGTGACCGAACACCTCAACCAATAACACCCCGGACGCACCTTCGGGAGGCAGTGACGCGACCTCGGCGAAGTCCGGATGCTCCCGCGCTGCTTTGAGCAATACGTCATCCATGGCTTCGACGGCAGCCGGATCGTGGTCGAGAAGCGCGGAGACGGACTTCATTGCCTCCTCGAACGTTTCGAAGGAGAGCAACGCCGCGCCGACCGCATCAGGTTCGGGTTCGAGCCGAACCGTCGCCTCGGTGATCACCCCGAGCGTGCCTTCGCTGGCGGCGAAGAGCCGAGCCGGGTTGATCCGACCGGCCTCGTCCTCCTCGAGGATGCCGTCGAGGTTGTAACCAGCAACGTTCCGCCCGAGATCCGGCATGGTGTCGGTAACGGTCTCGCGCTCCTCGCGATAGAGACGATCAAGGAACGCATACACCTGGCCCTCGCGATCACCGGATGGGTCGGCCCGCGACGACAGTTGCTCGGGAGTGATCGGTTCGAACGTGGCGATCGATCCATTGTCGAAGACGATCTCAACCGATTCGATGTACCCGTCAGTTGGCCCGTAAGCGAGCGAATGCGCGCCGCTCGAGTTATTGGCGATCGCCCCGCCGAGCGTGCTAAAATCGGCCCAGGCTGGATCGGGTGGAAACGTGAGGTTGTGCGAATCGACGGATGCATTCAGTGCCCCGAGGGTGATTCCCGGCTGGGCTGTCACAATCTCTGCGTTCGGATCGACGTCGACGATCCTATCCATGTGTCGCGTCAGATCGATAATGACCGCACCATTGACGGCCTGTCCGGCGAGGCTCGTCCCGCCGCCACGGGGTAAGACGGCCAGTGACCGTTCGGCACAATAGCGCATGACGGTCTGAACCTCACCGCGTTCACGGGGAAAGACAACGCCGTCAGGCACCTCGCGGTACAGGCTCGCATCGGTCGCATAGAGATGGCGAGAGTAGGCATCACGTCGAACCTCGCCGTCAATCCGATCGTCGAGGGCCGCGAGTGGCCCGAGCGACTGGTCGGTCGCGTCGCGACCGCCAGCACCGGGGGACTCCTCGGTTGCCATTGGCCCAGCACTCCCGGGCCACCACCAAGTATGCGGCGACCGGTTCGCCAACGCTTAAGGCCCAGCCAGGAGTGCGTGACC
This sequence comes from uncultured Halobacteriales archaeon, assembly GCA_964579125.1. Lineage (GTDB taxonomy): Archaea > Halobacteriota > Halobacteria > Halobacteriales > SKSH01 > CAZOFG01. The sequence continues at coordinate 36,270 of CAZOFG010000005.1, read as the reverse complement.
CCATGGAGTCGATGCGACAGGAGATCACGAGCCTGGTGGGGCGGGAAGTCTACTCTAACAACGGGGTGTTCGTTGGCGAAGTCGAGGACATTCGCCTCGATATCGACGCGAACGCCGTGACGGGCTTGGCGCTGTACCGGCTCAACGACGACCTCTTCGAAGACCACGTCGGCGACGCACGCGGCATTATGCTCCCATATCGGTGGGTGCTGTCCGTCGGCGATATCGTGCTCGTCAACGACATCATCGAACGGATCAAGGAACAGGACGGCGAGGAGGAGTGACCGATTAGCTGCCGTTGCCGTTCTCGGAGAGATCAACCCCCATCGCGGCGAACAGTTTCTGCTTGACGGCCGACTCGATCAACTCGAGGAACGTCTCGCGATCTTCGTCTTCCGGATCGAGGCCGGTGAAGATACCGAGGGGGATTTCCGCGCTGGCTTTCGTCGAGTGCCCGGCCGCCTCGCCAACGTCCTGAAAGGCCTCCTGCAGGGTCGAACCAATGTTGAGCCTGATGTCCTTCGATTGCGCCTCGATGTAGATCGTGTCCTCGTCGATGCCGAAGACGGCCGCGGTGGTGATGCCCTCGAGATTCAACAGTTGCTGGGCCGCCTGGGTCAGGGCATCGCGCGTGCTGACGAACCCGGCGTTCGAGATAAGGTGGCTGCCTTGGACCTCGCGATTGCGAATCGCCTCCGCGAGGACATCCAGCGTCTCCGGGCTCATCGATGGTGATTCCACCTGCTCGAGGGTGTCGTGATCCGCAAACGGGTAGAGATAGGCCGCCGCCGTCAGATCCGCCGGGGTGGTATCCCGCTTGAAATCGAGGGTTTCCGAACGAATTCCGTATAATAACGCCGTCGCGACCTGCTCATCGACGCTCATGTCGAACTCCTGAACGTACTTCGTCAGAATCGTCGATGTGGACGACATGTTCGGGCGCACGTCGCGAAAGGTCGCATCGAGGTCGTCCTCGATGAGCTCGTGGTGAAAAAGCACGTCGCCCTCGATGGGATCGTCCGGATCATACCCAATAGTGGCGACGAGGCCAGCCGTCTCAAGCGCGGATTCGCTCGGATCGAGCTCGTTGAGTTCGATTTCGAGCAGGTTGACGAACGCGCGGTTTTCCTGATGGCCCATCTCGCCGCGATAATAAATCGACGCCTCGACGTCGAGATGGGCGGCGATGGCCTGCAAGGCGGCCGCACTCGCCAGCGCGTCCGGATCAGGATTCTCGTAGGTGACGATGGCCATCTCGCCCTCACACTCGGAGACGACTGCGGCCAACCGCTGTGCCAGGTGCTCGAGTTCGCCCTGTTCGAGGGAGCGAAGCGCGGAGTCGGCGATGACCGACGGTGGGTTGATGACGACATCGGCGCCAAGCTCTCGCAGCTCTTCGCTTGAGACTGGATCACTCGCCCGAACGACGATGAACCGATCCGGATCGGCCTCGCGCAGCGTTTTGACGGCTTCCTTGTTGGCCTCGACATCCGAGGACATGATCAACGTGATATCGTACTCGTCGACTGCCTCGAGGATCTCAGCATCACGAATGTCACCCTGTTGGGCATTGAGATCCTGATCGCGAAGCGCCTCGACGCGGCTTTCGTCCCGATCGATGATCAGGACCTCCTTGCCCTGGTTGAGGAGCTCCTCCGCGACGAGGTGTCCCACGCTCCCACACCCGAGAATCGCGTACGACGACATCGACGACACGGCGACGCCGGTGCTCATGTGGCCGGGCAGTACCTGGTGGAGGGACTTAACGCTCTCGAAGGCCGGAACACCGAAAACCGCTTATTAGCCCCTCCGAAAAGGCACGACTGAGGGCCGGTAGCTCAGTTAGGCAGAGCGACGGACTCTTAATCCGTCGGTCGGGGGTTCAAATCCCTCCCGGCTCGCTTTCAGGAGTTGTTCTGCGGGCTGTAATTCGGCGCCTCGTCGGTAATGACCACGTCGTGAGGGTGGCCTTCTACCTGGCCGGCCTGGGAGACCCGGACGAACTCCGCTCGCTCCTTGAAGGCGGGAATGGTGGCCGCCCCGACATAGCCCATACCGCTTCGCATACCCCCTAACAATTGCACGAGTTCGGACTCCACCGATCCGGTATACGGCGTGGCTGCCTCGACCCCTTCAGGGACGTACTCTTCCTCATCGTCTGGATCCTTCAGATACCGATCGCCGCTACCGCCTTGCAACGCTCCAACACTGCCCATGCCGCGGTATTGCTTGTACCGCTTGCCGTTCATCGTGATCAGACGGCCGGGTGCCTCGTCGGTACCCGCGAAGAACGATCCCATCATCACGGCATCTGCGCCGGCCGCGATCGCCTTGATGGCATCGCCGGAATAGCGAATGCCGCCGTCCGCGATCACCGGGATATCGTACGCGTTGGCGACATCGGCCACTTCGGCCACAGCCGTGATTTGGGGCATGCCCGCACCAGTCACGACGCGCGTCGTACAGATCGAGCCGGGGCCGATGCCGACTTTGAGACCGTCCGCGAAGTCGACGAGCTCCTCCGCCGCTTCGCGGGTCCCAATGTTTCCGACGACGACGTCAGCGTCCACCTCCGCTTTGATGCCACGGGCACTCTCGATGACGCTCCGATTGTGGGCGTGTGCGCAATCGATGAAGATCACATCGACGCCGGCGTCGTCGGCGCGGACGGCCCGCTCCTCTTCGAAGGGCCCGACGGCAGTCCCGACGCGCAACAAGCCGTCTTCGTCACGGGCTGCGTTGGCGTATTCGCGGCGTTGGAGAATGCTTTGCATCGTGATGAGCCCGACGAGCCGATTTTCTGCGTCGACGATCGGCACGCGCTCGATTTTGTGCTCGTACATCAACTCGAGCGCTTCGCGGACGGAGACGTCCTCGGTAGCCGTGATGACCTCATCCGTCATCGCTTCGGCCACGTCATCGCGTTCGTTCACCTCGAGGTAGGGCCGAATGTCGGTGCCGCTGATGATGCCGAGGACCTTCCCGTCCTCATCGACGACCGGTGCCCCGCTGACGCCCGCCGTCTCCATCATTTCGTCGACCGCCTCGACCGTCTGGTCGGGGCTGGCCGTGACGACATCGTGGATGATCAGTTCATCGGCCTCTTTGACCGTCTCGATCTCGGCGACTGTCTCCTCGATCGACATGTTTCGGTGCAACACGCCCAGACCACCTTGACGAGCGAGTTCGATCGCCATCTCCGACTCGGTCACGGTATCCATCGCGGCCGAAAGCACGGGAATCGGTAATTCGACGCGTTTGGACACCTTCGAGGTCAAATCCACGTCATCGGGTTCGACCTCACTCGCCGCTGGGCGCAACAAGACGTCATCAAAGGTCAGTGCCTCGGGGATGCGCAACTTCCCCGTGAAAAAGCCTGCTTGAGAACCGTCCTCAGCCATGTCGTGGGTCGCGAGGGCGCGGTGAAAAACGTTGCGAGACGGGGTGGCTGCGTACCGAATGAATTTGGGATGTGTGTGTGGGCTCACCAAACCGAAATGGATTTTGACCCGGTTACCTAAGCGGTTCCCACAGGGGCCGTGGCCAAGTCCGGCATGGCGACTGACTCCAGAGATTGATCTCGGTGACGAATGACTGATATACCGAGCGAACGGCTGATCACCGTTCGTGATGACGACACTCAGGAGTACCGAGGTGATCGGGGATATCAGTCGATCGGGGGTTCAAATCCCTCCGGCCCCACT